>CASFJU010000001.1 GCA_949295115.1 uncultured Phascolarctobacterium sp.
TGGCGTAATTAATGCAGGTGGTGGCACTATTGGTGATGTAACTATGAGCGATGGCAACATCAATACCGATGGCGTAATTAATGCAGGTGGTGGCACTATCGGGAACGCAACCTTTGGTGAGGATAATACAATCTTCGGCACTGGCGATAACCAAACCACCATTAATAATGACGGCGTAACCGTAGGCGGTGAAGAAGGCACCAGCATTAAACACGATGAAATCAGCGTTGGCGATGGCGGCTATATCGGCGGCGGTGACGTTGTGAGCGGCGAAGGCGTAAGCCTTAACCAAACCGCTGAACGCGTTGGAGAACTGGAAGACCGCATTGATAAAGTAGGCGCAATGGCAGCAGCAATTGCAAACCTGCGTACCATGGGTTATGATCCTGCCGCTCCGACCGAAGTAGCAGTAGGCATTGGCCAGTACAGAGATGAAACCGGCGCAGCTTTGGGCCTCTTCCATTACCCGAACCGTGACTTCATGCTGAGCCTGTCCGTATCTACCAGCGGCGACGAAGTAATGGGCGGCATTGGTGCAACTTGGAAATTTGGCCGCAAATCTCCTGAAAAAGTAGCTGAAATTAAAAAAGCACAGGCAGAGGCAGATGCAAGAAGAGCAGAAGAAGCAAAACTTGCAAAAGCAGAAGAAATGAAACAAGCTGCCAAAGAAGCAAAAATTAAAGCACAGCAGGAACGCCATGCCAAACTTGCGGCAGAACGCGCAGCACAGGCAGAAGCAGCCAAATAAAATACTTAACAAAGTAACTGTTTAAAACAGCATAAACAGCAAACGGGTTCTAAAGTTAATAAAGGCGGGTACAAACCCGCCTTTATTACTATAACTAACTGCATATTAAACTATATATAGCAAAACTTTTATTTATAGCAAACTAAGAAAGAAGGAAGAACCATGAAAAAACTCATTTTAACCCTTACCACAATTTTTACCCTTGCCATAGCAGCCATAGGCTTTGCAGCAGACGGCGGCGACCTTAACAAAGAACAGCGCGCGGCAGAAAATTTTGTAGCAGCTTTTACTCTGGAAGCACCTGCCTACAACCGGTTTGCGAGCGGCTTTGACGACACCTTAAAAGCCAAAGTAACAGAACAGGCCTATGACGTATTAAAAAAACAAGTACAGGAACGTTTCGGCAGATTAAAAGAAAGCAAATTCTACTCCTTCCAGCGTTATGACAACGTAGACTACGTAACCTACATAGGCTCTTTCAGCAAAGAAAAACTTGTAAGCATCACCTTTGCCTTCAACAAAGAAAACAAAATGACAGACTTTGCCTTAAGCCCCATGCAGCAGAACGCAGAACAGAAATAAACGGTAAAACACCATGGGCAAACTAAAAGGACTAATGGCAACCTGCCTTACAGCTGCGGCGCTGTGCATGCTGCCTTTGCCAACGCTGGCGCAGACGCTTCTGGAGGCAGGCAAAACAGATGTAGGCGTGCTTTACCTTGACGGCGACAGTGTAAACACCGTTAGAAAGGACGGCAAATACTATCTTGCCTTTTTTGCCGAAGAAAAATACACCGACCAGAAGTTTTTAGCTTCGCTGCGGCAGGGTGAGGATATGCAAAACGCAGTATCAGGCATTAGCCTGTATTTGTTTAACACTTATGGCAGTGCGTATTTTATCGGCGCAAGCTATGTGATTGATGCTGACGGAAATGTTTGTGCAGATTTGGGCGCAGATACTAAATTAAAAGCTGTTGGCAATAATAAAACCCTTCGCAATGCTTACACAATGGCGCTTAAAATATTGGAACGCCGGAACAGAGGCTGGTAGGGCGCAGTAGCAATAAAAAAATTTGGCTTTATAAATATATCAATGTATACGAGGTGATATGGTGGACATTAAAGATATTCCTATTAATCAGATGATTCTTAAAAAAGCAATCGGCGATGACGAGCTTGAAAGTTACAATATTAACCTGCGCAATGAAGGCGGCGGGCGTGCGTTGGAACTGAAAATTACCTGTGCCGACGGTACAAGAAGGGTTGTTGTTTTAACGGACCGTGGCTTTTGCGTTGATACGCGCGAGGTTAAGCTGCACCCGTTTTATGGCAAGGAAGAACGCAACGCGGAAATTTACCGCTTGTATAAGGATGAGCATTTAACGCAGGTGTTTTTGGCTGATTTGTTCAGCATAACGCAGCCTTCCGTATCGCTTATCATTAAAGATATGAAAACCAAATAAAAACAAAAAGCTGCTCCTGCAAAAACAGGAACAGCTTTTATTTTTACGCCATGGCTTTGTGCCGTGGTTTTATTTTTTTGCGGCTTCGATTGCTTTGTTGCAGTCGGCGATGAAGGCTTCAACGTCAATGCCGTGAGCAGCGGCGCCCTGACCGATGCTTTCAAAATGGGAAGCCATGCAGCCTACGCAGCCGAGTCCGTATTCAGCGAAAACTTCCAGAATTTCGGGGTGGTTTTGAACGGCGTCGATGATGCCGGTATCTTTAGTAAGCATATTAAGTAATCCTCCTTAACGCATTAAATGCAAAATATTTTTACTTTTTGCCCTTCGGCTTCTATATTATACCATACTTTGCGGAAAATAAAAGTTGCCTGCGGGTAACTTTAGTTAAAAATCTTTGTGACATTAAAAATGGACAGGAAAATTTATCCAATGATTATAAAAAATGGTTGTTTTTTAACTTTAAGTGGGGTATAATGGTGTAAAGTGGGGAAAGGGGGAGGAGAATGCCATCATGTTAATGGGTGAATATCAGCATACTATTGACGCTAAAGGCCGTCTCTTTATGCCCGCAAAGCTCCGCGATGACCTTGGCGGTACGTTTATCCTGTGTAAGGGATTGGATGGCTGCCTTTTTGTTTATGATAAAGATGAATGGCACAAACTGGAAGTTAAACTTAATGCTTTGCCGATGACCAATAAAAATGCGCGTACCTTTGCAAGGTTTTTCTTCAGCGGCGCGGCCGAGATGGAATGCGACAAGCAGGGGCGCGTGCTGTTGCCTGCCAACCTGCGCGATTTTGCCGGGCTTGATAAAAACGCCGTTATTGTCGGTGTGGGCAGCAGGGCAGAAATCTGGTCGGCAGAACGCTGGCAGGAATACAATGACGCCAACGCTGACGATGCCGATGCGGTTGCAGCACAGCTTGCCGATATGGATATAGGTATCTGACATGGCAAACGAGTTTAAGCATACAAGCATTTTGCTTGCTGAAAGCGTTAAGTGGCTGATTACCGATAAAAGCGGCACTTACGTGGACTGCACAATGGGCGGCGCGGGTCATTCCTTCGGTTTTGCTTCGCAGCTTGATGAAAACGGCATGCTGATTGGCATTGACCAGGATGAGGACGCTATTGCCGCTTCGCAAAAGCGATTAGCGCCGTGCAAATGCAAAATAGCAACCGTAAAAAGCAATTTTAAGGACTTCGGCAATGTGCTGGACAGTCTTAATATAGAACAGATTGACGGTATCTTTTTTGATTTGGGTGTTTCAAGCTATCAGCTGGATACGCCGGAACGCGGTTTTTCGTATATGCACGACGGGCCGCTGGATATGCGCATGGATAAAAGCGCCAGGCTGAATGCGGAATACATCGTCAATAATTACAGTGAAGCCGAGCTGGCGGATATTATCCACCGTTACGGTGAGGAACGCTGGAGCAAGCGCATTGCGGAATTTATCGCGGCAGAGCGCAAAACAAAGCATATTGCCACCACTTTTGAACTGGTGGAGATTATAAAAAAAGCAATACCCAAAGGTGCAAGAATGGACGGGCCGCATCCGGCAAAACGTACATTCCAGGCGCTGAGAATTGAAGTAAACAACGAACTGGGAATTTTGCAAAAGACCATGGAAGAAGCTGTGGCAAGGCTTAAACCCGGCGGCAGGATTGGCGTGATAACCTTCCATTCGCTGGAGGACAGAATTATTAAGCAGACATTTGCGCAGCTTGCGAAGGGATGCATTTGCCCGCCGCAGTTTCCGGTCTGCGTTTGCGGCAGAAAGCCGCAGCTGAAAAAAGTTGGGAATATTGTGCCTTCGGCAGCGGAAGTTGAAGAAAATCCGCGTGCGCGCAGTGCAAGGCTGCGTTATGCCGAAAAGTGCTGACTATATAATTGGAGGAACGCACCGTGTTAGCCAGAAAGTATGACGAATACGCATGGGAAATAAATGAAGAACAACAATATACCGAAAGGCAGATGGTGCGTGCGCAGAAACCGAAGCAGCATAATTACAAGCTGATGAGGCGCAGGGTTTTTGTGGTGGCAACTATTATAATTGCTACTTATTTTGCGTGCGTTGTGCGCAGCGAATGTTTGATAAGCAAGAGCAACGAGCTGGTGGCGTTAAAGCAGCAGGAGGCTGTTTTGATGCTGGAAAACAGCGAGGAGCGCATTGTTGTTGAGCAGCTGAAAGGGCCTGAACGCATTACCTATATTGCCGAAAACCAGCTTGGCATGCAGGTGGCGCGCAACAACATTTATGTTAAAGCAGATAAAGGTAAAATTGCTTATGATGGTTATGCTTATGCAAAATAAAAACATAGCCTTCTTTTGCAAGATGTGATATAATAGTATAAAATTTTATGGGAGGCAGCCTGAATATATTAAGGCTGCCGTTTCAATTTTGGAGGTATCCGAATGGAAAAGAGTTTGCAGGATTTGCTGAAGCTGCTGCCCGATGCCGAAATTACGGGCGAAGCAGGCAAAACCATTACCGATATAACTGCCGATTCCCGCGTTGTAGTACCGGGAAGTTTGTTCATCTGCCTGAAAGGCGCAACGGTGGACGGGCATAAATTTTTGAACCAGGCATACGAAAAGGGCGCCGTGGCGGCGATTGTTGAAGACGCTGTGGACTGCCCCGCAGGTATGACGCTGGTTAAGGTTAACGATACCAGAAGGGCCATGGAACTTGTGACCCCTTATTTTTTTGACTATCCCGGCAAAAAAATGCGCATGATTGGCGTTACCGGCACTAACGGAAAAACGACGACGACCAATATCATCCGCCTGATTCTGCGTAAGGCAGGCTACAAGGTTGGCATGATTGGCACCATCAATATCATGATTGAGGACGAAGAAACCGTTTCGCACAATACCACGCCGGACGTTGTTGATTTGCAGAAAACTTTATATAAAATGCAGCAGCGCGGCTGCGATTACGTGGTTATGGAGGTATCCAGCCATGCTTTGGCGCTGAACCGCGTTGCCGGTATTGAATATGATACGGCTGTGCTGACGAATATTACGCAGGACCATTTGGACTTTCATAAAACTTTTGCCAACTATGTGGATGCAAAAAGCCTTTTGTTTGAGCATCTGACGGACGGCAACAAGGTTAATAAAACTGCCGTGCTGAACATGGACGACCCCAGCAGCAAAATTATTGCCGGGCGTACCAAAGCGCCGGTAATTACTTACGGCGAAAGCGAAGATTACGATATTTACCCTATCAGCTTTGACGTGCAGGCCAAACAAATGGCGCTGAAGCTGCATACCCCTGCCGGTGAAATGGATTTGGTGCTGAAAATTACCGGCGAATTTAATGTATATAATGTAATGTCCGCCGTCGGCGCAATGCTGGCTGAAAAAATTGACGCCAAAATTATTGTTGACGTGCTGGACGGCTTTGACGGTGTGCCGGGGCGCTTCCAGCTTGTGGAAGCAGGGCAGCCTTACACCGTTATTGTGGATTACGCCCATACGCCGGACGGTTTGGAAAACGTGCTGAAAACGGCGCGCGGCATTACCAAAGGCAAACTGTGGGTTGTATTTGGCTGCGGCGGCGACCGCGATAACAAAAAACGCCCGATTATGGGCAAAATTGCGCTGGATTTGGCGGATAACGTGGTTGTTACCTCCGATAACCCGCGCACGGAAGACCCGGAACTTATTATCGACGAGATTGAAACTGCCCTTAAAGATATTCCGGCAGGTAAAACCAGCGTGCGTTTAAGCGACAGGCGCGAGGCAATTAACTATGCGCTGGAGCATGCCGCCGACAACGACGTAGTTTTGATTGCGGGCAAGGGTCACGAAAATTATCAGATTATCGGCCATGAAACCATCCACTTTGACGACCGCGAAGTGGTGCAGGAATACTGGCAGAACAAAAGGTGATAAAATGCTGAATTTGCAGGAGATACTGGCTGCAACGGGCGGCAGCTGCGAAAATGCGCAGAATGTTGAGTTTTGCGGCGTAAACACCGACAGCCGCAGCATTAAAGCAGGCGAGCTGTTTGTGGCTTTAAGCGGCGAAAATTTTGACGGGCATAATTACTGCGCCAAAGCGCTGGAACTGGGCGCTGCGGGCGTGGTTATCAGCCATGAGGTTGCAGGTTTGCCGCAAGATGCCGCTATTATTAAGGTTGACGATACTTTAAAAGCATATCAGCTGATTGCCAAAGCATGGCGCGACAAGCAGAAAAATTTGAAGGTAGTTGCGGTTACCGGTTCCAACGGCAAAACTTCTACCAAGGATTTAATTGCTGCCTGCCTTGCGGTAAAATATAATGTAGTAAAAACAGAGGCTAATTTTAACAACGAAATCGGCCTGCCTAAAACGCTGCTGAACATTAAACCTGATACGGAAATTGCCGTTGTTGAGATGGGTATGCGTGGTTTGGGGCAGATCCGTACGCTGTGCCAGCTTGCGAGCCCCGATGTTGCCGTTGTTACCAATGTCGGCGAAACGCATATGGAGCTTTTGGGCAGCATGGAAAACATTGCTAAAGCCAAGGGCGAAATTGTGGAAGGATTAACGGCGCAGCAGTTTGCCGTGCTGAATAACGACGACACTTTTGTGCGCGCTATGGCGGATAAAACGGCGGCGCAGGCTGTAACTTACGGCTGCGGTGACGGCGCTGACGTCCGTGCGGAAAATGTTGTTTTAAATGCTGACGGCAGCGAGTTTGACTGCGTTTGTGCCAGAACCGGCGAGCGCGAACACATTGTGTTGCCGCTTTTGGGCGAGCATAATGTTTACAACGCTCTGGCGGCAATCGGCGTGACGGTAACTTTTAACGTGCCGCTGGCGCAGGTTAAAGCTGCTTTAAAAGATGTAAAACTTACCGGCAAACGTCAGGAATTTGTGCAAATCGGCGCTGTTACCGTTATTAACGACGCTTATAACGCCAGCCCCGCATCCATGGCAAGCGCGCTGAAAACGCTGCACGCCGTAAAATCCGCCAAGGGCGGCAGGGCTGTTGCCGTGCTGGCCGATATGCTGGAACTGGGCGCACTTTCTCAATCCGCCCATGCGGAAGTTGGCGAAATGGCGGCGGCCGAAGGCGTTGACGTGCTGATTACCTACGGCGAAGAAGCTGTAAACATCGGCAAAGCGGCGCAAAACGGCGGCGTTAAAACTTTTATTTGCAGGGACCGCGCGGAAGCCGCAAAAATTTTAAGCGGCGTAGTGCGTAATAATGATATAATTTTGTTAAAAGGTTCTCATTCCATGCAGGTGGATGGTTTGATTGACCTTGTTTTGAAAAAATAATTACGGAGTGTTGATTGATTTATGATAACCCTTTTAGGCGCTTTGGCTACGGCGTTTTTGGTGTGCGCCGTAACCGGCAGCAGTTTTATTTCTCTTTTGCATAAGCTTAATTTTGGGCAGAGCATCCGCGAATGCGGCCCGAAGGAACACATGAAAAAAAGCGGCACGCCGACGATGGGCGGCATTATGATGCTGCTGGCGATTGTTGTTGCCGCTGCCGTATGGTGCAATTTTACACCGGCGCTGTGCATTGCGCTGCTGCTGACCTTTGGCCACGCGCTGATTGGTTTTGTTGATGATTATATTAAGGTAGTAATGAAACGCAACCTTGGCCTGACGGCTGCGCAGAAGTTTTTTATGCAGTTTGTGCTGGCGGGCGCGTATGTTTATTATATTGAAACCCATGTACAGGGCGATTTGAGCATTGCCATTCCGGGTACGGAATACATGCTGCCGCTGGGCTGGCTGTATTATGTGCTGGTATTTTTGCTGCTTGTGGGCACTACCAACGCCGTAAACCTTACGGACGGCCTTGACGGGCTTGCAGCCAGCGTTACGGTGCCGGTAACGGTGGCTTATGCTTTTATTGCTTACAACACCGGCCATTTTGATTTGAGTGTGTTTGCGCTGGCAATTTGCGGCGCATGCCTTGGCTTTTTACTGTTTAACCATTATCCTGCCAAAGTATTTATGGGTGATACCGGCTCGCTGGCTATCGGCGGCGGTGTGGCGGCGCTGGCACTGCTTACGCATACCGAGCTGCTTTTGGTAATTCTGGGCGGTATTTACGTTATGGAAGCAACCAGCGTAATTATGCAGGTTACTTACTTCCGCTTGACGCATGGCAAACGTATCTTCCGCATGACGCCGATTCACCACCATTTTGAACTTGGCGGCTGGAAGGAAACCAAAATCGTTAAACGCTTTTTTACGGCAAGCTGCGTGTTGTGCGCGGTTGGCGTTATGCTTTGGCTTAACGGAAACGGAGGCTTTTAATTTTGGATAAGGCGGTACTTGTTTACGGCATCGGCATCAGCGGCTGCGGCGCGGCGGAGATTTTGGCGCGCGGCGGCAAACGCGTGCTGCTTTACAACGATGCTGAACATGAAGTAAACGCAGATTTGAAGGAGCTGCTTGCCAAAACCGGCGGGCAGATTGTAATAGGCGGCGGTGAAAAACTGCTGGACGAAGTGGAAGAAGTTATCCTTTCACCGGGCATCAGCCTTGAAAACCCGCTGGTACAGGAGGCTTTGCGCCGCGGCATTAACGTAACCGGCGAGGCGGAACTTGCTTACCGCAATTACAACGGGCATATTATCGGCATTACGGGCACCAACGGCAAAACCACAACCACTACGCTGGTGGGCGAAATGCTGGCAACGCTGCCCTGCGTAAGCAAAGTGGGCGGCAACATCGGCATGGCGTTGACCAAAGAAGTGGAAACCATGCCGGATAATTCGTGGTTGGCGGCGGAGCTTTCCAGTTTTCAGCTGGAAACTATCCAGAACTTCCGTGCTGAAATTGCCGTTATTTTAAACTTAACGGAAGACCATTTAACGCGCCACCATACCATGGAAGCCTACGGCGCGGCAAAGTGCAATATCTTTAAAAACCAGCGTCCGGAGGATGTTACCCTGCTGAATTTTGACGACCCCATCGTTAAAAGCTGGGGCGGGCTTGTGCCGGGCAGATTGTGCTGGTTCAGCCGTAAGGAAATTCTGCCGCAGGGCATTTACATGGATAACGGCGATTTTGTAATTGCGTGGGAAGATACCAAAGAAGTTATCTGCAACAAAAAGGATTTGCAGATTTTTGGCGGGCACAACGAAGAAAACGTGCTGGCCGCTATCGGCGCGGCGTTTTTTGCAGGCGTTAAGCCTTGCGACATTGCCGCAGTGCTGAAAAGCTTTAAAGGCGTGGAGCACCGCATTGAATACACGGCAACTGTTAACGGCGTGCCTTATTATAACGATTCCAAGGCTACCAATACCGATTCGACCATTAAAGCGCTGGAAGCTTTTGCCAACGGGCATTTGATTTTAATTGCCGGCGGCACGGATAAACTGACGCCGCTGGAAGAAATGATGGCGCTGGTTAAAACCAAGGTTGATACTTTGATTTTGCTGGGCGAAGCGGCAGATCGTTTTAACGAAGCTGCCGTCAAAGCAGGCGTTGCTGATATCCGCAGGGTTAAATCCATGCGCGAAGCGGTGGAGCTGGCGCACAAAATCGCGGTTAAGCCGCAGACGGTGCTGCTTTCGCCGGCGTGCGCTTCTTTTGATATGTTCAGCGGCTTCCCGGCACGCGGGCGCTGCTTTAAAGAAATAGTCGCAGAAATTGCGGCTGCGGAGGAACAAAAGTGAAGGTAATACTTTCGGGCGGCGGCACCGGCGGGCATATTTACCCGGCGCTGACCATTGCCGACCAGATTAAAAAACTGCGCCCAGAGGCCGAAATTATTTTTGTCGGCACCAAAGAGGGGCTGGAAAAAAATATTATTCCGCGTTACGGTTACCCGCTGCGCTTTATTGAAATTGCAGGCTTTAAACGCAGCCTGAGCTTTGATACGCTGCGCAGCTTTGCCAAACTGTTTACCGGTCTTGCAGGGGCAAACAGCCTTATCAGCGAGATTAAGCCCGACCTTGTTATCGGCACTGGCGGTTATGTGTGCGGGCCGATTGTGTTTTTAGCGGCGCTGCGCGGCATACCGACTGCGATACAGGAGCAGAACGCCATGCCTGGCGTTACCAATAAAATACTGGCAAGGTTTGCAAAAAAAGTCTTTTTGGGTTACCATGAGGCGGAAAAATATTTTACCGGCAAATCGCAGAAGGTTTACACCGGCAATCCCATCCGTGTGGAAATCCTTTCCAACAAGCGTGATGAAGCCATTAAATTCTTCGGGCTGGATGCGGACAAGAAAACCATTCTGGTATCCGGCGGGAGCCGCGGCGCGCAGAGCATTAACAAAGCAATGATGTATGTGGAGCAGGCGTTAAGCGGCAGGCACGATGTGCAGGTGCTGCACGCAACCGGTGAAGCCAATTACGACGCTTACATAAAAGAGCTTGAGAAAGACGGCAAGCTGGAAGATAATATTGTTGTCAAGCCTTACCTGCACGATATGCCGATGGCATTGGCGGCGGCAGATTTGGCAGTGTTCCGCGCGGGCGCGATTGGTCTTGCGGAGCTGATGGCGAAGGGCATACCTTCGGTGCTGATTCCGTACCCTTATGCGACGGCCAACCATCAGGAGTTCAACGCGCGTGCCGTTGAAGCGGCGGGTGCTGCCAAAGTAGTTCTGGATAAGGAACTGACCGGCGAGAAATTGTTGGAAGAAATAGAACATCTTTTAATTCGCGACGAAGAATTACAGCAGATGAAAAAGGCTGCCAAAAGCCTCGGCCGTCCGGGCGCTGCCAAAGAAATTGCGCAGCAGGCTTTGCAGCTGATAAAAAACTGACGGAGGAGGATTTTAATGCTTTCGGGAATACACAATATACATTTTATTGGTATCGGCGGCGCGGGCATGAGCGCTTTGGCGCATGTGCTGTGCGAGCGCGGCTTTCACGTTACCGGTTCTGACCGGAATGCGGGCGGCGTGTGCGAGAAGCTGAAAGCGCTGGGAGCTGTGGTTTACCAGGGGCATGCGGCTCAGCAGGTACAGGGCGCAGACGCGGTGGTTATTTCTTCTGCTATCCATGCGGATAACTGCGAACTGGTTGCAGCCAAAGAGCAGGGCATTTGCGTTATGCACCGCAGCGACGTGCTGGCTGAACTTATCAACCATGCAGATGGCGTTGCAGTTGCTGGTGCGCACGGCAAAACCAGCACCAGCGCCATGTTAAGCTGCATTGCTACGGAAAGCGGCATCGACCCGACTGTCGTTATCGGCGGCGAAGTTACCAGCCTTGGCGGCAATGCGCGCAGCGGCAATGGGCGGTTTGTTGTTGCCGAAGCGGACGAAAGCGACGGCTCGTTCTTAAAATTCAATCCGCTGTATGCGGTTGTTACCAATATTGAAAACGACCACATGGACCATTACGGCAGCGAAGAAAATATTTACAAAGCGTTTAAAGAGTTCCTTGGCAATATCCGTCAGGGCGGCGCGGCAGTGCTGTGCATGGATAACGAAAAGCTCCGCCGTCTGGCGAAGGAAACCGAGGCGCGCGTTATCAGCTACGGCATTGATAACGAAGAAGCCGATTATGTGGCGAAGGACATTGTTTATCACACCGGCGGCACTGATTACAAGGTTTATAAAAACGGCAGCCTGTTTGCCGAAGTGCAGCTGATTGTTCCCGGCAGGCATAATGTGCTGAATTCGCTGGGCGCTTTGGCGTGTGCCGTGGAAATGGGCATTGGCACGGACAGCATTTTAAGCGCGCTGAAAAAATTTACCGGTGCGCACCGCCGCTTTGAAACCAAGGGGCGCGCCAACGGCGTGTGGGTTGTTGATGATTACGCGCACCACCCGACGGAAATCGGCGTTACCTTAAAAGCGGCGCTGCAAACCAGGCCGCAGCGTTTAATCTGTGTGTTCCAGCCGCACCGCTATACGCGCACACAGTTGTTGTTTGATGAGTTCTGCGCCTGCTTTAAAGGCTGCGACAAGCTCATCGTAACGGATATTTACGCAGCCAGCGAGGACCCGATTGAAGGCGTAAACAGCGCAAAACTTGCGGAAGGCATTAAAAAAGTAAGCGGCGTCGATGTTGAATATGTACCGTCGCTTGCTGAAATAGAAACTTATCTTGCCAAAACCGCACGCAGCGGCGATTTGGTTATGACCATCGGCGCGGGCGACGTTTATAAAGTTGGCGAAGCATTAGTAACGGAGTTGCAAAGGAGCAAAGAAAATGTTTAATAAAAATCAGGTAGTTGCAGTTGTTATGGGCGGCCCGTCCGCTGAACGCGAAATTTCTTTAAACACCGGCAAGGCCATTGCCAGCGCCCTGCGCGAAGCAGGCTACACCAATGTGGTTGAGCTTGACCTTGACCCGAAAAACTTTGGCAAGCAGCTGGCAGAATGTAAGGCGGAAGTTGTGTTCAACGCAATCCACGGCCTGTACGGCGAAGACGGCCGTTTGCAGACTTTGCTTGAAATCCGCGATATGCCCTACACCGGCAGCGGCATGATTGCCAGCGTTGTGTGCATGGACAAGGCACTGACCAAACGCATGCTGCGCGATGCAGGCGTACCGACACCTGATTGCCTGATTATCAATGCCAAAGAGCAGAGCATTAAAGAAAAAATTATGCAGCATTTCAGCCTGCCGGTAGTTGTTAAACCTGCCAGCCAGGGCAGCAGCATCGGCGTGGAAATCGTTAAGGACGAAGCCCAGCTTGATGAGGCTTTGGCTAACGCGTTTAAATACTGCCGCGATATTTTAGTGGAAGAATTTATCGGCGGCTGGGAACTGACCGTTGCCATGATGCAGAAGGACGGCGAGGTTGTAGCTCTGCCGGTAATCCATATCGCTCCGCATTCCGGCAACTACGATTATTATTCCAAATACACCAAGGGCGCAACGGAATACATCTGCCCGGCGGATTTGGATGAAGCAACCACCAAAAAGGTGCAGGAAATTGCCAAACATGCTTACGAAGTTTTGGGCTGCAGCGGTGTTGCCCGCGCCGACGTAATGCTGGACAGCGAAGGCAACGGCTATGTGCTTGAAATCAACACCGTGCCGGGTATGACGGCAACCAGCCTTGTGCCGAAAGCTGCGGCAGCGGCAGGCATCAGCTTCCCCGAATTGTGCGATATCATTTTGCAGTCCGCATCGTTGGACAATAAATAATTAATGAAGAATTTTGACGAGGTGTAAAAAGGTGCAATCGACACGCGAACGTTTAAGAGAAAACCGTAAAAAGCGGCGCTTGCGCCTTTTGCGCCTGTTTTTTATTGCCGCTGTTATTTTGGGCGGCATTTTTGGCGTTTACAAATGGGCAACTGCGCCGACAACAGCCTTTGGCAGTATTGTTATTGAAGGCACAACCAAGCTGAAGCAGGACGACGTTTTAAAAATGTGCGGCACGCAGAAGCCGGTTAATCTGTTTGTAATTTCGCCGTCTGTCGTCAAAACGGCGATAGAAAACGACGTGCGCTTTGAAAAAGCGGAAACGGAATATTTCTGGCCGGGCGTTCTGGCAATCCGCGTTAAGGAGCGCGTGCCCGCCGTTTATATTGCCTGTTCGTACAAAAGCTATGCGCAGGTAGATTACAACGGCGTGGTGATGAGCGTCAGCGACGGCATTAAGGGTGCGGACGCACCGGTGCTGTCCGGTGTGGTTACCGGCAACATTTTCTTTGGCGATACCGTTAAGGAAAAGAACGTGCTGGCAATTTTAAGTTTTTTAAGCAAGCTTGATAAAGAAGTTATCAATTCGATTTCGGAAATTGCCGTGGACAGCGGCAACAACGTAAAATTCAACCTCAGCTACGGCTACCCGATACTTTTGGGCAATGCCGATAACATAGCCGAGAAGCTGGACGTATTTGTAACGGTCTTTAATGATATAAAAACAAAAAATATCAGGGCGGAATATATTGACTTAACCTTCGCAAAGCCGTATATTAAGTTAAGGCAGAAAGCCTGATATTTTTGAAAGGACTAATGAAGTATGTTAGCAAATAAACATGCAAAAATAATGCTGCTGATAGTTTTTGCCATTTTGGGTTTTATGATTGCAACGCAGATAAAAACCACCGAAAGGCAAAAAACCATCAACGTCCAGCGTGCTGAAGAATTAACCGAACGCCTGCGTGATGTTGAGCAGCAGCGCGACGAACTTGCCAAAGAAGTTGAGCGTTTGCAGGCGGCAAGCGGCAGCGACGAAGCGCTGGAAAGCGAAGTGGAACGCCTGAAAGAATTTGCGGGCGAAGTACCGCTTGAAGGCAAGGGCATCCAGCTGATACTGGACGACAGCAAGGTAACGGCGCAGGTGGGCGAAAACCCCAACCTTTACATCATCCACGATGACGATTTGCTGCGCGTTATTAACGAACTGCGTGCCGCCGGTGCGGAAGCAATTTCCATCAACGGCGAGCGCCTTGTTTCTACCAGTGAAATCCGCTGCGCCGGCCCGACGCTTTCGGTAAATAACAACCGCAGCGCACCGCCGTATGTAATTCTGGCTATCGGCAACCCGTCCAATCTGGCCAGCGCCCTTAAATTAAGGGGCGGCGTGCTGGATACGTTTAAATTCTGGGGCATTCAGGCCGATTTAACGCAGCCGGAGGTTGTAAAAGTGCCTGCCTTTAAGGGCCGCAGGATTTTTGAATACGCTCAGGCCGCGCCCGATGAAGACAAGGCGGCAAAGGAGGGTGGTAAATAATGCTGTACGCACTTGCTGGTGTTGTTATCGGCTTTATCGCCGGATGGTATTTCCCCCTGTATTTACCGCTTGAATACGGCAGGCTTCTTTCCGTATCGCTGATGGCGGCGCTGGATACTGTTTTTGGCGGCATCCGCTCCAGCATGGAAGGCAAATACGATAACTTTGTGTTTATTACCGGCTTTTTTACCAACGCCGTTATGGCTGCGTTTGTATGCTATTCCGGTCTTTTAATGGGCATAGATTTGTACATGGTCGGCATTTTGATTTTCGGCATGCGCATTTTTAACAACCTTGCCGCAATCCGCCACCTGTTTCTCAAAAAATAAAAAAATTTTTACAATCAGGCAGGAGATTTTACTGTCCATGTAGAATATCATTTTGATATTTATGTTATGGATTTTACCCAACTTATTAAGGGGGAATATAAATAATGTTTGAAGAATTTGAAGAAAAAGGCATGGACAATCTTGCCAATATCAAGGTAATTGGTGTTGGCGGCGGCGGCAATAACGCCGTAAACCGAATGATTACCGCCGGTGTAAAAGGCGTGGAATTTATCGCCGTTAACTGCGATGCGCAGGCTTTGCTGCTCTCTAAAGCCGCAACCCGTATCCAGATTGGCGAAAAACTTACCAAAGGCCTTGGCGCAGGCGCAAACCCTGAAATCGGCGAAAAAGCTGCAGAAGAAAGCCGCGACGCCATTTTAGAAGCACTGAAAGGCGCGGACATGGTATTTGTTACCGCAGGCATGGGCGGCGGTACCGGTACGGGCGCTGCACCGATTGTTGCTGAATGTGCCCGCGAGGTTGGCGCGCTGACCGTCGGCGTTGTAACCAAACCGTTCTCTTTTGAAGGCAAACGCCGCATGAACCAGGCTGAAAGCGGCATTGTAAATATTAAAGAAAAGGTTGATACCTTAATTACCATCCCTAACGACCGTTTGCTGCAGGTTATCGACAGAAGAACTTCCATGCTGGAAGCTTTCCGCATTGCCGATGACGTTCTGCGTCAGGGCGTGCAGGGCATTTCCGACCTGATTGCCGTACCGGGCCTTGTAAACCTGGACTTTGCGGATATTAAAACCGTTATGTCCAACGCAGGCTCCGCACTCATGGGCATCGGCATGGCAAAAGGCGACGACGGCGCACGCGCTGCTGCTGAAGCTGCCATTAAGAGCCCGCTGCTCGAAGCATCCATCGAAGGTGCGCGCGGCGTACTGTTCAACATCACCGGCGGTTCCGAACTGTCGCTGTTTGATGTTACCGAAGCTTCCAACATTATTACCGAAGCCGTTGACCCGGATGCCAACATCATCTTCGGCGCGGTTATTGATGAAAACCTCAAGGATGAAATCCGCGTAACCGTTATTGCTACCGGCTTTAACAAAGAACTGCCGACGCATGGCGGCAGGCCGATGGGCAAAAGCCCCAGCACTTACCAGCAGCCGCACGATATCGACACCAAACCGCATGTAGGCGGCAGCGGAATTATTCACAAACATTCCTCCGATACGGAGATTCCGCCCTGGATTCGCGGCTGATTAAAACCAAATAACGCACTTAAAGCCTCTGTCTGTACGGACAGAGGCTTTTCTATATTTTGGGTCTGATATTTATTGATAAGCAAAATAAACACAAGATGTTGTTTCTTTTAATTTGCGGGTATGGTATAATAAAGCTATCCATTAAATCGAAAACAGGGAAGTGAATGTATGAGATGCCCATTTTGTAATTATCACGACAGCAGGGTTGTTGACTCGCGTTCCGTCGATGACGGCGCTTCTATCCGCCGCAGGCGCGAATGCCCGGACTGCGGGCGCAGGTTTACCACCTACGAAAAATACGAGGAAACACCGCTGGTTGTAAATAAAAAGGACGGACGCCGCGAATTGTTTGACAGCAAAAAACTGCTGAATGGTTTGATTAAGGCTTTTGAAAAACGCCCGATTTCTTACGAGAAAATTAAAGAAATGGCAGACCATATCGAGCGCGAGCTGCGTATGCGCGGCGAATCGGAAGTGCGCAGTGAAGTGATTGGCGAGCTGGTAATGAAGCATTTGGAAAAGACCGACCAGATTGCCTATGTGCGTTTTGCTTCGGTGTACAGGCAGTTTGCCGATGTCAACAATTTTATGCAGGAGCTGCAAAGAATAATCAATAACAACGAAAACAAAGAAAGAAGTGACGCTAACCATGAAAATCCGTAAGCGCGACGGGCGCGTTGTTGCCTTTGATGACAGTAAAATAACGGATGCCATTTTTGAAGCTGCTAAATCCGTCGGCGGCGCGGACCGCGAAATGGCCGTTGAAATTACGCTGGACGTTTTAAAAAGCCTGAAGGCTGAAAATGTGGACGTTGTAGACGTTGAACACGTGCAGGATATTGTTGAAAAGGTGTTGATTGAAAAAGGGCACGCCAGAACCGCCAAGTCCTATATTTTGTACAGGGCAAAACGTACGGATATCCGCAACGCGCGCAGTGAGCTGATGGACACCGTGGCGGAGATTTTGAAGGAAACCGACCGCGACAATGCAAATATTTCCAACTCGCCTTCTGCTAAAATGCTGCAAATCGCATCGGCTGCCAGCCGCGAATATTACCTGAACCGCGTTATTCCGGAAGAAATGGCGGCGGCGCATAAACGCGGCGATATTCACATTCACGACCTTGATTTTTACGGCAAAACCTTAAACTGCCTTAATATTCCGCTGGGCAGGCTGCTGCATGAGGGCTTCAACAACGGGCACGGTTTTATCCGCCCGCCGAAGCGCCCGGGCAGTGCGGCTGCTTTGGCGGCGATTGTGCTGCAAAGCAACCAGAACGATATGTTCGGCGGCCAGTCATTCGGATTTTTTGATACCGATATGGCCGATTTTGTAGAGGGCGCTGACGAAAACGAAGTGTTCCAGGCAATGGAGGCGCTGGTGTATAACCTGAACAGCATGCATTCCCGCGCCGGTGCGCAGGTGCCGTTCAGCAGCCTGAACCTTGGCCTTGACACCAGTGAAAACGGCCGCAAGGTTACGCGTAATTTGTTAAAGGCTTATGGCAACGGTCTGGGGCGCGGCGAAAACCCCATTTTCCCGAATGTTATTTTCCGTGTTAAACGCGGCGTTAACCTTGACCCCGGCGACCCGAACTATGATTTGTTCCAGCAGGCTATCGGCGTTGCGGCAAAACGCTTGAACCCGACTTTCAGCTTTATGGATACCACCTTTAACCGCGATTATGACGGTCAGGTTGCTTATATGGGCTGCCGTACGCGTGTTATCAGCAACCGCCACGGCGAAGAAATTACCACCGGCCGCGGCAACCTGTCCTTTACCACCATCAACCTGCCGCGTCTGGCGATTAAGGCAGAACGCAATATCGACAAGTTCTATCAGATGCTGGACGATATGATGGATTTGGTTGCGGAACAGCTGATGCACCGCTACCATGTTCAGGCTAATCTGCGTGTGCGCGATTTGCCGTTTTTGATGGGGCAGGGGTTGTACATGGGCAGCGATAAGCTGAAAAAGGACGACCGCATTGAACCGGCAATTAAAAACGGCACGCTGACGGTTGGCTTTATCGGCCTTGCAGAAACCCTGACCGCGCTGGTTGGCAAACATCACGGTGAAAGCGAAGAATCGCAGAAGCTGGGCGAAGAAATTATTGCCCATATGCGCAAGCGTGTTGACGAATACGCAGATAAATATGATTTGAATTTCAGCCTGATTGCCACTCCGGCAGAAGGGCTTTCCGGACGCTTTATCCGCATCGATCGCAGGGAATACGGTATTATACCCGGCGTGACCGATAAAGCGTACTATACAAACTCTTTCCATGTGCCGGTTGGCTATCCTATCAGCGCGTTTGACAAGATGCGCCTTGAAGGGCCGTACCACAAATACACCAACGGCGGGCATATCAGCTATGTAGAGTTTGAATCTTCGCCGGTGCATAATTTGCAGGCGGTTGAAGATGTTTTGCGCCACATGCTGGCTTGCGACTGCGGCTATTGCGGCATTAACTTCCCGATTGATTACTGCGAGGACTGTGGATACACCGGCATTATCGACACCGATTACTGCCCTGTTTGCGAGAAAAAACTAACACAGATCCGCCAGCGTGCAAACTGCTGCGCAGAATAGGAGGTGCGCCATGCTGAGGGTTGCAGGCATTTTAAACGAATCTATTGTCGATGGCCCGGGCATCCGCACGGTTGTGTTTTTTCAGGGGTGTCCGCGCCACTGCGAAGGCTGCCATAACCCGTCCACGCTGCCGTTTGAAGGCGGCACGGAATACACGGCGGCTGCTTTGGCACAGGATGTTGCCGCACGCCTGACCCCGCTGCACAGGGGCATAACTTTAAGCGGCGGCGACCCGCTGGCACAGGCGGACGGTGTGCTGGAGTTCCTGCACGAAATTAAAAAGCTGAAACCGGATTTAACCGTGTGGTGCTACACCGGTTATGTATATAATGATGTGAAAGATTTGCCGGTGCTGAACGAGATTGACGTGCTGGTGGACGGGCCGTTTATCATTGCGCAACGCGATCTGGATTTTCCGTATCGCGGTTCGCGCAACCAGCGTTTGATTGATGTACCGGCATCGCTGAAAACAGGCGAAGCAGTGGATTTTAAGTTATAGGAGGGACAGCTTATGCTGCTGGAATTATTGCAAAAAGGTTACGGCAAAGCCATGGGGCTGAACTGTGCCGAAAAAATGCTTTATGGGGCAAACTGGGCTTATAATTTGCAGCTGCCGCCGCAGGCACTTAAAATTGCCAGCGGATTTGGCGGCGGTATGGGTGCAGGAGCAGCCTGCGGCGTTGTTACCGGCGCGTGCATGGTATTAAGCACGCTGTATGTAAAACGCAACGGCAAGGAAGAAGGCACAAAAATCCGCGCGCTGTGCAAGGAATTTATTGATGCTTTTGCTGCGGAAACAGGCAGCTACGACTGCAGCGGCGTAAAACCGAAATACTTTGATCCGGAAATCCAGTGCGATAAAGTAATTTACATCGGCGCAGCAATTCTGGATAAGATTATTGCAAGAGAAGGATTGGGCTGCTGATTAGAGCAAAAATTATTAACAATAGAATGAAGTAGATATGATAAAAAAACACCATCACTCAAAGTGATGGTGTTTTTTTATGCCTTGTTCAGGAATGCGTAAAGCAGAATAGTTAATATTACGCACAGTAATAAACTGCATCTTACCGTAACGTGGTTGGCCAACCATAAACTACCGGTAGGAAAAAAGTTTCCCCAAGACCAGTAAAAGTATGACTTACGCTAATTGAAATGTCTTGCGGGGGGGGTAAAGGTATGGTAAAATTATATTATAAAACTTTAGCTTAGTTAAAAATTAAAAGTTTTGGTGAGAATAGTGCCGGAGAATCTGCAAAAAATAAACAGATATACCAATGTAATTTTACCGATTGTACTTGTTGCGGTAGATTACCTTGCTATCGTCTGCGCAGAAAGCCTTGCCTTTAACTTCCGCAACTGGTATACAGGCAATACCAGCCTGCATATTTCATGGCTTAACTTTTGGGTAGTATTCCCTGCGCTGTACCTTATCTTTTTAAATATCGAACAGCTCTATAACCGCCGTGCGCAGTTCTGGCAGATAATCCAAAAATTATTTGTAACAAGCTGCTATGCCATTACCTCAATCATCATATTGCTCTATATAGCGCGCATAGCAGGCTCAACCAGCAGAATGTTCATTGCAGTATTGTGGATATTAAGCTTTATCCTGCTTGTGGTATTCCGTTATATCGCCAAAAAGATACTTGAAAAATATCAGCTTCTGCAAGTACCGGTGCTTATCATCGGAGCAGGTAAAACAGCAGAGCTTTTAGTACAGGGAATTAAAGATGATGCCGGTATGGGCTATAAAATAATAGGCTTACTTGAAGATAACAAAGTAGAAGACGGCATATTGGAAAAATATCCCGTACTTGGAAAATTCAGCGACGCTGAACAGGTAATAACCAAATATAACATTCAGCATGTCTTTATAGCAGCACCCGGTTTGGAACAGGGCAAACTTACCAAGCTAATCTACAAAGTACAGCCCCTTGTAAAAAGCATGGGCGTAATACCAAACCTTGTCGGTGTGCCGATGGGCGGCATAGAAGCAGAAAGCCTCTTTAATGAAAAACTTATGCTGTTAAGGTTACGCAATAACCTTGCACGTCCGGTCAACCGCTGGATAAAAACAATCTTTGACTATGTACTTACCATTACCGGCACAATTGCCATAAGCCTAATACTTATAGTAATAGCCTTATGGATATATAAAGACTCACCGGGGCCGGTAATCTTTAAACACCGTAGAATAGGCAAAAACGGCAAAGAATTTAACTGTTATAAATTCCGCAGTATGTGCGTAGACGCCAAAGAAAAGCTGGAACAGCTTTTAGCAAACAACCCGGAAGCCAGAGCAGAATGGGAAAAAGACTTTAAACTGAAAAATGACCCGCGCATAACAAAAAGCGGAGCGTTTTTACGTAAGACCAGCCTTGATGAACTGCCGCAGATATTAAACGTACTGAAAGGCGAAATGAGCCTTGTAGGCCCGCGCCCGATAATAAGGGATGAAATGGAAAGGTACGGGGAATACATCAACGACTACCTTATGGTAAAACCGGGCATAACCGGCATGTGGCAGGTAAGCGGCAGAAGTGATACAGGCTATAAAGAAAGGGTACAGCTTGACAGCTGGTATGTACGCAACTGGAGTGTATGGCTTGATTTGATGCTGTTATGGAGGACGATGAAAATTGTCATTAAATGCAAAGGCGCATATTAAAAATGAAAAAGCCATACAATTTTCTGCCCTGATTTCCGTATATAAAAAAGAAAAACCGGAATATCTGAAAACAGCACTACAAAGCATAATAAACCAAACATTAAAGCCAACTGAAATAGTAATAGTGAAAGACGGGCTTTTAACGCAAGAACTGGATGACTGTATAAAAGAATATGAAAAACAATATCCTGAACTTATAAAGATAATAGCCTTTAAAGAAAACAGAGGGCTTGGATTAGCATTAAGAGATGGCGTGATTGCTTGTAAGTATGATTACATAGCCCGCATGGACAGTGATGATATAGCAAAGCCGGAAAGATTCGCAAAACAGTTTCAATATTTAAAGCAGCATCCGGAAACAGCATTATTGGGAACGTGGATAACAGAATTCAGTAAAGATGAAAATAAGCCTGATACATTAACTGAACTTCCTTGCACACATAAAGAAATACTAAAATATGCTAAAAAAAGAAACCCCTTCAGGCATATGACAATGCTATTAAAAAAAGAAGCAGTAATTAAGTCTGGAAACTACAGAGATTTTTTGTGGTTTGAAGATTATGACCTGTGGGGAAGGATGCTGCAAAAAGGATATATAGCTGCTAACATACCGGAATATCTGGTTGATGTACGTGCAGACGAAGAAATGTTTGCAAGGCGCGGTGGCTTGCAGTATTTGAAACAGGATTATAGATTTCAAAAATTTATGTTAAAAACGGGTTTTATATCAGTATTGGAATTTTTGGCAAATATATTAATAAGAACAGCCGTGAGATTAATTCCTAATAAAATGAGAAATTTGTTTTATATGTTGTTTTTACGAAAGAAAATAAGTTAATAATAAGGTGAAAATTAAATATGATCCCTAAAAAAATACATTATTGCTGGTTCGGTAAAAATCCATTGCCAGAACAAATAAAACAATATATTGAAACATGGAAAAAATATTGTCATGATTATGAAATTATCGAATGGAATGAAGATAATTTTGATGTTAATCAAAATCAATATTGTAGAGAAGCTTATGAAGCAAAAAAATGGGCTTTTGTAAGTGATTATGCAAGGCTTAAAGTTCTTTATGATAACGGCGGTATATATATGGATACTGATGTTGAAGTAGTAAAACCATTAGATGATTTACTTAAATATAATTGGTTTTCTGGGTTTGAATCCGAAGATAGGATTCCAACCGGCACTATGGGTGCCGGTTGGAATAGTTCAATAATAAAATTATTGTTGTCTGATTATGATAACCGGCATTTTATTAAAAATGACGGCAGTTTTGATTTAACAACAAATGTAAAATTAATAACTAAAGCTTTAAAAGAAAATTATAATATACAGCTTAATAACACTTATCAAGTTTTTGGAAATAATAATGCATTATTTCCGTTTGATTTTTTATGTTGTAAAGATTATTTAACTGGAAAAGTTAACAAAACAGAAAATAGTTATACTATACATCATTTTGAAGGTAGTTGGTTAAATAATATAAGTAAATTTAAATTAGTAATACAAAAATATATTTGTTTTATTTTTGGTAAAGAAATTTGTGTTAAATTAAAGAAATGGGTTAAAAATGTTAAAAATTAGTGAAGATGAGTTAAAAAAACGAGAGTTATCTATTTTATTAGAAGCAAAAAAATTTTGTAAAAATAAACATTTGAAATATTACCTTGCTGGCGGAACATTATTAGGTGCAATTAGGCATAAAGGTTTTATACCTTGGGATGACGATATTGATATTTGTATGCCTAGAAAAGATTATGAATATTTTGTCAAAAATTTCTTTTGCGATAAAAAAAAATTAGAAATAAGATCTAATTTATTAAATAATCTAGATGCTCCTTTTACTAAAATTGTAGATTTGAATACTATTATAGATTATCAATATGACGAATCAGAGGCTAATAAACATTTATGGATTGACATATTTCCTGTCGATGGATTACCTGAAAATTTACGAGAAGTGGAAAAAATTTATGATAATTGTAACTTTTATCGAAAAATTTTGATGCTATCAAATGCAAAATTAGGAGAAGGCACTACGATTTTTAGGAAATACAGTAAGTATATTTTAAAACCTTTAGCTAAACTTTACGGTGGAAAAAGATGTGTAGAAAAAATTGAAAGTATTGCTAGGCAAAATCAATATAGTAATTCCGAATATGTAGGTGTTGTTACTTGGGGATTGTTAGGAACAGGTCAACGAATGTTAAAATCTGAATTTGAAAAATCAGTAGAAGTAGAATTTGAAGGATATAAATTTGCTGCATTTTCTTGTTGGGACAGTTATTTAAAAGGAATGTATGGAGATTATATGAAGCTGCCGCCAAAAGAACAGAGAAAAACGCATAATATGATAGTTTATTTACGAAATAAATAAAGTTCATAATAATTTATTGTTAATTATTTTAAAAATGGAGGAATGATTATGCGTAAAGCAGCAATCGTAACTGGTTCAACAAAAGGAATAGGTAAAGCAATTGCTTTAAATTTAATAAAAAAAGGATATTTTGTTTACATTAATTATTTCCATGATGAAGAAGCTGCAAACTCATTAAAAAATTATTTGGAAATGCAAGGATTTGATAAAAGCTATAGCATTATAAAAGCTGATATTTCCAAAAAAGATGGCATAATTAAATTTATAGAAAAAATTGATTTCAAAAATTATAACTTATGTAGTTTAATACTTAATGCTTCAAGTAATGGTAGTGTACGAAATGAGTTTCGTAAAATAACAGAAGAAGAAATGTTAAAAATCTTCTGGTCCAATTTATTTGCGCCTTTTTTTCTTGTTCAAAGTCTTGCGGATAAAATGGAAGAAGAAGGTTCGATTGTTTTTATAAGTTCTCATGTAGGTATTTATCCTCATTCTACTTATATTCCTTACGGTTTAACTAAAGCTGCGGAGATTTCTTTAGCTAAGATGCTGGTTAAAGAATTTGCAGAACGCCGAATTACTGTAAATACAGTTGCGCCGGCTTTTATTGAAACGAATATGTTTCCAGGAAATAGAACGCCTGAACATCTTGAAAGTATACGTGAAAAGGTTGCTGTTCATAGGTTTGGAAAAGCAGAGGAAGTTGCAGCAGCAGTTACTGCTTTAATAGAAAATAAATATATTAATGGTAGTGTTCTTTCTGTTGATGGTGGATATGACTACAAATAAAGGAGAAGTGTTACGGTGAAACTTTCAGATTATATAGTACAATGGCTATCGGACAAAGGAATACGAGATTTTTATGGTTATCAGGGAACAATGATTGCTCATTTTGTTGATTCGATTTCAAAAAATGTAAATGTAAAAAATCATTCTTGTTACAATGAACAGGGTGCTGCTTTTGCTGCTTGTGGACATGCTGTTACGAGTGATTCGTGTTCTGTTGCTTATGCAACCAGTGGCCCTGGTGCAATTAATTTAGTTTCTGGAATTGCAAATGCTTATTATGATTCAATTCCTGTTATTTTTATTACCGGACAAATTAATACATATGAATATAGACGAGATTTGCCAGATTTAAGGCAAAATGCTTTTCAAGAAACAAAAATTGTAGAGATGTCAAAAGTAGTAACGAAATATGCTGTACAAATATTGGAACCAGAGATGATTCGTTATGAGTTAGAAAAAGCATATCATATAGCAATGTCAGGCAGAAGGGGACCGGTTTTATTAGATATTCCTATGAATATTCAACGTGCTGATATTGAGCCGGATAATTTGCTTTCGTTTGAGCCTGTTAAAGATGAGGTTAAAGCTGATATTGATGTTATTTGGAAGGCGCTTAAAGTAGCTGTTAATTCATCTGAAAGACCGGTTTTATTACTTGGAAATGGTATAAGAAAGAAAGATTACCACATTTTTTTGAAATTTTCAGAAGTGTTGCGTATTCCTGTGGTAACAAGTTTATTAGCAAAAGGTTGTGTGCCAGCAACATATGAATTAAACTTTGGCTATTTAGGCGGAGCATATGGTCACAGAGCTGCTAATTTAATAACTTCTTTACAAAGTGATCAATTAATTGCCGTGGGAATATCTTTATGTACTAGACAGACAGGTGTAAATACTAATAATTTCGCAAAACAAGCTCGTATTTTACGATATGATATAGATCCCGAAGAATTGAAAAGAAAAATTAACGATAATGAAACTTCTTTTATTATAGATACATCTACATTGGCAAATTTATTAGTTCAAAAATTTGATCAATGGAATACATGGAAAAAATCTGATGAACATTGGATTTCATATTGTAAGGAATACCAAAAAATATCTTCAGGATATGATAATAATCTTGAAGTAAGATATCCAAATAAAGTTATTGATACATTTAATACTTACATAAAAGATCAGGATATTATTGTAAGTGATGTTGGACAGCATATGATGTGGGTAGCACAATCAATAAAAAATCCAGCTTCTCAGCCAATGCTTTTTTCCGGAGGACATGGTGCAATGGGATTTGCTTTGCCAGCATCAATAGGAGCTTATATGGCATCTCCGAATAGCAGCGTTTTTTGTTTTTGTGGAGATGGGGCATTTCAAATGAATATACAAGAATTACAATGGTTGCTGCGGGAACAATGTAATGTTGTAATAATAGTTTTGAATAATAAGTCTTTAGGTCTTATTACACAACAACAAGATGCGTATTTCGATAGAAAACATTATGGTGCTGATTATCCTGATTTCACATCTCCGAAATTTGCAGATATAGCTAAAGCATATGGAATAAAATCTGTTTCTATACATGATATTGGGGAAATTCCGTGGGCAATGTCGCAAAAACCAGAAAAAGGGCCGTTTTTAATTGAATTTATATTTGATATAGAAACGTATGCATTACCAAAAACACGTTTAGGTCAACCGATTTTTGATCAGGAGCCTAAATTGCCTGATGAAATTTTTGAAAAATATATTAATAATGTTTATTGGAGATAAGTAAGGAGAAATGGTATATGAAAAAAGTTATAACATATGGTACATATGATTTATTTCATCAAGGACATTATAATATACTAAAACGTGCCAAGGAATATGGTGATTATTTAATTGTAGGAGTGACAAGTGAAAGCTTTGATATTGAACGAGGGAAAATTGGTGTACGTGACAGTTTAGCTACAAGAATAGAAAATGTTCGTAAAACAGGGTTTGCTGATGAAATCATTATTGAAGAATTTCAGGGACAAAAGATCCAAGATGTGCAAAAATATGGTATTGATGCATTGGTTATTGGGTCTGATTGGTATGGAAAGTTTGATTATTTGAAACCTTATTGTGAAGTAGTTTATCTTGAACGCACTAAAGATATTTCAAGTACACAATTGCGATTAAAACAACAGTTTTTACAGTTTGGTATTATTACAGATAATTTAGATGACGGAGGTATTGTTTTAGAAACTAAATTTGTCAGTGGCATTCATTTAGACAGAGTGTATTCTTCTAAAAAGAGTGTTGCAGATGCTTTTTGTTCAAAATATGAACTCAATATGTCTTATAATAATTTAGAAAATTTTATGAGTGATATTGATGTTGTTATTATTAATACAGATATAATTGATCGATATAAATATGTAAAAGAATCTTTGTTAGCAGGCAAGCATGTAATATGTAGTTGCCCGATTACTCAAGACATTGAAGAACTAAAAGAGTTAATTGAAATAGCCAAGGATAAAAAAGTAATTCTTTTGGAAAGCTTGTTTTTAGCATATATGCAGTCATTTAATCAAATGATGTGGATGGTAGAAAGTAATTGCATAGGAAATTGTATTAGCGTAAAATACGGAATTTCCAATAGCGAAATACCACATATGCCAGAAGAACTTATAGAACAATATGCAACTTACGTTGTATATAGACTATGCGGTAATGATCCGTTTAACAAAATGTCTATAAATCATAAAAAAGAAAAAGATCAATTTTATTATAATATTGTACTTCAATACGCAGATATGTTTATAGATATTGAATTAGGTATGTCTGTAAACAGTGGACTTACAATACGTGGAGAGAAAGGCATTTTGCATGTACCGGATGATTGGTGGAATACCGGATATTTTGAAATGAATGATATAGAAACCGGTATGAAAAAAAGATATTGTTATAATTACGAGGGTAATGGAATGCGCTATATTTTACGAGAATTATTAATTTTATTGCGTGAAAAACAAAATTTACCTATTCGTATGTCTTATGATACCTGTATTAATTTACTTAAATTGCATAAACAGATATTTAAAGGAGATAATTTATGAGTAATTTTGTTGAAATAAATGATTTGACAGCCATACATGCTATTTGTACAGATTTGTTATGTACTTTTGATAAAATGTGCAGGGATGCTGGTATAGTATATTCTTTGGCTGGAGGCACATTATTAGGTGCTGTACGTCACAAAGGCTTTATACCATGGGATGATGATGTTGATTTATTTTTACTTAGAGAAGATTATGAAAAATTTTTAGAAATTTATGGTAACAAACCATTAAAAAATGAAAATTATGAGTTAATTTATATCGACAATAAAGGGCCAGAACTTCCTTTTGCCAGAATTGTTGATAATAGAACCAGATTACTTCATTCAAGGTCTTTATCCATTAATAGGGTATGGATTGATATATTACCGTTAGATGGTATACCTGAAACAAAAGAAGCTAGAGTTGAGTTTACAAGACATTTAAAAAAATTACGTTATGGAAGACTACTGTCTAATTCCATACCTTTTACCGGAAAGAAAAAATGGCGTGCTGTTCTAAAAACACCGGTAGCTGTTTTTATGCGTAAAACAGGAATAAGAAAAATAATAGTAAAAAAAATCATTAAAGAATCACAAAAATTTACCTATTCATCTGTAGATAGAGTAGGTGAATTGGTAGCACAGGCAAAAGTAAAAGGAACTATTTGTAAAAATACTTTTAGGGATTATGTTTTGTTGGATTTTGAAGGGAAAAAATTTATGGCTATGCCAGATTATGAACAATATTTACAGGAATGTTATGGTAATTATATGCAATTACCTCCTGTGAAAAAACAACGTGCGCATGGGGTCAAATTAAGTGTTGATATAAATGCTTATGATGGAGAGTTAAAAGAAAAATTACTCAAAATATACAATCAACAATGATATTTACTATAAACTTATTTTTGACAAAATTTATTTTGAAATATAGGTATATAATAAATGCAAATAAGGTGGAATATATTAAGTAAATATAAAAACGAATTATATGGATTTTCTATTTTATGGATAATTCTATATCATGGAACAATAAAGGTACCAGGTGCGTTAGGTAAAGAATTAGCTTTGTTAAGTGGATTTATAAAACGCGGTAATTGTGGTGTAGAAATTTTTCTGTTTTTATCTGGAATTTGTCTTTATTATTCAATGAAAAAAGAATTTGATATAAAAAATTTTTATATTAGAAGATTTAAAAGGATAATTATGCCATTCTTGTTAATTAATGGTAGTTATTGGTTTGTTACTTGCGTTGTATGTAAACATGATATATTTTTGTTTTTGAAAAATATTACACTGTTTTCATTTTGGTTTGAAGGTAATAAAATAGCTTGGTTTATTGCACTTATAATACCATTATATGTACTTTATCCTTTCTTGTTTAAATATATTTTAAATAATAACAAAATAAATCGTCTTTTTTATATTGTTCTTTTATGTGTAACCGTATACGTAATTTGTGGGATTATTAAATATTTTGAGCCTAAATGGTTTAAAATGATAGAGATTGCTTTAACAAGAATTCCTGTTTTTTTGTTAGGTTCTTATTGTGGAATTTTGGCTTATGAAAATAAAACTATAACTTCCAGCGTTAAACTCATTTCTTTTATTATAGTTATTATGGGAATTGGGTATTTTTATGTATATCCTATTGGAGTAACTAAAGTATTTAGAAGTACATATCTATTATTAGGACCAAGCATTGCGATTTGGATAGCTATTTGTTTGCAAATCATATCCAACAACAAATTGAATGTACTATTGAGTAACTGGGGGGGACTTTCGCTTGAGCTGTATTTATCTCATATGATTTTAAGAAACATATTTATAAAAAGCTTTCTTATAGGTAATTCCAAAGTAATTAATTATTATAAGTATTTAATTTTTGCATTATTAGGAGCATATGTAATAAGTAAATTAGTAGTGTATGTACAAGAGAAAATAATACTAAAGGTAAGCCATGTTAATAAATAAAATCTTCAATAATCAATTTCTGTTTAGTGAACTAGTTAAACGTGATTTTAAAAAGAAATATAAACGAACAATATTAGGAATATTTTGGAGCATCATTTCGCCTTTATTAATGCTGTGTATTATGGCAACTATTTTTGGTCATTTTTTTAGCCGTGATATTCCGCATTATATAAGTTACTTATTCAGCGGATTAATTGTTTTTAACTATTATGCTGAATCGACTAACGAAGGCATGAATGCTTTGATGGGCAATGCCAAAATTTTCAGCAAAATTAATGTGCCGAAGTATCTATTTTTGTTTTCAAAAAACGTATCGGCTTTAATAAACTTCGGCATAATTTTAGTTATTTATTTTTGCTTTATAGCAGTTGATGGCGTTGTATTTACCTGGAATTTTTTATTGTTAATTTACCCGATAATTTGCCTTGTTTTTATTAATTTGGGCGTGGGCCTTATTTTATCAGCTTTGTATATCTTTTTTAGGGATATTCAATACTTATATAGTTTGTTTACAAGGGTTATAATGTATGGTTCGGCAATCTTTTACAGCATAGATATCTTGCCGCAGCATTTACAGGCTTTGTTTTATTGCAACCCGATATTTGTATGTATAACGTACTTTAGAAGTATTGTATTACATAACGCTGTGCCTGATTTGCGTTTGCATCTGCTTTTGGCAGGGTATGCTTTAATTTTGTTTGGTATTGGCTGCTGGGTATATAAAAAGTATAACTACAAGTTTTTGTATTATGTGTAAGGTAAGCTGATGAAAGAAATATTAAAAGTAGAAAACGTATCAATAAAATATATTACCGGTGATTTTAAAAGCATTGGTTTAAAAGAATATGTAATGCGCAGGTTAAAAGGCAACTATACCGTTAAAGAATTCTGGGCAAACCGTAACATAACCTTCAATTTGCAAGAAGGGGATATGCTGGGGATAATCGGTACGAACGGTGCCGGTAAATCTACATTGCTTAAAGCTGTATCCGGTATAATGCGTCCATCAGAAGGAACGATAGTACGCCATGGAACAATAGCAGCGTTATTGGAACTTGGCAGTGGGTTCGACGGAGATTTAACGGTAAAGGAAAATGCGTATTTGCGTGGAGCAATGCTTGGCTATACCCGCAAATTTATGGATGAAACCTATGAACAGATTATAGATTTTGCGGAATTGAAAGAATTTGAGGATAGACCTTTTAAACAGCTTTCCAGCGGTATGAAATCGCGTCTGGCGTTTTCAATAGCGTCACTGGTGCGGCCTGATATTTTGATACTTGATGAAGTGTTATCTGTTGGTGATGGTGCTTTCCGCAAAAAGAGCGAAGCGAAGATGAAAGAGATAATCAACGGCGGAGCGACAACAATACTAGTATCTCATTCGCTTAACCAGGTGAGGAACATGTGCAGCAAAATACTATGGCTGCATAAAGGTAAGCAAATAACTTTTGGCAGTGATGTGCAAAAGATTTGTGACGACTACCAGAGTTTTTTGGATGGTAAGTTGAAAATATAAAAACCACACTATCTATTATTGGATAGTGTGGTTTTACGAATTACTTTCCGTACTTTTCCTGTGTTTCGTGTACCATATAGGTTTTGGTACTGTCGTAAGTATAAGCTGCATCATTTTTGGCGAGCAGATACAGGCAGTATTGGTTCATGCTTATTCCTTCCTGTTTGGAGTGTTCAGCCAGAGCTTTATGCAGGCTTTTTGGCAGGCGAAGTTTGAACTGACCGGAATATTTTTCTGCTGATTGCGGTTCATTAATAGCAATGCCATCTTCGATAGCTGCTTCAAGCCATGCTGTTTTGGCATCTTCAGCATTTTTAATAACTTCCTGCATAGTGTCGCCAATTGTAAGGCAGCCCGGTAAATCGGGATAAGAGGCGACATAGCCGCCTTCATCCATATCGGGAATGATTTCCAGTTTGTAAGGCAATGCGAGATAATATTCAAGCGTTTTCATTATTATTTTCCTCGCTTTCTATTACTTTTTTAACCATTTGCACATAAACTTTTTTGATTGGTTCGTGCTTTGGTATAGTGATAGGAGTAAAGCCCGGTTTACGAAATGTATAGTGGCTGCTTCCGGTTTTTGGTGCATTCATTTTATAACCATAATTTTCTAAAATTTTTTGTAGTTCCTTAAAACGTATATCGTTAGATAACGATAGAATTTTTTGTAAAAGTTTTTCCCATTGTGACATTTTATACCTCCACTTATATTATAAATGGTGTCATATAAGGTGTCAAATTTAAACTTCTGAGGTTTATATGTACATTACACGCAATATTGAAGAAACGGTAAAGAGAATATCGGCGCAGTTTAAAGTGCTGCTTTTGACGGGTGCGCGGCAGGTTGGCAAGACTACGCTGCTTAAGCATTTGGCGCAGGGCAGCGGGCGCACTTATGTTACGCTGGATGATTTGGCGGTGCGCAGTTTGGCGTTAAGCGATCCGGCGCTGTTTTTGCAGCGGTATACGCCTCCGCTGTTGATTGATGAAATTCAATACGCGCCGCAGCTGTTAAGCTACATTAAAATATATGCTGATACGGAAGCGAAAAACGGCGATATCTGGTTGACAGGTTCGCAGCGATTGCCGCTGATGCAGGGTGTAACGGAAAGCCTTGCCGGGCGTGTAGGCATTATTGATTTGCAGGGCTTAACTGTGGGAGAGATTAACGGCAGCAATTATACTGTGCCGTTTTTACCGACATCAGAGCAGCTTTTGCGCCGTTTGAATAATGCTGAAAAACATAGCCTGAAAGAAATTTACAAGCTTATCTGGCAGGGCAGCATGCCTGCGTTGCATAACGGCGGAGAGCAGGACTGGCAGAGTTATTACGCAAGTTATGTGCAAACCTTTTTGCAGCGCGATGTAATGAAGCTTTTGCAGATAAATGATGAAATGGTATTCTTCCGCTTTTTATGCGCTGCTGCGGGGCAGACCGGCAAAATGATAAATTACGCCGAGCTTGCCAAAGCGGCAGAAGTAAGCGCGCCGACAGCAAAGCAATGGGTTAAGACTTTGGAAGCGGCGGGTATTATTTATTTGTTGCAGCCGTTTATGCCGCCGGGGGCAAAGTATATTGTAAAAGCGCCGAAACTGTACTTTTTTGATACCGGTCTTGCAGCGTATTTGACGCGTTGGAACAATGCGGAAGCTTTGGAAATGGGCGCAATGAGCGGCGAATTTTTTGAAACGTGGGTTGTGGCTGAAATCTATAAAAGCTATGCCAATAAAGGCATAGTGCCGCCATTGTATTACCTGCGTAATTTTAATGGTAAGGAACTGGAACTTATCATTTATGAAAATGGTACGGCGTATCCGCTGGCGATAAAGAAAAGCGGGCATCCGCAAAAGGCGGTAAAAACATTTGCGATTATTGAGCCGGTAAAGAATGATGCCAACATAGAAATTGGTGAGGGCAGCATAATTTGTTTTGCCGATGACCTTTTGCCTGCGGCACCTGATTTGTGGTATATACCGGCATGGTTGCTGTAAAGCGATTGTAGTTAGTGCTGAAAAACAAGAATAACCTGCTGACAGGAAACATTCAAAAATTGCAATATTCCATAAAAATAACAGTCAAAACACGCCCTGAACGAAGTGAATAAGTGTTTTGACTGTTATTATGCTAAATTTATTGTATTAAATTTTGAGTTGACTGTCAGCAGGTTATTCTTGTTTTTATTTGTTTTTTATGTCGTTGTTAACCCTTCATTCCTTCGGCAAAGTATAGTTTTCAACGGCAGCTATAAAGTCGTTGTCGTCTGCGTTGGCAGCGCGGAGGGATTGCAGGGCGGCGAAGTTTTGCAGTTCCTTGCCCCATAAAAAGGCGTCGCGGTTGTCATAGCAGGCGGCGACAATTGGGGCGTTGGCGTCCAACGGCGTTTTGCCGTCAATGTCGGTAAAAATAATGTAGCAGTTATCAAAATCCAGCCCGTAAACGCTGATGTGTTCTTCTTCGGTCGGTGCGCTCCAGCAGCCGAGCGCTTCAAATTCTTTTTGCAGTGCCATAATGTAACCTCACTTAAACTTTATTTAATAATAGCATATAAAATTTTACGCGGTTTGTCCATAAAACTTGCAACAAAATCTGCAAAAAAGCGCCGCGATAGTGTATAATAGATTGGAAAGGCCGCAAAGGAGTTGACGGAGAATGAAAAAATACCAGCCCGGCGAAAATATGCAGGTGCTTTTTGTTTGCCCTAAATGCGGCAGGCAGCTGGCGTGGGCTTTGCCTGCGGCGGAGATGCAGTGCCCTAAATGCGGTACGTGGGTAAATAACAAAAACCGCAAAGGCCGCGGGCGGGATGTTTTTCTGCCTCCGGACAGCGACCAGACGGTACTATTTTAAGTGAGCGCCAATTAGTGACAGCTTGCGTTACTAAATTTATTAACAAAAACCAAAATATGAAAGAGGTATGAGTTGTGAAGATTTTTATGGATACCGCTAACGTAGCGGAAATTGCAGAAATGGCGGCGCTGGGCGTTGTGTACGGCGTTACCACTAACCCGAGCCTGATAGCCAAAACCGGCAGGATGCAGGCGGAGGTTATCCCTGAAATTTGCGGTCTGGTTGACGGCCCTGTCAGTGCCGAAGTTATCAGCACCGATTGCGAGGGCATGGTTGCCGAAGCGCGCAAGCTGATGAAAATTTCCGACAAGGTTGTCGTTAAAATTCCGTGCATTGCCGAAGGCCTGAAAGCCGTTAAAATTTTGAGTAAAGAGGGCATTAAAACCAATGTAACGCTGGTGTTCAGCCTGCCGCAGGCGCTTATGGCTGCGCGTGCCGGTGCAACTTACGTCAGCCCGTTCATCGGCCGTCTGGACGATATCGGCGAGAACGGCGCAGAGCTGGTTGAAAAAATGGTTAAGGTTTTCCGCCAGTACAATCTGGATACGCAGATTATTGCAGCCAGTATCCGCAACATGGAACATGTGGAAAAGGTAATGCTCGCCGGTGCGGATATTGCGACTATCCCGACCAAAGTTTTAAAAGAAATGCTGCTGCATCCTTTGACAGACAAAGGCCTTGCACAGTTCCTTGAAGACTACAAAAACAGCTTAAAATAACATCACGCGGTGGCGTAATGCTGCCGCTAAATTTTTATCTGCGTAAGCAGGATTTTTGCCAAACGCAGAGAATATATAGCTTTGGAAAAAATCAACAGGTGATGCGGTTAACCACGCGAGCTTAATAGGGAAGCCGGTGCGAATCCGGCGCAGTCCCGCTACTGTAATGGCGAGCCGTCTGCAAGATGTCACTGAAGCAATGCTTTGGGAAGGCGCAGCGCGGCGATGAACCTGAGCCAGGAGACCTGCCTGTTACGAGTGCTATTGCCTACGGGGGATAGGTGGGTGCTTGCATATTGGTAAAAGTGTAATCCTCTTTGTTTAAAGGGGATTTTTTGTTTATAGAAAGGAGTTTTGAGATGCCGGGTAAACTTGTTTTGGTTACGGGCGGGGCACGCAGCGGCAAAAGCGAATTTGCCGAAAAATATGTGCTGCATTACGGCGCTAAATGCGCTTATATTGCTACCGCCGAGATTTTGGACGACGAAATGGCTGAACGTGTACGCTTGCATCAGGCGCGCCGCCCCCAGACGCGCTGGATAAATTTTGAAGCCCCCTACAACGCGCATGAGGTGATGAACGAGGCAGTGCAGCGGGCAGATGCAGTTTTGTTTGACTGCCTGACGCTGTACATGAGCAATTTGCTGTACGGCAAGAACGCGCCGCAGGGCACGACGGAAGAAAAGGCGCAGGTTGTAAAGGCAGATATTGCCAAACTTTTGGACGCAGCACGCGCAGGTGACGTGCCGGTGGTGTTTGTTACAAACGAAGTTGGTGCGGGCATTGTGCCGGAGAACGCTATGGCGCGCGAATACCGCGATATTGCTGGTTGGGTGAACCAGCAGGTGGCGGAAGCTGCGGACAGCGTGTTTTACTGCGTTGCCGGACAGGCAGTCGATGTAAAGAAGCTTGCTTTTAAGTTTGAGGAGGAAAATTGATGCAGGAGATTACAGTTCCGCCGCTGAACACGGAGGCGGCAGAGATTGTACATAAAAACTGGCTGGCGCTGGACGAAGTGCCGGGACAGCTTGGCAAGGTTGAAAGAATGGTTGAGCGTTACGCGGCAATTTGCGGCGCGCCGGATTTTGACGGCAAACTGAAACCCGCCATGCTTTTGATGTGCGGTGACCACGGCATTGCCAAATATGGCGTCAGCGCTTACCCGCAGGAAGTAACCATGCAGATGATTAACGGCTATATGCGCGGTACAGCGGGTGCTAACGTAATGGCGCGCCACGCCGGTGCGGATGTTTTTGTTGTTGATATAGGCACGACTTTTGATTTAAGCCACCTGCCCAAGGTGCGCAACGAAAAGGTTGCCTGGGGCACGGAAGATTTTACCCAAGGGCCTGCCATGACACGCGAGCAGGCGGAAGAAGCCTTGCAGCGTGGCATGAAGGTTGCCGATGAGTGCATTGATAATGGCTACAACATGCTGGTAACGGCGGAAATGGGCATTGGCAACACCACAAGCACCGCAGCTATTGTATCGGCGTTTACCGGCCTGCCGCCGGAGCTTACTGTTGGACGCGGCACGGGCATTAACGATGAGCGCATGAAGGTAAAACGCCAGGTTGTAGCTGACGGTTTGGCGTTTAACAAACCTAAATTGGGTGACGCTATGGATATTTTGTGCAAGGTGGGCGGTTATGACCACGCAGGCCTTGCCGGTATGATTATCGCCGGTGCGCGCCGCCGTGTGCCGACAATGGTTGACGGCGTAAACGCAACGGCAGCGGCACTTTTGGCTTACGGCATTGAACCTGCCTGCGCCGATTATATGTTCTGCTCGCATTTATCGGCGGAAATTTCGCACGCCAAAATGCTGGAAATTTTGAATTTGAAACCGATTGTCGATGCGGGCATGCGCCTTGGCGAAGGCACGGGCGCTTCCCTTGCGATTGTAATTTTGCAGCAGGCGCTTGATTTATACAAAAAAATGACGGCGGGTGGCACAAATGCGTGATTTTATTACCTGCCTGGAATTTTTAACGCGCATCCGTTTCAGCCACCGCACGGACTGGCGTGACGAGGATTTTTCGCGCAGCGTACCGTATTTTCCGCTGGTCGGGCTGGTTATCGGCGCGTTTCTGGGCGCAGTCAATTACGGTTTGGTATGGCTTGCAGTGCCCGATTTTATGCGGGCGGCGCTTTTAATCCTTGCGGAAATCATCATTACCGGCGGGCTGATGTACGACGGTTTTATGGATACCGCCGACGGTGTTTTTTCGGCGCGCAACCGTGAGCGCATGCTGGAAATTATGAAGGATAGCCACGTTGGTTCTAACGCTGTGCTGGCAGTTGTTACCTTAATTTTATTAAAGGTGGCGGCGTATGTTTCCATCATGCCGCAGGAGCTGACGGCAGCACTTATTGCCATGAGCGTGGCGACGCGCACTTTTATGGTAATTTTTATCGTCAACTTCCCATACGCGCGTAAAACCGGCATCGGGCACATGTTTAAAATGTACGCCAAACCTGTTTACACTGTCATCGCGCTGGCGCTGGGCATTGGCATAACGGCGCTGTGCGGTTTGCAGTACCTTGCGGTGATGGCGGTAACCTTTGTGCTGGTGTTTGGCTTTGGCAAATTTTTGCAGGGGCAGCTTGGCGGGCTGACGGGCGACACTTACGGCGCTTTAACAGAGTGCGGCAATGTGCTGTACTTAATTATGGTAATAATTGGCGGACGCTTTTTAGTGCTTGGCTTTTATACTTACCACAGCATATTTAGTTTGTTTTAAGGATGGTGCAGAATGGAGATAGATGTTTTGGCGGCCAATGTGCTGCCTGCCGATAGAAACTTAATTGCCAAAGCGCAGGAGCGTTTTGATAATTTAATCAAACCGGTCGGTTCGCTGGCGAAGCTGGAAGAAATGGCGACGCGCTATGCGGCAATTTACGGCAGTGCCGATAAAAACGACGTAAACTACCCGCAAAAAACGCTGCTGGTGTGGACTGCTAACCCGGCGCAGGCGGCAGCTTATATGCAAGGCGGCAAACAGGCAAGCGTGCTGGCGGCTAACGCCGGGATAAACGCGCAGACCTTTCTGGTAACGGCGGAAAGCATTGAAGAAGCTTTGCTGGAGGGCGCGCTTTTGGTTAAGGAAGCGGCAAGCATGCAAAACGGTCAGCTGGTTCTGGCTTTCGGTTGTGCGGACGCCGTGCCGGAATATAAGCTGAATAATGACGCTGACGGCTACGAATTTTTGCAGCAGCTTGGCAGTATGGCTATCGCCGCTATGGCAGGCGGTATTTTGCAGGCAGCGGCGCTTAAAGTGCCGGTAATGCTGGACGGTGCTGCTACCGTGCTTGCGGCAATGGCTGCGGTTAAGTATAATGCGGTGGCGAAGGATTATCTGTTTGCTGGGCATGTATCGGCAGAGCAGGGCATGGAAGATTTGTTAAAAAATATCGGGCTTACAGCACCGCTGAGGCTGGATATAAAAATCTGCCGCGGCGAGGGCGCTGTGCTGGCGTTGAGCCTGCTTGACGCAGGGATTAAAGCCTACAAGGAAATGGAAACCTTTGCCGAAGCAGGCGTACATGTTGAAGTAAAAGAATTTTCGCATGCTGAGGAATTGAAGGGTAAACAGGGGGCGAAGTAATGGGCAGGCTGTATTTAATCCGCCACGGCGAAACGGATTCCAACAAAAGCTACCGCTTTCAGGGGCAGACGGATATTGAACTGAATGCCAAAGGCAAGGCGCAGGCGCAGCTTCTGGCAGAGCATTTTAAGGACATCAAGCTTGATAAAATTTATTGCAGCAGCCTTTTGCGCGCACGCCAGACGGCTGAACCGGTAGCGCAGACGCACGGGCTTGCGGTTGAAACGGTTGACGATATCAAGGAAATTGCCTTCGGTGAATGGGAGGGCATGACCTTTGACGAAATCAACGCCAAATGGCCGGGCGAAATTGATGCTTTCTTTAAAAATCCGGCGCTGTGCCATGTGCCCGGCGGCGAAAATTTTACCGCCGTTGCCGCGCGCGTGGAGCCGTTTTTTAAACGCTGCCTGGCGGAGATGGATGACAAAGATATTGCCATTGTGTCGCATGGCGGCATTATCCGCGTTTTGCTGTGCCTGTTTTTAGGCGTTGATTTGAATAATATCTGGAATTTCAGCGTAGGTAATTGCAGCACGTCGACGCTTGCAAAATGGCGTGGGTTCACGACAGTGCTGGAAAACACCAACGCAACCTATTATTTACGTTAAATTTTGGCTGACAAATGTTAAAAACAGCCATGATATATTGACATTTGTACTTTAAAAAGATATACTTAAATCAGTATATCTCTGTTGGTTCATAAAGGGTTCATATCTTCTTTGATGCTTCTTGCATTTATATCGAAGCCGTGGCAAATCTATGAAGTCCTCATGGGGTATGATTAATGTAAGGAGCTGATAACAATGAAAGAAGACAAAACTTTAGTATGCAAGGAATGCGGCAAGGAATTTGTTTTTTCCGCTTCCGAACAGGAATTTTATGAATCCAAAGGCTTCACCAACGAACCGGGCCGCTGCCCTGCCTGCCGTCAGGCACGCAAACAGCGTCTTGGCATTGTAAGCGACCGTCCGGCCCGCCAGATGTATCCGGCAGTTTGCGCTGAATGCGGTAAAGAAACCGAAGTTCCGTTCAAACCGTCCGAAGACCGTCCGGTTTACTGCCGCGACTGCTTCAACGCGCATCACCGCGCTTAATTTAATAACAACGCCTGCCGTTTTTGCGGCAGGTTTTTGTTTTTTATGCAAATTTTATAAATAATGTGACAGAAACTTTGGGAAAGTTACCCGCAGTATGGTATAATATTTTAATAAGAACAAAATTGGGGGTCATTTTATTTTAGAACTCAAAGAAATTGCTGTCACCGATAAGGCGTTGTTTGAAAGCTACATGTCGCGCCCGTATTATCACGGTTCGGAATGTGCTTTCGGCAATTTGTTTATGTGGCAGACCTGTTACGATATTTTCTGGACCGTTGCGCATGATTTTTTGGTTATCAAGGTTAAGCGCAACGACGTTGACTTTTTTTTGCAGCCTTTTGGCGGCAAGGATGAAGACCTGCCCAAACTGATGCAGGAAATTAAGGAATACAACGGCGGCAAGCCGTTTGAAATTCACGGTATTTACGAAGACGGTAAGGAACGCTTGTTAAAAGCCTTCCCCGATTTGGAAATTACCGACGACCGCGACAACTGGGATTATGTTTATTTGCAGCAGAACCTGGCAACTTTGGCGGGGCGTAAATACCACGGCAAAAAGAACCACTGCAATGCTTTTGTAAAAGAGTACCCGGATTATGTTTATGAGGAAATGAGCAGAAGCAATATCGACGAGTGCATAGCCTTCGGCGATATGTGGTGCGAGCGCCGCATGGGCGACGACCCTTCGCTGGTGTGCGAAAAATGCGCTATCCACGAAGCATTGAACAATTTTGAAGCGCTGAAACTGCGCGGCGGCGTTATCCGCATAGGCGGCAAGGTGGAAGCCTTTAGCTTTGGCGAGAAAATTAACGATAATACCGCAGTGCTGCACGTGGAAAAGGCGAACCCGGAAATCCGCGGGCTGTATTCGGTTATCAACCGCGATTTTGCCAAAAACGCCTGGGGCGATGTAACCTATCTTAACCGCGAGGAAGATATGGGTATCGAAGGCCTGCGCATGGCGAAGGAATCGTACAAGCCGGAATTTATGGTTAAAAAATATTCTACTGTTTTTAAATAAGAGGTCTGTATGGATTTCAGAATGTTAAACGCAAAACTGCTGCCGCAGGCGGCGGATTTGTGGGATTACTGCTTTGAAAAAAAGGGCGACCCGTTTTACGAATGGTATTTCAGCGAATATTGTTTGAAGCAGAACAGTATTATCGGCGGGTTTGACGGCGATAATCTGGCCTGCATGCTGCACCTTAACCCGTATGCCATAACGCTGCGCGGCAGCGAGGTGCGCCTGCCATACATTGTGGGCGTGGCAACGGCGCCGGAATACCGCGGGCAGCATTTGACAAGGCCGATGCTGGAAACTGCCTTTACGGTTTTGCGTGCGCAGGGAGCGGCGTTTGCACTGCTTATGCCTATCAACCCTGTAATTTACACGCCGTACGGTTTCAGCTACTGCTATTACCGCCATTTTTACAAGTTGCCGCTGACGGAACTGAAAAGCCTGCCGCCGGTGCAGAATGTAAAACTTGTGCGTTACGCTGATATAACTGAAGGATTGGACGCAGTTGCCAAAATTTACACTGCCTGCGGGCAGAGCCTTAACGGCATGGCGGTGCGCAGCAAAGCCAAATGGCAGGAACTTTTAAACGGCTACAAAGCCGAAAAGGTTATGCTGGCAGCTGCTTTGCAGAATGATGAGCCTGTTGGTTATATGCTGTACGCTATCAGCGGTGGTACATTTAAAGTGCCGGAAATGCTGACGCTGAACTGTGAAGCGCAGAACGCGCTTTTGCATTATGCCGCAGGACATTTAAGCGATGCACAGTCCTTTGAATGGCTGGCGGAAGCTGATAATCTGGCGCATCTTGATTTTGCTGGTGCCGATTACTGCGGCAGCATTAAGCCTTTTATGATGGCGCGCTGCATTAATATCCGCAAGGCGCTGGAGCTTTTGCCCGTGCCGCAGGGTTTGGAAGGCGAAGCCACGCTTTTAATTACCGATAAATTTTTGCCGCTGAACAACGGGCTTTTGAAAATTAAAGCATCGGGCGGCGTTTTGACACACGCCAGCACTGTTGATGACGAAGAAATCGTTATGGACGCGGCGGCCCTTACGCAGTTATGTTTCGGCACGTTCAGCTTTGACGAGCTGGTGCGCGCCGGTAAAATAAAAGTTCTTAATCCGCGTAAAAGCGGTTTTATGCAGGCATTGTTTGCTAAATGCCGCAACTACATCAACGAGTATTATTGAAAATAAAGCAGGGAGGCTGATTTAATGGACAAAATCAGACGCATTTTTGTAGAGAAAAAAGAAGCTTTTGCCGTTGAAGCAAGGGGCATGCTTGCCGATTTGCGGACCAACCTCGGCATGAAAGGCTTAACCGGCATCCGCGTGCTGAACCGTTACGATGTGATGGGCGTAACCGATGAGGAGTTTGCCGCAGCCAAAGGCTTGGTTTTAAGCGAACCCCCGGTTGACACCGTTACCGAAGAACTGGAAGTACCGGTAGGCTGCCGCGCTTTTGCCGTGGAATTTTTGCCCGGCCAGTACAACCAGAGGGAAGACTTTGCCGCGCAGTGCATTCAGCTGATTACCCAGAAGGAGCGTCCGCTGGTATCTTCCGCCAAGGTTTATATTTTGTCCGGCACAATCAGCGACGAGGAGTTTGCCAAAATCAAGGCTTACTGCATCAACCCGATTGAAGCGCGCGAAGCCGCGTGGGAAAAACCAGCAACCCTTGTGCAAAGCTGCGAGGAGCCTCAGAAAATTAAATCCGTAGAGGGCTTTTTGACCTTTACCAAAGACGAAATGGAAGCCTACCGCGTGGAAAACGGACTGGCCATGAGTTTGGACGACCTGCTGTGGTGCCAGAAATATTTTAACGAAGAACACCGCGAACCGACCATTACCGAAATTAAGGTTCTGGATACTTACTGGTCCGACCACTGCCGCCATACCACTTTTATGACGCAGATTGAGGATGTTGAAATTGAGCCCGGCCTTTATAACCAGCCGGTGCAGGCTGCGCTGGATAAATACATGGCTGCGCGCGACGAAGTTTACGGTGCGGATACCAAACGCCCTGTAACTTTGATGGATATCGCCGTTATTGGCATGAAAAAACTGCGTGCCGAAGGAAAACTGAACGATTTGGACGAATCGGAAGAAATTAACGCCTGCACTATTGTTGTGCCGATTGAAGTTGACGGCAAAACCGAAGAATGGCTGCTGCTGTTCAAAAACGAAACCCATAACCACCCGACGGAAATCGAACCGTTCGGCGGTGCTGCTACCTGCCTTGGCGGCGCAATCCGCGACCCGCTTTCCGGCCGTGCCTATGTATATCAGGCTATGCGCGTAACCGGCGCTGCCGACCCGCGCGTACCTGTTGAAGACACTCTGCCCGGCAAACTGCCGCAGCGCAAAATTACTATCGGCGCGGCAGCAGGCTACAGCTCTTACGGCAACCAGATCGGCCTTGCAACCGGCCATGTACAGGAATACTACCACGATAAATTTGTAGCAAAACGTATGGAAGTCGGCGCTGTTGTAGGCGCTGTGCCGCGTAACCTTGTTAAACGCGAAACTCCTGAACCGGGCGACCTTCTGGTACTGCTCGGCGGCAGAACCGGCCGTGACGGCTGCGGCGGCGCAACCGGTTCTTCCAAGGAACATACCGTTGATTCGCTGGCAAGCTGCGGCGCGGAAGTACAGAAAGGCAACCCGCCGACCGAACGCAAAATCCAGCGCCTGTTCCGCAATCCGGAAGTAACGCCGATGATTAAACGCTGCAACGACTACGGCGCAGGCGGCGTATCCGTTGCTAACGGCGAACTGGCCGACGGCATGGTTATCGACCTTGATAAAGTACCGAAAAAATACGAAGGCCTTGACGGCACCGAGCTTGCAATTTCCGAATCGCAGGAACGTATGGCTCTTGTCATAGCCCCGGCGGATATTAAAAAATTTGTGGCTTTCGCCGATGAGGAAAACCTTGAAGCAACCGTTATCGGTGAAGTTACCGACAGCAGGCGTCTTGTAATGTTCTGGCGCGGCGATAAGATTGTTGACCTTTCCCGCGACTTTTTGAACACCAACGGCGTGGCACAGCATGCCGATGTTAAAGTTCTGGAAACCACCGGCGAATGCGTATTTGATAAAATCCCGGCAGAGGTTGCAGGCAAAGAACTGAAAGACGCATGGCTGGCAAACCTTGGACGTTTGAATGTTTGCAGCCAGAAAGGTTTGAGTGAACGCTTTGACAGCACCATCGGCCGTGGTACCGTGCTGATGCCGTTTGGTGGCAAAAAACAGCTTACTCCGTCCGAAGGTATGGTTGGACGTCTGCCCGTACTGCACGGCAAAACAACGGCAGCTTCCGTAATGGCTTGCGGTTATAATCCGGACGTTGCCTGCTGGAGCCCGTTCCACGGCGCAATGTACGCTGTTGTGGAATCCGTAACCCGTGCCGTTGCTTTGGGCGCTGACCCGTCCAAACTGCGCCTGACCTGTCAGGAATACTTCCCCAAACTGCATAACACCGAACTTTGGGGGCAGCCGTTTGCCGCACTGCTTGGCGCATTTACCGCGCTGGACGCTTTGGAACTGCCTGCAATCGGTGGTAAGGACAGCATGAGCGGCACCTTTATGGATAAAACCGTTCCGCCGACGCTGGTCTCCTTTGCGGTTGATGTTATCGACGGCGACAAAGCCGTATCGGCAGAATTCAAACAGGCTGGCAGCAAGGTAGTGTTCCTTTCCTGCCCGCGCGACAACAGCGAAGTGCCTGATTTTGGCGTGCTGAAACAGAACCTTACTTCAGTGCATAATGCAATGCTGGCAGGAAAAATCAGCGCCGCCGCTGCCGTAAAAGAAGGCGGCATTGCAGCGCTTATTACAACCATGTGCCTTGGCAACAACCTTGGCTTTGAATTTATTAAACCTTACAACGATACCGACGGACTGTTTACTTTGCAGCCGGGCGGACTTGTGCTGGAACTTGCGGCAGGCGTTGAACCGGAAGAACTGTTCGACGGTTTGGACTACATGCTGCTTGGCCATACCGCGGAAAAACCGGTTATCGCTATCAATGACGACGTTATCGAAATTGCGGCTGCGCTTAAAGCATACAGCGCTCCGCTGGAAGGTATCTTCCCGTCCAAAACTACGGATAAAGATGAAAAAGACATCGACCTGCCGCTTTATAAGGAAGAGTTGCCTTTGACCGCGCCGGTTACAATTGCCAAACCGCGCGTATTCATTCCGGTATTCCCGGGCATCAACTGCGAATACGACAGCGCCCGCGCATTTGAGGACGCAGGAGCGGTTGCCGAAACCTTTATCGTACGCAACCTTACCCCGCAGGCGGTAGAAGAATCCGTAGCGGCGATGGTAAAAATGATTGACAACGCGCAGATTGTAATGCTTCCGGGCGGCTTCAGCGCCGGCGACGAACCGGACGGCAGCGGCAAATTTATTGCCACCATGCTGCGCAACCCGCGCATTAAAGAAGCTATTGAACGCTTGTTAAACGACCGAGACGGTTTGATGCTCGGTATCTGCAACGGCTTCCAGGCTCTGGTTAAACTCGGCCTTGTGCCTTACGGCGAAATTCGCGACATGACGGCAGAAAGCCCAACGCTTACCTTCAACAACATCGGCCGCCACGTATCGCAGATTGTCAGCACGCGCATTGTTTCCAATAAATCCCCGTGGTTCAGCGCCGTTGAACCGGGCGAAATCCATTCCGTTGCAGTATCCCACGGCGAAGGACGCTTCTATGCGCCGGAAGCAACGATTAAAGAACTGTTTGCCAATGGACAGGTGGCAACGCAGTACGTTGACGAAAACGGCAAACCGACCATGGCAATGCCGCATAACCCGAATGGTTCGCTGTACGCTATCGAAGGCATTACCAGCCCCGACGGCAGAATCCTCGGCAAAATGGGTCATACCGAACGTTTTGTGCCCGGTCTGTTCAAAAACATCAGCGGCAACAAAGACCAGAAAATCTTCATCAGCGGCGTAAATTATTTTAAATAATGCTTGAGTAACTTTTAATACCGTCTCTGCACTATGCAGGGGCGGTATTGTTTTTTGTAATAAAGATTGTTAAAATAAATAAGTAAAAATGACCGAAATCCAAAGGTTTATACTATTGCGGCAACTCAAAAATGCTGCGGCTCCTCCGATTCCGTACGGGCTGTGCGCCGGACTCACGGGGATTACAGCCTTAAATTTTGCCGCCGCAGTTTTTGTTAGTTGCCTTATAGCACAAGCCTTTGGATTTTTTACGCTTATAGTCAAATTTACAAAAAGGTAACGCTATGCAATCAACAATTTTACAACCATACAAACAAATACAGGGCGTTTATGTGCATATACCGTTTTGTAGGCAAAAGTGCTTGTATTGCGATTTTAATTCTTATGCCGGTTTTGGCGCGGACGTAATGGAGGAGTATGCCGCTGCCGTCTACCGTGAGATTGCCGGGCGCAGTAAAGATTTGCCGGTAAACGCCAATGCCAGCATTTATTTGGGCGGCGGCACGCCCAGCCTTTTGCCGGTCGATTGCATTGAACAGATTGTAAATGCGTTAAAGCAATACGGTTACTGGCAACAGCCGCGCGAGGCAAGCATCGAAGCTAACCCCGGCACTGTTGATTTGACAAAATTAAAAGCGCTGCGGCAGATGGGCTTTGACCGCATCAGCTTTGGCGTGCAGAGCTTAAATGATGATGAGCTGCGTGCGATTGGCCGTGTGCATAATGCGGCAGAGGCATTGGAAGCCATTAACCTTGCCCAACAGGCCGGTTTTGCGCGCATTAACGCCGATGTTATTTACGGCTTGCCTGGGCAGAGCATGGCAAGCCTTAAAAATACCTTGCAGCATCTTGCGGCGACAGGCATTGAGCATCTTTCCGTGTACGGCCTGATTGTGGAGGACGGCACGCCGTTGCAAAAGCTGGTGGATGCAGGCAAAATAATTTTGCCGGATGAGGACGAAGCTGCCGATATGTACGAATTTGTGCAGGCGTTTTTAAAAGCGCAGGGCTTTGAGCGGTACGAAATATCCAACTACGCCAGCAGCGGCGCATACAGTAAACACAATTTAGTGTACTGGCATTACTACCCTTATGCGGCGTTCGGCGCAGGCGCTTGCGGCTTTAACGGCAGCGCGCGTTTTACAGGCACGCCAGCCGTGCCCAATTATATAGAAGGAATTACAAACGGCAAACCGCTTTACGATGTTGAACAGCTTACGCCAGCCGTGCAGTTTGAAGAATTTATGTTTATGGGTCTGCGCAAAAAAAGTGGTGTCAATTTATTGGAAGCAAAAGAACGCTTCGGCGTGGATGTACGGCAAAAATACGGCGCGGAGCTTGCATCTTTTATCGCACGGGGGCTGATAAATTTTGATGAGGACGGGCACAACATCAGCCTGACGGAAGCAGGCATGGAAGTGGGCAATCAAATTTTTGAAATCTTTGTGACGGATTAAATTTTATTAAAAAAATATATAAAAACTTGTTGACAATCTCCATAGGCAGTGCTATTCTAATATCAAGATGTTAGCACTCTACAATAATGAGTGCTAACAATCCCTTCGGAGGTGGGGATATGTTAAACGAAAGAAAGAAGAAAATTCTGCAAATCATTATAGAAGATTACATTTCGACGGCGGAGCCGGTAGGCTCGCGCACCATTGCGCGCAAACATGATTTGGGTTTAAGCCCGGCAACAATCCGCAACGAAATGAGCGACCTGGAGCTTTTGGGATATCTCGAACAGCCTCACACTTCGGCAGGCCGCGTGCCTTCGGCGCAGGCGTACAGGTTTTATGTCGATTCGATGATCGAGCCTGATACGCTGGACGATAACGACCGCACCTTAATCAACACGCTGTACCATGAACAGCAGCGCAGTATCGACGATATCTTCCTTTCCACTGCCAAAATCCTCTCGCAGATGACGCATAACGTGTCGATGGTGCTGGCCAACCAGCATTCGGTCAGCCGTTTCTGCTACTTGAAGTTTTTGCCGCTGGACAGCAACCACGCTATTTTGTGCATCGTCACCGACGACGGCAATGTAAACAACTGCGTGGTGGAAATACCTGCCGGCATGAGCGTTAAAGAGCTGGAATATATGGCAGGCCGCATTACGCGGATGCTGGAAGGCAAGGCCGTTACCGATATTGATAAGGACCTGCTGGAGGCAGTGCAGTCAGCGGTTAAGGATGACCGCCTGCTGCATTCTTCGCTTCTGCACGTTTTGCGCCGCATGACGCGTCCCGAAAAGGAAACTTTTTTTATGGGCGGCACAAGGCAGCTTTTAAGCCAGCCGGAATTCCGAGATATGGAAAAGGTTAAAAACCTTTTAGGCGTGCTGGAAGAAGAAAAGGTTGTGCGCAACATTTTAAAATCCGGCGAAGAAGGCGATGGGCTGCGCATAACGATTGGCAGCGAAAACAAATTTGAAGGCATTCAGGATTGCAGCATGGTGCAGGCAACCTACCGCTTAAACGGCAAAATAGTCGGTACAATGGCGGTGCTGGGGCCGACGCGCATGCAGTACGGCAAGGTAATTGCCGTTATGGATTATCTTCATAAATATCTGAAAACGATTTTAAATAATTAAGGAGGGTAAAGATGCAGGCAGAAGACATTAAAGCTACCCAAAACCCCGATACCGAAGCTGAACAGACCGAAGCGGCAAAAGCGGCGGAAGGCGCAGCAGAAGCCGAAGCCCAGAACACACAGGCGGAAGAAGCAAAAGCCGAAGAATCGCAGAAAGATGAAAAAGATGTAAAAATCGAAGAACTGCAAAAACAGCTGTTGCGTTTGCAGGCCGATTTTGAAAATTTCCGCAGGCGCAACGCCGCCGAGCGCGAACAACTTTCAACCTTTGTTACGGCAGAAGTTGTCGGCAAGTTTTTAAAAGTGCTTGATAACTTTGAAAGAGCAGAGCAAAGCGTTAAAACCACCGGCGATATGGCCGCTATCGTAACCGGCATGGAAAAAATCCGCCGCCAGTTCGAGCAGGCCTTTAAAGAGCTGGAGGTTGAAGAAATCCCCGCAGAGGGGCAAAAATTTAACCCGGAACTGCACGAAGCGGTAATGCGCGGGCAGAACCCGGATATGGAGGATGAAAGCATTGAGCAGGTCTTTGAAAAAGGCTACAAGCTGCGCAACAAAATCATCCGCCACAGCAAGGTTAAAGTAATAAGCAACGATTAAGCTGCAGACCTTATAAAGTGTAAAAATTGAGGAGGAAAATAAAATGTCTAAAGTAATTGGTATTGACTTAGGTACTACGAATTCCGTAGTAGCTGTTATGGAAGGCGGCGAACCGACCGTCATCACAAATCAGGAAGGCAGCAGGCTGACCCCGTCCGTTGTTGGTTTCTCCAAAAACGGCGAACGCCTTGTAGGCCAGCTGGCAAAACGCCAGGCTGTTTCCAACCCAGACAGAACCATCAGCTCCATTAAACGCCACATGGGCACTGACTACCGTGTAACCATCGACGACAAAAAATATTCCCCGGAAGAAATTTCCGCAATGATTCTGCAAAAATTAAAAGCTGACGCTGAAAAATATCTCGGCGAAACCGTAAGCCAGGCAGTAATTACCGTACCGGCTTACTTTTCCGACAGCCAGCGCCAGGCAACCAAAGACGCAGGCAAAATCGCAGGCCTTGAAGTTCTGCGTATCATCAACGAACCTACCGCCGCAGCACTGGCATACGGCATTGATAAGAGCGAAGACCACACCGTTATGGTTTACGACCTTGGCGGCGGCACCTTCGACGTATCCATCCTTGATGTAGGCGACGGCGTATTTGAAGTTAAAGCTACCAACGGCGATACCCACCTCGGCGGCGACGACTTTGACCAGCGTATTATTGACTGGATGGTTGACGAATTCAAAAAAGCCGAAGGCATCGACCTTAGCGCTGACCGCATGGCTATGCAGCGTCTGCGCGAAGCAGCAGAAAAAGCTAAAATCGAACTGTCCGGCGTTATGACCACCAACATCAACCTGCCGTTTATTACCGCAGGTGCGGATGGCCCGAAACATCTGGATATGGACCTGTCCCGTGCTAAATTTGAAGAAATGACCGCAGACCTTGTTGAACGCACCATGGGGCCGACCCGTCAGGCTATGGCAGACGCAGGCCTTAGCGCAAGCGATATTAACAAAGTAATCCTCGTCGGCGGCTCTACCCGTATCCCTGCCGTACAGGAAGCTATTAAAAAATTCATGGGCAAGGAACCGCACCGCGGCGTTAACCCTGATGAATGCGTTGCAGTAGGCGCTGCTATTCAGGCAGGCGTACTGGCAGGCGAAGTTAAAGACGTACTGCTTCTGGACGTAACTCCGCTGTCCCTCGGCATTGAAACCGCAGGCGGCATCTTCACCAGAATGATTGACCGCAACACCACGATTCCTACTTCCAAATCCCAGATTTTCTCTACGTATTCCGATAACCAGCCTTCCGTTGATATCCACGTACTGCAGGGCGAACGCGACATGGCTGCCGACAACAAAACCCTCGGCCGCTTTGAACTGTCCGGTATTCCTCTTGCACCGCGCGGAGTACCTAAAATCGAAGTTACCTTCGATATCGATGCTAACGGTATCGTAAACGTAAAAGCCAAAGACCTCGGCACCGGCAAAGAACAGAAAATCACCATTACTTCTTCCGGCACGCTTGATAAAGACGAAGTTGACCGTCTTGTTAAAGAAGCCGAAGCCAACGCCGAAGCGGATAAAAAACGCAAAGAAACCGTTGAAGTGCGCAATCAGGCCGACAGCCTGTGCTACCAGGCCGAAAAGACCATTAAAGACATGGAAGGCAAAGGCCACGACGATTTGATTGCCAAAGTTAAAACTGCTATGGATTCCCTGAAAGAAACCATGAAGGGCGACGACGTTGACGCTATTAAAAAAGCTACCGAAGAACTTACCAAACCTTTGTATGAGCTGAGCGCTGAACTTTACAAACAGACTGAAGCAGCCAAAGGTGCGGAAGCCGGTAACGCAGGCGCAGCAGGCGGCGAAGCTAAAAAAGCTGACGACGACGTAGTTGACGCCGAAGTTGTTGACGACGACAAAAAATAATCATCAGGTGGTGTAAACCTTGGAAAAAAGAGATTACTATGACGTGCTGGGCGTTTCCAAAAACGCAACGGCAGACGAGATAAAAAAAGCATATCGTAAACTGGCACGTCAGTATCATCCTGATGTCAACAAGGATAATCCTGATGCTGCGGAAAAGTTTAAAGAATGCTCTGAAGCATACAGTGTTTTAAGCGACGAACAAAAACGCGCCCAGTATGACCAGTTCGGTCATGCAGCCTTTCAGGGCGCTGCCGGTGGCGGCGGCGCGGGCGGTTTTGGCGGGTTTGATTTCAGCGGCTTCGGCGGCGGTGGCGGCATGGAGGACATTTTTGACATGTTCTTCGGCGGCAGCGGACGCAGCCGTGGCGGCCGTCAGGCAGGCCCGCAGCGCGGCAGTGATTTGCGCTTTGATTTGGAAATTACCTTTGAAGAAGCAGCCTTTGGCGTAGAACGCGAAATTAACCTGACGCGTGACGAGCAATGCCCGAAATGTAAGGGCAGCGGCGCAGAACCGGGCAGCAAGGTGGAAACCTGCCCCGAATGCCACGGCACAGGCCAGGTAAGCTTTACGCAGAACACCATGTTCGGGCAGATGCGCAACGTACGCCCGTGTAGCAGGTGTCACGGCGAAGGAAAAATCATTAACGACCCCTGCCACGAATGTAAAGGCAAGGGCACTGTGCGCCAAACCAAAAAGCTTAAAGTTAAAATTCCGGCAGGCGTTAACGACGGTTCGCGCCTGCGCGTAAGCGGCGAAGGCGAAGCAGGCATGCGCGGCGGCCCCAGCGGCGACCTTTACGTATACCTGTATGTGAAGCCGCATAAGTTCTTTGAACGCGACGGCAACACTGTTTTATGCGAAGTGCCTATTAACATTGTACAGGCAACTTTGGGCGATGAGATAAAAGTACCGACGCTGGACGGGCAGGTAACCATGAAGATACCCGAAGGTACCCAGCCGGGGCAGGTGCTGCGCTTAAAAGGCAAAGGCATACCCAGCCTGCGCGGAGGCAGCCGCGGCGACCAGCTGGTACGCATCAAAGTTGTTGTGCCTAAAAAGCTTAACGACAAACAAAAAGACGCATTGCGCAAGTTTGCCGATATCAGCAAAGACAACATCAACCCCGAAGAAAAAAGCTTTTTGAACAAAATTAAAGATTTGTTTAAATAAACAAAAAACAGGCTGAACTTTTGGTTCGGCCTGTTTTTATATAACTTGTTTATAAGAAAAATTTACTGTTTCGGTAATATAAATAATAAATACAAAAACTCCCGCTTGCTCAAACCATACTTTTATTGTAAAATTGATAAAGTAGTATACTTTGTTTTTTTATTGGAGGCTATAAAAATGAACACCAATGCAAAACCCGCTATGAATTTGCAGGACAGCTTTTTGAACCATGTAAGAAAGGAAAACCTTGGCGTAATTATTTACCTCGTTAACGGCTTCCAGATCAGGGGCCTGGTACGCGGCTTTGATAATTTTACCGTTATTATAGAAAACGAAGGCAAGCAGCAGCTTGTTTATAAACATGCCATTTCCACAATTTCACCGGCAGCCAACATCACCATTATGCAGCCGGAAAAACGTGAGCAATAATTTATAAAGCAGAGAAAAACGGCGCTGCGGCGTTGTTTTTCTTTATATAGGGTATTTTTATGGCAACAAAAATGCAGCTTTTTATGGAATATTTAACGGTTGAGCTTGGCCTTGCGACAAACACGCGGCAGGCTTACAACCGCGATTTGAGCCTGTTTGTGGACTGGCTGGGCTTTAAAAGCGCCGACAGCCTGATAAATGTGGAGCGCCAGCAGGTAACTGATTATCTGACATGGCTGAAAGAAAAAGGCCTTGCTGCCGCGACTATCGCCCGCAAACTGGCGGCAGTAAAATCTTTTTACCGTTTTATGACGGCAGAAGGCTATATGGATGTGAACCCCGCAGAAGTTGTGGAAGCGGGTACGAAAGGCATCAGGCTGCCGCGTGTATTAAGTGAGGACGAAGTACTGCGTCTTTTGAACCAACCGGATATAACAACGCTGGAAGGCTTGCGCGACCGCACGATGCTGGAGGTTTTGTATGCCACAGGCATGCGTGTGTCGGAGCTAATCAACCTGACGCTGGACCGCGTGAACCTGAATATGAAGTATATCATCGCTTTCGGCAAGGGCTCCAAGGAACGCATTATTCCGCTCGGCTCTGTCGCAGCTGGCTTTTTGCAGAAGTATCTTGACGAAGTGCGCCCCAAACTTTTGCATGAAGACCGCGCGAGCGATATAGTATTTCTGGCTCAGGGCGGGCACGCGCTGACACGCCAGCGTTTCTGGCAGATTATCCGTGCATATGGCAAGGAAGCGCGCATTACCAAAACTTTAACGCCGCATATTCTGCGCCATTCGTTTGCTACGCACCTTCTGGACAACGGCGCCGACCTGCGCAGCGTGCAGGAACTTTTAGGGCATTCGGATATTTCCACGACGCAGATTTATACACATTTAACCAACAAACGCCTGCGCGATATTTACGCCAAAGCGCACCCGCGGGCATAAAGGAGGAACAACATGGCTAAAAGAGGAAGAAGCAAAAAATCTTCCAACTGGTTGACAGTGATTATGCTGGCAGTGGTGCTTATTGCCGCTGTGGCAGCAGGCATATATTACGCATCTTCGCGTGCAGAAAAAGATGTTGAAGGCGGTATTACCGGTGCGCCGGAGCAGATTGAGCTGCTGGAGGAATCCAAGGCGGCGCAGAAAGCTGTCGACGATATTTTGCTGACGCGCGACAACTGGCAGCTTACCGATAACGGACGCGCCGAGCAGAGCGAAAAACAGTCTTCCGGCACGGAAGTAATCTGGAACAAACGCGAACTGGCAATCGGCATCCCGGCGGGGACGGAACTGCGCGATGCTGCGGGCTGGCTGCGCGATAAAATTGAAGGCAGCGGGCTGGAAAGCGTGCGCCTTGAAGAAACTACCTACAACGATTGGGATTCCGTAAGGCTGGATATCGCCATCAGCACCAAAGCCGGTGAGGGCACGAAAGAATTTGTGACGGACGTGGTTTATTTTTACCATAACCTGAACCTTGATAAGCCTGATAAGGACATCAAAAAAGAAGAACCGGCAAAACCCAAACGCAGCCATCACGGCAGGCTGGCGGTAATTATTGATGACTGTGGTTATGATGTTGACCTTGTACAGCGCCTTGTTAACCTGCACGCGCCGTTTAGCTTTGCCATTATCCCGTACCGTGATTTCAGCAGTGATTCTCTGCACGTAATTAACGGCGGCGGTCAGGTTGCCATGCTGCACCTGCCGATGGAGCCGATGAACGCTTCCGCGATGAGCGAAGGCAAAAGCACCGTGCTGACCAGCATGGATGACAAACGCATTATGCAGCTGACGCGCGAAATGGTAAACAGCCTGCCCGGCATCAGCGGCGTGAACAACCATCAGGGCAGCAAGGCTACCAGTGATGAGCGCACGATGCGTGCCGTACTGAAAGAACTGAAACGTGACGGCCTGTTCTTTGTGGACAGCAATACCTACGCCAAATCGCTGGGCGACAAGCTGGCAGCGCAGATGGGCGTGCCGACCGGACGCAACAACATCTTCCTTGACAACAGCACCAATGAGGACGAAATCATCGGTAAAATCTGGCAGGCGGCCGCTATTGCCGATGAATACGGCAGCGCCATTGCCATCTGCCACGCGCGCCCACATACCGTCAACGCATGGGAGCAGGTCATTGACGAAGTTAAGGCTTCCGGGCTGAAGCTGGTGCCTGTCACAGAAGTTTTACACTAAAAACACTTGCGGTATTTGAAAAACAATCTTTAAATTGATATAATATTTAATAGGGCTTTGCCTTAAATGCTTTTTAATGTTTTGTTTTATTATGAAGGAGGACACAACCTACTATGAAAACAGCTTTTTTAATGACGGCTCTGACCGTGCTTTTAGTGCTTATCGGCGATTATTTCGGCGGTTTGCAGGGCATGATTGTGATGCTGAGCTTTTCGGTAATCATGAACTTTATTGCTTACTGGAACAGCGATAAAATGGTGCTGAGGCACTACAATGCCCGCGAGGTTGACGCACAGTCCGCACCGGCGTTATATAAAATGGTGCAGGATCTGGCACGCCGCGGTAATTTGCCGATGCCGAAAGTATATATTATTGACAGCCCGGTGCCGAATGCTTTTGCAACCGGCCGTAACCCCGAACACGCTGCCGTTGCCGTAACCACGGCACTGTACGACGTGCTTGACAAACGCGAAATCGCAGGCGTTTTGGGCCACGAGCTGAGCCACGTTAAACACAACGATATTTTAATCAGCACCGTTGCCGCAACCATGGCGGGTATTATTACCACCATTGCGCAGTGGGGCATGTTCCTTGGCGGCGGACATCAGGATGAAGAAGGCAACAACGGCGGCAACTTTATCGTTACGCTTTTGATTATGATTCTGGCGCCGATTGCTGCAGCACTGATTCAAATGGCTGTATCCCGCTCGCGCGAATACCTTGCCGACGAAGGCGGCGGCGAACTGAGCGGCGACCCGGACGCACTGGCGGACGCGCTTTTGAAAATTGACGCTTACGCACAGCGCCGCACCATGCCTGGCGCAACCACCGCAACGGCGCACATGTTCATCATCTGCCCGTTCAGCGCGCGCAACATGCAGCAGATGTTCAGCACTCACCCCAGCACGGAAGACCGTGTGGCACGCCTGCGTGAACAGGCTGACGAAATGAGAAAACACGGAGGCCGTTAATAATGGATAAGAAAACCAAACTGGCGTGGCTGAAAAGATATTCCGAAACCAACGCCGTATCGGGCTTTGAAGCCCCGATGAAAGAGCTTATGCAGGAACGCCTTGCAGGTAAGGCCGAAGTAAGCTATGACAAGCTGGGCAGCGTGGTGTTTACCAGCGCCGCAGCTGATGAAAACGCACCTAAAATTATGCTGGCAAGCCATATGGACGAAATCGGCTTTATGGTTAAGCATATTACCAAAGAAGGCTTTTTGAAATTTGTCTGCCTCGGCGGCTGGTGGGAGCAGGTTATGCTGGGCCAGCGCGTTACCGTTCACGGCAGCAAGGGCGACCTGGTTGGTGTTATCGGCAGCAAGCCGCCCCATATTTTAACGCCGGAAGAACGCACCAAAGTTGTGCAGAAACGCGATATGTATATTGACATCGGCGTTGAGGACGAAAAAGAAGCGCGCAAGCAGGGCGTTTTTGAAGGCTGCCCGGTTACGCCTTATGCCGAAATGGCAGTAATGGCCGACGGTAAAACCTTACTTGGCAAAGCCTGGGATAACCGTATCGGCTGCGCTGTTATGGCGGATGTTATGGATAATATTTCCGGCAAAAAGCACCCCAACACCGTTTACGGCGTGGCAACGGTGCAGGAAGAAGTTGGCCTGCGCGGCGCACAGACCAGCGTTAACCTGCTGAAACCTGATGTTGCTTTTGTAATTGATACCTGCGTGGCAGGCGGCACGCCCGGCGTGGCGGACGATGTTGCACCGGCAAAAATCGGTGGCGGCATTGCCATTACCATTTACGATGCGGGCATGATTCCCAACACCGCGCTGCGTGATTTTGCGGCGAAGGTTGCCAAAGATTTGAAAATCCCGACGCAAATCAGCATTTCCGAAGGCGGAGCTACCGACGGCGGACGCATTCATCTGCATGGCGACGGCGTTTTAACCTTAACCTTCAGCATCCCGACGCGCTATATCCACAGCCATCAGTCCATCATCCATATGGATGATTATGAAGGTGCGGTAAAACTTATTACCGCCATGATTGAAAAGCTGGATGCCAAAAAGTACCAGCAGCTTTTAAAAGGCTAAAATCGTTTAACGATTTAGTATAAAATTAAACCAAGAAGAATAGGAGCGATTTTAAATGCAGCAGACACTCGTACTTGTAAAACCTGACGGAGTAAGAAAAAATCTTATCGGTGAAATTATCTCCCGTTTTGAACGCCGCGGCCTGAAAGTTTCCGCACTGAAACTTGTTAAAATGACCGACGCACAGGCTAAATTCCATTATGCTGAACATGAAGGCAAACCCTTCTTCGGCGAACTGGTTGATTTCATTACCTCCGGCCCGGTTGCCGCTATGGTAATCTCCGGCGAAAACGCAATCAAAGCAGTACGCGGCCTGATGGGCGCAACCAACCCGCTGGAATCCGTACCGGGCTCCATCCGCGGCGACTTTGCTCTGTCCATCGGTGAAAACATCGTTCACGGCAGCGACAGCGAAGAATCCGCTAAACGCGAAATCAACAACTTCTTCAAACCCGAAGAAATTTACTAAGATTAAACTTACAGATTGTTCCCAAAGGAGGGCGGCAGCATGACGAAAGCAGCGGTTTATACAAGAACAGGCGATAAAGGCACCACCGGCCTTTATACCGGTGAGCGTGTTTCCAAGCACAGCCTGCGTGTGGAAGCGTACGGCACGGTGGACGAAATTACTTCGGCGCTGGGGCTGGCACGCGCAACAGTAACAAGGCAGGATGTTAAGGGGACCATTTTAAAAGTCCAGCAGCTTTTGATGTCGCTGATGGCCGATATTGCAAGCGTGAACCTGCCTGAACCGTACATTAAAGAGGAACATGTAAAAATGCTGGAAAGCACGATTGATAAGTTTGACGCGATGCTGGAGCCGCTTGGGCATTTCATTATCCCCGGCGACACCCTTGGCGCGGCGGCGCTTGATATTGCCCGTACCACTACCCGCAGGGCAGAACGCTGCGCACTGCGCCTGGCAGAAGAAGAACCTGTTAACCAGCAGGCTTTGATTGCGCTGAACCGTTTATCCGATTTGTGCTTTATTCTGGCAAGGGTAGAAGCCGAAGTCGGCAACAAATAATTAAGTTTTACGCAGGCCGCCGTAATACGGCGGCTTTGCTTTTTGGGGAAAGAACATGAAGAACTGGAAAGTTATTCTGGCCATTTTAACGGCCAATGTTGTTTTTATGTCGGCAAGCTATACCATGCTGATACCTTTTTTGCCGATGTACCTTATCCGCGAGCTGGGAGTGCCGCAGAGCGATGTAAAAATGTGGTCGGGCGTTGTTTTTTCGGTTACGTTTTTAATCGGCGGCATTATGGCGCCTATCTGGGGCAAAATGGCCGATAAACACGGCAAAAAGCCGATGGCTATCCGCAGCGGTTTGGGCTTGGCGCTGTCGTACCTTTTGGGCGGTTTGGTAACCAGCCCGGAGCAGATGGTGGGCGTGCGCGTTTTGCAGGGCTTTGCCGCAGGGCTCTGGTCGGTGTGCCTTGCCATTGCCACGTCGTCGGTACCGGTTGGCAAGCTGGGTATGAGTTTGGGTATATTGCAGTCCGGCCTGACTGCCGGCAACGTCATCGGGCCGCTTATCGGCGGGGCGCTGGCGTCGGCGTTCGGCATGCGCACATCGTTTTATCTGGGCGGCGCGGTGTTGTTCATCATCACGCTGGTGTTCTGGTTCTACATTCCGGAACCGCCCGGCAGCAAAGCATCCAAAGAAGAACTTGAAGGAGAATCCGCAACGGCGCTGTTAAAAAATCCGCCCATCCGCGAGGCGCTTATTTGCAGCGGCATTGTGCAGATGGTAATTCTTTTGATTCAGCCGATTATCAGCCTGTATGTGGAGCAGCTTTATGACGGTACGGATAACATTATTTTTATCGCGGGGCTGGTGTTCTCGCTGGTGGGCATTGCCAGCGCCATTACCGCGCCGTATTGGGGGCGCTTTGGGCAGAACAGGGGCTTTTACCTGTCGCTGTCGCTTTCGTCCGTCGGTGCGGGCATTGTGATGATTTTGCAGTCCGTGCCCGATTCGCTGACGCTGTTTGCCGTGCTTAATTTTACGGTGGGGCTGTTCTTTGCGGGCATCCACCCGTCAATCAGCGCCATTCTGGCAAACAAAACGGAACGCACTCAGCGCGGTCGCGTATTTGGTATGCTGTTTTCGGCGCAGCAGTTCGGCTCAATGGTCGGGCCTTTGGTAGGCGGCGTAATTGCAACCTTTTTGCCGCTGCACGTTCTGTTTGTGCTGGGCGGCTGCGTGCTGCTTGCCATTGCCGCATTTATCTACAAACGCCACCGCGGCGAAGCGCCTGTAATGTAAAAATAAGCTGTACCGTAAGGGGTAATCCTGCCGGTGCAGCTTTTATTTTGTGTAAAAAACGAAAATTTTTAAATTTAATACAGCAATTTTGTAAAAAATGTATTATAATTATAGAGATATAACAAAAACGGTTTTTAACCGGAAGCCAGGAAGGTTTTACCGCCAATGAGAACGACTTATTTAAAAATATATCAGGATGCTTTAAGGCATAACCTGCGTGCCATACGCGCTTTGGTGCCGAAAGAAACGGAAACGGTTGCTGTTGTAAAGGCTAACGCTTACGGCTACGGCGCGGTGCTGGTGGCAGGCATGGCTATGGAAGAAGGCTACGAAGCGCTTGCAGTTGCCGTAACGGGCGAGGCTCGCCAGCTGCGCGAGGCGGGCTTTAAATGCCCGATTTACCTTTTGGGGCTGCTGATGCCTGATGAATACGAGGACGCTTTTGAAACGGACGCTATTATTCCGATTTGCGAATCGACCAATTTAAAGCTGCTGGATGAAACGGCGGCGCATTTTGGCAAAACAGCAAGCGTAATGGTGGCGGTTGACAGCGGCATGAACCGCATCGGCGTGCAGGCTGAGGACGTGCCTGCGTTTTTGGAGGCTATCAAAAAATACACCAACATTACCGTGCATGGCTTTTTTACGCATTATGCCTGCGCAGACGGCGAGAGCCACGAGCATGTTAAGCACCAGATGTACCGCTTTGAAAGCATGGTAAGGCGTATCCCAAACCCGGAAAGATATATTTTTACCGCAGCCAACAGCTCCACGACGCTGTACTTCCCGGAATCCTACTATGACGCAGTGCGCCCGGGGCAGATTATTTACGGCTATATGCCGGACGGGCACGCCGATACGCAGGAACGTGAAGATATGTTGCCGGAATTTGAAAGCTGCCTTGGGCTTTTCAGCCGTATAGTGCATATTCACAAAGTCAAGGCGGGCGACACCGTCGGCTACGGCGCAACCTATAAATGCGACGAAGATACGTGGATTGGTACTGTGCCTATCGGTTATGCGGACGGCTATCCGCGCTGCCTTTCCAACCGTGGCGAGGTTTTAATCGGCGGAAGACGCTATAAAGTTGCCGGGCGTGTGTGCATGGACCAGGTTATGATTGAGCTGGGGCACGAAACAGACGTTGAAGTTGGCGACGAGGTAGTGCTTATCGGCAGGCAGGGCGGCGATGAAATTACCGTCAGCGATATTGCAAGGCTTGCGGATACGCATCCGGACGAAATTTCCTGCCAGTTAACACAGCGCATACCGCGCATTTACTGCAATAAATATTAAAACGCAAAATAAAAAGCATCTGCTTGGGCGTAATGCCTTTGGCAGATGCTTTTGTGTTTTTGTGCTTAATTACATAACAGGAGTGGGGTCCAGCGGGGTATCGGTTGCGCCGGGCTGTTCAAAAATGAACGCTGGGGAAGGATAATAGAACTGGCAGTGCTGGAAAGCAACGGTTTCGGTAGAGAAGCGTTTTAAGAGCGCGTAGGAAACACGTTCTTCAAAGTCGATGAGGTTATCCTTGTTGATATCGGCGTCATCGACAATAACCAGCAAAAACGGGCTTACTACCGGCGCGTTTTCTGGCAGTACGCTTCTGTCAAGCGGGATGGAAGGCACAATACGCAGTTTGCCGATAACGTCCTTGTTATCGTTTAAAACATGTGCAGCATAAGTGTTTTCAAAAAGGGTTTTGGCAAGGCGAAGGTCATAAGCATTGTTTTTTACCATTTATAACACATCCTTTGATTTAATAAGTTTGTAATGCTTACAAATTTTACAATAAATATGATAACATAGTTACAGTTTTTTTGCAAAACTTTACATAACGGCATGAAATTTGAAATGTATTTAAAAAGAATATTGTATACAAACAACAAAATATTAAAAATAAAAACAAGTTTGCAGGAAATTGTGAAAAAAAAGCGAATTAAACTACATAATCATGTGGCGTAATACCTGTTTACTTTTGAGGAGGATATTCGTTCACTAAATTACAGGGGGGAATACTATGAAAAAACTACTTGCTTTTTTGATGTCGATGATGATGTTCGCTGTGCTTGTGGCAGGCTGCGGCGGCGGTGACGACAAAGCAGGCGGCAAAGCGCCCGCGCAGAAGTTCATCAACATCGCTACCGGCGGTACTGCCGGCACTTATTATCCGCTTGGCGGCGCTATTGCGGATATCCTTAACAAAAATATCCCGGGCTGCAATGCTTCGGCACAGGCAACGGGCGCTTCCATTGCCAACATCAACATGCTGCAGCAGGGACAGGTTGACATTGCATTTATTCAGAACGATAACGCTTATTATGCCGTAAACGGTACCGAAATGTTTAAAGATAAAAAAGTTACCAACCTTTACGGCCTTGCAACTCTTTATCCTGAAACCGTTCAGATTGTAACCCTTGCCGAAAGCGGCATTACCGATCTTTCCGGCGTTAAAGGCAAACGCGTTGCGGTAGGCGCACCGGGTTCCGGTACCGAAGCTAACGCCCGTCAGATTCTGGCTGTTTATGGTGTTACCTATGACGATATCGACGTTCAGTATCTTTCCTTCGCTGAAGCTTCCAGCGCATTGAAAGACGGTAACGTTGACGTTGCTTTCGTAACCGCTGGCCATCCGACCGCAGCTATTCAGGATATCGCTACTCAGAACAACGTAGTTCTGCTGCCGGTTGCTCCGGATAAAGCAGACGCTTTGATTAAAGAATATCCGTTCTACACCAAAGTAAATATTACCGCCAATACTTATAACAATCAGGCTGCTGATTGCCCGGCAGTTGCAGTACGCTGCATGCTGGCTGTAACCGACAAAATGGATGCCGACACCGGTTATGCTGTAACAAAAGCTATCTACAGCAACCTCGACCGTCTGAAAGCAGCTCATTCCGCAGCTAACGTAATTACCAAAGAAAGCGCTATGGACGGTATGTCCATTCCTGTTAACGCAGGCGCTGAAAAATTCTTTAACGAAAAATAATGTGGTTTAAAGAGACGCCCCGGTCACCGTTTGTGCTCGGTAACCGGGGTGTATCTAAATTATATACGGTTTTTGCGGGCGGTATTATCGTTATCGCGCTGGGCGCGTTTTACTGGTATGCCACACAGCTTGTGGTGGCGCTTTTGCCGGAACGCGGCGCAAAACAATGCTTTGCCGTAACACAGGGCAGCGTCTGGCAGATGGAGTTTAAACATTCCTACGAGCTTACGCTGTGGCGTGATTATTTTACGGTTAACGGCGCGGACGATATGGTTTTAACGCATACAATTTACCAGTCGCAGGGATGCGGGTTTCCGTTTTCTGCGGGGGAGGGCAAGTTTGAAGCACTGCCTGACGGGCATTTTAAATTAACCTTGAACCGGCCTTATAAAATTATAAATATGCGGCCCGCAGAGCAGGCAAGCCCCAAAATACTGTACGAAGAAACTGTATATGATTTGTGCAAGCTGTTCGGGCACGGAACGCTTTTAACCATTAAGGCGGAACCGCGCTGGAAGTATTGGCTGGAATAATTTAATTTTTATTTTGCGAGGTGGAACGTATGGACTTAAAACACGAAATTATGGAAGAAGTTGAAAAAGCCCAGCTGTCGGCAGAAGAAATACTCAGAAAGTACGATAAAGAATCCGACAAAAGGGAATTGACCGGTGTATGGAACACGATTATCAACGTGATTTGTATTGTGTTCTGTATTTTCCAGGTTTATACGGCGGCTTTCGGCGTGCTTGACGCCCAGCTGCAAAGGGCAGTGCATCTGGCCTTTGGTTTTGCGCTTGTATTTTTGCTGTACCCGATGCGCGCTTCCTGGTCGCGTAATGAAATGAACATTATCGACGTTCTTTTTGCCATTGTTGGCGTCGGCACGGCGATGTATATTGTTGTGTTCTACCATGACCTGGTTCTGCGTGCGGGCATGAACAGCGAAACGGACTTTATAATCGGCCTTATAGGCACGGCGCTGGTTATTGAAGGCGCACGCCGCGTTGTAGGCTGGCCGATGATTACGATTGCGATGCTGTTCCTTGTGTATGCGCTGTTCGGCAACTATGTGCCCGGTATTCTGGCGCACCGCGGACTTGGCTTCCACGAAATCATCAACTACCTGTTCTACACCACTGAAGGTATTTTCGGTACCCCGATGGGCGTATCTTCAACCTTCATTTACCTGTTCATTCTGTTCGGCGCTTATCTGGAAGCGACCGGACTTGGCAAATTCTTTATTGATATTTCCAATGCTATTGCCGGTTGGGCATCCGGCGGCCCGGCAAAAGTTGCCGTTATCTCCAGTGCGCTGGAAGGCACCGTATCCGGCAGCTCCGTTGCCAACACCGTAGGCAGCGGCTCCTTCACCATTCCGATGATGAAAAAATTAGGCTACGGCAAGGACTTTGCCGGTGCTGTTGAAGCTGCGGCTTCTACCGGCGGTCAGTTGATGCCTCCTGTAATGGGTGCGGCAGCATTCCTGATGGCTGAATTTGTTGGCGTTCCTTACATGGAAGTTGTTAAAGCCGGCGTTATCCCGGCACTGTTGTACTTCACCGGCATCTGGCTGGGCGTACATTTTGAAGCTAAAAAGCTTGGCCTTAAAGGCATGAGCCGCGACGAAATGCCGAGCTACAAATCTATTTTCCTCGAAAGAGGCCATCTGGTAATTCCGCTTATCGCGATTATCCACTTCCTCAGCAGCGGTTATACCCCGATGCGTGCGGCACTTGTTGGTATCGGCCTTGCGATTGTCAGCTCCTGCCTGCGTAAATCCACCCGCATTACTTTTAAGGATTTCGTTAACGGCATGATTAACGGTTCCAAAGGTATCCTCGGCGTATTGATTGCCTGCGCAACTGCAGGTATCATTATCGGCGTTGTTACCAAAACCGGCGTCGGCCTGAAAATGGCAACCGCATTGCTCGACATGGCAGGCGGCCACTTAATCCCGGCGATGGTATTTACCATGTTCACCTCGCTTATCCTCGGCATGGGCGTACCGACCACTGCTAACTACGTAATTACCTCCACCATTGCTGCACCGGCACTGGTACAAATGGACGTGCCTGTTCTGGCAGCGCATATGTTCGTATTCTACTTCGGTATCGTAGCCGATATCACTCCTCCGGTTGCGCTGGCAGCTTATGCAGGCGCAGGTATTTCCGGCGGCGACCCGCTGCGCACCGGTATCAACGCTTCCAAACTGGCGATTGCAGCTTTCATCATCCCGTACATCTTTGTACTGGCTCCTGAAATTCTGATGATTAACGCTACTCCGTTCGGCGTAGTATTCTCCTGCTGCACTGCTATTCTCGGCATGGTCGGCGTTGCTTCCGCAATGGCAGGCTTCTTTACCCGCCGTTTAAACGGCATTCAGCGCCTGCTGTTCTTCTTCGGCGGTCTCGGCCTTATCGACCCGGGCCTGACGACCGATATCGTCGGCGTTGTAATGATGGCTGTTGCTTATCTTTGGAGCCGTAAGAACCCCAAATAATTAAATAGTGCTTAAAATAAAGCCCGTCAGATTTTTTGGCGGGCTTTTGTAAAATATTTTACGCATTTATTAAAACCACTTGAATATCACATATAAATGTGATATAGTATACACTATATTGAAGGTGTAAAACCTTTAGAGTATAATACAAAAGGAGTAACGGACATGAATAAGGAAAAAGAATTTCTTCTCTGGTTCGAGCAAATGGAAAGAGGCGACGTTGCCATTGTTGGCGGCAAATCCTCCTCGCTTGGTGAAATGACATCCAAAACTGATGTACCTGTACCGTATGGCTTTGCAACTACTGCCTATGCTTATAGATACTTTATTGAAAAAAGCGGCCTGAAAGAAAAAATGCAGGCTATCCTGGCAGACCTTACCGACGTTGAAAACAGCGCCCAGCTGCGCGACGTAAGCGCACGCCTGCGTGAAGCCATTATGGCAGAAGAAATGCCGGAAGATTTAAGCGCATCCATTGCCGCAGCTTATGAAGAACTTGGCAAAAAAGTGGGCGAAGCAGAACCTTATGTTGCAGTACGCAGCAGCGCTACCGCAGAAGACCTGCCGGACGCCAGCTTTGCAGGCCAGCAGGATACTTACCTGAACGTAAAAGGCGCTGAAAACATTATCGCCAAAGTTAAGGAATGCTATGCTTCCTGCTTTACCGACCGTGCCGTTTACTACCGTGAAAAACAGGGCTTTGACCATATCGAAGTAGCGCTCAGCGCTGTTATCCAGATGATGGTATTCAGTAAAGCCGCAGGCGTTATGTTTACCGTTAACGTTGCTACCGGCGACGACAGCAACATCCTCATCGAAGGCGCTTTCGGCCTTGGCGAATATGTTGTACAAGGCACCGTTACGCCGGATAACTACACGGTATCCAAAGCCGAAAATAAAATTATTGACCGCTGCGTAAACGAACAGGACGTTATGCTTGTCCGTAAAGAAGGCGGCGACTGCGAAGAACAGCCGGTGCCGGAAGATCTGCGCAACGTACAGACCCTTACCGACGAGCAGATTCTTGAACTTGCCGGTTACGCCAAAAAAATTGAAGCACACTACGGCTGCTACATGGATATGGAATGGGGCATCGACGCACGCAATAACAAAATCTGGATTTTGCAGGCTCGCCCGGAAACCGTATGGAGCCGCCGCAACAAAGATAAAAAACCTGCGCAGGCAGAAGTTAAAGCTGCCGCTACCGACCGCAAGGTTATCGTTAAAGGTTTGCCTGCCAGCCCGGGCCTTGTATCCGGTCGCACGCACGTTATTCTTGACCCGTCCCACATCGACGAGTTCAAGGAAGGCGAAATCCTTGTAACCGAAATGACCGCGCCTGACTGGGTACCGGCCATGAAGAAAGCAAAAGCCATCGTTACCGACAGCGGCGGCATGACCTGCCACGCTTCCATCGTAAGCCGCGAACTCGGCATTCCGTGTATCGTAGGTACCAAGAGCCGCGGTGAAGCTGCTACCACTACCGTTCCCAACGGCATCGACGTAACGGTTGACGCAACCCACGGCGTTGTATACGAAGGCATCCTTGAAGAAAAGAAACCGGAAGCACAGGCTCAGGCAGTTGCACCGGTTGCCGAATACTTCCCGCCGACCGGCACCAAGATTTACATGAACCTCGGCGACCCTGACCTTGCCGAAAAATATTCCGCACTTCCGTGCGACGGCATCGGCCTGATGCGTGAAGAATTCATCTGGACCACTTATATCCACGAACATCCGCTGTATCTCATCAAAACCGGCCATCCGGAAAAAGTTGTTGACCAGCTTGCAGAAGGTATCTGCCAGGTATGCCAGGCAATGGCACCGCGCCCGGTAACCCTGCGCTTCAGCGACTTTAAATCCAGCGAATACCGCGACCTTAAAGGTGGCGACGAATTCGAGCCGTATGAACCTTCCGCACTGCTCGGCTGGCGCGGCGCTTCCCGCTACTACGACCCGAAATATGTAGAAGCGTTCAAGCTGGAATGCCAGGCTGTACGCAAAGTACGCGAAGAATTTGGTTTGAAAAACCTTAACGTAATGATTCCGTTCTGCCGCAACGTGGAAGAAGCTGAAAAAGTAACCGCCATTATGGCTGGTGAAGGCCTTGTACGCGGCAAAGACTTTAAAGTTTGGCTGATGGCTGAAATTCCGTCCAACATCATTCTGGCAGACCAGTTCAACAAATTTGTTGACGGCTATTCTATCGGCTCCAACGACCTGACAATGCTGATTCTGGGCTGCGATCGTGATAACGACACCGTATCCCATATTTATGACGAACGCAATCTGGCAGTACGCCGCGCAATCCGCCACCTTATCGAAGTTGCGCACAAAGACGGCAAAACCGTTTCCATCTGCGGCCAGGCACCGAGCGTATATCCGGAATTCTGCGAATTCCTCATCAAGAGTGGCATCGACAGCATGTCCGTTAACCCGGATACCGTTAAATTTACCAAAAAACTGGCAGCGCAGATTGAACAGCGCATTATGCTGGACGCACTTACCGGCAGAGGCCGCGCCGAAAGCGAAAACCTTGACTGGTAAGATATGGTAAAAGTGAATAGATTATAACCTGCAAAAAACCGGAACTGCTTTAAGCGGTTCCGGTTTTTGTAAATAATATAAAAATTTGCCGTAAACGTTAAAATAACCCCTTGTATACTTTTAGCGTGCGTTGACTTTGCACGCTAATTTTTATATAATTTTGTTATGCGTTGTACCTATTTTAAAGGAGCGATTGTTTAAGATGAAGTATATGACTGGCAACGAAATCCGTGCAAAATTTTTAAAGTTTTTTGAAGACAGAGGTCATCTCATTCTGCCGAGCGCTTCGCTCATTCCGCAGGATGACCCGACCCTGCTCTTAATCGGCGCAGGCATGGCGCCTTTTAAACCGTTTTTTACCGGCAAGATGAAACCGCCTTCTCCGCGTATCACCACCTGCCAAAAATGCGTGCGCACCGGCGATATTGAAAATGTAGGCCGCACTGCGCGCCACCATACTTATTTTGAAATGCTGGGCGATTTTTCCTTCGGCGATTATTTCAAAAAGGAAATCATCCCCTGGAGCTGGGAGTTTTTGACCAAAGAGCTGGAACTGCCTGCCGATAAACTTTGGGTAACCATTTACCCGGACGACGACGAAGCTTATGAAATCTGGCGTAATGTTGTGGGCGTGCCCGATGAACACATTGTGCGCCTTGAAGAAAACTTCTGGGAAACCGGCAGCGGCCCGTGCGGACCGGACAGCGAAATCCACATCGATATGGGCGAAGAACGCGGCTGCGGCAAACCGGACTGCAAACCGGGCTGCGACTGCGACAGATTCCTTGAAATCTGGAACCTGGTGTTTACCCAGTACGACCAGCATGACGACGGCACTTACACCCCGCTGGCCAATAAAAACATTGATACCGGCGCAGGTTTGGAACGTCTTGCTTCCGTTTTGCAGGGCAAACCTTCCAACTTTGAAACCGATTTGATTTTCCCGATTATCGAACATGCGGCAAAAGTTGCCGGTGTTGAATACGGCAAGGATAAAAAGACCGACGTATCCTTAAAGGTTATTGCGGACCATGTACGCAGCATTACCTTTATGATTGCCGACGGTGTTCTGCCTTCCAACGAAGGCCGCGGTTATGTACTGCGCCGCGTGCTGCGCCGTGCTATCCGCCATGCGCGTTTGATTGGCATTGAAGACAAGTTCCTGTGCGATGCGGTTGATGTTGTTATTGATATGTTCAAAGAGCCGTATCCGTACCTTGTTGAAAAAACCAACTTCCTGCACAAGGTTGTCGATATGGAAGAAACCAGCTTCCTGCGCACCCTGCGTCAGGGAACTGACCTTTTGAACGAAGAAATTGCCAAATTAAAGGCAGAAAATAAAACCGTGCTGGACGGCGCAACCGCTTTCCGCTTAAGCGATACCTTCGGCTTCCCGCGTGAGCTGACTGCCGAAATCCTTGAAGAAGAAGGCATGACGCTGGACGAAAAAGGCTTTAACGAAGCACTGGAAGTACAGCGCAAAATGGCGCGCGATGCCCGCGACGATAAGACCGGACGCCCGGTTATTTACAATACCCGCAGCATTGACCTTGCTGCTTTGAAGGTTGACGAAGGAGCAGAGGGCGGCAAAATTGTTGCCATGTACCCGGCGCACGACGCACAGCCTGTTGACAGCATGGAGGACGGCAAAAAAGCAGCAGTTATCTGCGATGTTACCGCGTTCCACGCTGAAGGCGGCGGACAGCTTGGCGACACCGGCCGCATTATTGCACCGGCAGGCGTGCTGGAAGTTGAAACCACCAAAAAACTGCCGGACGGCGCTACCATTATGATTGGCACCGTGCTGGAAGGCACCGTTGCCGTTGGCGACGAAGTTAAATTTGAAATTGAACGCGCGCGCAAAAACGACATTGCCCGCAACCATACTGCAACCCACCTGCTGCATGCAGCGCTGAAACTTGTTCTGGGCGACCATGTAAACCAGGCAGGCAGCTATGTCGGACCGGACCGCCTGCGTTTCGACTTCTCGCATTTCTCTCCGGTAACGGAAGAAGAACTGCGCAAGGTTGAAGAAATCGTTAACGAGCAGATTCTGGCTGCGAAAGACGTAACCATTGAAGAACTGCCGATTGACGAAGCTAAAAAACGCGGCGCTGTTGCCCTGTTCGGCGAAAAATACGGCAGCATTGTACGTGTTGTAACCGTGCCGGGTTATTCCATGGAATTCTGCGGCGGCGTGCATGTTAGCAATACCGCGCAAATCGGCATGTTTAAAATTCTGTCCGAATCCAGCACTGGCGCAGGCGTACGCCGTATTGAGGCTGTAACCGGCCACGGCGCGCTGGCTTATGTGCGTGAGATGGAAGACATGGTTAAAACCGCAGCTGCAGGCCTTAAATGCCGCAGCAACGACCTTTGCGCACGTATCTGCGCATTGCAGTCCGATTACAAAGCTGCCGAGCAGAAAATCGGCGAGCTGGAAGGCCAGATTGCCAAAGCACAGGTCAGCGGCGCGGCAGACTGCGTTTGCGATATTAAAGGCGTACCCGCACTGGTACAGAAAGTCAGCGCAGGCGATGTTGAAGCATTGCGTAACCTGGGCGACCAGATGCGTGACAAAGTCGGCGGCGTAGTAGTGCTGGCTGACGTTGTCGGCGACAACAAAATCAACATTTTGGCTATGGCAACCAAAGACGCTGTTGCCAAAGGCATCCACGCCGGACAGATTGTTAAGGAAGTTGCCAAAATCTGCGGCGGCGGCGGTGGCGGACGCCAGGATATGGCTCAGGCCGGCGGCAAGGACGCAGCAAAACTTGACGAAGCTTTGCAGGCTGCGCTGAAGGTTATCGAAGCACAGATTAAATAATTCACAAAATAGTAACGGCTGGGTGGCAAAGCCCGGCCGTTTCTTTCTATTATTTTACGTTAAGGTGTGTTAAAATAAGATAAAAGATGTTTGAGGAGGAAAGATTATGGGAATCTCAAGCGAAACCATGATGTTTAAACGTAGTGAAGATAAAAAGAATGCGGCGCAGACTATCCGCGAGGTATACGCTGCGCTGGAAGAAAAGGGCTACAACCCGGTTGACCAGCTGGTTGGCTATCTGTTAAGCGGCGACCCGACTTATATTACCAGCCACAAGGATTCGCGCACCAAGCTGCGCCGTTTTGAACGTTATGAACTTTTGGAAGAACTGGTAAAAAGCTATCTTGCCTCGGCGGCGAAAAAATAAGGTGGACGCATGAGGACAATGGCACTTGACGTTGGCACACGCACGATTGGCGTGGCGACGAGCGATTTGCTGGGCATGATTGCCGGCGGTGTGGAAACAATCCACCGTACCAGCGAAGAAAAAGATTTTGCCCGTATCGGCGAGCTTATTAAGGAACACGAGGTAGACACCATCGTAGTGGGCTACCCCAAAAACATGAACGGCACTATCGGCGAGCGCGCGCAGATTAGCGAAGCTTTTGCCAATGAGCTGCGCCACCGTTTTGAAGGCATTAAGGTAGTGTTGTGGGACGAGCGCCTTTCGACCGTTGCGGCGCAGAATGTATTGATTGACGCCGATATGAGCCGCAAAAAACGCAAAAAAATTATTGATATGATGGCGGCTGTGGTAATTTTGCAGAACTATCTGGACAGCCGCCGTTAAGACGGCAGCGGGGTGATATGATGTTGCAGAGAAAACATAAAATAGCCGGCGGCGTCGTTGCCGTGCTGGTAATTTTGGGTACGCTGGCCGTGCATGTGGCAGGCAACAAGGCGGCAGGCTTTGTAAACGAAATGGCTGACCGCCAGACTGTTTTGCAGGGCAAGCTGCAAATCGGGCATTTTAACGCCAGTGTATCGGGCAACGTAGTTTTTCAGGATGTGGTGTGGACTGCGCCTGACGGCAAAACGCTGGCCGAAGTGCCGGAGATGAATATATCGGCCAATCTGTTTGACATTGTCAAAGGTTCGTTCGGTATCAATTCTATCAACAGCATTACCATTGAAAAGCCTAAATTTGCGGTGGCTTACACCGATAAAGACGGGCTTGATATTATTAACTACATCAATTTTTCCAAAGAAGAAGACGACAAGCCGACCGAGTTCCGCGGCATGGTAGAGATTGAAGAAGGTGCGCTGGCGCTGGATATGAACGGGCAGAAGCTTGATTTTGACAGCGTGCAGATGCAGGCTAATTTGAAGGAATTCCCGTCTATTAACTTTACCTTGCAGGGCAAAAACGGCGACGCTGATTTAATCGGCAGCATTGATAAAAAGTATGACGATGTGAATATCGGCGCGGAAGTTAAAAATTTGCAGATAACCGAGCTGATGAAGGTTCTGCCGGCCTTTGGCGATTTGAAGATTACCGGCGGCGTTATTAACGGCGCTAAACTGACAAGCAGTCTGCACGATGCCAAATGGAAGCTGAACCTTGACGGCAGCCTCGCAGGCGTAGCGGCGCAGGTGCTTGGCTATAATATCAGCGACGGCGGCGGCAATTTTGCCATTGACAACGACGCAGCTACCTTTACCGGCGTAAGCGGCAAGGTGGAAGGGCAGGACGTAAACATGGACGGCAAAATAATCTTTCAGGATTTGGGCATGCCTACCTATGATTTGAACGTGGCAGCGCCTGCCTTCCGTGTGGACGCGGTAAGCCCCGGCCTTGGCATTACGGACAGCGTAAATATTAACGGCAAGGTAACAGGCCCGATTGACGAGCCTGTAATTAACGGCAGCTTTACCATGGATAAGCTGGAGGTTGCGCCGCTGGTTGCAACCGGCATTAACGGCAATTACAATTACACTGACGGCCTTGTAACCTTAACCAACACCTATGCCAATGTTTACAGCGGCACGCTGGGCGTAAGCGGCACGGTGGAAGCGGCAACCAAAAACTTTGCGCTGCACCTTTCCGGCAGCGGTATGGACAGCACCGCCGTAACGGAAACGCAAATCAGCGGCCCGTTATCCTTTGAAGCCGACGCAAACGGCACCGGCAGTGCGGACAGCGCTGTGGCAAGCGGTACGTTTACCATCGCGCCCGGCAATTTTGCAGGCGTTCCGTTTAATTCGCTGGCAGGTAATTTCAGCCGCGCAAACGGTGTGATGACGTTCTCCAATATCAGCATCGGCACGCCGCTTGGCAGCTTTACCAGCAACGCTGTGATGAACAGTAACGGCAAAATTACTTTTGATAAGATGAGCGAAGTCAGCCTGAACCTTCCGACGAAGGAAGAAGTGCGCGAAAACGTGCGCCAGCAGGTCGGCGGCGCCGTTAAGCAGGGGCTTGGCAAACTGTTTGGCAGATAAAACAAAAAATAACGGCGTCCGGCGTTTGTGCCGGGCGCTGTTTTAATATTAACGCCAAAATTAACAGTTTGTTTGGTTGACAGCTTGCTATATGATAAGATAAAATAAAGCTGATTAACCTTGAAATTTCAGAAAGAGGTGCACTAATGGAAGACAACAAAGATTTTGAGCTTGAGCATGACCATATCGACGAAGAAGAAATCGTAGTATTTACCGACGAAGACGGCAACGAAATGTATTTCCGCGAGGAAATGGTAATCCCCGTGGGCGAAAAGAGCTTTGCCGTGCTTTGCGCGCTTGACGTTGACGACTGCGAATGCGGCGATGAAGAATGCCATTGCCACGATGAGGAGGACGATGACGACGATAACGTGGTTATTGCCCGCATCGACTTTGACGAAGACGGCAACGAAACTTATCTTGCCCCGACCGACGAGGAATTTGAAGAAGTTAAAGCAGCTTACGAAAAACTCGTTGAAGAATGGGACGAAGAATAATAACCAACCTGCCGGGCCTTGTGTCCGGCATTTTTTAAGTACAACAGTTTAGGGGCAGTAATATATGAGAAAACTATTGCCGTTTATTTTGAGCGCGGTGTTGGTGGTTTTTGTGGCGGCGTATTGGGTGCTGAACTACACCGGCAACAATGCCGATTTAGCCGACGGCAGAACCTGTGTGATAACGGTCGAAAACGGCATGACGGCGGCGGATATCGCCAACATGCTGCATAAGGAAAAACTGATTAAACGTCCGGAAAGCTTCCGCCTTGAGGCGCGTTTTATGGGGCTGGAGGGTAAACTTCAGGCCGGTAAGTACGAAATTGAAGCCGGTAAATCCAACAGTGAAATTATTGATATCCTTGCGCGCGGGCAGGTTAAAACCATAAGCTTTACCGTGCCGGAAGGCTACACTGTAAATAAAATTGCTGCCAAGCTGGCGGCGGAAGGTCTTGGCGACGCCGAAAAATTTAAGGAAGCGGCGCGCAACTACACGCCTTACAAATATATGGAAACCAACAATCCGGACGTTATTTATAAGGCAGAAGGCTTTATTTACCCTTCAACGTACCTTTTTACCGACGGCATGACGGAAAAAGACATGCTGGCAACGATGGTTAAGGAGTTCAACACGCAAATTAACCATGAAAAAATCGGAGACGCGGCCGAAAAAGCCGATATGCAGCTGCGTGATATTGTTACCATTGCTTCGATGGTAGAACTGGAAGCCGTTTTTAAAGAGGAACAGCCGCGCATTGCCGGCGTATTTTTGCGCCGCCTGCAAATTTATATGCCGATACAGTCCGATACTACCATTCAGTACATTTTGGGCGCGCAGAAGGAAGAAATTACCTTCGCCGATACGGAAATCCAGAACCCGTACAACACTTACGTCAACGCCGGTTTGCCGCCGGGACCGATTGGCAGTCCGAGTCTGGATGCCATTAAGGCTGTACTGAACCCGGAACAGACGGATTATTTGTATTTTGTGGCCGATAAGGACGGGCATCATCGCTTTACGCGTACTTATGATGAACACTTGCAGGAGATTGAAAACATCCACGGCCCGCAGTAAGGAAGGAACATGACGGAAAAACTAATTAAGCCGGAGCTTTTGGCGCCGGCAGGCAATATGGAAAAGTGCAAAATGGCGCTGCGTTATGGTGCTGACGCCGTCTACCTGGGCGGCAAAATGTTTGGCCTGCGCGCCTTTGCCAACAATTTTGAACTTGACGAAATTAAAGAGGCTTGTGATTTTGCGCACAGCCTCGGCAAAAAGGTTTATGTAACCGTAAATATTTTTGCGCATAACAGCGATATCGAGAAGCTGCCGGACTATTTGCTCGGTTTGCAAAAAGCCGGTGCGGACGCACTCTTAATCAGTGATTTGGGCGTATGGAGCGTTGCCAGCCGCGTAGTGCCCGATATGCCGCTGCATGTCAGCACGCAGGCTAACACCACCAACTGGGCATCCGTGCAGGCATGGCAGGCTTTGGGCGCAGAACGCGTTGTACTGGCACGCGAGCTTTCGCTGAAAGAGATTGAAGAAATCGGCGCTAAAGCCGAAGTTGAACTGGAATCCTTTGTGCATGGCGCAATGTGCATATCGTACAGCGGGCGCTGTTTGTTAAGCAGCTATTTAACCGGGCGCGACGGCAACCGCGGCGCATGTGCGCAGGCCTGCCGCTGGGAATACACCCTGCACGAAAAGAACCGCCCCGGCGAAAGCTATGACCTTGAAGAAGACGAGCACGGCACTTACGTGATGAACAGCAAGGATTTGTGCCTGCTGGCGCGCATACCGCAGCTTGTTAAAGCAGGCGTTTGCAGTTTAAAAATCGAAGGCCGCATGAAAAGCGTGCATTACGTGGCAACTGTGGTCAGCGTGTACCGCAAGGCCATTGACGCCTTTATGGCAGACCCGGAAGGCTACAAGGTGCAGCCCGAATGGCTGGAGGAACTGAACAAAGTATCGCACCGCCCGTATACCGAAGGCTTTGCTTTTGGCACGCCAGGCGCGGACGCGCAGGTTTACACCACCAGCAGCTACGAGCAGACGCACGATTTTGTCGGCATTGTTTTAAGCTACGATAAACAAATGAAACAGGCACTTATTGAGCAGCGCAACAACGTAAAAAACGGCGAAGAACTGGAACTGCTGATGCCGGACGGCACTTTAATGCCGCTGGCGCTGACGGATATGCGTGACGGGGAAGGCACGCCGATTGATTGTGCGCCGCACGCACGCCAGCATTTTTATATCAGCTGTGGAACGGAGCTTTTGCCCGATTCGCTGCTGCGGAGGAAAATTTTATGAGCGACGACCGAAGTATAATATATGTGCGCGTTGCGCCGGAACGCATTGCCGATGTAAACTGGATTATGGAAGGTTACGAGCATCTGGCGCTTGTAACCACCGTAGACCCGGCTGACGGCGTGGTAAAGCTTTTAGGCACGCCCGATACCTACAACGACGTAATGGAAATAATTGAAAATATGCCCTTCCAGACAGAAGTTTTGGAAGCAGAACCGGCATAAACATAACCCCGTGCTTTGGCGCGGGGTTTTTGCTTGTGCGGATATACAGCCCAAGCGGCGTTGTGTTATAATAAAAATGTAAAAATTTTAATTTATTTAACCTATAGAGGTAAATATTATGAAAACCAACAAAACGCTGATGCTGGCAGTAACCTTAAGCCTTTTGGCAATGCAGCCTTATGCTGTGTTTGCCGCTGGTGCGGATAGTTTCAGGACAAATGAATATAAAAATATAGGCGATAACGTACTGGATTTAATCAACGCCGCTGACGCTTACGCGCAGGGATATACCGGCAAAGGCGTAACTGTTGGCGTTGCTGATATAGGCTTTGTTAACTTAGCACATCCGGAATTTGCAGGTAAAGGTAATAAAACTGCGCCCGCAGGATTTAATATCGAAAACAGTGATTTTACATGGGCTGATGTTTATCATCCAACCCATGTGGCAGGTATTATTGCCGCGAATAAAGACGGTAGTGGTATGCACGGAGTTGCATTTGATTCATGTATCGTCAGCAGTTCAGCTGAATCAGGATATTCAGGTACTGATGAAGATTATAGCTCAAGTGGTTATTTTGATTATTATGCTTATTATTTAACTGATCCCGATATTAAAATTATTAATAATTCATGGGGATACACTGGTGGTGCTTTTATATCCTTAATTCAGAATGAAGATGATTTTGAGGATACAAAAAATTATGCCTTATTTAATAATGATGCGGAAATTATCGCCAAGGCTGTAAAAAGAGATAAACTTTTAATATTTGCTTCAGGAAATTATGGTCATTTAAACAGTGACCTAATATCAGATTTTGATATTTTATATGGTGATAAAGCATATAACGATAATATTATTACTGTTACAGCGGTCAAGGCAAATAGTTTTACTAAAAACGATGATGGCAATCTTTCTGCTGGAAGCGATGCCATAGCTATCTTTTCTAATCTTGCAATGTATAACGAAGATACAGCTTTAACTGCGCCGGGCTGGATGATAAATTCTGTTTATGCTGATTTTACTGCAAGTGAAAGTAATTATAAGATGGATGCAGGAACTTCTATGTCAACTCCGATGGTGACCGGTGTTGGTGCTTTGGTGCAGCAGGCTTTTCCTTATTTGGGCGGCAAACAGATTGGCGATGTGCTTTTAAGTACGGCTAATAAAAATATTACAGCGGAAGATGGTTATTTTATAACTAATACAATTGAATATGTAGATGAGAATAATTACAAAGATATTTATAATGTTTTAATACCGGAGGAAAATTCTAAACTGTTTGAGCAAGCTGAGTATATAGCGGGGTGGAGCGAGTTTTATGATTATTTAACTAAGAATAAGGAAACAGCAATAAAATGGCTTTTGGGTACTCAAGATAACTGGGATAAACTTTTTGGTGAAAATGGTGAGATACAAAGTGCCCAAGCATTGTATAATAAATACAAAGATAGTAAAGTTATAAATGTTTATAAAAACGTTCCTTTAGATGTCATCTTCGGGCAGGGCGTTGTCGATGCGGGCAGTGCTGTAAAAGGCTTGGGCGCAATTAATGTGCGCCGTTTGGATAGCAGTGATATAAGCGATAAATATACCGTTGCAGATGAAGGCAAAACCGAGCAGGCATTATATAAAGTCGATACGCAGGGGTATAATTCTATTTGGAGCAACGATATATCCGAAATCCGCGCCGGAAAAATTGCTGATAAGCCGTTAGGAGATGGTCATACAGATTTTGACGGCGCAGACAGCGACATAAAAGATTTGCACGACCGCTGGGTGTTTTATACTACTAACAAATTTGATGAATCCGGCGAAAATTGGATGACGAATCATTATATGGAGCAGTACAACAAGTGGGTTGCACAATCCGGCCTTTTAGGTTTGCACGCAGGTTTGTATAAAACCGGCGAAGGTGTTTTGGCTTTAACCGGCAACAATACCTACAAAGGAGCAAGCATTGCGGCGGGCGGTACTTTGCAGATTGACGGCAGCGTGGCAGGCGATGCTTACAGCGAAGGTGCAGGTACAATCGCAGGCAGCGGCACAATAAACGGCAGTTTGTATAATAACGGTACTGTAGAAGCAGGAAGCTGGGGTGCAGTGACTGATGAAGAAGGTAAGGCGCTTAATTTAAAAGTAGGCGGCAACTTTGAAGGTAGCGGCGTTATTGCTGTTAATACCGATGGTAAAAATTATGCCGTTATAAACGTTGATAAAACTGCCGATGTAAGCGAAATGAGTCTTAAAGCAGGCACTTTTGCCGCGCCGGGTACAGAAGGAACATTTTTAAATGTTGGTGAAAACGGAAGTTTAACAGGCGCAGAAAAATTAAATACTGATTTCAGTGGTTTGCTGAATAGCGAAGTTGAAAATAATGGCAATGAGTTAAAAGTTACAACTTCAATCAACAATAACGCCGGTATCAGTGCGGCACGTTTTAATGCCATTAACAGCTTATACAGTTGTTTGAGCTTAGACGAACAGCAGGAAATGTACCGTCTGTATGCTTTGGATAATAATGAGCTGCGTGGGGCAATGCAAAATATCAACGCAAGTGAAGGCATGCACCTTGAACTTGCGCGCGACGCTATGCAGAACCGCGACGTGCGGCAGGCAGTAAAGCGCCAGCAGCATTTGGAGCGTGACGAAGCGTTTTGGGCAATCAGCGGCAAAAGCTGGGGCGATACTGATTACGGCGCAAACCGCCACAGCTTTAACCTTACGCTTGGTCGCGATTTTTATAATGATGACAGTGCTTACGCAGGTGTGCTGTTTGCTTACAGCGATAACAGTGTGTACGGCAACAATGCCGAAGGTGAATATGATAACTATACAGCAGCTTTGTACGGCGGCACTAAAAACAAACCCGGCACGGTAACGGGCTATGTAAGCTACGGCGTGCAGGATAACGAAATGACAAGGCATCTTGGCGGCGCTTTCAGTCATAGCGGCTTAAGCCGTAAAGTTGAGTGTGATTACGACAGCAGCGTTATCGGCGTGGGCGCAAAATACGCTTACGATTTGCACTACGGCAAAGAAGGATGGCATTTAAGCCCGTTTGCCGCACTGGATTACGCGCATTACAAGCAGGACAGCTTTACGGAGCGCGGCAGTGTGTTTGGCGTGCATAGCGATGGTTTCAGCGATAACTATTTAACCGGCGAGCTTGGCCTTGCGCTGGACAGGCAGGACGATAACGGCAAATACGGTTTCAGCCTTGCCTATAAACGCATTCTGGACGGCGATGTGCAGAATGCTGACTTTGCTTTTGCCAAAGGCGGCACAGGCTTTGGCGTATCAAATATGGACGGCAGTAAAAACCATATCGTTGCGGCGGCATATATCGGCACAAAGCTCAGCGATAAATGGGAAATCGGCGGAAGCCTTGAGCATGACTGGAGCAGCGCAAGCCGTGATTTAAGCGCAGCCGTGCAGTTTAATTATTATTTTTAACTGGTAATTTTGCGTGCAAATAGTGACATCCTGCGCGGTTTATGTTAAAATATAATGGTATTATTGTTTAATGAAGGAATGGTGGGATACAAATGATGCAGCGTTTAGGCATGTTTTTAAGCCTGATGGCAAAAAACGGCATGGACTGCGTTATTGTGAAGGATATTCCCACAATCCGCTATTTGTCCGGCTTCCGCGGCGACAGCAGCTTGCTTTACGTTGACGCGAAAAGCACCGTTTTAATAACGGACGGGCGTTATACCACGCAGGCGAATGACGAAGTACAGAATTACTGCCGCGTGCTGACCTATACGGATAACATCTGGCAGGCAGCGGCGGAACTTGCATCGGCGCATACTAAAATCGGCTTTGACGGTGCGGCTTACAGCTACAACGATTACGAGAGCCTGAAAGAAGCGGTGCCCGGCAAGGAACTTTTAAACATTGATTTGAAGTACCTGCGCATGGTGAAGGACGAGCGCGAGCTGAACCTGATGTGGAAAGCTTTTAAAATTGCCGACCAGGCATTTTTGAAGCTGCTTCCGGAGATTAAGCCCGGCATGACGGAAAAATCGCTTGCCGCAAGGCTTGAATATTACATGAGCAGCATGGGCAGCGAAAAACCTTCGTTTGATACCATTATCGCCTCCGGCGCACGCAGCGCACTGCCGCATGGCATGGCCAGCGATAAGCAGATTGAAGTGGGCGATTTTATTACCTTTGATTTTGGTGCTGTGTATGACGGCTACCACTCCGATATGACGAGGACGGTAGTTTTGGGCATGGCAAATTCGTGGCACAAGGAAATTTACACCATTGTGGAAGAAGCGCAGTGGCGTGGCCTGAAAGCGGCAAAACCCGGCATGACGGGTGCAGAGCTGGACGCGATTGTAAGAGATTATATCACTTCGCGCGGCTACGGCGAAAATTATGTGCATGGCCTTGGGCACGGCGTAGGGCTTGAGATTCACGAGATGCCCAATATTAACAAACGCGGTACTGACGTGGTGCTGGAAAGCGGCATGACGTTCAGCATAGAACCAGGTATTTACATTCCCGGCAAGGGCGGTGTACGTATCGAAGACACGGTTGTATTGACGGATGACGGCGCGAAAGTGCTGTGCGGCGTTAAAAAGCAACTGATGGAAATTGTTTAATTTTAAATAAACAGGAGGAGCATTTATGATTTCAACCAACGAATTTAAAACCAACGTAACTGTTACCATCGATGGCGACGCATGGCAGGTTGTAGAGTTCCAGCATGTAAAACCGGGTAAAGGCGCAGCTTTTGTCCGTGCTAAAATGCGCAACCTTTGCACCGGCGCTGTTGTAGAGCGTACTTTCAATGCCGGCGAACGTATGCCGAAAGCACACATCGACCGCCGCGCAATGCAGTACCTGTATGAATCCGACGGCATGTATGTATTCATGGACAACGAAACCTATGAACAGTCCGAACTGACCAAAGAACAGCTCGGCAATGCCATCAACTTCCTGAAAGAAAACATGGAAGCTAAAATCATGATTTACAGCGGCCGCGTAATCGGCGTTGACCTGCCGAACACCGTTGAGCTGACTGTTGTTAAAACCGACCCTGGCATCCGCGGCGATACGGCTACCGGCGGCAGCAAACCCGCAACCATGGACACCGGCTATGTTGTTAAAGTGCCTCTGTTCATCAACGAAGGCGACGTACTCAACATTGATACCCGCACCGGCGAATACATTTCCCGTGCTTAATTTAACTGAGTCGCTAATAATAAGTTAAAAACACAAAGGGCTGAACGTAATGTTCAGCCCTTTTAATTTTCTCCGACACCGCTAAACTTTTTTCAAGCCGCTGCGCGTAAAGCGTTTTGCAATTTGACATAATTAAATGTATAATATAAACTATCAAAGTGTTTGTAAATAAAGGAGTATATATGCAGGGTTTAATCAGCAGCGTTAAGCACGGCAGCCTTGCCGAAGCTGCAGGCATTAAAGCGGGCGAAAGCCTGCTTACGGTAAACGGCAGCAGCTTGCGCGATATTATAGATTTAAGTTTTTTGCTGGCAGACGAGCAGGTGGTGCTTAAACTTGCCGGTGCTGACGGCACGGAACGCGAAATTACGATTGATAAAAGAATAGACGAAGATTTGGGGCTGGAGTTTGAAAGCGCTGTTTTTGACAAAGTAACGACCTGTTACAACAAATGCGTTTTCTGCTTTGTGGACCAGATGATACCGGGCATGCGCAAGGGGCTTTATGTGCGCGACGACGATTACCGCTTGTCGTTTTTGTACGGCAACTTCATCACCCTTACCAACATGAAGGACGAGGATTTTGACCGCATAATCCAAACGCACATGTCGCCGCTGTATGTTTCGGTGCATGCCACCGACCCGGAAGTGCGCTGCAAAATGATGAATAACCGTTTTGCGGGTGAACTGATGGACAAGCTGAAACGCCTGTTTGATGCCGGTATTACAGTTCATACGCAGATTGTATGCTGCCCCGGCTACAACGACGGCGATGTTTTAAAACGCACTTACGCCGATTTGCGTGCGCTGGCGCCGATGGTGGAAACCATGGCGGTTGTGCCCGTCGGTTTAACCAAAAACCGCGCGCATTTAACGCCGCTGCGTTTGTTTACGTCGGAAGAAGCGCGCGAAATTGTCACAACGGTAACCGAATGGCAGCAGGAATGCCGCCAAAGCCTTGGCAAATCATTTGTATACCTTGGCGACGAGTTTTACATTTTAGCCGGTATGCCGCTGCCGCAGGCAGAATGGTACGACGCTTTTCCGCAGCTGGAAAACGGCATCGGCCTGAGCCGCAACTTTTTGGAGGAGTGGCAGGAAGCCAATAAAATTGTCCCGGTTAAGGGCGAAGTAAACAGCGTTATCCCCGTGGGGACGAGCGCTTATAAGGTTTTGCAGCCGCTGATTGAAGATTTTAACGTCAGAACAGGCATGCAGCACAGGCTGATTGGCGTGGAGAATGAATTTTTCGGCAGCACCGTTAATGTAACGGGCCTTTTGTGCGGCAGCGATATTTTAAACGCCGTTAAGGGCGCGCAGAGTATTATTCTGCCGGAGGTCGTGCTGAACAGCGACGATTTGTTCCTTGACGATATGAGCTATGCAGAGTTTTGCAAAGCTGCCGGTGCGCCGGTACACCGTGCCGCCACGGCAGGCGATTTGTACAAGCTGCTGCAAAGATAGGTGAAATTTATGCAGGGTTATGGTAAAATTCAGGTTTATACGGGCGACGGCAAGGGCAAAACCAGCGCCGCTTTGGGTGTTGCTTTCCGTGCATGCGCACGCGGGGCAAAGGTTTTAATGCTGGCCTTTTTAAAGGACGACCCTGAATACAGTGAAGCCATCGGCGCACATCTTTTGCCGGGTTTTACGCTGAAGCAGGTCGGCCGCGATGCTTTTGTAAACTTCAAAAACCCCGATAAAATAGATCTGGATATGGCGCGCGCAGGCTGGGAGCAGGCTAAAGAAGCTATCGCCAATCAGCAGGCGGACGTTATTATCCTTGACGAAATTAACATTGTATTACAGACAGGCATGCTGCCGGTGGATGAAGTGGTTGGTTTCTTATCCGCGCACAAGGGCGGGGCAGAGATTATCTGCACCGGGCGCGGCGCACTGCAGGAGCTTTGCGCCATAGCCGACCTTGTAACGGATATGCGGGAAGTTAAGCACTATTTCCATTTGGGGGTTGCATCCAGAGCAGGTATAGATTTTTAGAGAGCGAGGTTAAGATATGAGTAAACCGATAGTTGCCATTGTTGGCAGGCCTAATGTGGGCAAATCGACCTTATTTAATATTTTTGCAAACAGCCGCATCTCCATTGTTGAGGACACGCCAGGCGTTACGCGCGACCGCCTTTATGCCGAGGGCGACTGGCTGGACAATCAGTTCATGATGGTTGATACCGGCGGTATCGAGATTATGAACAGCGACGCGATTGCCGTTTCTATCCGCCAGCAGGCGGAAATTGCCATTAAAGAGGCGGACGTTATTTTGTTTGTATGCGACGCACGCAGCGGCATTGTGCAGGAGGACAGCGACGTTGCCAAAATTCTGCGCAAAAGCGGCAAGCCGATAGTGCTGGCAGTAAACAAGGCTGATTCGCCGAAGCAGGAATTAAACGTATATGAATTTTATAACTTGGGTTTGGGCGAGCCGTTCCCGATTTCCGCAGCTAACCATTTGGGTATCGGCGACCTTTTGGACGCCGTTGTGGCGAAGTTCCCAAAAAATAAGGCTGGTATGTTTGACAACGACGAGGACCAGATTAAAGTTGCGCTTATCGGCCGCCCGAATGTAGGCAAGTCCTCCATTTTTAACACGCTGGTAGGGCAGGAGCGCAGCATTGTCAGCGACGTTGCAGGTACTACGCGCGACGCTATCGACACGCCGGTTGTGCGCAACGGGCAGAAGTACCTTTTTATAGACACCGCAGGCATGCGCCGCAAGGGCAAAATTGACGAGCCGATTGAAAAATACAGCATTATCCGCAGCCTGCGCGCCGTGGACCGCAGCGACGTGGTGCTGATGGTTATCGACGCTGTGGACGGCGTTACCGAGCAGGACAAAAAAATTGCCGGTTACGCGCATGAAGCAGGCAAAGGCATTGTTATCGTCGTAAATAAATGGGATATTTACGAAAAGGACGAGAACAGCACCCTGCGCTATACCGAAAACCTGCGCAAAGAGCTGATTTTTATGCAGTATGCACCCGTTGTGTTTGTATCGGCGCTTACCAAGCAGCGTATCTACCGCCTGCCGGAGGTTATCAACTACGTTGCCGAGCAGAACGCGATGCGCGTGGCAACCAGCGTTTTGAACCAGGTTATTGCCGATGCTGTTGCTGTTAACCCGCCGCCGACGGATAAAGGCCAGCGCCTGAAAATTTTGTACGCAACGCAGGTTAAAATTAAACCGCCGACGTTTGTTATTTTTGTTAACGAACCGGAAATCATGCATTTTTCCTATCAGCGTTATCTGGAAAACAAATTGCGTGAAGCGTTCGGCTTTGAAGGCACGCCGCTGACGATGATAATCCGCGGCAAAAAAGAGGACGAATAGAGGCTGGATAGATGGATATGATGAATTTTGTTTTATGGTTTGCAGTCGGCTTCGTGTTCGGCTCCATACCTTCGGGGCTGTGGCTGGTTAAGGCCATCCACGGGATTGATATCCGCGAGTACGGCAGCAAAAATATCGGCAGTACCAATGTTTTCCGCACGGTTGGCGGCAAAACGGCGGCGCTGGTGCTGATTTGCGACGCTGCCAAGGGCATTCTGGCAGTAATGCTGGCAGACATGATGAGCGGCGGCGATTTGTATGTGATGCTGTTTGCCGCTATCGGCGCGCTTTTGGGGCACAACTATTCGCTGTTCCTTGGCTTTAAGGGCGGGCGCGGCGTTGCAACCGGTCTGGGCTTATTGATATTTTTCATGCCCAAGGTCAGCGGCATTTGCTTTCTGGTGTGGCTGGCAATCGTGCTGGCAACGCGCTATGTATCACTGGGTAGCTGCGTGGGCGCATTGTGCGCGCCGTGCCTTGCCGTGTACTTTGGCTATCCGCTGCCGGTGATAATGTTTGCGGCAGTGGCGGCGGCGTTTGTTATCATCCGCCACAAGGATAACATTAAACGCCTTTTGAACGGCACGGAAAGTAAAATCCGCCAGGGCAGCGCAAAAGACTTAAAGAAATAACAGAAGGACTTAAACAATAAACTATACGGCACATTCTGCCTTAACCGGCGGAATGTGTTTTATTTTTGAAATTTTAAGAAAATTTAAGCAAAATGACAAAAACATATGGCTTTTACCACGAAACAATGTTATAATAAATCTATGAGTATTACGAAAAAATTTTTTAAGGAGATGATTTCATGTCAGAAAAATCTACGTTCTATCTTGTAAGAGAAGAAATTCTGCCTGAAGCAATTAAGAAAACCATTAAGGTAAAAGAGATTTTGAAACGCGGAGAAATCAGAACCATTAACGAAGCTGTAGAAAAAATGGGCCTGAGCCGCAGCGCTTATTATAAATATAAAGATTACGTTTTTCCGTTCTACGAAGCAAGCAAGGAAAAAATCATTACCCTTTCGCTGCTTCTGGAACATAAACCGGGCGTGCTCAGCCGCGTGCTGAACACCGTTGCCGGCGACAGCGGCAGCATTATGACCATCAATCAGGGCATTCCCTTGCAGGGCGTTGCCAACACCACCATTTCCATCGAAACTAAAAACCTGACGGTTGACCTTGAAGCGCTGCTTGATAAACTGCGCATGATTGACGGCGTTAAACGCCTTGAGGTTCTGGGGCAGGTTTAATAAAAAGTTTTATTTAAGTTCGGGGGGAACATTTTGAAAGATTGCGTTAATATCGGACTCCTTGGCGTGGGCACCGTCGGCAGCGGCGTGCTGCACGTGCTGGAGGGAAATGCAGCCGAAATTGCCAAAAAAGCGGGCTGCAAAATAGAAATAAAAAAGATTTTGGTACGTAACAAACAAAAAGCGGCGCAGCTTGGCAAAAAATACGCCGTTACGGATAATTTTGAAGATATCGTAAACGACCCGGATATCGATATTATTGTTGAGCTTATCGGGCGCGAACACCCAGCGAAGGAATATATCGCTTCCGCGCTGGAGCACGGCAAAAATGTGGTAACAGCCAACAAGGACGTGCTGGCAAAATACGGCAAGGAGCTGTTCCCGCTGGCGGAAACGCACAACGTGGACTTTATGTTTGAAGGTGCGGTAGGCGGCGGCATACCCATTATCCGACCGTTAAAATCGTGCCTGGCGGCTAACCGCATTACTTCCGTGATGGGCATTGTCAACGGCACCACCAACTATATGCTGACCAAAATGCTGCATGACAGCATGGATTATGATGATGTTCTGCGTGAGGCGCAGGAAAAAGGCTATGCCGAATCCGACCCGACGGCGGACGTCGGCGGGCTGGACGCTGCACGCAAGCTGGTTATTCTGGCTTCCATCGCGTTTAATACGCGCATCAGTCTGGACGACGTAATGGTATCCGGCATCGAAACCTTAAAGCTGTGCGATATTGATTACGCCAAGGAACTGGGCTATACCATTAAACTTTTGGCAGTTGCCAAACATGACGACGAAAAAGGCATTACCGTCTGCGTAAGGCCGACGATGCTGCCGACAAGCCATCCGCTGGCAGGCGTAAACGATGTTTACAACGCCGTGTTTGTGGAAGGCGACGCACTGGGGCAGGCTATGTTTATGGGCCGCGGCGCAGGCAGTTTGCCTACCGCAAGCGCCGTCTGCGGCGATATTATCGACGTGGCGCGCAACATGGTGCATAAATCCACCGGTCGTATTAACTGCACCTGTTTTGACGAGAAAAAACTGTGCAGGCTGGAAGATATGCTTTCGCCGTTTTATATCCGCCTGCATGCGGAAGACAGGCCGGGCGTGCTGGCAGCCATTGCCGCAGCCTTTGCAGCGCAGAATGTGGGCATTAAAACGCTGATTCAGAAACAATCGGTGGGCGACAAGGTGGCAGAACTTGTTTTGATTACCTACCATGTTTCGGAGCTTGCCATGCAGCTGGCGGTGCAGACTTTGAAAGGCCTGCCCGTTGTAAAAGATGTTTGCAGCGTCATCCATGTAGAAGACGACAGCGTGGAGTAAGGCCATGAAAACCCGTGTAAAGGTTATCGTGCCTGCAACCTCGGCCAACTGCGGGCCGGGGTTTGACGTTTTAGGCGCGGCCTGCAATTTATACAACGAATTTACTTACGAGCTTACCGAACGCGGCTTTGAGCTGGAAGTTACCGGCGAGGGCAGCGAGCGTTTGTATGCCAGCGGCAAAAATCTGGCGTTTTCGTCGTTCTTCCGTTTGTGGAACGAAATGACCGACCGCCGCTATACCGGTTTAAAAGTAACCATGCACAACCGCATACCGCTTTCACGCGGGCTGGGCAGCAGCAGCACCGCCATTGTGGCAGGGCTGATGGCGGCCAACTATTTAACCGGCAGCACGCTGACGAAAGAACAGCTTGTAAATTATGCCACGGAAATTGAAGGGCACCCGGATAATGTTGCGCCCGCACTTTTGGGCGGCTTTACCGTAAGCTATATGGCACATAACAGAGCCAACAGCCTGCGCTTTATACCGGCGCACGAACTGCGCTTTATCGCCGCCGTGCCTTCAGAGCCGCTTTCAACGGCGCGTGCGCGTGAAGCAATACCGGAAACCGTCAGCCATAAGGACGCGGTGTTTAACGCTGGGCGCAGCGCGCTTTTAGTCAGCGCCTTGCTGACGGGCGAATATAAATACCTGCCGGACGCATTGGAGGACAGGCTGCACCAGCCGTACCGCATGCCACTAATTACCGGCACGCAGGCTGTGTTTAAGGCAGCTAAAAACGTCGGCGCTTACGGCGCGATAATCAGCGGCGCAGGCTCAACCTTAATGGCTTATGCAAGCCCGCAGGCCGACTGCGAAAAAATCGGCGCGGCGATGAAGCTGGCGTTTGAAAAAGCCGGACAGCAGGCGGTGTACCATGTGTTAAAACTTGATACCGAAGGCGCGCGTGTTGTTGATAATTAGTGCTTGACATTTGCGTGTTAGTTGTTTATAATATTACTTGTGTTTCGGGGCGTGGCTCAGCTTGGTAGAGCGCTTCCTTGGGGTGGAAGAGGTCGTGGGTTCGAATCCCGCCGCTCCGACCATTTCCGAAACAGTAGCCTTTACGGGAAATCCCCGTGAAGGCTTTTTTATATCCTGAAGGAGTGTTATTATGATTCGCAGCGTTAAACTCGTCTGTGCTGAATGCGGCGAAAATTTTGTGCCGCAGGACGGCGTTTTGTATTACAAGGATAATTACATCAACAACACGGTGAAAGAGGCCAAATTCATCTGCCCGGCATGCATAAAAAAATGGCACGACAAATGGCAGATTAAAAGCGCCGAGTTCAGCGAGGTGGATTACGTTATGACCGTTACCATCGAGCTGGAGGACGGCACGGTTTACGAGGATTTGGACTGCACGCCGATGGACGGTTACGTTGTTGCCGGTGTGGATATCCCGCCTGAGGCGCAGAAAAAACTGTACGAGTTTTACCATGCGTGGGATATGGAGCGCAAACGTGATGTGCTGAAATACTGCCACTTTAAGGATGAGTTTATGCGTACCAGCTTCAGCTGCGAAACCTACGGCGGCGAAAAGTACGAGGATGTGGCGTTCCGCGTGAACATTAAGGGCATTATGGAAACGGCTGTGCCGGTGCCCGATTACATTTTGAAACAGATAATTGATGCTTACAGCATTTACGAATTGCAGAACAGGGATTAACGGAGGAAACAATGCAGGAATTACTTGAAAAGATTGAAAAAAGGCGCACTTTTGCTATTATTTCGCACCCTGACGCCGGTAAAACGACGCTGACTGAAAAGCTTTTGCTGTACGGCGGCGCAATTCACCTGGCAGGCACGGTTAAGGCGCGTAAAAGCAACCGCCATGCCGTTTCGGACTGGATGGAGATTGAAAAGCAGCGCGGTATTTCCGTTACCAGCTCTGTTTTGCAGTTTGATTACGACGGCTACCGCGTAAACATTCTGGATACGCCAGGCCATCAGGACTTTTCTGAAGATACGTACCGCACTTTGATGGCGGCAGATAGCGCCGTAATGCTGATTGACTGCGCCAAGGGCGTGGAACCGCAGACGAAAAAGCTGTTTTGGGTTTGCCACCGCCGCCGTTTGCCGGTGTTTACATTTGTCAACAAGCTGGACCGCTACGGCCGCGACCCGTTTGATTTGATGGACGAAATCGAGCAGGTGCTGGGCATCCGCGCCTACCCGATTAACTGGCCTATCGGCATCGACGGCAACTATATCGGCGTGTACGACCGCGTTAAAAACCAGATTGAGCTGTTTGAAAACGACAGCAGCCACGGTTCTAAAATTTTAAAATCCACCACGGGCAGCCTTGACGACCCGGAAATTGTTAACGCTATCGGCGTAGATTTGTACAAAAAACTTTGCGACGATATCGAGCTTCTGGACCTTGCGGGCGACGAGTTTGACATGGAAAAGGTAAACAGCGGCGAGCTGACGCCTATGTTCTTTGGCAGTGCCATGACCAACTTTGGCGTACGCAGCTTTCTGGAGAAGTTTTTGGAACTGTCGCCGCAGCCGCAGCCGCGCATTTTGCAGAATGGCGATTTGCTGAACCCGGAAAACGAACTGTTCAGCGCGTTTGTGTTTAAAATTCAGGCCAACATGAACCCGGCGCACCGCGACCGCATTGCGTTTATGCGCATTTGCAGCGGCGTGTTCAAAAAGGGCATGCAGGTTTACCACATGCAGGGCGGCAAGCCGGTTAAACTGGCACAGCCGCAGCAATTCCTCGCGCAGGAGCGCACGATTGTTGAAGAAGCGTACCCGGGTGACATCATAGGTATTTTTGACCCCGGTATTTTTGGCATCGGTGATTCATTAAGCGATGAGAAACTGAAAATCCAGTTTGAAGATTTCCCGGTATTCCCGCCGGAAATTTTTGCCCGCGTGCAGCCGAAAGATTCCTTAAAACGCAAGCAGTTTGAAAAGGGCATTATCCAGCTGGCACAGGAAGGTGCAATTCAGGTATTCCGCCAGAAAGATTTGGGCATTGAAAGCTTTATCGTCGGCGTGGTAGGTTCTTTGCAGCTTGAGGTGCTGGAATACCGCCTGCTGAACGAATACAGCGCCCAGCTTTTGATGAACCAGCTTGGTTACAGCGTGGCGCGCTGGGTTTACGCCGAAAACGAAAAAGACATTGAAAACCTGAAGGGTCTTGACAACGGCATGCTGGTTTACGATAAAAAAGACCGCCCGGTTATTTTGGTTAACAACGAATGGGCGCTGAACTGGATTTTGGACCGCAACCCGAATTTACAGTTCTTAACCGTTCCTTCTGACGTAGCGAAGATTTAAAGGATAACGCCATGGAAAAAATTAAACCGTTTTATGTGCTCGATGTGCCGGTATACCCCTATACCATGGATGGAGCCGTTAACTTTTTAAATTCACAGGTAAAAAATAAAAAGCAAACCTTTGTCGTTACCGCCAACGCGGAGATTATTATGATGTGCCAGAAGGACGCAGAGTATAAAAAAATCGTCTGCGGCGACGCTGATTTGGTGCTGGCGGACGGCGCGGGCACGGTCTGGGCAGGGCGCAAGCTGGGGCACAATGTGCCGGAGCGCGTGGCAGGCTGCGATTTATTTGTGGAGCTGTGCAAGCTGGCTGCAAAAAAGGATTACAAGGTATTTTTCTTCGGAGCAGCGCCGGGCATCGCCGAAGCCGCACGCGACAAGCTGCTGGCTGTGGCGCCGGGCTTAAAGGTTGCAGGCTGCCGCAACGGTTATTTTAAGGATGAAGAAAACGAAGACATCGTTGCCGAAATTAACGAAAGCGGTGCCGATATGCTTTTTATCGCGCTGGGCGCGCCGAAACAGGAAAACTGGCTGGCAAAATACCGTGAGCAGCTTAAACCCGCAGTTTTAATGGGGGTTGGCGGCAGCTTTGACGTTTTGGCAGGCAAAATGGATCGCGCACCTTTGTGGATGCAGAAGGCTTCGCTGGAATGGCTGTTCCGTTTGTACAAGCAGCCGAGCCGTATCGGCAGGATGATGGTGCTGCCGCAGTTTGTGATTAAAGTGTTACAAAGTAAATAATTAAGTGGACAAAAAGGTCTGCCTATACTATAATAATATGATGAATAAATAAGGTTCATCATATTATTTTTTTGCAGATGTACAGAAAGGAGCAGCAATGACGATTGTAAAAGATGGTTACCCGTTCATACTGGGAGCTTTGGCTGTGGCTTTGGCTGTCTGGTTTTGGGCCGGTATCGTTTGGTGTATTCCGTTCCTTGTTCTTTCGGCGTATTTTGCGTACTTTTTCCGCAACCCCAACCGCCCGACCGAGCAGGATAATTCCATAATTTATTCTCCGGCTGACGGCACTGTTATGGCGGTGGAGGATTTTTACGACGAGGAATACCTTAACGAAGACGCCGTTAAGGTTACCATTTTCCTTTCTGTTTTTAATGTGCATGTCAACCGCAGCCCTGTGGCAGGCGAGATTAAATATCAGCGTTACACCTGCGGCCAGTTTGTGCCTGCGTATGAAAAAAACGCTTCGTTTGAAAACGAGCGCCATGCCATCGGCGTGCAGAACGATAAAATGAAGGTGCTTGTCATTCAGGTGGCAGGCCTCCTGGCGCGCCGCATCGTATCGTGGGTTACGCTGGGGCATAACCTCAGCCAGGGCGAATGCTACGGCATGATTAAATTCGGGTCCAGCACTGAGCTGGTGCTTCCTAAAAATGTTGAAATTCTTGTTAAAAAAGGAGATGCCGTCACCGGCGGTAAATCCATTATCGGGAGGGTTTTGGACTAATGGACTACCGTCGTATAATTCCTAACAGTATCAGCGGCACAAACCTTATTTTAGGCGTGCTTTCCATTTTTGAATCGGTTGCCGGTAATTTTGATCTGGCTGCAATTTATATTATTGTTTCCGTTGCCGTTGATGCCTGCGACGGACGTGCGGCAAGGGCTTTGGGCGTTGCCGGCAAGTTCGGTGTTGAGCTTGATTCACTGTGCGATGTTTGTTCCTTCGGCGTTGCGCCTGCGGTAATGATGTATTATTACGGACTTACGGATTTCGGCATTTGGGGCCAGCTGATTGCTGCGCTGTTCCCGGTATGGGGCGCTATGCGCCTGGCGCGCTTTAACATCAACGCCGATGTTATCCACGGTTATTTTCAGGGTATGCCTATCCCGGGCGGTGCCTGCGTGTTATGTGCCTTTGTTTTGGCAGGCTACGACGTGCCGCAAACCTACATTGCAGTGCTGACCTTTGCTGTTGGCTGCCTGCTGTACAGTACTATCCGTTACCCGGATTTTAAAGGCAAGGGCAACCCGCTGTTTAAAGTTCCTGTTATTATCGGTTTCGCCATCGGCGCTTACATTTTGTACCTGCGCCCCGAAGGCTGGCCGTTTGTAATTATGTTTACCTACACAATTATCGGTATTATCAATGCGGTTTATGTAAAATTGTTTAACAAGCAGTATTAATGCAAAGCGAGGAGCTTATATGACAACGTATTTCGATATAATTATGATTCCTCTCCAGCTGTTAATCGTATTTTTTACCATTTATTATTTTACGCTTTCGTTTTTCGGGCTGGTTTACCGCAAAAAAGATAAAAAGGTTTACGAGGAAAAGCACACCTTTGCCATGGTAGTCTGCGCGCACAACGAGGAGCGCGTTATCGGTGCGCTGGTTGAAAACCTGCACCTTTTGAACTATTCCGACAAGCTGTATGATATTTTCGTCGTTGCCGACAACTGCACGGATAAAACCGCGGAAGTGGCGCGTGCAGCCGGTGCGCAGGTGCATGAGCGCTTTAACGATACCGAAAAGGGTAAAGGCTATGCCATGGACTGGATGTTCAACCGCATTTTTAAAATGGAACGTCAGTATGACGCTGTGTGCGTGTTTGATGCCGATAACCTTGTTCATCCGGACTTTTTAAAAGAAATGAACAGCCGCCTTTGCAACGGCGAGCGTTTGATTCAAGGCTACCTTGATTCCAAGAACCCGAACGATACATGGATTTCCGGTACTTTCTCCATTGCTTTCTGGGTAATCAACCATGTTTACCATCTGGCAAAATATAATATCGGGCTGTCCAGTTGTCTTGGCGGCACGGGCATGTGCATTTCTACCGATATCCTGCGCCGCTATGGCTGGGGCGCAACCTGCCTGACAGAAGATATGGAATTTACTATGAAAGCTATCCTCGAAGGCATTCCCACAACGTGGGCGCATGACGCTATTGTTTACGATGAAAAACCGCTGACCTTCATGCAGTCGTGGAATCAGCGCAAGCGCTGGGCGCAGGGGCAGTTTGACGTCGGCAGCCGTTATATCGGCACGCTGTTAAAACGCGGCATTAAGGAACATAACCCCATTATGCTGGATGCTATTCTGCATCTGTTCCAGCCGTACTTCTTGCTGCTTTCCACTTTCTACGTAATTTGCAGCTATATTTATATGTACTATCCGTTCTACACCAATGTGCTGTATTCCATTCTGCCGATTGAAGTGTGGACGCTTATTGGTATCGGGCAGTATGTGTTCCCGGTTATCGTGTTGTGGAAAATCCGCGCATCGCTCAAATCGTGGCTGTACCTTTTGTTGTACCCGCTGTTTATTTACAGCTGGATTCCCATTACCTTTCTGGGCTTCCTGCACAGGCACGACCACGAATGGAGCCATACCCTGCATACCCGCAGCATTAAATTTGACGAGGTAATGATACCTAAAAATGCGGAATTCGGACCAAAACAGGTGGTATTCCCAAAAAAGTAGTTACGCCGCCGGGCGGCGATGAAAAAGAGAAGAAGTAATAAAAAGCCTGCATGTTTAACATGCAGGCTTTTGTGTTTGGTAATGCAACTATAATCACAGGTAAATTCCGGTAGAATTTTTATACCTATACCGGTATATAGTATAAAAATTTAAATAAGAATTAAAAATAAATAATTATTGACACTAATAATAAATAGTGCTAATATAATGGCATAACTTAATACAGCATGTACAGTAATGTTAACCGGTGCAAGTCCGGTGCGGTCCCGCCGCTGTAAGGGCGCTTAACTTATTCTTTGCAAGCCTTTTACCCCTGTAAAGCCCAAAGCCAGCAAGTTGCTGTACATAAGCATTGCAGCTTAACCTGCGGGAGACGGGTAATTAACATTCCGGCATAAGGCCGGATATACATGTTTTTTACCGTTTCGGAGTATAACCGAAGCGGTTTTTTATTAGGTTTGTTCATTTTGCCGGTGCCCGCAGTTTGCAGTGTGGGCTGTTTAATTGCGGCAGGTTTAAGCCGCCTGCCGCGGATTTTACTTTTAAATGGCACAGCCGTTTATTTGTGACAGGAGGCATGGTAAAATGAAAAAATCTTTGGTGCTTGCGGCGGCGATGGCTCTGGGCGTGACGGCGTCGGCGTATGCAGCCAATCCGTTCAGCGATGTGCCGCAAGGACACTGGGCGTATGACGCTGTAAACAAGCTTGCGGCAGAGGGCGTGGTGGACGGTTACCCTGACGGCACTTACGGCGGCGACAGGTTGATGACCCGCTACGAAATGGCGCAGATTGTTGCCAAAGCAATGGCGAAGGGCGCAAATGTTGACAAGCTGGCAGCAGAATTTGCCGCTGAACTGGACAGCCTTGGCGTGCGTGTGGCGAACCTCGAAAACAAAACCGATAACGTAAAAATTACCGGTCAGGTACGTTACGAATACGGTGACCGCAGCGGCGATTTTGATAAAAAAGGCAAAGTTGCCAAACACCGCTTGCGTACCCGTTTGTTCGTTAACGGGCAGATTAACGAGGATTGGAGCTACACCGGGCGTTTGCAGAACGACCAGAACCTTGCCGATGCCAAAGGCAACGACGATTTGAAACTGAATCAGGCTTATGTATCCGGTAAGCTGGGCGGCTTAAAGGTTATCGCCGGTAAGGGCGGCCATTACCTTGCCAACGGTTATCTGTATGATGACACCGCGGAGTTTATCCGCGCAAGCTATGGCAAGGATGTAAAAGTAAGCGCTTATTACGGCAAGCCGACCGATTACGGTTACGATAAAATGTGGGGCGCGGAAGTCAGCGGCAGGCTTGGCGATTTAAGCCTTTCCGCAGGTTATGATGAATTTAAAGACGCCGCTGGCGCCAACGCCATGACGTTAACCGGCTTTGTACCGACGGCGGAAGGCGGCGATAATTCCGTATGGAACGTAAGCGCCAAATATAATTTTGGCGATGTTCAGCTGGCGGCAACTTATTTAAATTCCGACAACGATAAAGCTACGGATATTGCGCCCGGTGCGGATGATGACGGTTACGTTATCGGCCTTAACTACAAGGGCGCCGATAAAAACAAGCCCGGAAGCTATGGTCTGTTTGCCAATTATTACAATCAGGGCGTGGGCACAACGGTTGCGCACACCATGTTTACCGGCGACTGGGATTTATTTGCCAAGGAAGGCTTTAAAGGTTACATGGTTGGCGGTGGTGTAACCGTTGCCAAAAACATGGTTTACCAGCTGCACTACTACGACCTTGAAGGCAAGGAAAGCGGCCTTGATGACAGAGTTATCTGGAGCCGTTTACAGTTTATGTTCTAAAATTTAATGTTTGATTTTGATTACTGCTTAATTTCTTACTACTGTTGCAGAAAGCCCCGCATGCCCGCGGCGGCTTTTTGCATTTTACGGCAGGTATACCCATACGGGTATACCGTATAAATTACTAATTGAAACATTTTACAAGAAAATTATTTACTTTAATAGGAATTAGTGCTACAATAAGTCTATGATAACTGAAGAACGTTGTTAAAGGTGCCCGCGAGGGGTAAATCAGGGAAGCCGGTGCAAATCCGGCACGGTCACGCCACTGTAAGCACGCAGGTGTAAGTCAGAGCGCAGCCTTTAACGCTTTCCGGTGCTGCGGGTGACGGCGAGGTGGCGAGAGCAGAAGATGCTTTAATTTGCTTTTACTCTCCGCTGCCAGAACCGCGGCGGAGATTTTGTGTTTACGGACTTGTTTGTGATGGAGATGTTTGGTTGTGACTAATAAGCAATTATTAAGCCGCATAGCGCAGATAGTGGTTGTCCTTCTGGGCATCAGTTTTATAACTTTTGCGCTGGTTATGCTGTCACCGGGCGACCCGGTGCGCCAGATGATTGCCGGCAACGAAGATATTATCGTCAGCCAGCAGGAAATTGACGCACTGCGCCATGAGCTGGGGCTGGATAAACCGTTTATTTTCCAGTATCTGGACTGGCTGGGTCGCGCTGTACAGGGCGACTTTGGCTTCTCTTACATGGTTAAAAAGCCGGTAGTGGAGCAGCTTATGGAAAGCCTGCCCGCAACGGTAATACTGGCACTGGCTTCAACGGCGTTCATGCTGGCGGTTTCCATACCGGCAGGCATTTACAGCGCCGTTAAGCATGGTAGCGTGTTTGATTACGTTGTGCGCGGGTTAACCTTCGTCGGCGTTTCCGTCCCTAACTTTTGGATGGGCTTAATGCTTTTATGGATTTTCGGTTTAAAACTGCGGCTTCTGCCGATTGTCGGCGGTCGCGTAAGCCTTGAAACTTTAATTTTACCGGCGCTGACGCTGGGTATTGTTATGGCGTCCAAATTTACGCGGCAGGTGCGTACTGCCGTACTGGAGGAACTGAATCAGGATTACGTTGTGGGTGCGCGTGCCCGCGGCATGAGCGAAAGCCATATTTTATGGAAGGAAGTTCTGCCCAACGCTATGCTGCCGCTGATTACGCTGCTCGGCCTTTCCTTCGGCAACCTGCTGGGCGGTGCGGCCGTTGTGGAAATTGTATTTTCGTGGCCGGGGCTGGGTTACCTTGCGGTGCAAAGCATCATCTACCGCGATTTTCAGCTGGTGCAGGGCATTGTGCTGTGGATTGCGCTGATGTACATGGTGATTAACCTTATCATCGACGCTTCCTACAACCATCTTGACCCGCGCTTAAGAAAGGCAGGCAGGTAATATGCAGACACTTATCAATGGGCTTAAAACCAACCGTGCCTTTGCCGTAACCAGCTTTTTTGTGCTGCTTTTAATTGCCGTCGCGCTGGCAGCGCCGTTAATTGCGCCTTACGACCCGCTGGAGGCAACGATGCAGAACGCTTACCTTGCGCCCAATGCCGACCATTGGTTTGGCACGGATAAGCTGGGGCGCGATAATTTCAGCCGCGTTTTGTACGGTGCGGCGTATTCTTTAAGCAGCGTGCTGCTGCTGGTAACTGTAATTTTTATTATCGGCACTACGCTGGGCGTTTTGGCAGGTTATTTTGGCGGTAAGGTGGACGTTGTTATCATGCGCGTGGCGGATATGATGATTTCCTTCCCGGGCATGATTTTGGCGATTGCCATTGCGGGCATTCTGGGCGGCAGCCTGATTAACGCGATTATTGCGCTGACGGTTGTAACGTGGACAAAGTACGCGCGCCTGGCACGCAGCATGGTTTTAAAAGTAAAAAAACGTGATTTTGTCGAAGCAGCCATCGTCAACGGCGGCACTTCAACACATATATTATGGAAACATATTTTGCCGAACATTTTGCCGCTGATGGTTATTACGGCGGCGTCCGATATCGGCGCGATGATGATGGAACTGGCAGGGCTTTCGTTTCTGGGCTTCGGCTCGCAGCCGCCTGCGCCTGAATGGGGCTTAATGCTTAACGAGGGCAGGCAGCAGCTGCAAACAGCGCCGTGGCTGATGATTTTCCCGGGGCTTGCCATTTTTATAACGGTTGTAATTTTTAACCTGTGGGGCGACGCACTGCGTGATGTGCTGGACCCGCGGCAGGAAGAATAGGGTTTTAGAGAGGAAGATGGATTTATGAATAAAGCGGCTAAACTTACGGCGGCACTTGCAATGATGGGGCTTTTGGCGTTTGCGGCGGCTGGCTGCGGCGGCGACGATAAAAGCGCGGCGGCAACCGGCGACACCTTAAAATTTGGCGTTACCAATTTTGCCGACAGCCTTGAACCGACCGATAATTATTTTGGCTGGGTGGTAATGCGTTACGGCCTTGGCGAATGTCTTGTAAAATTTGACGAGAAGATGAACGCCGTGCCCTGGCTGGCAGAAAGCTGGAGCGTCAGCGACGATAAGCTGACATGGACTTTTAAAATTAACGATAAAGCCGTGTTCAGCAACGGCAACAAAGTAACAGGTGAAGCCGTTAAAAAATCCATTGAACGTACTTTTGAAAAAGCTGCGCGCGCGCATGCCATGTTTGAGCCTGCAAGCATCACGGCAGACGGACAGAACGTAATTATTAAAACCCAAACGCCGGTGGCAACTCTGCCGGGCATGCTGGGCGACCCGCTGTTCATAATTGTTGATACCAGCGTGACGGACCGCGATTATGCATCACAGGGACCCATCTGCACCGGCCCGTATGTTGTTAAGGAATACAGCAAGGCCAAAGCAGTTATGGACGCCAACCCCAATTACTGGGACGGCGAAGTGCCGTATAAACATGTCGAAATTCCGACTATTGACGACCCTAACACCCGTGCCATGGCTTTGCAGAGCGGCGAAATTGACATGGCTGTCAACATCGCCCCCGGCGATTTGCAGCTTTTTGAAGATAAGGATAGATTCAACATCAGTACCATTGCGTCCCTGCGTGACGTTTTAGCACGCATTAACGTGGCAGACGGCAAGCCGATGGCTGATAAACGTCTGCGTGAAGCGCTTTTAAGCTCGCTGGACCGCGAAACCTACTGCAAGGTACTGCTTAAAGATACCTTTGTGCCGGGCGGTCCGTATCTGCCGCCTTCCGTCGATTACGGCTTTGATGAAATTAAGGCGCTGGATAAAAACCAGTACAATGTAGAGCGCGCCAAACAGCTTCTGGCGGAAGCCGGCTGGAAGGATACCAACAACGACGGCTATGTGGATAAGGATGGCAAGAACCTTGAGCTGGACTTTATCTTTTACAGCGGACGCGCCGAGCTGCCGCTGTTTGCCGAAGCAACACAGGCTGATGCCAAAAAGGCTGGCATTAAAATAAACCTTAAAAATGTGGATTACAACGTGCTGGACGGTATCGGCACGCGCGGCGAATATGACCTGTTGATTTCCAACATTTTAACGCTTGCGGCGGGTGACCCGGAGGTATTTATCAACCAGTACCTTAAAACCAATGTTAACGGCAGCAACCCGCAGAACGGCAGTGGTTACAGCAATCCTGCGTTTGACGCTTTAAGCGACAGGCTGGCAATGGAATTTGACCCTGCCAAACGCCGTGCGCTGATTATTGATATGCAGAAGATTATTATGGAAGACGCTGCTTCGCTGGTGTTCGGCTACCCGGAAACCAATATGATAAGCAGTAAGGCAGTGGCCAACGCCAAAATTATGCCGTGCGATTATTACTGGCTGACGAAGGACGTTAAACCTGCCAAATAAGGAGTAAGCAATGCTTCTGGAAGTTAAGGATTTAAACATCAGCTACGGCGATAAACTGACCGTAAGCGGTGTTAATTTGGAACTGAATACCGGTGAAATCATGTCGATTGTAGGCGAATCCGGCAGCGGCAAAACCACGGTTATCCGTGCCATTATGGGCTGCCTGCCGGGACGCGGGCATGTCAGCGGCGGCAGCATAATTTTTGAAGGGCGTGATATGCTGAAAAATACGCCGAAAGAGTGGCGGCAGTTGTGCGGGCGAGAGATGTCGATGATTTTTCAGGACAGCGGCAACATGATTAACCCTATTCGCCGCATAGGCGAACAGTTTGTTGATTATATCCGCACGCATGCGCCGGAAAAAACAAAAGCCGAAGCTGCGGAAATGGCGAAAGACATGCTGAACAAAGTACGTCTGCCGAATCCGGAAAGCATTATGCAGAGTTATCCGTTTGAGCTTTCGGGCGGCATGCGCCAGCGCGTGGGCATTGCCATGGCTATGGTGTTCCGCCCCAAGCTGCTTCTGGCAGATGAACCGACAAGCGCGCTTGACGTAACAACGCAGGCACAGATTATCCGCCAGATTGTCGATATCCGCAATGAGTTTGGCGTGGCGGTAATTCTGGTTACACATAATTTGGGTGTGGCGTCGTATGTATCCAACAAACTGGTGGTTATGAAAAACGGGCGCGTGGTGGAAAGCGGCAAACGCGAAGTTATCAGCAATCCGCAGGACGCTTACACCAAAGAGCTGCTGGCAGCCGTGCCGGTAGTGGGGGAGGTAAAATATTATGACCGCTAATCAGCCCCCTGTTGTATTGGAAATTAAAAATTTAACCAAAAAGTTTGCGGTGGATGGCGGCAGGTTTTTGACCGCCTGCGACAACATCAGCCTGAAGGCTTATGCAGGGCAGACGCTGGGCATTATCGGCGAATCGGGCTGCGGCAAAAGCACGCTGGTGCGCACTGTTCTGCAAATTCATCCCGCTACAAGCGGCGAGGTTATTTTTGAAGGGCAGGATATTTTAAAACTGCGCGGCGAGGCAGCACGCCAGAACCGCCGCAAAATACAGATGGTGTTTCAGGACCCGGCGGCAGCGTTTAACCCCAAAATGAAGGTTAAGGAGATTGTGACGGAGCCGCTGTTAAACTTTGGTTTGATTAAAAAGAGCGAAGTGGACGCCAGGGCGGCAGAGCTTTTGCAAATGGTGGAGCTGCCGGTGGAATTTATGGACCGTTCCCCGCATAACATGAGCGGTGGGCAGCGTCAGCGTCTGGGCATTGCGCGTGCGCTTTCGCTGGAGCCGAAGATTGTGGTGTGCGACGAGGCAACGAGCGCGCTGGATGTTTCCGTGCAGGAAAAAATCTGCGAGCTGTTGGTGCGTTTACAGAAGGAAAAGGGGATAACGTACCTTTTTATCTGCCACGACATCGGGCTTGTGGATTTGATGTGCCATCAGGTTGCCGTTATGTATCTGGGCAACGTGGTGGAATATATTGGCGGCGGGCGCAGAATAAGCACCGAAGGCATGCACCCGTACACCAAAGCGTTGCTGAAGGCAGTGTTTAAGGTTGATTTTAAACCGGGCGAGCGCATTGAGCCGCTGGAGAGTGAAGTGCCAAGCCCGCTGGATTTGCCGCAGGGCTGCCCGTTTGCCAGCCGTTGCGAATTTTGCACAGAGCAGTGCCACTGCGAGAAACCTGCGCTTAAAGAAGTTGCACCTGGGCATTTTGTTGCGTGCCACCTTGTAAAATAATAAATTGATGAGCTTACCCCAAAGGTGAAAAACTTTTGGGGTAAAATTTTTTTAAAAACTATTGATGAATGATTGCTCATATGTTATACTAAAAATGTCAAAGGAAACTTTGGCAATATATTTTTAAGTTATATATGAATGATTGCTCATTTATAAAAGGAGGTTTAACGATGACAGCAAAGGAAATGCTGCACGAACATAAACATGAAGGGTGCTGCTGCGGACATGAACATAACCATAGTCATGAACACGCACACAGCCACGGCGATGGCTGTGATTGCGGACATGAACACCATCATGACCATGGAGATAATTGCGGTTGCGGACATGAACACCATCATGACCATGGAGATAATTGCGGTTGCGGACATGACCACGGTCATCAGCATAATCACGACGACGCGTGCGGCTGTGGTGAAGAACACCACCACGAACACGGAGAAGAATGTGGTTGTGGGCATGACCATCAGCACGGGCATGACCACCATGTGCCGGGGCATCCGGCAGACTGCCAGTGCGAAATTTGCCATCCGCACGAAGAATACTGCGATGTGTGCGGTGAAAGTTTAGAGAACTGCACCTGCAAAATGCCTGATGCAGACTGCGTAAAAAAGGTATATATTTTAAAAAATCTGGGTTGTGCCAACTGCGCCGCCAAAATGGAACACCTCATCAAAGAACTGCCGGGCGTGCAGTACGCCAGCATAAGCTACGTTACCAAACAGCTGCGCCTTTCGGCGAAGGACCATGCCGCAGTACTGCCTGCTATCCGCGAAATCTGCGCAAGCATTGAAAGTGATGTGGAGGTAGTGCCGCGTGAGGGCGAAGGGCCGTTTAAATTTGCAACCAAAGTTTATGTTTTGCAAAACCTTGGCTGCGCCAACTGTGCGGCTAAAATGGAGCGCGCCATTAACAACCTGCCGGAGGTTACGGAAGCGACGATTACTTTTGCGACCAAACAGCTTAAAGTAACGGCGAAAGCAGAAAGCGACCTGCTGCCGGAATTGCAGAAAATCTGCGCCGGTATTGAAAGCGAAGTTGTTGTTAAAGAGCGTGACGGCGGGCCGGTGCTGGCAGCGCATGTGGAGGAGCGCAAACGCAGCGGCGGTTTGAGCGTGTCTTCGGAAACGCTGTCGCTTGCTGAAATCATCATCGGCGGCGTGCTGTTTATAGCTGCCGAATGGCTGGGCGTTGTGCCGGAAGCATACCACATTTACGTTTTGGGCGTGGCTTATGTGCTGCTGGGCGGGCGCATTGTGCTGACAGCGCTTAAAAACATGCTGCGCGGCAATGTGTTTGACGAAAACTTTTTGATGACGATTGCTACCGTAGGCGCGTTTGTCATTGCCGCTTACGAAGAAGCTGTCGGCGTTATGTTCTTTTACCGCGTGGGCGAATATTTTGAACACCGCGCGGTGGAAAAAAGCCGCAGCCAGATTATGGACGCCGTGGATATGCGCCCTGAAACAGTCAACCTTTTGGTGGGCGACGATGTTAAAGTCATCCCCGCGGGTGATGTGCATGTGGGCGATATCCTGCTGGTGCGTGCGGGCGATAGAATTCCGCTGGACGGCGTGGTTATTGACGGCGACAGCCTTGTTGATACATCCCCGGTGACGGGTGAGCCGGTGCCGGTGCGCAAGCATTACGGCGACGAAATTACCAGCGGCTGCATTAACACCAGCGGCATGCTTAAAATCCGCGTGGAAAAGGTGCTGGCGGAATCCATGGTTACGCGCATTTTAGACAGCGTGGAAAACGCCGCTGCCAACAAGCCTCAGATTGACCGCTTTATTACCCGCTTTGCGCGCGTGTACACGCCGTTTGTTGTTGTGGTGGCGCTGCTGACTGCGCTGGTGCCGGGCTACATTACCGGCGATTGGCAGCACTGGGTTTATACGGCGCTGACCTTCCTTGTTATCAGCTGCCCGTGCGCTTTGGTACTCAGCGTGCCGCTGGCGTTCTTCTCAGGCATCGGCGCGGGCTCACGCGACGGTATTTTGTTTAAGGGCGGCAGTGCCATGGAGGCGCTGAAAAATGTGCATGCCGTGGTTATGGATAAGACCGGCACGGTAACGCAGGGCAATTTTGTTGTGCAGAAAATCCTGCCGTCGCAGGGCGTGGCTGAAAACGATGTGCTTTTGGCTGCTGCCGGTGCGGAACTTGTCAGCGCGCACCCGATTGCCGTAAGCATTGTTAACGCCGCCAAAGAACGTGGGTTGGAGCCTGAGCGTCCGCAGAGCTTTGAAGAAACGGCAGGTGAGGGCATTGCAGCCCAAACGGAAGCAGGCACTGTACTGTGCGGCAGCCGCAAACTTTTAAAACGCTGCGGCGTGAAGTTTAACGAAGCAGAAACCGCAGATTACGGTACGGAAGTGCTGGTTGCCCAAAACGGAAAATACCTGGGCCAGCTGATTATTGCCGATACCATTAAGGCTGACGCTGTGGAAGCAGTTAAACGCATTAAAGCCATGGGGCTGACTACCGCCATGCTGACGGGTGACGCCGAAGCAAGCGCCAATGCAGTTGCTGCGGCTGCGGGCATCGACGACGTGCGTGCCAAACTGCTTCCGCAGGATAAGCTGAACGAACTGGGACGCCTGCGCAGTAAGTACGGCAGCGTAATGTTTGTCGGTGACGGCATTAACGACGCACCGGTGCTGGCGGGCGCAGATGTCGGCGCGGCTATGGGCAGCGGTGCGGACGCAGCGCTGGAAGCAGCGGACGTGGTATTTATGAAGTCGGAAATGAACGCCATTCCGCAGGCATTGGGCATTGCACGCCGTACAAATAAAATTGCCTGGCAGAACGTAATCTTTGCGCTGGGCGTTAAAGCCGTAATTATGGTGGCAGGCCTTATGGGCTATGCCAGCATGTGGGCGGCAGTGTTTGCCGATACCGGCGTCGCCATGCTGTGCGTCTTAAACTCCATTCGTATTTTGTATGAGAAGAAGTGAAAACGTAAATTATAAAAAATTAAGGCTGTACCTCAAAACTAGGTACAGCCTTTTAACTATGTTCTTATTTTTCCTGCCATAAATACCATACAGCCAGCGAACGCCACGGACGCCAGTGTTCCGTCAGCTCTAAAATCTGTTTGCGCTTCGGCATGGCGCTTAAATTAAAAATCTCTTTCACACGCTTCTGAAAGATAAAATCCGCTGTCGGCGCAATATCCGTACGGCACAAAGCCAAAAGCAAAAACATTTCCGCCGTCCATTGGCCCAGCCCTTTAATCTGCGTAAGCTGCTTGGTAATTTCGGCGTCGGTCATGCTGTCAAACTTGTCCATGGTAACTTTGCCGGTTAAAACAGCGTCGGCAAAGCCTTTTAAGTAAATTACCTTTTGCTGCATAATTCCACACGCGCACAGGGCTTCGTCGCTGGCAGCGGCAACCGCTTCAGGCGTGATGGGCGTGCCAACGGTTTCTTCCAACTTTTTTACCATTGCCAGACTGACTTCCGGCGGAAGCTGCTGAGAAATGATGCCGGTTAAAAGCGTGCCGAAATATTTTTGCGGCGCTTCGGGCTGCAAAGTGCAGACGCCGTACTTGTCGATAAAGGGAATAAGTTCGGGCGCGTTTTCGCGCAGGTATTGGCTGCCAAGAACCCAATCCGGGGCTGTAAGCATAGGGGAAACCTCCTGTATGATAAATGCTGTTAATTATAAAACCTTAAAAAATATTATACCATAAAAACGCCGAAAATTAATGCGTTTGGCAAGTTTTTAAAATAAAGCGCGCCAATTTAACAAAATTTTATAAAAAGGCTTGCGCTAATGTGATTTTTATGGTAATATTTATATCTGTCAGGACACTGACATGAGGCCCGGTGGTTCAGTTGGTTAGAATGCCGCCCTGTCACGGCGGAGGTCGTGGGTTCGAGTCCCATCCGGGTCGCCAATGCGGAAATAGCTCAGTGGTAGAGCACCTCCTTGCCAAGGAGGGGGTCGCGAGTTCGAATCTCGTTTTCCGCTCCATTTTTTTAGGGGTATAGCTCAACTGGTAGAGTAGCGGTCTCCAAAACCGTTGGTTGTGGGTTCGATTCCTACTGCCCCTGCCACGCAAATACGGCGCAGATTTTAATCTGCGCTTTTTTTGTTAAAGAAAGCCACACGCTATGCATATGGCTCATAGCTATGACGAAACCTCCTTTGATACAATAGATACAGCTTTCCAGGTGCATAAAGATCAAAGGAGGTTTTATCATGTCTGATATTAATACATTATTAAATACAATATGAAAATGCAATTTTCATATTGTATTTGTACCTAAATTTAGAACGATGGTTATTTAAGGTAAGATAAAAGAAGATATAAAAATAATTTTAAGAAAATATGTGATAGAAAAGGTGTAACGATAATGGAAGCAAGTGCCTGTCCTGATTATATTTATATGTTAGTAAGCATACCACCTAAATACTCTGTATTAGATTTTGTAAAATATTTAAAAGCGTAAAGTTTACTGATGATATTCGATAGGCATGCAAATCTTAAATACAAATATAGAAATAGAATAATTAGGTGTAATGGTTAATACGTAGATACGGTAGGAAGGAACGAGAAAGCAATAAAAAGAAGTATATAGTGAAATAATTGCTGGAAGATAGATTTAACGATCAATTAGTATTAAAAATAATTGGTATATCCGTTTGAAAAACAAGTAAAAAAATAAAGAGTCTCTGAAAAGGGGCTGGTGGTAAATAATGTGCATTTAGGGAACTTTTTTTGCGGTGATGCTTTAGTATTAGCTGGTAAAAGGCTTCTAGCCGAAGATCAAAACACCCGCATAGCGGGTGTTTCTGATTTTTAACTATTTACTTTTCTAATACACTTTCATCAAGCAGATTGGTGTTATAAATTGCCGGGGATTCGCCTGCGTCGGTGAGGTGTGGGGTTAGAATCATCAGCACTTCGGTTTTGGTTTTGCTGGTGGTGCGGTTTTTAAACAGCTCGCCCAAAAGCGGGATGTTGGATAAAAACGGCACTTTTTGCAGGCGTTTTTGTTCTTCTTCGTTAATCAGCCCGCCGATGACGAGGGTTTCGCCGTTGCGCATGCGCACCGTTGTATCCGCCGTGCGGCTGGTGATTTTATAGTTTTTAAGCTCGCCAATCAGCGTGGGGGTGCTGACTTCCGTATGGACGACCGATGTTATCATGCCGTCGTTGCTGACAATGGGGGTGTACTGCAATTTAATGCCTGCGTCAACATAATCGGTGGAGCTTGTGGTCACGGCGTTGGATATCTTTTCCGTCACGACAGGAATGTGGTCGCCTATGAAAATACTGGCTTCTTTGCCGGGAATCGTGATAATGCGCGGCGTTGCCAGAATTTTGGCTTTGCCGTTAGCAATCAGTGCGTTTAGCGTGGCGTTGAAACGGAATTCATAATTAACGCCGAAGTGCACCACGCCGCCGAAGTTTTCGTCGTCCGTGTCGCTGTCGTAATCGTCGTCGCCGTAATAATCGCTGTTCTGCGGTATTTTGTCCCAGTTCCAGTTAATGCCAAGGTTTTTACTGTCCTCGCGGCTGACGGCGATAATTTTTGCTTCCAGCGTTACCTGCTGCGTCGCTATGTCCAGCGCGGCAATAGCACTGCGCAAGCGGGCTTCGTCGGTGGGGGTGCCGGTAAAAATAATGCTGTTGGTTACGCAGTCGGTGCTTATTTTGCTGCCTGTGCCGATAAGTGATGCAAGTGCGGGTTTGATTTCTTCGGCTTTGGCGTAATTAAGTTTAATAACGCTGGCCGTGTCGTTAAATTTTTCCAGCCCGGCGGCGCTGCCGACCAGTACCACGCCATCCGTAAGGCGGTAGCTTAAGCCTTTGGCTGATGTAATAATGCGTATGGCGGTATCGAATGGCACGTCCTTTAAATCAAGCGTGATGGTGCCCTGCACGCTGCTGTCGTCGATGATGCTTTTGCCGGACAGCGCGGCGATTGAACCGAGTACGTCGCGAACCTGACCATCGCGCACGTTAAGCGTGATGTTATTGGCAAACGCATTTAGCGGCAGGCATAAACAAATGAGCAGGGTGCAGAACTTAATCATGGTTAGCACCTCCGTTTTGCAGTGTCAGCGTTTGTTTGCCGTCCGTAAGCTGTACACCGCTGCCGTCAATCGCGCTTACGGTGTAGCTGCCGATTTTGGCGCCGCTTTCATAATAGCCGCTTTGCCCGGCGTATTCGATAATCGCCATGCGCACGCTGCCGTTTTGCACAATGCCTTTTAAAACAGGCGTTGGCGTTTGCACAGCGTAATGCCGTTTTGGCGTTTGCGGCGGCAGAAAGGGGTTGCGTTTGGGTTTATCCGCGTGAGCGGCGGGCTTTGGCAATATGATGGGGGTAAAAACTGCCTGCTGCCCGGCGGCTGTGGCGTGCGTGCTGCCGGTAAGCGCCAACTGTGCCGCGCTTAATATAACTGCCGTGCCTGCCAGCGCAAGCAGCGGCTGCCGTAATTTGTAGTTTTGCAGAAGCTATTCCTCCAAGGCTTCCGTATCCGCAATTTCAGTTTTTAATTATAGCATAAATTTAACTTGCAGGAAAGTCCGTTGGCGTTTATAATAAAAAGGCTGCACATTTTTTAAAATGGAGAGAAGAATTTGATTATACAGACGAAGCAGCCCCTTTTTGCCGGGGCAGATGAAAAGGCGGCCGTGAAGACGGCGGACGGCATTATTGCGCAGGCGGTTAAGTGCGGCGCAAGCGATATCCATATTGAGCCGGAGGAGGACGGGGCGCGAGTGCGTTTGCGTACCGACGGCGTGTTGTACGAGGCGGCGCAGCTGACGAAGCCGGTTATGCAGGCGGTGGTGTCGCGCATTAAGGTGCTGGCGGGCATGGACATTGCTGAAAAGCGTTTGCCGCAGGACGGCAGCATTAAGCTGGAGCTTGACGGGCGCAGCGAACTGGATTTTACGCCGCAGAATTTGGAGTTGTACCGCAGTTTGTACAGCAGCGGGAACGGTATTGTGCTGTTAACCGGACCGACGGGCAGCGGTAAAACGACGACGCTTTATGCCACGCTGACGGAGCTGAACAGTGACGAGCGCAACATTGTAACGGTGGAAGACCCGGTGGAGTACCGCATTGGCGGAATTAACCAGGTAGCGGTGAACGAAAAGGCGGGGCTGACTTTTGCGAGCGGCTTGCGCAGCATTTTAAGGCAGGACCCTGACATTATGATGATTGGCGAAATCCGCGACCTTGATACGGCGCAGACTGCCATCCATGCGGCGCTGACCGGGCATTTGGTGTTAAGCACGCTGCATACCAATAGCGCCGCCGGTGCTGTAGTGCGCCTGATTGACATGGGCATTGAGCCGTTTCTGGTGGCATCCGCTTTGCGCGGAGTGGTGGCACAGCGTTTGGTGCGGCGCATTTGTCCGCACTGCAAAACGGCATATGCGGCAAGCATTGAAGAAAAGGCGTATTTGAATGTTGATGCAGGTGTGGAACTAACGCTACACAAAGGCGCGGGCTGCGAGCATTGCCGTGACACCGGTTACTTAGGGCGCATGGCGTTGCAGGAGGTTATGCCGGTGCTGCCGGAGCTGAAAAAGTTTATTTTGAAGGAAACGCAGGAGAGCGTACTGTTTGACGAAGCGCGCAAATTCGGCGCGGCAAGCATGCGTGAGGACGGCGTGCGCAAAGTGCTTGACGGTTTAACGACGGTGAGCGAACTGCTGCGCGCCGTGCATTGAGGTGGAAGATGATAAACGAAATTATTAAACAGGCGGTGGCACAGAACGCTTCGGACATACATTTAACGGCAGGCAGTGTGCCTGTGTACCGCATTAACGGCGCATTGCAAAAGCAGAAACTGCCGCCGGTGACGGAAGCTGCGTTGTGGCAGTTTGCCAAAGAACAGGCTGGTACTGATTTAAAAGAAAATACAGGCGAGCTTGACTTTGCCTGCGATTTTAAAATTTGCCGCCTGCGCGTAAATATTTACCGCTACAGCGGCAAAACAGCGGCGGCCATCAGGCTGATTAAAAGCGAAGTGCCTGCGTTAAAGAGTTTGAACGTGCCGCCTGCGGTGGAAGATTTTGCCGGTTTGCGCAGTGGGCTGGTGCTGGTAACAGGTCCGACCGGCAGCGGCAAAAGCACAACTTTGGCGGCACTGGTTGAGCAGATAAATCAAACCCGTGCCGTGCATATCATCACGCTGGAAGACCCTGTGGAATATAAATTTACGGAGGCGCAGGCGTTAATCCATCAGCGTGAAATTGGTGGTGACACCAACAGTTTTGCGGCAGGTTTGCGTGCCGCACTGCGCGAGGACCCGGACGTAATTATGGTGGGCGAACTGCGCGACGCGGAAACAATCGCCATCGCCGTAACGGCGGCGGAAACAGGGCATTTGGTTCTGGCAACGCTGCACACGCGCGACGCTGTATCCGCACTGGCGCGCATGGTGGATGTGTTCCCGTCAGATAAGCAGCAGCAAATACGCATGCAGTTGGCCGATACTTTGCAGGGCGTAATTGCGCAGCAGCTTGTGCCTGATAACAATGGCGGGCGCACGGCGGCGTTTGAAGTTTTAACGGTGCCGCCTGCGGTGCGCAGCCTGATACGCGACAATAAAGCCTATCAGCTGGCAAGTTATTTGCAGGGCGGCAGGCAGCAGGGTATGCAGTGCATGGATTACGCTTTGGCTGACTTGGCACGCCGCGGCGTGATAACGCGCCAAACGGCGGAACAGTACGCCTTTGACATTGAACTTTTAAATAAATATTTAGCGGCAAAATAAAAACTGCACCTTTAAGGCAAGTGCTTTAATGGTGCAGTTCTTTTCATTTCAGCAGTTTTTGGATTTGTTCTTCGTCCGGCGTTACATAATAAGTCGTCTGGTTGGTGTAAATTACAAAACCGGGCTTGGCACCGCTGGGCTTTTTAACAAATTTACGCAGCGTGCTGTCCACCGGCACTTTGCTGCCGCCGCGCGCTTTGCTGAAATACGCGGCAAGGTTGGCGGCGGTTTGGATATCTTTGTCCTCCGGCGTGGGCAGGGTTGTTTTTAAAATAACGTGAGAACCGGGAATATTTTTGGTGTGGAACCACAAATCGTTGCCGCTGCCGACGGAGAAGGTAACATAATCGTTCTGTTTGTTGTTTTTGCCGATGTACAGCGTGGTGTCGGCAGAAAGTTTAATAACAGTAGGCGTGGATTTGGCCTGCGGCATTTTGTTTTTGGTATTTTTTACAGTGATAAAGCCTGCCGCTGCCAGTTCCGTTTTAATTTCCGCAACTTCGGCGCGTGTCTGCACAAGTTTCAGCGCTACGTCGATGCTGCCAAGGTACTCAATGGCTTCTTCCGTCAGCTTCAGTTGTTCCTTAATTTCCGTCTGCGCGCGTTTCAGCTTGTTATAGCGTTTGTAGTATTTCTGAGCGTTTTCGTTGGCGGTTAAATCCGGCGCAAGCGCAACCGTCAGCGGCGTGCCGTCGTAAATGTTTTCTACGGTAACTTCACTGCTGCCCTTCCGGATGCGGTACAGGTTTGCCATTAAGGTATCGGCAATAATGCGCTGCTGTTCGGCGTCTTCTGCCGCTGCCAGTTCTTCGCGCAGCACGGCGGCTTTTTTGATAATTTTTTCCGTTTCGGCAGCTACCGTTTTTGTTAAAACTTCCTGCTCCGGCAGCTGCACGGGGGTAAGGCTCTGGGCAAAATCAACGGCGCTGTTTAAGTTAGCAAATTCTTTTACGGTTTCACCGTCTGCAAGCTGCACCGGTTTAAACGGCAGCACGGTTTTAACATTATTGGTACGCGTAACAATGGCATACACCGGCGCGCTGCCAGCTTTAACTTCGCTTACATTTTGCTGCAGGGCAGCGATGGCGTTGGCAAGCTGTGCGGCGTTGCCGTCATCAATCTCGCCGTTGGTATCAATGCCGGCTGCTTTTAAAAGCTGGGCCGCTGTGTACTGGCCGATACCCGTCGTTGCGGCAATCAGCGCTTTGGCAGGAGCTAAAGGCAGATTCTGCGCCGCGCTTACAATATCCGCAGTGGCGGCGGTTAAAATGTTTAAGCCGTTTTGCGGCGGCGGGGTAAGGTAGGGCAGACCCGGTAAAATCTGGCGGTAGCTGCTTTGCACTTTGTTTACGTGCTTTAAGCTGTCCAAAATAACGCCTTCCGCCGTAAAAATTATGTTGGCGTTTTTGCCGGTCAGCTCAAAAATAAGCTGTTTGGCAATAATCTGCCGCGCGCTGCCGATGCTGGAAATTTCCATTGTAATCACTCGGTCCAGCCCGCTCTGTTCAATTTTGGTAATGCGCCCTTCTTCAAGGTGCTTGCGTAATAACATGCAAAATGCGGGCGGGGTGTCGGGGCGTTCCGGCGTTTTCTCCGGCAGGTACAAATAGGGCGAGCCGTCGCTGAAATCCGCCGCGAGCGAAAGCGTGGCGCTTTCTGTTTTAATTAAAAGCAGCAGGCAGTTTTTGTTCGGCATAAAAATTTTATAAATTTTGCCGCCGAGCAGGCGCTTCTGCAATTCCGCCGTCAGCACGTTTATGGTAATTCCTTCCAAATTCATGGAAAATCTCCTTTTTGCTTCAAAAATTTACGTTTTTCGTTTGCGCTTGCACGCATAATAAGGTATAATATATTTTCAAGAATAAGTATACAACATATTTATCATTTTAGAAATGCGGCAGGAGGTTTTATTTTGTTAAAAAGTATGACTGGTTTCGGCCGCGGCGAATATGAGGACGAAAAGTTTTCGGCGACGATAGAGATGAAAACGGTCAACCACCGTTACAACGAAGTTGCTATCCGCTTGCCGCGCTTTTTAAACCCCCTGGAGGACAGGATACGCAAAACCATTTTGCGCAGTATTAACCGTGGACGCATAGATGTTTTTATTACCGCCGATTACACCAACGACGAGCTTTGCACCATTAAGGTGGATAAGGCTCTGGCGGCGGCTTACCACAACGCATTGCAGGAGGTGGCTGACGCTGCCGGGCTGGAATGCAAAATGGCGGAGCAGGCAGAAGTGCTGTACCTTGCGCGCTGCCCGGAAGTCATCAACGTAAAGGAAGGCCTGTTTGACGTTGAAACTATCTGGCCGAAGCTGGAAGCAGCCTTGCAGCAGGCAATCGGCAACCTGGTTGCGATGCGCGAAACAGAAGGCGGCAATATTTACGGCGACTTTATCAAACGCGCCGATTTGATTGAAGAAAAACTTTTGCAGGTTGAAGCGCGTTCTCCGCAGGTTGTTGAAGAATACCAGGAGCGTTTGAGCGAGCGCATTAACGATTTGCTGGAAAAATACAACCAGACGATTGAACCGGAAAGGCTTTTGCAGGAGGTTGCCATTTTTGCCGACCGCACCAGCATTACCGAAGAAATTGTGCGCTTAAAGAGCCATATCAAACAGTTCAGGGAAATCATCAACATGAACCAGCCGGTAGGGCGCAAGCTTGACTTTCTGGTGCAGGAGTTCAACCGCGAAGCGAACACCATCGCCAGCAAGGCCAATGATTACACCATTGCGCAGCTGGTGGTTGATATTAAAGCTGAAATTGAAAAAATCAGGGAACAGATACAGAACATTGAGTAAAAGGAGGCTGTTATATGGACATTAAGCTTATCAACATAGGCTTTGGCAACATCGTCGCTGCCAACAGGATTATCTCTATTATCAGCCCGGAATCCGCGCCGATTAAAAGAATTATCCAGGAAGCGCGCGACAACGGCACGCTGATTGACGCAACCTACGGACGCAGAACGCGTGCGGTAATCGTTACCGACAGCGGCCACATCATTTTATCGGCCGTGCAGCCGGAAACCGTTGCCAACAGGCTTGTCCAGACTGATGACGAAGATGAGGAATAACGGCGTAAAAGAGGAGGGCTTATTTTGAAACCAAAAGGATTACTGCTGGTTTTGTCCGGGCCGTCCGGAGCCGGTAAGGGAACAATCTGCCAGATGCTGCGCGACAGGCTGCCGGATATAGGCTATTCGGTTTCTGTTACCACCCGCGCACCGCGCGAGGGCGAAGTTGACGGCGTTAATTATTTTTTTAAAACTGTCGAAGAAGTAAAAATGATGATTGAGGCTGGCGGGCTTCTGGAATACGCCGAAGTTTACGGCAACTATTACGGCACGCCGCGCGATTATGTAATGGAACTTCTGGAACAGGGCAAGGACGTAATTCTGGAAATTGATATTCAGGGCGCATTGCAGATTAAAAAGCGCTTTCCGGACGGCGTGTTCGTGTTCATCGTACCGCCTTCTCTGGACGAGCTTTCATCTCGCATTTACAAACGCGGCACCGACAGCGAGGAGGTTATCAAAAAACGTCTTGCATCTGCCACAGGCGAGCTTGCTTACGCCAGTGAATATGATTATATTATAGTTAACGACATTGCCGAAAGGGCGACGCAGAAGGTGCTGACGGTTATGGAGGCCGAACGCTACCGTGCTGCGCGCACCTATTTTATTATTGATGAAATTTGCCATTGCAAAAAGGAGAAGTGATTTTCGATGACTATGGTAGACCCTTCCATTGACTATTTAACCGAAAAAGTTGACAGCAAATATACTTTGGCTATGCTGGCCGCCAAACGCGCGCGCGAACTGACCGTACCGGGACAGAACCTGCCCGAGAAGGAAGTAAGCATGGCTTTGAAGGAAATTGCCAACGATACCATTACTTATGAGCGCAATAAAACCAGATAAGGGAGGCGCCGGCCTTGTTAAAGGGTAAAAAGATTGTTTTGGGAGTTACCGGCGGCATCGCCGTTTATAAAGCGGTTGATTTTGTAAGCAAACTGCGCAAGCAGGGTGCGCAGGTGCGCGTTGTTATGACGGAGCACGCCCAGCAGTTTGTAACGCCGCTTACCTTTAAGGAAATCAGCGGCAATCAGGTAGCTGTTTCCATGTGGAACGCCAATCAGGAATTTAATGTTGAACACATCGCCCTTGCCGATTGGGCCGACCTGTTTATGGTTGCGCCGGCAACGGCCAACATCATTGCCAAAATGGCTTACGGCATTGCCGATGACCTGCTTTCGACGACGCTTTTAGCGGCGCACAGCCCGATTATTGTGTGCCCGGCGATGAACACGCATATGTATGAGAACCCTGCCACGCAGGAGAACCTTGCCAGGCTGCAAAGCCGCGGCGTTGTTGTAATGCCGCCTGCAAGCGGCGTGCTGGCGTGTGGCGCTGTCGGTGCGGGCAGATTGCCTGAACCGGCCGATATCGTCAACTTTGTTGGCGCGTATTTTGCCAAGGCAGAAGGCGACATGCGCGGGCTGAAAGTTCTGGTAACGGCTGCCGGTACGCGCGAGCCGATTGACCCGGTGCGTTATGTGGGCAACCGCAGCAGCGGCAAAATGGGCTATTCCATTGCGCAGGCAGCGGCAGAACGCGGTGCGGAAGTAACTTTGGTGAGCGGGCCGAGCGCTTTGACGCCGCCGCCCAACGTAAAAGTTGTTAACGTGGAAACCACCAAAGAAATGATGGACGCCTGCCTTGCCGTTTACGATGACTGCGATATCGTCATCAAAGCAGCGGCTGTGGCTGATTACCGTCCGCATGACGTGGCAACACAGAAAATCAAAAAGAAAACCGACGATGCTTTAACGGTCGTTATGGATAAGAACCCGGACATTTTAAAAACTCTGGGCGAGCGCAAAACCAAACAGTTTTTGGTTGGCTTTGCCGCCGAAACGCAGAACCTTATCGACAACGCGAAGGAAAAAGTAACGAAGAAAAACCTTGACATGATTGTTGCCAACGACGTTACCATGCAGGGCGCAGGCTTCGGTGCGGAAACCAATATCGTTAAGCTTATTTTTGCCGACGGCACCATTAAAGAGCTGCCGCAGATGAGCAAATACGACGTTGCGGAAGAACTGCTGAATACGGTTTTGCGTTTAAAGAAATAACTGTTGCTTTTTTTACATAAATTAGATATAATAGCATAGTAATTTAATATTTTACTCATCAAGAGCTGGTGGAGGGATTGGCCCAATGAAACCGCAGCAACCATTGCCCTTGGGCAAACGGTGCTAAGTCCTGCGAGTTAATCGAGAGATGAGAATGCCAGTACCAATCAGCGGCGCTCTCATTGAGAGCGCTTTTTTATTTACACAAGGAGGAACAGAATGAGAAAATTATTTACTTCCGAGTCTGTTACGGAAGGGCATCCCGATAAAATTGCCGACCAGATTTCCGATGCCGTGCTGGATGCCATTTTGGCAGAAGACCCGCATGGCCGCGTTGCCTGCGAAACCGTTGTGGCAACCGGGCAAATCCATGTAGTTGGTGAAATTTCCACGACCTGCTATGTCGATATCCCCAAAATCGCACGCGAAACCGTTATCAACATCGGTTATGACCGCGCTAAATACGGATTTGACGGCAACACCTGCGGCGTTTTAATTTCCATCGACGAACAGTCCGCCGATATCGCCATGGGCGTTGATAAGTCGCTGGAAGCCAAAGAAGGCAAGGCTGACGAGGACGAAGTAGGCGCAGGCGACCAGGGCATGATGTTTGGCTACGCTACCAATGAAACCCCGGAATACATGCCGCTGCCTGTATCCTTAGCGCATAAACTTTCCCGCCGCCTGGCGGAAGTGCGAAAAACCGGCGTATTGGCTTACCTGCGCCCGGACGGCAAAACCCAGGTTACCGTTGAATACGATGACGGCAAACCGGTGCGCATCGACACGATTGTAATTTCCACCCAGCATGCGCCGGAAATTACGCTTGAACAAATCCGCAAGGACATTATGGAACAGGTTATTAAACCGGTTGTTCCGGCTGAAATGCTGGACGGCGAAACCAAATACTACATTAACCCGACCGGACGTTTTGTTATCGGCGGCCCTCAGGGCGACAGCGGCCTGACCGGACGCAAAATTATCGTAGATACCTACGGCGGCATGGCCCGTCACGGCGGCGGCGCGTTCAGCGGCAAGGACCCCACGAAGGTTGACCGCAGTGCTGCTTATGCCGCACGCTACGTTGCCAAAAACGTAGTTGCCGCAGGCCTCGCAGATAAATGCGAAATTCAGCTGGCTTACGCTATCGGCGTGGCACAGCCTGTTTCCATTCTGGTTGATACCTTTGGCACCGGCAAAATCGACGACGATAAAATTGCCGAACTGATTAAAAAGAACTTCTCGCTCAGCCCGTCCGGCATCATCAAAACGCTGGATTTGCTGCGCCCGATTTACAAACAGACTGCTGCTTACGGGCACTTTGGCCGCACTGATGTGGACCTGCCGTGGGAACACACCGATAAGGCACAGGCTCTGCGCGAGCAGGCAGGCCTGTAAAATTTAAAACGATTGCACTGCTTTGCTTAACGGTAAGGCAGTGCATTTTTTATTTAAAATTTGCGCGGCGTTATGGTAAAATAAACAGGTAAAGTTAAATTTGAGGTTTGCTATGAGATACATCAATGTTGCAATAAATTTACCGGTAAAAAATTTGTTCCGCCAGTTTACTTACGCGCTGCCGCCGCAGTTTGATTACATCGGTGCAGGGTGGCGCGTTATTGTGCCGTTTGCACGGAAGACTGCGGAAGGCTTTGTGGTGGGCGAGGCAGGCACAAATTTGCCGCAGCCGGAAAACTACAAAGAGGTGCAGGACGTTATCGGCGCCGAGCCGTGGTTTGATGAAGAAATGCTGGAAGCGGCGCGCTGGCTGGCAGGCTATTACATGTGCCCGCTGGCAGAGGCAATGCGCCTTTTTATACCGGGCAAAAGCAGCATTAAACGCCATGCCGTTTACGGCGATGACGGCAAACTTTTATATTATGAATTGGAAAACAGACTGAAAGAAAAAACACAAAGCTGTTACGCCATTACCGAAAGCGGCAGGCAGGCGCTGGCGGCAGGCAACAACCGCGCCAAAGCGCAGATGGCGGCCTTGGAAATTTTAAACGGCGCTGCCCGCGAATTAACTGCAAAAGAGCTGGAAGCGGAAGGTATCAGTGCCGCTGTTTTGCGTACGTTGGTGCAAAAGGATTGGTGCAGCCGCAGCGAGCAGCGCGTACTGCGCGACAGCTATGCCGCCAAAAGCAGCGTTAAGCAGAGCTTTAACTTAACGGACGAGCAGCAGAATGCCGTCGATGCTGTCAGCAAGGCGATACGCGAAAAACGGCAGGAACCCTTTTTATTGCAGGGCGTAACCGGCAGCGGCAAAACGGAAGTATATTTAAACTTAACGGCAGCCGCACTGGCGGAAGGGCGTCAGGTGCTGGTATTAGTGCCGGAAATTGCCTTAACGGCGCAGATAGTAAAGCGTTACCAGAGCTGGTTTAAAGGCAACATTGCCGTTGTACACAGTAAGTTATCGGCAAGCGAACGCGCCGACGTGTTTTATAAAATCCGCACGGGCGAAGCACAGATTTTGATTGGCGTGCGTTCAGCAGTTTTTGCGCCGTTCAGCAATCTGGGGCTGGTGATTATCGACGAGGAGCACGACCAGAGCTACAAGCAGGAGGAGCGCCCCTGTTACCACGCACGCGAGGTTGCTTTGCACCGTGCCGCTTATTTTGGCGTGCCCGTTGTTTTAGGCAGCGCTACGCCGTCAATAGAAAGTTATTATGACGCCATAATGAAGCGTTATACGCATTTGCGTTTAACGGGACGCCCCAACGGGCAGCCGCTGCCCAAGGTACAGATTGTCGATATGCGTAAGGAATTGCAGGAGAAAAACTTTTCCGTGCTTTCGCGCACTTTGCAGCAGGAGCTTGTGCGCACGGCAGCGGCAGGGGAGCAGGCGATTGTGCTGCTGAACCGCCGCGGGTATTCCACCTTTGTAATGTGCCGCGACTGCGGTGAAACCATTACCTGCCCGCATTGCGCCGTGGCTTTGGTATACCACGAAGCAGGCAAAGCCATGCGCTGCCATTACTGCGGCAACACCATGCCAATACCTGATGAATGCCCCAAATGCCACAGCAAACGCATTAAATTTTTCGGCACCGGCACGCAAAAAGCGCAAGAGCAGATTGCCGCCCTGCCGGAAGTGAAGGTGCTGCGCATGGACCAGGACAGCACATTGCGCAAATTCGCACATGAGGAAATTTTAAGCGAGTTCGGCAGCGGCAAATACAATGTGCTCATCGGCACGCAAATAGTTGCCAAAGGGCACGACATACCCAACGTAACGCTGGTCGGTGTGCTTTCGGCCGATTCGGCGCTGAACATGCCGGACTTCCGCGCTTCGGAGCGTGCTTTTTCGCTGCTTACGCAGGCTGCGGGGCGTGCAGGGCGCGGTGATAAGCCGGGTCATGTAATTTTACAGGTGTACGACGCGGATAACCGCACCGTGCAGCTTGCCGCAGCGCAGGATTATGACACTTTTGCGCAGGAGGAACTGGAACGCCGCCGCGAACTTAACTATCCGCCCTATGCGGCGTTTTTAAAAATAACCGTGTGGGATAAGGACGAAGCGCGAGCCAACGCGACAGCGCAGGAACTGGCAGACTTTTTGCAGAATGTAGCCAAAGACATGGACGGCGCGGAGGTTTACGGTCCGTTTGCGGGCATTATCGGCAAGGTGCGTGATTTATACCGCGTTAACGTGCTGGTAAAAAGCGCGGAGATTGGCGTTTTTAAACAGGCGCTGTGGGATTCGCCCTACCGCGATATGAAAAATGTTTATTTTGATGTCGACCCGTTTAACGTGCTGTAAAATTGCCGTTGCAGGCGCATTTGTGATATAATATTTATTTGGAAAGAGATTTTACAGGAGGCTACCGTGAGTAAATTAAAAATTTTGGTAGCGGGCGACCCGGTGCTGCGCCAGAAGGCGGCCGAGGTTGAACGCATGGATAAAAAAACTTTACGCTTGCTGGACGACATGGCGGAAACCATGTATGCCGCTGACGGCGTCGGCCTTGCCGCACCGCAGATTGGCGTGTCCAAACGCATTGTCGTTATCGACGTGGGCGAAGGATTACTGGAGCTTATCAATCCGGTTATCACTTACAGCGAAGGCGCGGCAGTCGGACCGGAAGGCTGTCTGTCCGTACCCGATTACGATGGCGAAGTTGAGCGTGCGGAAATTGTGCACTGCGAATATTATGACCGCAAGGGGCACAAAATGCTTATCAAGGCGGACGGGCTGCTGGCAGTCTGCATTCAGCACGAGCTGGACCACTTGGACGGTGTGCTGTTTATTGACAAGGCCAAAGTGCTGACGCCGAAGAATTACGACAGGGAGTAACAGCGATGCGCATTGTGTTTATGGGAACCCCTGATTTTGCCGTTGCAAGCTTAAAAGCGCTGGCAGAACGGGGCACAGATGAAATAGTTGCCGTATTTACCCAGCCGGACCGCCCGAAAGGACGCGGGCAGAAAATGCTGATGACGCCGGTGAAGGAATACGCTTTGGAACATGGCTTTGAAGTTTACCAGCCGCAGCGCGTAAAAGCGCCGGAAGTAATTGAACAGCTGCGCGCTCTTGCGCCGGATTTAATTGTTGTTGCAGCCTTCGGACAGTTTTTGCCGAAGGAAATTTTGGAAATGCCCAAATACGGCTGCATTAACGTGCATGCTTCGCTGCTGCCCAAATACCGCGGCGCAGCGCCGATACATTACGCTATTTTGAACGGAGAAACAGATAGCGGCGTAACCATTATGCAGATGGATATCGGCATGGACACCGGCGATATGCTGGAAAAAGTAAGCGTTGCCATTACGCCGGAAATGACGCAGGGCGAGTTGCATGACGAACTGAAGGAAAAGGGCGGCATGCTGCTGTTGGAAACGATTGAAAAAATCAAACGCGGCGAAACAGTGCCCGTTAAACAGAATAACGATGAAGCAACCTACGCGCATTTGCTGACGCGCGAGATGGAAACTATTGACTGGTCTTTGCCGGCGGCAGAAATCCACAACAAAATCCGCGCCTTTAACCCTGCGCCGGGTACGGTTACAACCTTGCCTGACGACAAAAAGCTGAAAATCTGGCGGGCGCAGCTTGCTGATGGCAGCGGCACGCCGGGCAAAGTGCTGGAAATTACCAAGGCAGGCTTTAAAGTAGCCTGCGGCAGCGGCGCGCTTCTGGTAACGGAAGTGCAGCCGGAATCGAAAAAACGTATGCCTGCGGGCGTTTTCACTAATGGCCGCGGCATTAACGCGGGGGATATTTTAGGCGTTGAAGGGTAAAGCGATGGAAAGTGTTTTAAAACCTAAAAAACGCATATTTGTTTCGTTAACATTGGCCAGTGCCTTTTTGGGCGCAGTGTTTATTTACCTGTGCTGGCGCGTTGCGCTGCCGGGCCTTGCGCAAATCAACAAAACGCTGCCCATGCTGTTCGGCAGCGTCGGCATTGTGGTGGCGCTGGGGCTTCTGGCAGCGGTCAGCGCCATTGTGCTGGCAATTTTAGGTTTTCCGATTATCAAAACCTTTTATTTTTGGGCGTGGAAGGCAGTAAATATGCTGTTTCCGTTCGCCGTAGGGCTGGGGCGCATGTTTAACATCCCGCGCCAGCGGATTGAACAGTCTTTTATTGAAGTAAGCAACCACCTTGTAAGGCAGCACAAAATTAAAGTACCCGCCTCGCGGATTATGATTTTAACTCCGCACTGCATTCAGCTTGATACCTGCGTGCACAAAATAACGCGCAATATCGAAAACTGCCGTCAGTGCGGCGGGTGCAGCGTCGGCGCGCTTTTGGGGCTGTCGCATAAATACGGCATCCACGTGGGCGTGGCAACCGGCGGTACGCTGGCAAGGCAGATGGTAAAGGAAATCCGCCCCAAGGCGATTATTGCCGTGGCGTGCGAGCGCGATTTAACCAGTGGCATACAGGACGTGTTCCCGCTGCCGGTGCTGGGCGTGCTGAACGAAAGGCCTTTTGGGCCGTGCTTTAACACGCGCGTTGATATTAAGAAAGTAGAAGCCGCAATTTTGGACTTTTTGGATACAGAGGAAGCAGATGACAAAACCACAGGCAAACAGAAAAATTAAAAAAGATACTGCAAGGCAGCTTGCTTTGGATATAATCTGCGCTGTGCTGGACGGCGGCGCGTATGCCAACATTGCCTTAAACAAGGCCCTGCGCGCTAAAAAAGTTGAAGACAGGGACCGCAGGTTCATTACGGAGCTGGTCTATGGTACCGTGAAGGCTAAAGGTACTCTGGACTGGCTTTTGTCGCAGTTATCGTCAAGGCCGGTCGGCAAAATTGATAAGGTTATTTTAAACATTTTGCGCATGGGGCTGTACCAGATTTTTTATCTGGACAAAGTGCCTGCTTCCGCAGCGTGCAACGAAAGCACGGAGCTTGCCAAGGCGTGCAGCCATCTGGGCACGGTTAAATTCGTCAACGGCATTTTGCGTTCTGCCGTGCGCAGTAAGGAAGCCGGTACGATTGTATTTCCGACTGAAAGCGACAATGCTGCATTAAGCATGGCGCTGACGGAGTTTCACCCGGAGTGGCTGGTGCAGCGCTGGCTGGAACAGTTTGGTGCGGAAGAAACGAAAGCCTTGTGCAAATACGATAATTTGCCGCCGCAGCTTACTTTGCGCGTAAACACTTTAAAAACTACGCGCGCGGAACTGCTGGCAGCATTGCGGGAGGCAGGCTTTGAAGCAGAGCCTTCCAAATGGTGCGATGAGGGTATTGTCTGCACCAAAACGGTGGGGCTGAACGCTTTTATGGAGCAGCACCCCGACAGCTGCTATATGCAGGACGAAAGCAGTATGCTGGTAGCGCACGCGCTTAACCCGCAGCCGGGCATGACGGTGTATGATTTATGCGCCGCACCGGGCGGAAAAACCACTCATTTGGCGCAGATGATGCAGAACAAGGGCAAAATTTTTGCCTGCGACATCCATGCGCACAAAATAAAATTGATTGAAGAAAACGCACACCGTTTGGGCGTGCAGATTATAGAACCTGTTTTGCGTGACGCCGCTGTTTATAAGCCGGACTGGGCAAACACGGCGGATTGCGTGCTGGTGGACGCGCCGTGCAGCGGGCTTGGCGTTTTGCGCCGCCGCGCAGAAGCACGCTGGCGTAAAACAAAAAAAGATCTGGAAGTATTCCCGCCGTTGCAAAAAGCAATTTTAAATGCTGCGGCTCGCTATGTAAAACCGGGCGGACGCCTTGTTTACAGCACCTGCACTTTGGAAGCGGCAGAAAACCACGAACTGACAGCTGCTTTTCTGGCGGCACATCCGGATTTTGAACCTGCCGTGTTCAGGCATCCGCTGACGGGCGAAGAAGTAAGCGAATTGCAGCTTCTGCCGCAGCGCGACAATGTGGACGGCTTTTATATCTGCGCCATGCAGCGCAAGGAGAACAAAGCATGAAGAAGGAAATTTTCGGGCTGACGCCGGAAGCCTTGCAGCAGGAGTTTGTCGCTGTTGGTTTAAAAAAGTTCCGTGCGGCGCAGGTTTACCAGTGGCTGTATAAAAAATCGGTGTTTAAATTTGCCGATATGCACAACATCTCCAAAGCCGATATCGCCGTGCTGGAGGAAAACTTTACCGTGCTGCCCGCGCAGATTAAAATTTTAACGCGCTGGCAGTCCAGCGATAACCTGACGGAAAAACTGCTGCTGGAACTGGCGGATGGTAATTCCGTGGAAACGGTTTTAATGCACCATGATTATGGTTACAGCGTCTGCGTATCCAGCCAGGTTGGCTGTGCCATGGGCTGTGCGTTCTGCGCCAGCGGTTTGAACGGCTGCGTGCGTAACCTGACGGCTGCCGAAATTATTATGCAGGTGTATCTGTTTAACGCGATGATTGCACCGCAGCAGGTAAGCCGCGTGGTGGTAATGGGCAGCGGTGAGCCGATGCTGAACTACGACGAGGTGCTGGGCGCGTTGAAGTTCCTGCACCGCGAGGATACGCTGTTTATGAGCTACCGCAACATGACGGTATCCACCTGCGGCGTTATACCGGGCATTGAACGCCTGACGCAGGAGGCAGTGCCGATTAACCTTGCCATCTCGCTGCACGCGGTTAAAAACGATGTGCGCACGGAGCTGATGCCGGTCAACAAAGGCTATCCGTTCCCGGATGTTATCGCCGCGGCGGAAAAATACGCGCAGGCGGGCGGCAGGCAGGTAACTTACGAATATATTTTGATTAAAGATAAAAACGATACGCCGGAGGACGCGCAGCTTTTAAGTAATTACTTAAAATTTAAGCACGCTTCGGTGAACTTAATACCAGCCAATCCGGTGCCGGAAAAAGGCTTTGAACGCCCTTCCGCCAAACGAATTGAAGGATTTTTAAGGACTTTGCAGAAAAATAAAATTAACGCAACCATCCGCAAGGAGATGGGCAAAGATATCAATGCGGCCTGCGGGCAGCTGCGGGCCAAGTTTAACAGGCGTGACGTGTAGGGGGCGCTGTATGAAAGCGGTTAGCAAAACAAATACCGGGTTGGTGCGTCAGGGCAACGAGGATGCCGTACTGACGGACGCGCCCGATTTATATGCCATTGCCGACGGCATGGGCGGCTATGTCGGCGGCGAAATCGCCAGTGCGGAAACCATTAAGGTTTTACAGGAAGAAAAGAAAAATTTTGCCGGGCTGACCGGCGATGCGCTGTGCGAAGCGCTGAAAGACGCAGCTATTAAAGCCAACGGATATCTGCGGCAGCTGGTTTGCAAAATGCCGGATTACGAAGGCATGGGCACAACGCTGGTGGCGGTTTATCTGGCAGATGACGGCAAGGCTTATGCCTTAAACATCGGCGACAGCCGCTTATATTTGTGGCGCGGCGGCGCGCTTACGCAGATAACCGAAGACCATTCCTACGTGGCGCAGCTTTTAAGCAACGGCGATATAACTTCGGAAGAAGCGCGCAGGCACCCGCAGCGCAACGTAATTTTAAGGGCGGTAGGCGCGGACGCGGACTTGAAAGCCGACGTGTTCAGCTTTGACGTGCAGGCAGGAGACAGGCTGCTTTTGTGCAGCGACGGGCTGAGCGACATGGCGACTGACGAAGAAATTGCCGCCGTGCTTGCGGAAAAAAACACGGAAAAAGCGGCGGATGCTTTGATAGAACTGGCGCTCAATAACGGCGGGCGCGATAATGTTTCGGTAATTTTACTTGACTTTGAGGCGGAGGAAAGATAAATGGAGAACGGTACAATTTTAAAAGAACGTTATAAAATCCTGCGCCATATCGGGTCGGGCGGAATGGCCGAGGTGTATTTGGCGGAAGATTTGCTTTTAAGCAGGCAGGTTGCCATTAAGGTTCTGCGCGCGCAGTTTAACGACGACAAAACGCTGCTGAACCAGTTTAAGCACGAGGCGCAGTCGGCGGCAAGGCTTTCCAGCCCTTCCATCATCAACATTTTTGACGTTTGTGAGGAAAACGGCAAATCTTTCATCGTTATGGAATATGTGGAAGGCAAAACGCTGAAGAACCTGCTGGAAGAAAAAGGCCGCCTTACGCCGTATCAGGCAGTAAAAATCGCCTGCGAGATTGCGGCGGGCTTGAGCCACGCGCACAGGCGCAGCATTATCCACTGCGATATCAAACCGCACAACATTTTGATAACCGAAAACATGATGCCGAAGATTGCCGATTTCGGCATTGCCAGAATGATCAGCAGTATGACAATGGTGTACACCAATTCCGTCATCGGCTCTGTGCATTACCTTTCGCCGGAACAGGCGGGCGGCAAGCCGATAACGGCGCAGAGCGACATTTATTCGCTGGGCATTGTGCTGTTTGAAATGTTGACGGGGCATGTGCCCTTTGACGGTAATACGGCTGTTGCCGTGGCGATGATGCACGTTGAAAAAACGCCGCCGCCGCTGAGCAGCTTTGTGGAAGGGTTGCCTGATTGTTTGCAGCGCGTAATTGACAAGGCGCTGGCCAAGGATTTGACGAAGCGTTACGCAACGGCCTGCGAAATGTGGCAGGATTTGAACAACATCAAAAATAAAATGGAAAAAGACGGCGAGGAAGACGCTTATCCCGTTGCTGCGGCAGCGGATGAAATAATCGCCGACGAATATAACGAGCCGGAAGCTCCGGAAGAAACGATTGTGATGACAGTGCCGGCAGCGGCGCAAACACCGGCAAAAGTGCAGCAAAGCTGGCTGGAACGCTTAAAAAACACGCAGCTTACGCGCCATCAGCAGCTGATGCTGGCAGGCGTTGTAGTGGTGTTGTCGGCGGTGTTCCTGCTTATCGGCAACGTGTTCAGCCGCGATACCATTAAAGTGCCTGACGTAATGGGCAAAAGCGTGGTAGAGGCGAAGGAAATCTTGGAAAACGCAGGCTTTACCATTACCTTAAAAGAAGCCTATGACGATAAAGTAACGCCCGGCCTTGTGTTAAAGCAGGACCCGGCGGGCGATGAAATGCGCAAGGAAGGCAGCGCGGTTTACATTACGGTAAGCAAGGGCATTGAAATTGTTGAAGTGCCTAACGTAACCGGCAAAACGCTGGCTGATGCGCGCAAAATGATTGAACGCAAGGAACTTGTGCTTGGCAAGGTTGAAACCGTGTTCCGCGACGATAGCGACGGGCTTGTTATCGAACAGGAACCGGCAGCCAACGAAAAACTTGAACACGGCACTAAAGTGAATCTTGTAATTGCCGAAAAACCGAAAGAAGTAGCCATTCCCTCCGTTATGGGCAAAACCTCCGGCGAAGCTATTTCCGCGCTGGAAGGCATGGGCTTTAAAAATATCACGGCGCAGACCGTGGGCAGCAAAAAAGTTGCCGGCACCGTGCTTGGCATTGAACCTCAGGAAGGCAGCAAAGTGCTGAACAGCACTGCCATTGTGCTGAAAGTTTCTGACGGCGTAGGTACGGCAAAGCAGAACAAATATGCTGAATTTGTTGTGCCGGAAGGCAATAAAAAACAAAAAGTGCGCATCGTTGTAACTGACGACGACGGCGAAAAAGAAGTTTACGAAGGTACCAAACGTGCGGGCGTGCGCATCCGCCAGAAGGTGGAAGTAAGCGGCCCTGCGGTTGCCAGATTCTATTGCGACAATAAACTGATTGAGGAGAAACAGCTGTGACGAGCGGCCGCATTATAAAAAATTTTAACGGCTATTATTATGTAGAAACCGATAACGGCATTGTAACCTGCAAAATCAAAGGCAAAATGAAGCAGGAGCGTTTTTCTGCCGTTACCGGCGATATGGTGGAGTTTCAGAAAAATCCCGACGGTGAAAGCATGATAACCAAAGTGCTGCCGCGACGCAATTTTATGGAGCGCCCCGCGATGGCTAACCTTGACTGCGTGGTTATTGCCTTTGCCTGCTGCGACCCGGATTTCAGCTATCTGCTGGCCGATAAAATGCTTGCTTTTGCCGAGCGCGCCGGTATTGAAGCGGTGCTGTGCCTGAACAAGACAGACCTTGTCAGCGAGGACGAGCTGAATAAAATAGCGGACGTTTACAAGCTGGCGGGGTACAGGGTATTTGCCGTTTCTACCTTTAACAATACCGGGCTTGATGAGCTGAAGGCGTATTTAAACGGAAAAATCAGCGCCTTTGCAGGCCCGTCCGGCGTGGGCAAATCGTCCATGCTTAACGCATTGCAGCCGGGTATTGCCCTGCAAACCGGCAGCGTCAGCGAAAAAATCGGCCGCGGGCGGCACACAACCCGTTATGCGCAGCTGCTGCCGTTTAACGGCGGCTACCTTGCCGATACGCCGGGCTTTGGCAATTTGCTGGCCGAGAACATCGACGCGCGCGAGCTGTATAAATACTTTAGGGAATTTAAAGATTTTGAGCATGACTGCAAATTTATGCCGTGTACCCATACGCACGAACCGGTCTGCGGCGTAAAAAATGCGGTGCAGGCGGGGCAGATTGCCGCCAGCCGCTATGAATCGTACCTTGCAATTCTGGACGAAATAAAATTACTTAAAGAAAAGAGTGGTAAAAGATGATTAAGGTTGCCCCTTCGATTTTATCTGCTGATTTTGCTTATCTTGCGGATGAAATTAAAAAGATTGAAGCCGCCGGTGCGGACTGGGTGCATATCGACATTATGGACGGCAATTTTGTGCCGAACCTGACTTTTGGCGCGCCCGTTGTTACCAAAATCCGTAAGGTGACGGATATGTTTTTTGACTGCCACCTGATGGTGGAACACCCGGAAACCTACATCGACGATTTTGCCAAAGCCGGTGCGGATATGATTGTGGTGCATGCCGAGGCAACCAAACATTTGCACCGCTGCCTGCAATACATTAAAAGCAAGGGCGTAAAAGCGGGCGTGGCGCTGAACCCTGCAACGCCGCTGTGCATGGTGCAGGAAGTTTTGGGCGACACCGATATGGTGCTGCTGATGACGGTTAACCCCGGCTTCGGCGGGCAGAAGTTTATCGAAAGCGTTGTGCCTAAAATTGCCGAACTGCGCAAAATGGCAGACGCCAAAGGCTTAAGCCTTGATATCCAGGTAGACGGCGGCATTAACGCCGAAACAAGCAAAATTGTACGCGAAGCAGGCGCAAACATCTTGGTGGCAGGCAGCTACGTCTACGGCGCAAAAGACACCGCAGCAGCCATTGCAAGTTTGAAAGAGTAAGAAAATAAGTTAATAAAACTAAAACATCCCCGTACAAAAGTGCGGGGATGTTTGTTTTTAAAGCGGTTAAAAGTTAAATTAAAAGATAGCAAACAAAAGTTTGCTTAATATCTTTACAGGTTTATAATTTTCTGTTAGAATAATAAAGCAAATGTGCTGCCATAACGGTAGGCGGTTAGCCCTCCGACGGAGGGACTGTGACCCTCCGATAAATAGAAATCCGGTTTGCCGGAAATACTATTAAGGAGGGGATAGTATGGATGTTATTGATTTTTTAGCCATAATAGGTTATACAGTAACAATTTTTTCCATTGGTTATACCTTTGGAAAAGATTTTGCCAGAAAACAGAAATAAACCGCCACAGCCTGACAAACTTAGCGGTTTATTTCTATAAACACTAATTTTAAATTGGGCTAACCGTCTATCGGCAGCCATTTGCATTTCTATAATTATTATAACAAACAAAACCAAAAAGTCAAATAACATAAAAATAGGTAATTAAAAATA
>CASFJU010000002.1 GCA_949295115.1 uncultured Phascolarctobacterium sp.
CCAGGATCAAACTCTCCAATATACCTTATTGAAGAACCGATTGGCTCTTAATTATTTAATCCAGAATTTTGTTTGTTTTGGCTCGTTTCCTTTCCGCTTTCGCTTTAAGGAAACTCGCCCGCACATTCGCTTTTACTTGGTTCTTGTTCAGTTTTCAAGGTGCTGCCGTTTTCCGGCGACTTGTATAGTTTATTACACTTTTTCAGGTTTGTCAAGCGCTTTTTTAATTTCTTTTGAAAAATTTTCAGGCGTTTGTTAAATCTAAGTTATGCAATAGACTGTATTAAGTATGATAGCAGATTTTACCGCAAAAAGCAAGAGGTTTGCAGCAAAAATTTTGCAAACCTCTTATACTTTTTATTGTTATTCGGTTTCAAATTTAAAATTGGTGATATGCGGACGGTTATCCTCGCCCTGCTGCGCTTCGGCAGTTAAAATTGCCTGCAGAATAATGGCACATTCAAGGCGTTTTTTCTGCAATTTGCAGCCGTATTCATACGGAATGGTAATATCGCCGTTAATTAAATCCGCATTGGCGTGGCAGCCGCCGCTGCAGAAGAACCTTGCCCAGCATTCACGGCAGGCGGGTTTCGTCATAACATGGGTATGGCGGAACTTCTGTACCAACTCCGGTTTAATAACACCGGTATCCAGCGTGCCCAGTTTATACTGCTCGCGCCCTACAAACTGGTGGCAGGGGTAAATATCGCCCTCCGGCGTGATGGCAAAATATTCGTGCCCAGCGCCGCAGCCTGCCAGCCTTTTGGCAACGCACGGGCCGTTATCCAGCGCCACGTTGAAGTGGAAGAAGTCAAACGGATCGCCTTCGTGGCGTTTTTGCAGGTATGCGCGCGCCAGCTTGTCGTATTCTTCGTAAAGAACAGGCAAATCTTCTTCGGTCAGCACATAGGGTTCATCAGTTCCGACAACCGGCTCCACGGAAATTTCCTTGCCGATTTTCGTCATATCCAGCGTATCCTCGCAGAAATGCGTGTTGTAATGCGTATAGGTGCCGCGCAGATAGTAATTTTTGCCGTTGCGGCTTTCGATTACTTTTTTAAATCCGCGCACAGCGGCATCGTAGCTTCCGGTATGGTTCGGGAACGGACGCATTCTGTCGTGCGTTTCCTTTTTGCCGTCAAGGCTTAAAACCAGCATTACGCGGTTATCGTTTAAAAATTTAATGTTGTCGTCGTTAAGCAGCGTGCCGTTGGTAGTCAGCGTCAGCTTGATGTTTTTGCCGGTTTCTTTTTCGCGGCGGCGCACATAGTTGATAACGTGCTCTACCACAGGCCAGTTCATCAGCGGCTCACCGCCGAACAAATCCAGTTCCAGATTGTGGCGTTTTTTGCTGCCGGTGATGGCAAATTCAACCGCTTTTTCGGCAACTTCCTTGCTCATCAGCGCGCGGCAGCCGCCAAAATCGCCGGTGCCGGCAAAGCAGTAGCCGCAGCGCAGGTTGCAGTCGTGCGCGATATGCAGGCAAAGGGATTTTAATACCGGCGTTTCGCTGAAGGTAGGCGGTACTTCAAATTCGGGGCTGAACAAAAGCCCTTCGTTTTTCAGTTCCGTCAGTTCTTCCACAGCTTCACGCAGTTCGGCTTCGTCGTAACGGTCTTTCATGGCAGCGATTGCTTCTTCGCCGTTATCGCCGTTAAAAACATCCAGCAGGTCGTAAATCAAATCGTCCACCAAATGCACCGCGCCGCTGTTAACGTCCAGCACAGCCTTGTAATCGTCAAGGCGCATTTTATGTATCAGCATCAAATTCCACCTTTCAAAGCATAAAACAGCCCCCTGCAAAACAGGGAGCTGTAAAAGTTTTGCTTAAATTATCCCAAAAGGATTATTTGTGTTCGCAAACCTGGTTGCCAACGGTGCAGGAAGTTTTGCATGCAGACTGGCAGGATGCCGGGCATTCGCCGCAGCCGCCGGTTCTTAAGGTTTTGTTGAGCATTGCTTTATTTACGGTAGTAATGTGTTTTTTCATCGTTCATTCCTCCAAAAAATCATTATTTATTTTATTGTACCGTGTTTTGCGCAAATCCGCAAGCCTTATCAGTAAAAAAACAGGCTGCCGAACACTACGCTTTTTAAATAACCCAAAAGATACGAGCGTTCCAGCTTATCGGCAAAGGCTTTTTCGTCCATGTCGCCCTTAACAATTACGCGCCCGATTTCCATCGGATGGTTCAGCACCCAGTTTTTATCAACGGCGCCGTTTTTGCCAGTAACGGCATAATTGTAGCCGTATTTTTGGGAAGCGGCAATGACTTCATCGTCGTACTGGCCGTTGGGATAGGAAAGCAAATGCACGTAGTACATATCAAACTCTTTTTTCAAAAAGAATTTGGAACTTGAAAGCTCCCACGCAAAATATTTGGGGTCGATATCCGTCAGAATGTGGTGGTTGATAGTGTGCGAACCCAAATCGTTGCCCGCGCGGATTAAATCCATAATTTCATCGTGCCCCATGTAGTTGGGCTTGCCGATTTTAGACTGCACAATAAAAAACGAAGCGTTGGCGCCGTATTTTTGCAGCAGCGGGAACACGTTGGTGTAATTATCCATGTAGCCGTCGTCAAAGGTCAGCACCACAGCCTTGCCCAAATCCTCGTTATTTTTAAAACCGGCAATCATTTGCTCCATGCTTATCATGCGGTAGCCGTTTTTTTGCAGGTAGGCAAGCTGCTGTTCAAAAGCGTCTTTATCTATAATTATTTCCGCAGGCCAGTCGCTGCTGCCGCCGACGGAATGGTATTCCAGCACCGGCACAGCCGTTTTGCGGTATTCCGTGTAGCCGTCATAAAGCGGTTTATAAGCTGCCGCAGCGGCGATAACCAGCACCGCCAGCACAATTTTCAGCCATTTACTCTTTAGGATTTTCATTGATTTCCAGTCCCATTTCCTTTGCAATCTGCTGTAATTTTTTCAGCCTGTGGTTAAGGCCGGATTTGGTTATTTTGCCGCTCATAATGCGCGCCAGCTCCGCCAGCGAAGCGTCCGGATGTTCCAGGCGCAGCTCCGCCGTTTCGCGCAGCACAACGGGCAGCCTGCCGAAATAACCGATTTTTTCCAGATAACGGATACTTTCAAGCTGTTCCACCGCTGCCTGCACCACCTTGTTTAAATTGGCGGTTTCGCAGTTTACCACGCGGTTTACGTTGTTGCGCATTTCTTTAACAATACGCACGTTTTCAAACTCCATCAGCGCATTGTGCGCGCCGATAACGGACAGAAAATCCGTAATGGAGTTGCCTTCTTTCATATAAACAATAAAATCGTTTTTGCGGTCGGTAATTTTTGCGGGCAGCGAAAAGCCGTGCAGCACCTTAACGATACTTTTGGCAAGCTCCTCGTTTTCCGTCACCAGTTCCAGATGATAATCGCTGGAAGGCTTGCTTACCGAGCCGCCAGCCATAAACACGCCGCGCAGAAACGCACGGCGGCAGCAGGATTTTGCCAGCAGTTTGTGCCGTTCCGCAGCGTCGCTGTAAGGCAAAAGCTGCAATTCATGCAGAGCCTTGCCAGCTTCTTTGGAAGGGATAACGCGCACCTGATAGCGGTTGTTCTTTTTTAAACGGCGCGAGCGGGTGACGAGCACCTCCGTCTGCACGTTGTAGTTGGTTTTAAGCATTTGCAGCATGCGGCGTGCCAAAGCGGCGTTTTCCGTGGAAAAATTAATGCCCATGTTGCGCCCCTGCAATATAACCGCGCCGCTCATGCGCAAAAGCCCTAAAAGCTCTGCCTTTTCGCAGCATTTTTTCTGTGATTCTATTCTTGCGAGTTCATTTTTGACTTCGTTTGAAAATGACATTGCTTACCCTTCTGCCGAAGATTTATTTTTCAGCTTGCGCATACTCTGGCGCATAAAAAAGTAGTCGAAAAAGCGGAAGCCCTTGCCGAACAGCCGCAGCCTGTAAATAAGCGAAATAACCGCCTGCGCCAGCTTCTGCGGGTTGTGGCGCACCAAATCCTTGTTGCTGATAAGGCTTTTTGGCACAACCTTAATGCCAAGGCGTTCAATCTTTTTAATATCCGGCGTAACCGGGATAGAACCTTTAAGCTGATACTGCGCCAGCTGCGTTTCCGTTACGTTCTGGTCGTTGACGATGACGTAATCAAGGAACTGCGCACCCGCGTGGGTAATCAGCGCCTGCACATGTTCAAACGCGCCGTAGCCGTCGGTTTCGCCCGGCTGCGTCATAACATTGCAGACGTAAATTTTAACGGCGTCGCTGCGCAGTACCGCCTCGCGGATACCGTCCACCATCAGGTTGGGGATAACGCTGGTGTACAGGCTGCCAGGGCCTAAAATCAAAACGTCGGCCTTCATAATCGCTTCAACCGCGCTGTCCGTTGCCTGCACGTCGGCAGGTTCAACACTGACGCGGCGGATGCGTTTATGCGCCTTCGGTATTTCCGATTCGCCTTCAATAAAAGTGCCGTCCGTCATCTCCGCCTTTAAGCGGATATCGCTGAGCGTGGACGGAATAACATTACCGCGCACGTTCAGAATCTGGCTTGTTGCCGCAAGGCCCGCTTCCATGCTGCCTTCGGCTTCCGCCATGGCGGCGATGAAAAGATTGCCGAAATTATGACCTGCCAGCGGCGAACCGTCGTTAAAACGGAACTGCATAATGCGTTCCATCAAAGGCTCGCGGTCGGCCAGCGCAACAAGGCAGTTGCGCAAATCGCCCGGCGGGATGATGCCCATTTCCTTGCGCAGACGCCCGGACGAACCGCCGTCATCGGCAACCGTAACAACTGCGTTGCAGTTGCTTGTAATATACTTCATGCCGCGCAGAAGCGTAGAAAGCCCCGTGCCGCCGCCGATAACGGTAATGGCAGGGCCGCGCCCCAGTTTACGCTGCGTAAAAATCTTTTCCATCAGCGACGAATTATTGTCCGGCAGCACCGCTTCCACAACGGAACGGATAACGCGGCGCGTAGCGTAAACCATAACAAAGCCGCCAACACACAAAAACAAAAAGCCGCCCAGCATCGAAACCGTGTTGGAATACTTGCCGGTGGTTAAATAAGTCATGCGGAACATCAATTCTTCCACATAACCCATGAACTGATAATTAAAAAATAGTGCCAGCCCAAGTGCGCAGCATAAAACGCCCACTGTAAAAAGCAGCAGCCAGCGTTTTAAATTCATGCCCGGGCAAAGCCAGCTAATCCAGCCCATAAGCTGCCTCCTTTAACGGTTTTTAAGCCTTAAATCGCGGTGGCTTAACAGAACTTTGTAGCCTTCCTTACGCAAAAACGCAGCAATCCGGTTTGCTACATACACGCTGCGGTGCTGGCCGCCCGTGCAGCCCACGCTGATAACCAGCTGGCTTTTGCCTTCCGCCACGTACTGCGGCAAAAGCATTTCCAAAAGTTCTTCTTCCTTGGATAAAAACTGCTGCGTCTGCGGATAACGCTCGATAAACTGCGCCACGGCATCATCGTTGCCGGTCAGCATGCGCAGGTCGTCCTCATAAAACGGGTTCGGCAAAAAACGCACATCCAAAACCATGTCGCTATCCAGCGGCAGGCCGTGCTTAAAGCCGAAGGACTGCACCGTTACCGACATCTGTTCGCTGCTGCCGCTTACGCAGAACAGCTCGCGGATTTTGTTTTTCAGCGCATCGGCGCGCATATCCGTCGTGTCGATAATATAGGTTGCCCTGTCCTTGATTTTTTGCAGGCTATTGCGCTCGTAGGCAATGCTCTCGCTTAAAGTGCGTCCCTGCCCCAGCGGGTGACGGCGGCGCGTTTCTTTATAACGGCGGATAAGCACCGCGTCCGAAGCATCTAGGAACAGCACCTCGTAAGCATAGCCGTTCAGGCGCAGTTCGTCCAGCACCTCTGCCAGCTTGTCAAAAAAGCGCCCGCCGCGGATATCGACGACAATCGCCGTGTTGCGCGGCGCAGATGCCTGGCGCGAAAGCTCCGCAAATTTGGTAATCAGCGCCGGTGGCATATTATCGACGCAAAAATAGTTCATGTCCTCCAGCGTGCGGATAGCCTGTGTTTTGCCCGCGCCGGACATGCCGGTTATTATTAAAAATTTAGATTCTTCCATAATCATCACCGCCAAAACTGCTGTGTTTTGTATTAGTAATATTATAACACAAGCCTGCAACAAAATTGCAAAAATAAAAAGCGCCCACAGCGGGGCGCCGAAATGGAGGCAAAATTAAAATGCACAGGGGTCGGAAAATTCTGTTTTACTTCCGGATTCAATTTCCGCAAACACTTCCAGCATTGCCTGCTCCAACCTGCCGAGCATGGCTTCAATCTCAGCTGCCGTACCGGCAAGCGGCGGCATAAAGATAATGACATCGCCGATGTTTCGCACAATTAATCCGTATTTGCGTGCTGTCTGGCAAATACCACCGGCAATCAACAGCCCCGGTTTAAACGGTATTTTCCTTTCCTTATCGTACATCAGCTCTATGCCCGCAAGCATACCGCACTGGCGCGCATCGCCGACGTAACGCATTTTGTTAAAACGCTTCATGTATTTTTCTATAACTGCCATCTTGGGCGGCAAACCGGCAATAACATCGTCTTTGGCAAAAATTTCCAGTCCGGCTAACCCTGCCGCGCACGCCAGAGGATTACCCGTATAGCTGTGTCCGTGATAAAAAGTTTTATATTCGTCCGGTTCGCCTAAAAAGGCATTGTAAATTTCGTCCGTCACCATTGTTGCGCCAAGCGGCAGATAACCGCCGGTAATGCCTTTGGACAGGCACATCATATCAGGCAGCACTCCTTCGTGCTCGCAGGCGAACATTTTGCCGGTACGCCCAAAACCGGTTGCTACTTCATCAACAATTAACAGTACATTATATTTTTTCGTCAAATCACGTACGCCTTTAATATAACCCTTCGGTTGCATAAGCATGCCTGCTGCCGCCTGCACTAAAGGCTCGATAATCATTGCGGCAACTTTACCGGCATTCTGTGCCAGATATTCATCCAGTTCTTTTAAAAGATAATCCAAAAATTCCTGCTCGGTTTTAAAACTCAGCTTGCTGTGATAATAGGACGGACATGTCATTTTTTTAGTGCCGAACAACAGCGGCTTGTAAACCTTGTGGAAGACATCAATGTTGCCAACGCTGACCGCACCTACCGTATCGCCGTGGTAGCTGTCGCCCAAGTTAATAAACTGCTGCTTTTCGGGTTTGCCCTTAAACTGCCAGTATTGAAAGGCAATTTTCACCGCCGCTTCTACCGCCGTAGATCCGTCGTCGCTATAAAATACCTTATTCAGCCCCTGCGGCGTAATTTCCACCAGTTTTTCCGCAAACTCTGCCGACGGCTGATTAATAAGCCCCAGCAAAGTGGAATGGGAAATTTTATCTATCTGCGCTTTGATGGCATCGTCAATTTCACGGCGGCAGTGACCGTGAATATTAACCCACAGGCTGGAAATGCCGTCATAATATTCGCGCCCTTCAGTATCATACAGCTTCACGCCGTCGCCGCGTTCAATAACCAGCTGCGGATTTTCCACCCAGCCTTTCATCTGTGTAAACGGGTGCCAGATATATTTTTTGTCAAGCTCTTCCCATTTATTCATTGCCGCCATCCTCCAATGCTTTATAAATACGCGCCAAATCAATGTTGGCAGCGGCAATTCTTCCTGCCTCCGCCATATCTGCACCACTCAGCAGCGCTTTATTTAAAACGGGCAGCTTGCCCAAAACAGGCAGCCCCGTAAGTCTTTCATAATAATACAAATTACTGCGCTCCAACACACCGGCATGCGTTTCATCCCAGCCATTAACAACAAAGCCAAGTACTTTCAGCCCTTCATGCTGCGCGTAATACGCGGATAATACAGCATGGTTAACATTGCCAAGCAAAGGTTTAACCACGATAATTACCGGCAAATGCAGCGCCTTAAAAAAATCTTTAACAAGATAATCGTCCGTCAGCGGCGCAGAAATACCGCCAACACCTTCCACGACAGTCACTTCGTGTTCGTTTATCATATTATGTGCTGCCTGTTCCATTATTTTACTATCAAGCCTTATGCCAGCCAATTTGCTTGCTTCTGCCGGTGCTAACGCCGCTTCCAAAACGTAGGGCACAACTTTATCATGCTGCTCAACCGGCATACCTGCGCCTTTCATTAAAAGTTCTGCGTCCTCGCTTACAAGTTTGCCGTCTGCCCTGCGCACGCAGCCGGAAGCTGCCGGTTTAAACACGCCTGTATCGAGCCCCATCTGTTTAAAACCCGCTGCCATGCACGCACTGACTACCGTTTTGCCAAATTCCGTATCCGTTGCCGTTATGCCTATCGCCTTCATCATTATCCTTCTTTCACTTCTGCGTTCATCTTCCGCCATATTTTGCCCATAGTATGTGCTGCAAATTCAATTTCTTCCGCACTGTGCGCTGCCGTTACCGTTACGCGCAGGCGGCTTGTACCTTCGGGCACTGTCGGCGGGCGGATACCGGAAACCATAATGCCCGCATCCATCAGCGCCGCCATAAACTGCATGGTTTGCTGTGTGCTGCCCGTAAGCACAGCCACGATGGGCGTTACGCCATCTATAACATTCAATCCTTCTTCTCTCAGCAATCTCCGCATCAAAAGCGTATTTTCCTCTAACCTGCCCAAATATTTTTGCGGCTGCGCTTTTAATAAACGCAGCGCTGCCAAAGCCGATGCTGTTACCATATCCGGCAGTGCCGTAGAAAAAATAAACGGGCGTGATTTGTTGATAAGATAATCTATAATCGTGCTGCTCGCCGCCACATAACCACCTTCTGCCGCCAGCGCCTTACTGAGCGTACCGATTTGCACATCAACCTTGCCCTGCAAGTTGTAATACGCAGCCGTGCCGCTACCGTCGCCGCCGATAACGCCGACAGCATGGGCATCGTCAACAATCAGGCAGGCATTGTACTGTTCTTTCAGCTCTACCAGCTGCGGCAGGTCGGCAATATCGCCGTCCATGCTAAACACGCCATCGGTAACGATAAAACGCACGCCCTGCGCTGGCGTTGTTTTTAGCAGCTCCTCTAAATGCTGCATGTCGTTATGCCTGTACACCACAACTTTGGCGCGCGTAATGCGGCAGCCATCAATAATGCTGGCATGGTTAAGTTCATCGCTGAACACAACATCGCCCGACTTTACCAGTGCATACAAAACGCCAAGGTTCGTCATATAACCTGTGTTAAACACCAGCGCCTTTTCGGCGTGCTTAAATTCTGCCAGTTCACGTTCCAGTTCGCCGGTGGCAAAAGCAGCTCCCGTTGTTAAGCGGCTGCCTGTACTGCCTGTACCCCAGCAAACGGCGTCGCGTGCCGCCTGCATAACTTCCGGTTCATGCGTAAGCCCAAGATAATTATTGCTGGCAAACACCAGATATTCCCTGCAGCTTCCATCCTCCGCGCGGACGGCTGTTTTAAAGCGCAGCCCGTCTACCGTACGCCGCAGGCCTTTGGCATAAACTTCCGTCAGTTCTTTTTCCAAACGTTCTGTCAGCATGTCAATGCCTCCTGCGGTTTTATTAAAACCACCTGTTCTTCAAGATAGTTAATCAGTTTTGCCACATCCGTATTGGAGCGCACAAAAAATATTCTCCCGCCGACGCCGTTACCACGTTCTTTCATTACCGGTATGCGGCGGTAGCCGTAAAGTGGCGAGGCCACATAGCCTGTAACATAATTGGGGTCATCCGACCAGCACAGCTCCGCAACCATACCTTCCGCGCCGGCAACCTTGCTTGCCAGCACCAGTGCCTCACGTACATGGTCGCCCGTCAGCCCGGTCCGCTGCAAATAATCATCGTAACCGCGGCTGTCAACGCAATCCATCTTGCTGGCACGTACGCCGCGCTCACCCATGCCGTCAATGCGCAGCCCGCTTTCAGCATCCAGCACCATCGCTCCGCGCATACTGTCCGTCAAACCATTAAGCATTGCCAGCCCGCGTGCCGCTGCATTAATGCTTACACCGGCACGCACCAGTTCATCAATGGCAGCCCTGTGTCCTTCTGCCGCCGTTGCCGCTTTGCATGTGCTGAATGCCAAAAGCGGCTTATAAATAATCTCCTGCGGTTTAATTTCTTCAACCTTCAGGCTGATAAAATCAGCACAGCCGCGTTCATGTTCACGCGCCCGGTGCAGCATCGTCAGCACGGCGTAATCAAGCTGGTCTCCCGGCAAAATCCTTTCCGCGCCGCTGATATGCCTACCGCCAAGCTCATGCGCTCCGCCCTGTGCCGACCTCATTTTTACACTGTAAAGCATTGCTGCACCTCTTACAAAACCGGGTGCGTTACCGTGCGCCCTAAATCTTTAATCATTACTTTATCGGCTTGCGGGCTGCGCCCGCCGGTGGTTAAATACCCGCCCACCATAATGCCGTTCAGCCCGCCGTTAAGCGCCATGCACTGCAAATCGCGCAGGTTAACCTCGCGTCCGCCCGCCGTGCGGATAAGGGCCTTGGGCAGCACAAAACGGAATACGGCATAAGCGCGCAGAATTTCCAGCGGTTTCAACGGTTTATTATTTTCAAACGGTGTGCCAGGTATCGGCGTTAAAAGATTTAAAGGCACGCTGTCGATGCCGAGGCGTTTTAATTCAAACGCCATTTCCACGCGCTGCTCCGGCGTTTCGCCAAGCCCGAAAATACCGCCGCTGCACACACGCAGCCCTGCCTTTTGCGCATTGTGAATGGTAAACATTTTGTCCTCATAAGTGTGCGTGCTGCAAATATCGGGGAAGTGGCTGCGCGCCGTTTCCAGATTGGAATGGTAGCGCGTAACGCCCAGCTCTTTCAGCTTAAAAGCCTGCTCCTCCGTCAAAATGCCAAGCGAACAGCAAACTTCAATGCCAACTTCTTCCTTAATGCGTTTCAGCGCCTTACAGATGTTTTCAAAATCATCAGCCTTGCTCTGCCCTCTGCCGCTCGTCACAATCGAAAACCTTACCGCACCGGCAGCTTTTGCTTTTTGGGCAGCGTCAACAAATTCCTGCTCGCTCAAAAGCGGATATTCCTTAACGCCGGTATGGTAATGCGCCGATTGTGCGCAGAACTTGCAGTTTTCCGGGCAGCGCCCGCTGCGTCCGTTAACAATTGCGCAGCAATCAACGGCGTTACCGTTAAACTTCTGGCGGATTTTGTCTGCCATCGCCAGAAGCAGCATCGTATCGTCGTCGCTTACATTTATCAGGCGCTCGGCTTCTCCGCGCGTCACCTCGCCGCCGTTTAAAACTTTATCTGTCAATTCAATAATCCAGTTCATAATGCCCTCCCATTTGGTAAACCGTTTAATTTTATTTGGTTAACAATCACATTATACATCGTTAACCTTTATTTGTAAATAGGTTTACTAAAAGAATAAAAAGAGAAACGGCTTCTGCTTTTGCAAAAACCGTTTCTGTAAATTATCCTATATATTCGCTAGCAGCAAGTGCCGCTATGGTGCCGTCCGCCGCTGCTGTTGTAAGCTGGCGCACTTTTTTGGTGCGTCCGTCGCCCGCCGCAAAAATGCCGGGGCAGCTGGTATGGCAATCCTCACCGGCAACAATGTAACCGGCAGAGTCAACCTCTACCACATTTTTAAATACATCATTTTCCGGCATTTGGCCGATGGCAACAAACACGCCGTCCACAGCCAGTTCCGTTTTTTCGCCGGTAACTTTGTTTTGCAGCTCCAGCGCTTCCAAACGCTTGTCGCCTTTAATGCCGGTAACAACGGTGTCGAGAATAAATTCGATATTATCAGGCTTATGCACCTTTTCTACCAGCTGTTTTTCTGCACGGAACTCCTGACGGCGGTGAATAAGGTAAACCTTTTCGGCAAGCTGCGAAAGCACAACCGCATCATCCAGAGCCGTATTGCCGCCGCCGATAACAGCCACCGTTTTGCCTTTGTAAAAAGCGCCGTCGCAGGTAGCGCAGAAGGAAATGCCCCTGCCGACGAATTTTTCTTCACCGGCAACGCCAATCGGCCGCGGGCGCGCACCGGTTGCGATAATCACGGCTTTGGCATCGTAATGCCCGTTTGCCGTCAGCACGCGTTTGATATCGCCGTCAACTTCAATGCCGGTAACTTTTTCGTACACAAATTCCGCACCGAATTTAACCGCCTGGTCGTACAGCGCCGTTGCAAACTCAAAACCGGCAATGTTATCAAAACCGGGGAAGTTCTCCACATGCGAGGTATTGATAATCTGCCCGCCGTGGATAGTCTGCTCCAGCACCTTCACACTGCGTCCAGCACGCCCGGCGTAAACGGCCGCCGTCATACCGGCAGTGCCGCCGCCGATGATAATAATATCCGTTACTTTATCAGCCATAAAAACACCTTATTTCAGCATGTCCAAAATTACTGGTTTCGGCATTACGCCGCTGGCGCTTTTTACAACCTCGCCGTTTTCAAAAACAATCAGGGTCGGCACAACTTCAACGCCATATTCCGCTGCCAGCGCTTCTGCCTTGTCGATATCAACCTTGCAAACCTTAACGTCCGCTACTTCATCTGCCAGCTGGTCGATAATCGGGCTGAGCATACGGCAGGGGCCGCACCAGGTTGCAAAAAAGTCAACCAGAACTTTGCCTTTCGATTCCAGAACTTCCTGTTTAAAATCAGCTGCTTCCAAATGTAATGCTGCCATTTATATCACTCCTTAAAAAATTTATTACTGCTTGTAGCTTAATCATAGCATTTCCGGCAGGTTAATTCAAGGCAAAACGCCGCTCAACGGATAAAAATTACAAAGAATTTACAATTTCAATAGAAAATTTTTATTAAAATCGGCGTAAAAATAAACCCCAAAGCGTTAAGCTCTGGGGTTATGTGCAAATTACATTGCTTCTTCAACCGGATATACGCTGATCTGGCGTTTGTCGCGGCCTTTGCGTTCAAATTTAACGCGGCCTTCAACTTTAGCGTAGATGGTGTAATCTTTACCCATGCCTACGTTGTTGCCGGGATAGAAGCGGGTACCGCGCTGACGCACGATGATGCTGCCTGCGGTAACGAGCTGGCTTTCATGCGCTTTGGTGCCCATGCGCTGAGAGTTGGAGTCACGTCCGTTGTGGGAGCTGCCGGTACCTTTTTTATGTGCATGTAATTGAAGAATCAGTTCAAACATCGGTATTCACCTCCTGATGGCTTTTACCCTGACGAACTGCGGAAACTGCCGCTCTACGCTTAAAAGAGCAAGATACATTGTTTCAAGTATCGCCTGCGTATTCGCGTCCGCTTCGTCAAGCTTTAATGTAAAGATGCCGCTTTCTTCGTCAACTGTGTAATGCGGCTTAAGTTTCAAGTAACGCTCCATGCCGATAAGCGGGGCCTGCGTAAGTACGGAAACCGAATTGCAGACAAGGTCGTAACCGTCCTCATCTTCGCATCCGGCGTGCCCGGCTACCCGGTAGGAGATAATATTCCCGTTTTCGTCACGGTAAATATCTACTTTAACCATTATGCTTCGATTTTGGAGATTTCTACTTTGGTAAACGGCTGACGATGGCCCTGACGTTTACGGTAGTTGGATTTAGCTTTGTATTTGAAAACGAGGATTTTTTCGCCTTTGCCCTGCTCAACAACTTTAGCAGTAACTTTTGCGCCTTCAACTACAGGCTGGCCGATTTTAACATCAGCGTCGTTAACTACGGTAAGAACTTCGTCAAATACAACTTCGCTGCCAGCTTCTGCATTGAGTTTTTCAACGGTCAATACATCGCCTTCGGCAACGCGGTACTGTTTACCGCCGGTTTTAATAACTGCGTACATTCTATTTGCACCTCCCTTGTAATATACTCGCCAAATACGGTACTCCTTCGGAGTTTACGGAACCTCTCTGTGCGGTTGGGGACAGACTCAATCAGTCTATACTGGAATAATTTACCACAACCGGCGTCATTTGTCAACACCGGTGTTGTCCAAAAGCGAAAAAGTTTCCAGCTGCAAACGCGGCTCTGCCGTAACGGCAAGCGTGCAGTTCAGCTCTTTTTCCCAGTCCTTCAGCAGCCTGTGGTTCAGCCATTCAGCCAGCCACGGGCTGACCATAATTAAAATGCTGCGCGGCGCGGATGGTTTGGCAAGCAAAGTGCGCAGGCGGCGTTTTATCTCAAGCCCTACCGTTTCCTGCGACTGCACCCGCCCGCTGCCCTGACAGACCGGGCACGGCGCATACAGCACCGCCGATAAGTTCTGCCGCGCTTTTTTGCGGGTAATTTCCACCAAATTCAGCACCGTCATATCCTGCACGCAGGGTTTCATTTTATCAGCACGCAGTGCTTCTGCCAGCAGCGACATAATTTCTTCGCGGTATTCTTTCTTATCCATGTCGATAAAATCAACCACAATAATGCCGCCGATATCGCGCAGGCGCAGCTGACGGGCAATTTCCGCCGCCGCCTCGCGGTTAATCTGCATTACGGTTTCGGCAAGGCTTTCGCGCCCGCTGAAATGCCCGCTGTTCACGTCGATAACCGTCATCGCTTCGGTGTAATCAATAATCAGGTAGCCGCCGCTCGGCAAATCAACACGCCTGTCGCTGATGGAAGCAATATCGTCGCTGAGGCGGTAATAAGTAAAAATGTCCGTCTGCTTATCGTGCAGCGTCAGCTTGCAGCCTTCCGCCATGCCGCTTAAAAGCTCCTCCAAACGCTTGTAAACAGCGGCGTTGTCCACAATCACTTCATCAATATCCGCGTTTAAATAATCGCGCACAATGCGGATGGAAATATCCAGTTCGCGGTGCAGCACCTGCGGATTTTTGGCAAGCTTGGCACGTGCCTGAATAACCTGCCAGTCTGCCATCAGCTGCTGTAAATCGCGTTTTAACGCTTCTTCCGCCACGCCTTGCGCATTGGTGCGGATTACCACGCCTGCCGCGCCGCCGGTAACGGCTTCCACTATTTTTTTCAGGCGCGCACGCTCGGCATTATCCGTAATTTTGCGCGAGATACCGACATAGGCAGCGCCCGGCAACAGCACGGCATAACGCCCCGGCAGCGATAAATCCAGCGTCGCCGTCGGCCCTTTGGTGCCGCGCGCGTCCTTGGTAATTTCCACCAGCAATCTTTGCCCTTCGGTAATGCCCGCTTTATCGCCCATGTACAAAAAAGCGTTTTTATCAAGGCCGATGTCGATAAACGCAGCCTGTATGCCGCGCACCACATTGCACACCCGCCCCGCAAAGATGCTGCCGACAAGCTGCGAGCCGCTGCTGCGCTCAACGATATATTCCATTAACCGGCCGTTTTCCGCAATGCCCATGCGGGTTTCTTCCGGATTCAGTGCCGAAATAATTATCTTAGCCGTCGCAGTCACCTTCTTTCCTTAATATAAAATCAATGCGTGCCGTGCACCACGTTAATACCGGCCGCCGTAAATTCATCTTCAAGTTCTTTAATCACCGGGCAGATGACGCGGTTGCCGTCCTCATCCTTCGGCATGGTGCAGTTGCTTAAATGCAGCGCGTCCAGGTTCAGCTTTTTAATGCGCTCCACCTTTTTAGCCATGCCCTCCTGATTGGGCAGCTTGTTTTCCTTGCAGCCGTTGCAGGTAAAAAACGCCACCGCCTGCAAATCCTCATTCCCGTAACGCTCAAATGCGCCCGTTTTTTCATTCATCGCCCGCAGGCATCCGCTGCCCGCACAGCTTGCGCTGACCCTCAAGCAGCGCAGAACCGCAATTTTCTTCATCTATTATTCCTCCATAAAGTTAAATGTCATTTAAATTTTTTGCCGCCAGCCTGCGTTTTACGGCATCGGCAAGCACTACATAGCACACCGAACACAGCGGCACGCTGATAATCATGCCCGTAATGCCGAACAAACCACCGCCGACAGTTACTGCCGCCAGCACCCATAAGCCGGAAAGCCCGACCGATTTGCCAACGACGCGCGGGTATAAAATATCGCCTTCAATGCGCTGCAATATGATAAAGAAGATAATGAACAGCAACACTTTTTCCGGCTGCGAAATTAAAATAAAAATGCAGCCGATAACGGCGCTTATCATCGTACCGATAATCGGCACCAATGCCAGAAAAGCCACCAGCGCGGAAATAACCAGCGCGTAAGGCATGCTTAAAATAAGCATACCGGCAAAGCACATCAGCCCCAGTAAAAAGGCTTCCAAAAGCTGACCGCCGACAAAACCGGCAAAAATTTTCTTTGAAAGCGCGGCCGCGTTCAACAGATATTCGGCGTCAGCCCTGCTGCAAAAAGCGTACACCACGCGGCGGCAGTTGCGCGCCAGCCGTTCCTTGTCCAGCAAAATGTAAATGGCAAACACCACGCCGATAACGATATTGGTAACAGTACCGACGAAGGATGTCGTCATGTTCCATGTGCGCGAAAGCAGCGTGCCCTTGTTGCTCTCCCAAAAGGCAATAGCGGCAGTGGTCAGTTCGCGCCATTCCTGCTGAATGTAGGCAATGTCGCTGTCCGATAAATCCCACACCGCAATCCGCTCGTGCAGATAAACATTAAAGCGTGTCAGCGCCTCCGGCACTTTGGCCGCCAGCACTTTAAGGCTGTTATGCAAATCCGGCACTACGTTAATAAACAGCAGCGCAACTACGCCGGTAATCAGCGCAAGGCTGAGCGTAACGCAAACCGGTCGTTTGGCAGCGGCAAATTTATTTTTAAATACAAACTGCCAGCCGTTTTCCAGCCTGTCCAGCAGCACGTTAACCACAAAGGCAATCGCGCAGCCAAGGATGAACGGCATTAAAATGTTCAGCGCGCCGCCCAGAAGTTCCAGCGTCAGCTCATAATTCCACAGTGCCCATATTAAAATAATAGCGGCAAAAATTTCCTGCCATCTTGTTTTTTGCATAATAAACTCCGTTTAAATTTAATAAGCTAATTGTAACACAAAAAGCGCTTTATGCAAAATAAAAGCTGTTAACCCCGCCCGCGCGTGATTGTACAATTTTGCCAATTGTGGTATAATGCAAATGTTATAGTGCGCCTGTAGCTCAGTGGATAGAGCGGCGGCCTCCGGAGCCGTGTGCGGTGGTTCGATTCCACTCAGGCGTACCAATCAAATAAAAAATTAAGCCTGCCTCTCAATACAGGGGCAGGCTTTTTGTTTTGTTATTTAACCGACAAATCTTTAATTTTTTGCAATTTTAAAACCTGCTCTTTAGCAGCTTTGGCAACAGCCTCTATACGGTTATCAGGCAGGTTTTCATTCTTACCCAAAACATCAATTATAAGCTCATCAACATTTTTAAGCTTTGTTAAATCAAGCAGTTCAAAATGTGTAATTAATTTTGCCACATCATCCTGATTATGCAAAAAGGCACGCGCCTCAAATTTTTTGCCGATATCGGCAAATTTATCCTTGTTCCAAAGGCTTGTACCATTGTCATAAACAGGTGCTACACCCTCAAACTGCAAAGTTTCAACATTTCTTATAAAGCCAAAATTACCATAATGCCTGTCGGTATTGCAAATAATAAAATCAACCGCCAGCATCACGTCAAGCTGCTCTTTAACTTTAGGTATACCATACGCACGGCAGCACTGCAAAAGGTAATCATACTCATTATCGGCCTTAAGCAATAATGGCGATTGCGTCATGCGCATGCTGGCAGCCGTCACCAGTTCGGTACTATCTGTAACAAAGTTCTCGCAGGCACTAAAATATCTGCCGCCATCATGCACCACATTATATTTTACATAATGCGCTGTATCAAGCAGTTCAAAAATTTTAGTAGCAATCAGCTCATTAAAAGGTTCCTGCTCAAACGGGCCGCTGCCGGCTTTATACAAATACAGCCTGCCATTTACTTTATCTCTCACCCATTTTTTTGGCAGCATACCGTCGGACGTACTGTCCGGCGACATATAAAAATCTCTGTCCTGCGATACATACGACTCATCAAAAAATGCCTGCCCAAGCGCACCGCTGAATTCGTTATGGAAAAAATTAATGTCTTCCCATTTTTTGCTTTCTGCCCCTTGCGGATTAAGCCAGTATTGGTCGGTAAGGCTCAAACCGTAATTTTTAAAAGGCAAAGCAGCCAGTTTAACCGCATATCTGCGCTCAAAACTTGCCGCACCGATACGGCTGCCCGGTATAGCACGCCCAGCCCACCATTTGGCAAGGCTCTTTTTTTGCGGCTTTCCGCCGATAAAATCCACACCTACGGGGAACGCTTTTTGATTAAAAACTTCAAGAATATCGTCGATGACATAGTTTTCCATATCAATGGAAAGCCTGCACAACGGTTTATTCTTATTCATAAGTACATAATCCATAAAGTTTCCTCCTGTAAGTTAATTGGTAACATTAATTATAACACAGGCTTTTTACATTACGCCACTTTATACCTCGTATAAACATATTCGTAAATACGCTGGCGATAGGTAGAAATGCTTATCTCGTCATAACACTCCGGCAGTTCCTGCCAAAGCGTGTCGCGTATCAGATTATCAACCGCAGCTTTGGTTTCCTGCTTATCGGTCCAGTGGTCATATTGGGCAATAGCTTCTTTAATTTTGCACAGCAGGTCAACAGCGACCTCTTTTATTTTTTTAATATCGTTCTTACTCAAATTTTCGCGGAACAGCATATCATAAAGCGAAAGTTCCTCATCGCTTTTAAAACCTTCGCGCACATAGCGCTGTTCTTCCTCATCCAGATTATTGGCCAGGTTCATTAAATCCATAAAAGTCTTTTCAATGGTTGCCCTGTCCTGTTCTTTGTTATAATCTTCAATAATCCGCTGATAATGTTCATAATAATTAATGCGCCGCGGATTTTCAAACAGCAGTCTGTCCAGCTTCTGCCGGATTATTTCTTCCAAATCGCGCATTAATAAATTTTTATTTTTAGCTTTGGCAAACTCACGGCGCAGCAAATCAAAATCAATGGCGCTGATGTCAAAACGCGTTCCCTCACGCACAGTGCCGCCAGTTTGTTCAATTTCCACATAACTGCTGATAATAGAAATTAATTTCTACCATTAAATCCGTTGTATCAACATGCCTGCGTTTTTTCTGAAGCTCCGCATAAATAGCCGCTATCGCTTCATATTCTTTGCGGGTACCAGCGCTTATATCATCCCGGTCTGCATATTTCATCAAACGGTTCAGTTCGGCAGCATAAGTTGCAAAAGTCTTTTTGGTTTCCAAAGCAGCACAAACGGCGTTAGCTGCTTTTTGCAGATACGCAATCTTTGCAAAATCAACAACGTCAATCAGCATTTGCAGTTCAATACCCTGCTCTGCCAAAAAGTTTTTAGCTTTACCGGTTGTTTCTAAAATACGCGCAATAAGTTCAGCCTTATCAACCGTCGGGTCAGCACCGGCAACGCCGCCTACATTCGCCGTATAATCGGCAAGGGCTTTGCGCAGCGCTTTTACAATGCCAACATAATCAACAATCAACCCATTGCTTTTGCCTTCTGCCACACGGTTGGCACGCGCAATGGTCTGCATAAGCGTGTGTGCTTTCAGCGGCTTGTCCAGATACAGGCACGACAGGCATTTAACATCAAAACCGGTCAGCCACATAGCGCAAACAAATACCACCCTCAAAGGATTTTTAGCGTCTTTAAAATCCTTATCCAGCTCGCGCTTTTCCATTTTGCGACGGTGATAACGGATATCCAGCCCCCATTTATTAAAGGTCTGTATCTCATTCTGCTGCTGCGAAATAACAACAGCCATTTCCGTTTCCTGCATCCACTCAAGCTTACGGTTAAGCTCCTGCGCTTCCTGCTGATGGCTGGTATGTTTTATTTTATCCTTAAGATTTTTAATTTCTTCCTTCCAATATTCCTGCACATAATTGTACATGCGCACACAGGTAACTTTGTTCAGGCACACAAACATCGCCTTGCCGCTCGTCCACAAATCGGAATAATGCCTTACAAAGTCACGCGCGATAGATTTCAGCCTCGGTTCGGCAATTAACAAATGTATCTCCTTACCAAATTCGGCTTCCAGTTTTTCCTGCTGCGCTTCATCCATATCTGCATTTTCAATAGCGTCCAAAATTTTATCGGTAATTTCAGGGTTATGCAGGTCAAGGATTTTCTCGCCCCTGTTTTCATAATACAGAGGCACAGTTGCGCCGTCCTCCACGGCACGGCGGAAATCATATACCGAAACATACTTGCCGAAAGTACGTACTGTAATATCATCGTCAGAAAACAGCGGTGTACCGGTAAAACCAATACGCGCCGCTGTCGGCAGCAGCTTCATCATATTAGCGGCAAAAAGGCCATACTGGCTGCGGTGCGCCTCGTCCGACATAATGATAATATCATGGTCAGGGTAAATCGGTTCAGCGTCAGGCTTATTAAATTTATGTATCAGCGTAAAAATAAAACTTGGGTTGCCCTTCAGTTTCTGTATAAGGTCATCGCCGCTGGTAGCAATAAACTGCGATGTTTTGCCCTCGCCCAACAAGCCGCAATTTTCAAAAGTTTCGCTTATCTGCTTGTTCAGCTCATCGCGGTCAGTTAAAACCACAAAAGTGGGTGAACCGGCAAATTTGCGGCGGATTTTCTGCGCAAAAAATACTATAGAATAACTTTTGCCGCTGCCCTGCGTATGCCAGAACACACCCAGTTTACCGTTATTCAGCTTGCGTTCCGTGTAAGCCTTTACAGCCTCGTTAACACCAAGGTACTGATGATTGCGCGCTAAAATTTTTGCCGTATGCCCGCCGGATTTATCATACAAAATAAAGTTTTCCAGCAAATCCAAAAAGTTTTCCTTTTTGCAAATGCCGCGCAGCATTGTTTCCAACGCAACGCTGCCCTGCTCCTGTTCCGCAAGGCGTTTCCATTCGTGGAAAAACTCATACTTGCTGCCCAGCGTACCTACTTTTGCCTCCACACCGTTAGAAATCATTAAAAACGCATTGTAATAAAATAAATGCGGAATCGTATCCAAATAATCGGTGTAATTATCATCATAAGCATTACGCACATCAACCGTTGTCTTTTTAAGTTCCTCAAACAAAAGCGGTATGCCGTTAACAAAACCTACTATGTCGGTGCGGCGGCGGTATAAATCGCCGTGTATTTTCAGTTCCTTAACAGCTAAAAAATAGTTGTTTTCAGGGTTTTTAAAATCAATTACGGCAGCCGTTTGTTTTTCGGTTTCGCCATTAGGCTTTTTAACCGTAACCTTAATGCCGTCGCGGATAAGAAAATACTTTTCTTCGTTTATCTGCAAAAGAGATGAGGTAGAGAGCCTGTTTTCCAGAATATTCTGTGCTTCTGCAATCTGCTCAGCGTTAATCCAAGGATTGAGTTTTTTCAGCGCAGCACGAAAATAACGCTTCAGCAATATTTCGTTGTAGCTTGTTCTGCCCAAAGTGCCATCAGTGCCTAAAACTTCCTTATTATAGGCAAACTTAACGTCCCAGCCCAATTCGTTTTGCAGCAAATTACCGGCACTTTCCTGCACAAGAATATTTTCTGAATAATCGTAGCTCATAAACTCACCTACTTTAATAAATTCCATCTTTTCTTAAATTTTAAAACATAATTAGACTTAGCTGGATTATAAATACATTTAGCACTTGTAATACAATCAGTTCCAACAAAATACATATACTCTAACCAATCATTCAAGTCAATTCTATATAAAATTTTATTTCTATCATAATCCGATGCAACGTAAAAACTATCTATTACATCGTTTTCATTGTAAGAAAAATAAAAAAACATATGAATGAATTAACCAATTACAAACATTTTTGCCTAAAACTGTTTGTTGCTTTTCATTTTCCCAATCATGGCTATTTTCATCCGGCCATCTATCCAATAACCCCATCGATTTAAGAGGCTTTACTGCATGAACTTTTAATGTATAATTATCTACTTCATCACTAACTTTTAAAATACAATCAATAAGTTTTCTTATTATAAAAGCCGAATAGAAAACAGCTTTTTCTATAATAGTAGTTGCTCTATCATAATTTGTATCTAACTGCTCTTTGGTATTATATTTTTTTATTAAATACCTTCGCCTTATCAAATCTTGTTTCCAAGGATAGCTCTCAAAAATCAAAGCTACACCTCCAATTCTCCACTCATTAATTTAGGTAGCAAACGGTCACGAGCTTGTTTTAAAATTTTTATTAAAACAGATTTACATAAAATTTGGTTATAAAAATTACCAGCTAATTCATTATAAGATTCTAAAATTTTTATATCTGGAAGTAAAATATCTTGCTGTTCTAAAAAATCTTTCCATCGATAATTGACAATACTGCTGGCACTTTTTTTATCAAATTCAGATGTTTTTCCAGAATTTCTTAAATACTTAAAAGTATCGTACATATATTGTGCAATTTCCAAAGAATTAAATCTAATAAGTTTACAAAAGCTTGCACACATAACAGGTTCATTAAACGTTTCAAGCAATTTTGAACGAATTAATGCAGTGCGTGCTACACCTTCATTTTTACTTCCGCCAGATACTTCAAAAATTATATCTCCATCAACCAATTTTCGTGCTTGCAAATTAGCTTCCGAATGAAACCGACAAGGTATGTTCTCGAAGTCACCATGTGTTAATCCATATAAGTCCGTTCCGCGTATTACATACGCAGAATTTTCAAATTTTTCTTTTATAAATTCTTCTCCCCAACCACCACCAATTTCATATTGAATAAGTCCACCAACATTTTTCTTTTCCCACCCTTCCGGCACGCCGTCAATAATTGGCGTGGTTTCGTAACCCGGAAAGCGCAAATCAACAAACCATTCTTTATACAAACGCTGTGCAGCTTCTTCTAAAAGTTTAATTTGTTTTTGGTTGTTTTCGATAAGGTCATTATACGCATTTAATATTTCAACTATATTCTTCTGTTTATCTATAGGTGGCAACAAAATCTCAATAGAACTAAATGCACTATGGGGTAAATCTGGCTGTGCTGCACCAGTTGCTCGACTTAAAGCTTCTTCATAAAACGATTTTTCTTGTAAAACGTAGTACAAAAACTCCTGTATTAAAATGCTTTCATCTTTTGAAGATACTGTAAAACAATTATTATGTATAACGCCATATTGTTTTCTAAACACTAACCCAACTTTACCAGTTCGTGTATAAATAATATCGCTTTCTTTTGCTATAAATTTTTCTGGAACAGAATCGTTTATAAATACATTAAAATTTCCATCTTTCATATCACCAATTCTTAAAAGTGGTAAATATGTTACTTCATTAGATAGATATTTTTGAGTGCTTTTATTAATTGCTAATCCCTGACGTAATTCAACAAAATTTCCTATCTCAAATTTTTCCCACGTCATAACCCCATCTCCTTTAAGTGTTTCGAGATGGTTTCCATTAAATCGTTGGATTCTTTTTGCAGTGTCAAAAGTTCCTGATGTATTTCTTTCATGCGCTGCTCAAAATCGACTCCGTCATCTTCAACCGGCGCAACGCCTACATAAGCGCCCGGCGTCAGCGACCAGCCCTTGGCTTCAATATCCGCCTTATCCGCAATTTTGCATAACCCGGGAACATCGGCATAAATGCCTTCGCCAAATTTTTCATACAGCCAGTTTGCTTCTTTGGCAGTGGTAAGCGTATCGTTAAGTTCAGCCAGTTTTTCATCAAATTCTGCCTGTACTTTTTTCTTGTCGCGTTTTTCTGCCGCGTCCACCGCAACTTTAGCTTCGGCGCGCAGGTCTTTAATTTTTGCTTCCAATTCTGCTATCTGTTCCGTAAACGGTTTATCACTGCCAAGCGCATGGCGGTATTCTTCCAGCAAAGCAGTATATTTGGCAAGCTCGCCGCGATACAGCCACACAATAGCGTTAAGGTTTTTAAGCTGCCACTCGCTCCATTCGTTAAGCGTGCGGTCTACAACGGTATAATAGTTACGTGCGTCTATAAACAACACTTTGTTTTTAAGGCCTTCGGCTTTGCCTTTATTAAAAAACCACAGGGAACACGGCAGGCTTTTGGTGTAAAAAAAGTTGTTGCCGACGCTTATCATTACATCAACATGGCCGGTTTCTACAAGCTGTTGGCGTATATCCTTATCCTTGCCCTGGCTATCCGTAGCGGAGGACGCCATAACAAAACCGGCGCGTCCACGCTCGTTAAGGTAACTGTAAAAATAAGATATCCACAAATAGTTAGCGTTGCTTACTTCTTTCTTTTTGTTAAGGCTTGGCATACCAAAAGGCAACCTCTTTGCACTTTGGCAGCTTTCGGATTTTACTTTATCAACATTAAACGGCGGATTTGCCATTACATAATCGCAGCGCCCATCAAGCCCAAAAGCATCGTTATAAAAAGTATTGGCTTCATCGCCGGATTTTATCTGTCCGGTTAAGCCGTGCACAGCCATGTTCATTAAGCAAAGCTGGGCATTGTATTCTACCTTTTCCTGCCCGTAAAAAGTCATGGCACTGTTGGCATTCATGCCGCTTTGGTTTACAAAATCACCGGACTGTATAAACATGCCGCCGCTGCCGCAAGCAGGGTCTAAAAGCATGCCGCTTTGCGGTTCGATGATATTTACTATCATTTTTACCAGCGATTTGGGCGTAAAGAACACACCGTCATCAGAGGCGATGTTTTTGGCAAATTTATTTAAAAAGTATTCATAAATACGGCCGATGATGTCGCCGCCGATTTCATCAAGCGCGCTGTTATTAAAAATACGCAGCAGTTCGGCAAGGATAGTATCCGAAAAATCGGTATAGCTTTTGGGCAAAACGCCTTTAAGCTGTTCGCTTTGTTCTTCAATAAGCGACATGGCATTGTTTACCGCTTCGCCAAGGCTGTTGATAACATGCCCTTCCTTATTGGTTATACCGGCAGCAGCAATATTTTGCGGCAAGTTCAGCAAATAATCATATTGAGCTTCTTTTGGTAAAAACAAAGCGCTTTTTGCTGCAAAGTCACTTGCTTCCACCGGTAAAACCCTGCCGCCGCGCGATGGGCGGTTTTTCATAATTTCTGCTTCAACAAGTTTAAAGCGGCTGTAAGCGTAGCGCAAAAAGATAAGCCCCAGCACCGGCATACAATATTGGTTAGATGTTAAATTTGAACCGGAACGCAATAAATCTGCGGATTCCCATAATTCAGCTTCCAGTTTTCTGATATTAATCATTCGTTTCACCGTTTTCATTTTATTTTAATTTAGTTTTAAAAAATTTTTAAATACTAATTAAATTGTACCATATTTTTGCCGTATACTTGAAGAATTTTTTGTACATCGTATTAGCAGAACAAAAATCATATGTTATATTATAAAAAAGATGCTTGCTGCTTTTCTCCACCGGAACTTGAAATCCCGGGCTCAGGAATTGCAGCAGGCATCTTTTGGTTTTATTTCTTCCTTTTCTTATAGTCTTCGTCGATTTTCTTTTTCCAGTCTGCTTTTAAAGGCTTATCAGCACGCAAACAGGATACGGCTTCGCTGACTGCCGCAAAATTAAGGTTAATGCCTTTGGCGTCGTTGTTAAAATTTGCCACGCGCTCTTTGGCAATGCCCAAATCGCAGCCAACATCAACAGCGTCGATATTTGCGCCAAAGAACAAAAACTCCCAGCCGCGTTCTTTCTGCTGCTCAATCAGGCGCTTAACCTGCGCGCAGCTGTATTTGGTGCTGACGTTTTCCATACCGTCAGTTGTAATAACAAACAGCGTATGCTGCGGTACATCCTCCGCCCGCGCGTATTTGTGGATGTTTTTAATATGCACCACCGTTTCGCCGACAGCATCCAACAGCGCCGTGCAGCCGCCAACACAGTAGTCTTTTTCCGTCAGCAGAGATACTTTATCAATCGCCACGCGGTCGTGGATGGTTTTGCTTTCATGGTTGAACAGCACCGTCGTTACCAGCACTTCGCCCTCCGCCTTTTTCTGCTTTTGCAGCCTGGCGTTAAATCCGCCGATAGTGTCCGCTTCAAGCCCCGTCATTGAGCCGCTGCGGTCAAGGATAAATACGAGTTCCGTCAGGTTTTGTTTCATAATAATGCCCTCCAAAATAAAAATATGGCTGTAAACATTTCTGCTTACAACCATATTGTAAAATTTTTGGCGGCGTTTTTGGTCGCCCGCAAGGCGACATTTTATGCACCCAGTAAAGGCTGCTCAAAGGCAAACAGTGCGGTATTGATTTCGTAAATATCGTACCTGCCGTTGATAATGAAAAACTCAATAATCCTGTCAAACACCTGCGACGGCGACAGTGCAAAGCCTGCTTTCGTCAGCAGCTCCTTGGCTTCGTCAAGCGGCAGCTTCAGCGCGATAGCAAAAGCAATGGCAGTTTGCTTGCTGGGGCGGTAATTTTTATCCTTGCGGATTTTATAAAACAGCCTGCGGTCGATGTTAGCCAAATGGTAACACTCGGCGTCAGTCATGCCTTTTTCGTCAATTTTGCGCAAAAGCATTTCCGTAAAACTTTCGTCGATGTAGCTTACAAATTCTTCAAGGTCTCTGTCTGCACTTTCATATTTGCAGCATTTTTCGGCAAGCGTCGCATTAAGCAGCTTTTTGCTTATTTTTAAAGGCGGCAGATTACTCAGGCGCGGCGCTTCTTCAACAATTTCGCTTTCGTCAAGATATGTTTCGATAGCATCATACAACGCACCGGCAATGCGGTAAGCCTTGCGGTCGAAAATAACAATATGTACCGTCAGGTCATGCGTGCGCAAAAATTCTTCCGCCGTTTGCACAGCCACTTCCAGCGCTTTATCCTTGGGATAGCCATATATGCCGGAAGAAATCAGCGGAAAGGCAACGCTTTCGCAGTCATACTCAACTGCCAGTTTCAGGCTTTCGCGGTAGCAGGAAACAAGCGCTTCCTTCTCACCGGCAGTGCCGCCCATCCAGCGCGGGCCAACGGTGTGAATAATATATCGTGCGGGCAGGTTGTAGCCTTTGGTTATTTTTGCCTGCCCCGTTTTGCAGCCGTTCAGCTTCAGGCACTCCTCCAAAAGCTGCGGCCCCGCCGCTTTGTGAATAGCACCGTCCACCCCGCCGCCACCAAGCAAACTATTGTTGGCAGCGTTAACAATGGCATCAACTTTCATTTTGGTAATATCGGCAGCAACAATTTGTAACGGCATAGTTAAACCTCTTTCATAATCTTTTTATTATTATACCAAAATTCAACCGCCCATGCAGATAAAAAAGCCCTTCCCGTAAAGGAAAGGGCTTTTTGTTTCAGCAATTTTCAATTATCAATTTCAGTCTTGCCAAGATTATGCATTAAAAGTTCTACAAATTTATGGGCATCTGCATTTAAAGCAACCTTTGCGGTTACAGGCGCCTGCGATTTTTTGGTATTATGGAAATCAGCTACCATTCTGCCATCGCAAATACCGCCACTGATATCAATATCTACATTAGCATCGGCAAGTTCAGTAATAACAGAAGGATCAATTAAATATGCCACGGCCAAGGCATCATGAATAGGTGCCATGTGGTTTTCATAACGGTAAAGAACCTTTTCACCAACAGTGCCAAAAGTATGGCGAAGCTGATAATTTTCTTCCGATACATCATTTACCTTCAAATTGGCAATACGCAGTTTTTGCAGTTTTGCCGCAGTTTGTGCTGCAGGTGTGCCCAGAGCCATCAGCTTATCACATTCTTCGTCAGTAATGCAGGCACGCCATGTTGCATCAAGCGGCAAAATAACTTTGGGTATTTTACTATCCATAACAATTTTTGCTGCTTCCGGATCGGCATAAAAATTAAATTCTGCGGAAGCGCTGGCATTGCAGCCGGTATGTCCGCCACCCATAATAATCAGTTGTTTGATTTTATCTTCCAGACGCGGTTCAATGCGCAGAGCCATAGCAACATTTGTTAAAGGGCCAACGGAAACAAGTGTAATATCTCCTTCGGACTTCATAAAAGTATCTACCAGATAAAATACAGCGTGCTGTGGCTGCGGTTTAATAGTTGCTTCCGGCAGCGGCAAAAAGTCGCCATGGCAGTCATTTAAAGTAACACGCGGAAGATTAGGCTTGCGCCCGGGCACATTATTGCAGATGATAGGATTTTCACAGCCACGGTAAACAGGCACATCCGATTTTAAAAATTCAATCAAGCGCAGGGCATTTTCCGTCGTTTTCGGCACAATGCGGTTACCGTTAACAGTAGTAATACCCAAAAGCTGTAATTTTTCGCTGTACAGTGCCAACATAATGGCAATAGCATCATCAGAACCGGGATCACAATCAAGCACAAATTTTTTCTTATCCATAAATACGCTCCTTTGTTAAATAGTAAAAATATAAGAGGCAACAATGTTAACAATAAACGCTAAAATTAAAAGCGGCGCACTGCGCTGAACAAGTTGCATAGGTTCTACACCAGCGACACCGGCAATAGCAATTACCGCACCGCAAACAGGAGAACAAGCACGTCCGAGCGCTGTACTAAGTTCCATAGGCAGAATTAAAGTTACTGCCGGGATGCCAAGTTTAGCCGCAATATCAGGCATCAGCGGTCCAAAAGCAAAGAACGGTGCCGCACCACTGCCCATAATAACAGCAAATGCAAAAGTAATAAATGATAAGAACGCCATAATTAAAAATACTGCGCCTTCCATTTCAGAAATATAGTTAGCAAAAATAGTAATGCCGCCAAGCGTTTTAATACCTGCCGCAAAAACTGAAGCAGAAATAATAATCGCTACAACCGATACAAAAATATCTGCCATAGCACGCAAAATAACAACTATATCTTTAGGTATTTCATTGCGGTCGCTGCGGCGGATAAATTCAATGACAAACGTAAAAAACATGCCCAAAATATTTGCTGTAATAACATCAATTTTGGTTTCCGGCACAAAATAATCAATAAAAATAATTGCTAACGGTACTACCGGTAAAAGAGCGTAACCAACAGGAACATCCGGGTCGCTGATGACAGTTGCTTCCTGAGCCTGATATGTGCCTTTATTACGGTCACGGTTATCCATATATTTGTAATAGAACGGTATGCACAAGGCTATAACAGCAATAATGCAAAGAGTAACAGCAAATTGATAGTTGATAAATAAATCAACTACATTCATTTTTAAGACACCGGACATAAAAATCGTGGAACCATCATTCGGCCCGTAATCGATACAAATAAGCGCCAATACAGAAGCTGCTGTCAGCGGACTAATCTGTATTGCCATCAACACAGGGAAAACCGTTGCCAGCATTAAAACAGCAAGCCCTGCCTGACTGGTAATAACCAGCTTTAATGCCATGCCAATAATGAACATACCGCTTAAAACAAGATATTTATTTTGTATTTTGCTCAGCGGCTTGCTGGCAAGGTAAGCCAGTTTTGTAGAAGCCTGTATATGCTTCATGTAGGCAGCATAACCGGTTACAATCATAATAATCATGCCTATATTGGCAAGATTAGTTTTAAAGCTGTTGCTGATAAAGCCGAAAGTATCCAGAAAAACATTGCCTAAAGTAGTTTTGCCCAAAATAGGAGTGCCTGTCCATAAGCTGGCGCCCATAAAAATAACAATGCCGGATGCGAAAAACACAAAAATAGCATTGTACTTTTTCAAGATGAGCTTAGCCACAATTACAGAACAGATAATAGTCAAAGCAATTGATAAAAATCCTGTCATCATCACACCTCTGCTTATAAATTTTATGAACCATTTTATTTTACAACAAAATTGATATTAAAACAATAATTATGGCTTAAAATTTTACAATTAAAAGATTATTACATTTATCACAATACAAAAGCACCGGCTGTTGTAACCGGTGCTTTCACTTATTCCGCCGCTAAGGGCAGGTTGTTTTCCATTGCCCATTGCATCCAGGATTTTTGCAGTTTGGGGTTGGCTTTTACATACTGGTAAAAGTCTTTTAAAAATTCAATGCGTTCGGTAACGGCTTTTTGCCGCCACACGGGTTTGTTAGGGTTATACGCCGTCAGGTTAATGCCGCCGATGGCGAACTGGCGCATAACGATATCGTCAAAACTTACCTTGTCCGCATTTTTCAGCATGTCATACATCACCATAAAGGTTGTTGTGCGCCCTTTGCCCGCAAAGCAGTGGAAGTGCAGCCACGCACCTTTGGGCAGAGTTTTGTAAAAACGCACAAAGCGGTCAACCTCTAAATGATGGGGCGTTAAATGGTCAGTTAAGGTCAGGCGCAAATATTTTGTGCCGTGCTTCGCCGTCATAGCCTTTTCCGTAACGGCGCTTTCCACCGGCCATGTATAGCATTTATCCGGTACAATTTCTTTATTCGCGCCCAAAATGCCGATATTCACAAACGGCACAGCGGCAATTTCATCCAGCATCTGCTGCTCGCTTGCCACAATCTCGCCGTGCGCACGCCCTTTGTTGCCCCAGTCGTTGGGCTTGTACCAGCTTGCCGCGCTGCCGTTAATGTAGCCGTGGCTTTCGCCGCGCAGGTCAACATCGTAAATCAGCTCCGGCTCTGCCGGGATATGCTTTAAAATCTCTGCGTATTCCAGTTCGGAAAACGCCTTGCTGCCGGAGATGCGCAAATTCTCCATGCCGGTGCGCGACGGCTCTTTGCCGCCGAGCAGATCTTTTTCAAACGCATAATCCGACGTGCGGAAATTATCCGGCAGCATGTCAATGTTTTTGCGGTCCAGCTTCAGCACGCCGTGTTCATTATCCGTTACGGACGCGGCAAAACCGGTTGCCGCAAAGCACAGCGCCATCAGCACCGCCAAAATTTTGTAAATTGCTTTCATTATACCGCCACCTTATCAGCCGCGCACAATAACTTCCAGCCTACCGCTGTCCGGGCAGAACAGCAGGCCATGCACGATAATATCTTTGGGCAGCAGCGGGTTGCTTTTTATTTCGGCCACCGTTTTTTCCACGTTCTCGCGCGGGTGATGGAACGCGTCCACCCATTTGGCAAACTCGCCCTCCACCGCCGCTATCGCCTCCGGCTTAACGCCGCGCGCCAGCATGCGCTCCTTCAGCGACGCCGATGTGGAATGCTGCATACCGCAGTCCTCATGCCCCACAACCATAATTTCCGTTACGCCCAGCTCATACACCGCCACCATCAGGCTACGGATTACCTCGTCAAACGGGCCTGTAATCATGTTGCCCGCCGCCTTAATAACCTTGGCTTCGCCGCGCGCAATGCCCATGGCAGGCTCTAAAAAATCTACCAACCGCGTATCCATACAGGTGTAAATTGCCAGCTGCCTGGCAGGATATTTGCTTACCTTTTCGTTGCGGTGCAGATAGCTTTCCGGCAGCTGCGCCACAAAGCGGGCGTTTTCTTCCAAAATCTGGTCCAACAATGCCATAATATGGCCTTCTTTCATCAATATTCGTCAAAAATTTGCTGCAATTTGGCAGGGTCTTTGGTTTCGGTCAGCGCAAGCTGCAATAAAATGCGCGCCTTTTGCGGATTTAAATTGCCGCCGCTGATAAAACCTGCCGCCTCCCATTTGGGGTTGGCGGGCAAAACGCGTCCTTCGCTGACGCGGGTACTGCGCACAACGGCAATGCCCTGCGCCGCCGCATTTATCAGCGCCTGCTCCGCACCCTTGTGGATGCTGCCCATGCCGCTGCCTGCGTACACAATGCCCTGCGCGCCTGCTTTCAGCGACGCTTCAATAAATACGCCGTCGTCGTCGCAGTGCGTGTAAATAATATCCACGCGGGGCAAAGCGGTGTAGTTTTTACCCGCAAAGGCGGATTGCATGGTATGCCGCTGTTTAACCTGCGCCTCAAAATAAACCCTGGCGCCTGCGATTGTACCAAGCTGCCCGTAAGGCTGCGCCTGAAAGGCTTCCACCTTGAACGCGCTGGTTTTAGTGGCATAACGCGCCGCCATGATGATATCGTTCATCACAACCAGCACGCCCTGACCGTTGGCATCGGGGCAAGCCGCAGTTTTAACGGCGTTCAGCAAATCCAGCGGGCCGTCCGCACTGATAGCCGTTGCCGGGCGCATGGCACCGGTAAGCACAATGGGCTTGTCGCCTTTCACCGTCAGGTTCAAAAAGTAGGCGGTTTCCTCCAGCGTATCCGTGCCGTGCGTTATAACAACGCCGTCCACGTTACTGTCCGCCATCAGCTCGTTGCAGCGCGCCGCCAGCTTAAACCACAAATCGCTGGTAATGTCGCAGCTGTCGATATTGGCAAGCTGTTCGCCGCTCACTTCGGCAACATCTGCCAGCTGCGGCACAGCGCTGATTAAACTTTCCACGCCCATAGTGCCTGCGGTATAGCCTGTCAATTTATCGGCCGCTTCCGCGCTGCCTGCGATTGTGCCGCCCGTTGCTAAAATTTTTATTTTGGGCAAGTTGTTACGCTGCATTTTGCCCCTGCCTTTCTTCCATAAAAGTTTTTACGCGCAAATTTACGTTCTGCTGCAAATTGCGGTAAAAAAACTGGTAATCATACAAATGGTAAACACCGTCCGTAAAAACGGACAGCACCGGCGGATAATCTTTTTTATCCACGTCCGTCACTTTAAGCACGCCGCGCTCCGTATCGATATAACAGCCCGTAAGCTGCGGCACTTCGCGCGTAATGCTGCCGCTGTAATCCGTAAAGCACGCACCAGCATTCAGCGTTTTTGCCGCCGGTTTAGCGTCCGTGCGCCAGTTCAGCGGGTTTATGCAAAAGCTTTTTGCGCCCTGCGGCACCATCAGCGATTCCGTTACCTCCGCTGCTTCGCTGTTAAACATAATCACCGTGCCCAAATCGTCAGCACTCCGCGCCGGGCGGATATAGGGGTACTGCTCCGCCTCCTGTGGCGTAAAACGCCAGCCGATTGCATAGCAGGCGATCATGTTATCCTGTACAAAATCCGTCTTGCCAAACTCTTTCAGCAAACGCAGACACATTTCCGCGCCCTGCGAAAAACCGCTCAGCACAAACGGGCGGCCGCTGTTTTCGTGCTGCATGTAGTGCATAAAGGCCGAGCGCACATCGCTGTACGCAAAATCAAAATACGGCGCTGCTTCCTGCGCGGGCAGAGTGTAATCCGCAAGCGTCGCCTGGCGGTAATACGGCGCATACATGCGGCAGTCAGCGTCATAAATGCCGCGCTGCATATTCAGCGCGCCCACAAAATTTGCTTTGGTTTGTTCATCAGCAAGACTCATATTGCTGTGCCCGTCCGTGCCCAAATCCACCGTCGGGCAAATAATGAACAAATCTGCCGACTTGCCCTTGCCCACACGCCAATATGCCCAGTTAGCGCCGTCGTTATAATCCGGCGTTTGCGCCGCCGCCAAGCTGCAAACGGCCAGCAGCACAAGCACCAGCACTAAATTACAAAGCTTTTTCATTTCACATCACTGTTCAAATAATCGTACGCAAACTGCGCGTAAATTGCCGCGCCGTATTTAAGCTGCTCCTCGTCCACCGCAAATTTGGGGTGGTGGTGCACACAGTTAAGCCCTTTGGCAAGGTTGCGCACGCCGATAAATCCATAAACGCCTTTGGTTTTTTCCATAAAGACGGAAAAATCCTCCGCACCGGTCATTTTATCCAGATGGCACAGCGCGTCTTCGCCCATAATTTTTACCGCCGCATTGCGCGCGATGGCGTTAATTTCACAGTGTTCGTTAATCAGCGGCGCAGGGCCGAAGAAGTAGGTGCTTGTAACCTCGCAGCCGTAAACTGCCGCTGTTTTTTTAGCTGTTTCTTCAATCAGCTGCGGCATGCCGTTGCGGAACGCCTTGTTAAAGGTGCGCACCGTACCGACAAGCTGCGCTTTATCTGCCACAGCAGCCTCGCCGCTGCCGCCGTTCATCATGCCCGTGGTTACAACAAGGGTGTTGTTGGGGTCGTTTACGCGGCTGACGATGCTTTGCAGCGCCATAACAACCGCCGCTGCCGCCAGCACTGCGTCCTTACCCTGCTGCGGTTTATCCGCCGGTGCGGATTTGCCGGTAATATTAATGGTAAAACGGTCGCTGCACGCCATACGCTCGCCGTCTTCAATGTTTACTTTGCCGCTGTCCATCAGCGACCACACATGCTGCCCAAAAATGGCGTCAACATCATCAAGGCAGCCGTGTTCCACATAATGGCGCGATTCCGTGCCGATTTCCTCCGCCATCTGGAACAGCAGCTTAACCGTGCCGTGCAGCTCGTCCTTATGCGCCGCCAGCATTTTGCCAGCCGCAAGTAACATTGCGGTGTGGCAGTCGTGCCCGCAGGCGTGCATTACGCCGTCGTTCTGCGAACAGAAGCTGCAATCGTTTTCCTCCTGTATCGGCAAAGCGTCGATATCGGCGCGCAGCATAACCGTTTTGCCGTGGTGTGCGCCCTTAATCGTGCCGACGCAGCCGGTAATATCGTCAAAAGTCTGCACTTCAATGCCCATTGCCGCCAATTCCGCAGCAATATGCTCCGTCGTTTTAAATTCTTTGGTGCCCAGTTCCGGGTGTGCGTGCAGCCAGTGGCGCTGCTCAAAAATGTAATTTTCAAGCGCTGTTGCCTGTTCCTTAAAATTCATTCTGCCGCACCTCCTTCACACTCGCCAAAGTTAAGTTCTGCCGTGCAGCCCAGTGCTGCCGCCGTGCTTTCGCAAATCGCAGCAAGCTGCGGCTGCATTGCCGTTAAATCTTCTTTGGCTTCGGCATATAAATACGCCGTCATCTTCACCAAATCGGTAATAATGTTAAACTGAGTGCCGCCGTTTACGCCGCTAAAAGTCAAAACCAGCAGCTTAAGCGGATTATTGACACGGCTGGCTAAAGTCTGCGCGTTTAAAATGATGGCAGAAGCAGCCACAATGGCATCCTTGCCCAGATGCGGCGTAGAGCCGTGCGCCGAGCTGCCATGAACGGAAATTGCAATTTTTGTATAATACATAGCCATACTCCTTAAAAGCGGCCGCCATTAGGGCAGCCGCTAAATTAAATAATCAGTTCAGGAAGATACCGCCGCCCGGTCCCAGAGGAATATCGAGGAAAATCCAAACCAGCAGCTGAATAATCCAGATAACCGCATAAGTTACGGAGAACGGAACCATGTTGGCGATAACGGAACCAAGTCCCATCTCCGGCGCATATCTGCGTACAAAGCCCAAAATAACCGGGCAGTACGGGAACAGCGGGGACAGCGGGTTGGTAATGGAGTCGCCGATACGGTAAGCAACCTGCGTAACCGCCGGGTCAAAGCCCATCAGCATCAGCATCGGCACAAAAATCGGCGCAAGGATTGCCCATTTTGCAGATGCTGAACCGATAAGGATATTAACAATACAGGATACGAAAATAAGGCCAATTAACAGCGGCGCGCCGGTAAACTGCATGCTCTGCAAAAATTCCGCACCTTTAATAGCCATAACAATGCCCAGGTTGCTCCATGCAAAATAGCTGGTAAACTGCGCAATAAAGAAGCACATAAAAATGTAGCTGGCCATATCTTTAAAACCTGCCGTAATATCGGCAAACAAATCCCTGTCGTTTTTATAACGGCCGCAGCCAAAGCCATAGCATGCACCAACAACAAACAAAGCCACCGTAACAGTTAAAATAATGCCGCTCATAAAAGGCGAACCGTTCGTTAAAACGGAATGGGTTTTGGGATCTGCCAGCAGCGGGTCATCACCTATGCAGGCAGCAACCAGCGCGATTACAAACACAACAAAACCAACGGCAGCCCATTTTAAACCGCGTCTTTGCTCTTCCGTAACTTTGCCTTCCGATTCATCAAAGTTATATTTGGCAAGTTCTTCTTTGCTTACGGGAAAGCGTTTTACCATAAATTTTTCCGTCAGCAGCGTACCAAAAATAGAAAGTACAAAGCAGGACGCAATCAAAAAGTACCAGTTAATCGCCATTGTAGCGGAATAATTCGGGTCAATCATGCGTGCGGCGTTTTCCGTAAAGCCGTAAGCCAAAGCGTCCGTCATGCCCAGCATAATGTTGGCGCTAAAACCGCCCGCTACACCGGCATAAGCCACAATCATACCCAAAACCGGACTGCGCCCCATGCCCATGTAAATAACGGCAGCCAGCGGCGGCATAACAATAAAGCCGGCATCGCCCGCAAGGTTAGCGTTAATGGCAACAAAAATAATGGCAAAAGTTACAACCCACGATTTGGCGTCGCCCATAACCTCTTTCATCATCGTAACCAAAAAGCCGCTCTTTTCCGCAACGGCCGCGCCGATAATGCAAACCAATACCATGCCCAGCGGCGCAAAGCCCGAATAATTGCTTACCGCTTTACTGTACATATCGCGGAAGCCGTCTTTCGTCAGCAGGTTAATAACCTGAATGGTTTTGCCCGTACCGGGATGCACCGCACTGTAACCCATGCTACCTAAAATTGCGGAAAGGATTACAACCACAATCGCCAGTATAATAAACAGGCTGACCGGGTCCGGCATCGCGTTGCCGATTTTTTCGATAAAGTCCATCGCCTTATCGAAAAAGCCCTTTTTCTGAACTTCGTTCTTTTCCATAAAACCACACTCCTCCCCATCGGGATATTAAAACAAAAGACCCCACAGATACCCTGTGGAGTCTCCGTTGACTACCTTAATTATAACATCTTAAAGCAGTAAAATAAACAGATTTGCATTTATTTTTATTAACGCAAAATTAGTAAACCAAAATATCGCTCAGGCTGTCAGCCGGTACGATAAAGCTTACAACGCCTGCTGCATACGGTGCAACTTCGTACGGTGCATAGGTAACAACCAGCACTTTGCCGTCAAAGTAGAATTTGTCGCCGTCTTTTACTTCAACAGGGCCGAAGAAGGTATCGGGCTGTGCAGCAACTTTTTCAGCAACAACTTTGTTGATGCGGGCAAGATAATCACTGCCGGGTTTGAACAAATCGCTCAGCTGCAATTCTTTGCCGCTGGTCAGGTCAAAAGTGGATACATCGTACAGAGTGGTGCCATGAGCGCCGCCGGTGAACAGATAGCCCTGCTGTTCAACGCACAGCAGTTTTTCGCCGCTGTACAGAACGTCATATTTGCCTTCAAGGCCGTAGCTGTCAACCATGCTGCCGCCCAGTGCTTTAGCTGCCTGCCAGTCGGTGTGCAGGGTGTAGTTTACAAAGCCGCCAACGTCTTCCAAAAATTCGTGTGCTTCTTTAACGCCGTCTTTGCCGCTAAAGTTCTGTTCAAAGGAAGCGAGCATAGCGTCAGCGCTCTTATCGCTCTGCGGCAGCGGGGAATACAGCTGCATCAAAGCGTTGAAGCTCAGGGCGTTGTTAATTTTAGCGTCAACATCAGCGCCTGCGCCTTTAACCTGCGGAACTTCCATTTTTACCCAATCTTCGTTAACGTCGTAGCTTTTAACGGATACGCCTGCAAAAGCAGAAGCGCAAACAGCCATAGCAGCCATAGTCAAAGCAAGAGTTTTCTTTAATTTCATATAATATCCTCCTTAAATAAAGCTACCTTATTATATCATAAAATTTTAAGAACGCAAACTTTTATAAATTATCCGCTGCCTGGCTCCTGCAAGCTGCCATTGCCGGTATAAAACTGAACACCGCCGCCGCAAGTATTACCGCCAGCACCATAACGCCCTCCTGCGCGGTAAAGCCCGCCGCCATATTAACGGCAGTTTTCTGGCGCAGCAAATCAGCCAGCAGGGCAAAAACACCATGCCCCGCCGCAACACCGGCGCCCACGCCGATGCACGACAACAGCATGCCCTGCAAAAAGTTAATTTTTATAATTTCCTTCTGCCCCGCGCCGATTGCACGCATAATGGCGTTATCGTGCCTGCGCATGGCAGCAGCCCAGTAAGTTGTAAAGGCAATGATAATCAGCGCCAGCAAAATAACGGCGTAGCTGATAATCTGCAAAACCTTTTCCGCGTCGCCCATAACGGAAAACAGTTCAATAATAATCTGCGAAGGGAACACGACCTGCATTTCCTTATTATTGCGGTACTGCGAAAGCAGTGCCAGCGCCTGTGCATAGCCGCTCGGTTTAATCAGCACCGAAGTTACGCCATGCGCCGCTTCGCCATGCCCTGCGTGCGCCTGCCAGATGCTTTGGATATCCGTTAAAATACTCTGGTCATACGGTCCGTTAACCGGCTGCAAAATGCCTACAACTTTATATTCCTGCGCATGCCCTTTGCTGCCGGGTAGCTCAACCATACCGTGCGAAGTTTTAAAGGTATCGCCAACCTTCATGCCTGTCATCTGCGCCATGCGCGCGCCCAAAACAGCTTCAAACGGTGCTTCAAAAGCACGCCCTTCGGCAATTTGCAGCCACTTGCCGCGCTGCGGGTTAATAACGTAATCAAAAATTTCCTTTTCCGTGCCCGCCATGCGGAAGCCGCGGTAATTATCGCCATAGCCGAAAGGAACAGCCATGCCCACGTTTTTGTTGGCGCGCAGCTTTTTCACTTCCGCATAGCTGATGTTACTCATCGGCGTGTCCTTTAAAAATACCGTATTCAGCACCAGCTGATTAGGGCTGCCTTTACTGCCCGCCACGATGGGGAAAGGCTCTGCTGCAGAGCTTAAGCCGCTGTGCACGCCGTCTGCCAGCAGCAGCACCAGCACCGCCATGGCAATGCCTGCCGCAACAACAAGGCAGGCGATAAGGCTTTGCAGGGGTTTAAACATAATGTTGCGGCGTACAATTTTAATTATGCCCATGGCTCAGAAACCTCCCGCCTTTAATGTCAAACCACTCGTCAAACTGCTGCTTTACGCCCTCATCGTGGGTCGAAAGTATCAGCGCCGTGCCGTTTTCGCTGCACAAACCGCGCAGCAGCCCCAGCACAATGCGGCTGTTTTCAGCGTCAAGGCTCGCCGTCGGCTCATCTGCCAGAAGCAGCACCGGCTTATTGATAACGGCACGCACAACGGCAACGCGCTGCTGTTCGCCGATGCTTAATTTACCGGGCAGCACGTCCTTTTTGCCTGCCAGCCCCACACGCTCCAGCAAATCATGCGCGCGCCTTTTCAGTTCCGCCATGTCGCCGCCGGCAAAGTAACCCGCCAGCAAAATGTTTTCTTCCGCCGTCAGCGCTTCAATCAAGTTCAGTTTCTGGAACACATAACCGATATTGCGCGCACGCCACAAATCGCGCTCACGCTCCGGCATGTTGTCAATGCGCTCTCCGTTAAAATAAATCTTCCCGCCGCTGGGCGATAACAGCCCCGCAATCATGTGCAGCAGCGTGGTTTTACCGCTGCCGCTCGGTCCGGTCAAAAGCATCTGCCCGCCGGCATCCAGCGTCAGGTTATCCGCATGGCTGATGGTAATTACTTCGCCCGAAGGCTCAGTTACTTTTTTAAACACATTTTTAATTTCCAGCAGCATCACAAAGCCTCCAGCGATTGCGCCTGTATGCGCACAAGGCTTACAAAGCCGGTTTCGGCGTCAACCTCCGTGCCTAATTCCAGCGTGCCCGTTACGCTTATCGGCCTGTCAAACGGCAGTGCCACAACAGGCTCGGTTAACTGCACAACCACAATGTCCGCAGGCCAGTCGGCGTCCGTGCTGCAAAACGGGCAAATGCTCATCGGCTCGCGCGTCAGCACAAAAAAGTTAATGGTCGGCGTAAGCGGCGGCGCCATAAAACCGGCCATCTGTACCGTCTGCCCTTCGGCATTTTTCAATTTATCCGAAAAAGTAATGCCCAGCGACGAAACACCGGCATACATCTCGTCAAAAGTCATACTTATTGCTGCTTCCGCCCTGCTGCACAAAAAAGGCGGTTCGCAGTGAACCGCCTTTAACGGCAAGTCAGCAGCTGTAAACATACCGGCTGCCAGCAGCAGAAGCGAGAGCAGAAAACTTTTTAATAAGTTTTTCATCTGCCTGCCCCCATGCTTTTATTATTTTGCGTTTTTGGTACCGTCAATGCCCAGCGCCCTTACCATGCCGAAGAACACTTCGGTGTTATCCATAACGCCGTTGAAGTATTCGCTGCCGGGGCCCATGGCGTTCAGCAGCACATCGTCAGCGGAATGTACTTCCTGAGATTCTTTGTAAGGAATGTTGCCCGGTGCAAATTCGCCCTTCAGGTTCGGGTTGGCAATGGCTTTGTCGCCAGCCATAATTGCCGGTGCGGTCGGCACTTGTTTAAATTTGTAATCAATGTTGGTATCCGGGTGGTTGGCAAAATGTACTGCCAAAGTTACATCCGGGTCCGGGTTATCCGGATAGCCGTCGCCGTCGCGGTCCTCAAAGGTCGGCCAGCCTGCCGCTGCATAAGTGCGTACAGCTTCGCGGCCGGTTTTGCCGTCCAGTTCGTGATAAGTGCCGGTGATGCTTGCGCCGTGCGCATGGTCGGCAACCACGATAATCAGGGTATCGTTGCCGTTTTCAGCGGCAAATTTCTGTGCTACGCCAACAGCCTGGTCAAGTTCGATGTTGTCGTAAGCGGCGCGCTGCCAGTCCATAACGTGCAGCTGTTTATCAACGCAAGCGCCTTCAACCATCAGGAAGAAGCCGTTTTCGTTTTTGCTCAGCGTATCAATAGCGCGCTCGGTCATTTCCACAAGGCCCGGCTGATCGTTAAAGCCGCCCAGCACTTTCGGGTTTTTCAGCATGGCGCGGTCAATGTACACGTTCATGTTATCCAGCTGGTACAGGCCAAGGATTTTATCTTCATCGGCAGGAGTGTTCAAAAGCTCGGTTCTGTTGCCGGAGAAAGTATAGCCCAGATCCTGGAACTTCTCTACAACATTTACGTTATCCTTACGTTTGGAACCCGGCGTATCCATCGGGATGAAGTGACGGGAACCGCCGCCCATGATAACGTCCGGACGGTGATAATCTTCGGTCATCGTTTCAGCGATGAAGTTCTGTTCCGCACGGCGGCGGGTATGGCTCAGCATAGCTGCCGGGGTAGCGTCCGTAATGTTGGAGGTGGAAACAATGCCGGTTGCCATGCCTTTGGTACGTTTAACCAGTTCGATAATATTCTCAACCTTCGGGTCGTCAAACGGGTCTTTGGTGCTGTTGGCATATACGCCCATAGCGTTGTTTACGGATTTATGGCCGGTCGCATAAGCGGATGCGCTGTTGGCGGAGTCCGTTACGAGCGAATCATAACCGGAAGTGGTAATAACTGCCATGTGGTCCATTTTTTCCATGTTCAGAAGGTCGTTGTATTTGCCGTCGCTAAGGCCTTTGGAAAGGATACGTGCCATTTCGCGTGCCTGCAGGCTCATGCCGTCGCCCACAAACAGGATTACGTTTTTGGCTTTCTTTTTAGCTTTGGCGTCGGTAACGGTGTAGTTGGCAACATTCTTTTTACCGTCGGCAACAGCTTCAACCTTAACGTCGCCCGCTTTGGTAAAAGCAACATCGGGGATGCAGTAAACGGTTACGCCGTCGGCAGTTTTAACAGTGCCGGTTTTGCCAAAATATTTTTCGGCGTCAACGCCATCCACGGTAACTTTAAAATTATTGGCAACGCCTTTAACTTCAACCTGCAAATCAAAACGCTGGCCTTTTAAAAATTTAGCGCGGTTAATAGGCATCAGGTTTACAGGGTTCTTTTCCTGTACGGTGTAACCTGCGGCTTCAACATGCGCGGGCAGATATAAATTGCCGGCCGCGGCACAGCCAAAAATGCTTAAAAATGCGCAGATAGCGGCAGCAGTTTTTCTTTGTTTGCTGATGAATTTCATAAAACTTTCGTCCTCCTTAAAATCAAATTGCTTGTATTGCTTTCATGTTGGCTTTATTATAATTAAATTGTTTAAAAAACTGACGCTGTTTTAGTAAAAGGCGTGTAAAAAACAAACACCGCCCGGTAAATTTACCAGACGGTGTTTAAATAAATGTTAAATTATTTTAAAAAGCCCTTTGCTTCAAGGTATTCCGCCAAAAACTTCGCCATGCGGTTAACCAGTTTCAGGCAGTTCAGCAAATGCTCGCGCGTGTTGAATTCGTAAGGCATCAAATCCTTACATTCGGACGAGCCAAACTCCTTAACAAACAAATCGTGGTATTCCCTGCTGTACGGGTAAACCTCCGCCAGCGGCTTTTCCTGCGGGCTGGTGCGCCCCACAAAATAGCTGATGACCATAATTGAACCGACCAGCGCGCCGCAAACAGCACGGGCGTGCCCCATACCGCCGCCGAACGCCGTCGTCATGTGCAGGGTTTCATCGCTTATTTTTAAGCCGCCCTCGGTGCGGAACGCCTGCAAAATCGCCTCGCCGCAGTTAAACCCGCTTTTAAAAGCATTACCGGCCGCCATGCCGATTCTTTCACTCAATTCACTCATATTATCCCCTCCTGCGCGGAAAGTTTTATAAATATATACTTCGGCAAAGAAAAGGTAAATCCTTTAAAAATATTGGATTATTAAAATTGACTGCACTTGCAAATTTAAATAACAAAAGGTATAATAAAAGCACGAAGATACCGGTGCGTGGAAACGCCGGTCCTTCCCTTGGAATTAAAAATTCGTCGAAAGGCCGCGTAACCGCTGCGTTATGCGGTTCTTTTCATTTATTTCCTAAATGAAATAATGAGTACCACTAAAGTAGCAAAAGCAATCATCAAAGATAACGCTTCGTATACCGTCACAGCACCATCACCACTCTTTGCAAAAGAGTGAAAGAACCGGCAAATACCGATATCTGCGTGCCTTATTATAATAACAGAAAAATATAAACCTGTAAAGATACAGAAAGCGAAAGACTGTACATTTAATTGTACCTGCCTTTCGCTTTTTATTGTTTTTATTTATTCTGCTTTTACCGTGCTTTTGCCGCTTGTTATAAGCGATACCGAAGGCTGGCTGATATTAAACAACTTACCTAAAAACACCTGAGATAAACCATGCTCGTGATACAAACGGTAAATCTCCTCATTACGCTGCAAACGCGTCTTAAACTCGTTAATCTCAATTACCTCGCCCGTAATGCTGAAGCCGCTGTCACGCATAACAACAACCTTGCATGTACCGTCCGGGTAGCGCGTTTTAATCTCCCACTTGCGCATGCCCAAATTGCTGCGCGGCATATAATTAAAGTCTTCTGCAACGCCCTTACCGGCAATGTGTTTAAACCTTGCCTTGTCAAATGGTAACATTTCCACAATAAACACCAGCTTTATTTTAAAATTTCCTTACTTAATTATAAGCACCCGCCCGCAGAACAGTGTGGGAAAGATTGGACAGACTTCTTTTGTCAATTCCGCGGGCAGTTACTTAACGCATTTATAAAAAGCGCCTCTCTTTTATTCTAATCTAAGAAGGAAGACTTACGGGGTATTGTTTCTCTCTTTTGAGAGGCGCTTTTTAACATATAGTAACTATTTATAAGGTTCATAAATTTTACTCTTTATTCAAATTAGAATGTCCAGCGCATACCGGCGTTCCATGTCCATTCTTTTTCAAAATCGCCGCCTGCGGTTTTGGCAAGGTCAAAGTATAAATGGTTGTTTTTGCCGGTTTTTAATGCAGCGCCAATGCCATACTCAAACCATGTATCGTTAAAACTTGCGCTTTCGGCGCGATGGTTGCCTGCGCTGTCATACATATCAATATCATAATCGCCTGCAAATTCATGCAGCAGGTTGGCTTTGGCATAAATTACGCCGCTGTCACCGATTTGTTTACCAATGTTGAAGCCTACTCGCCCAAGCACGCTGGCAATGCCGCTCTGGTCTACGCTGATTCCGTTGCTGGTTTCGTATTCGTCACCGCCAAAATAACCCAAAGTTAACTGTGCCTGCGGTTCAACATACCAGCCATGTTTCAATTCGTTTTTGCGTCCGTATTCCGCGCTTACGCTGATGCCGGTGTTTTTATATTCACCGCTGATTTTGTTGTTGTTGGTATCGTAAACATTAAAGTCGTTATCCATATTGGCATATTTAAATAGCAAATCAAGGTAATGCCCGCTGTTATAAATATCGGTATTATAAAATGCTATTGCCTTGCTGTGGTTTTCGCCATTACCGCTTTCATAACCGCTGCTGCCGTCGGTGTAGCTTAATGCCGCGCCGGTGTAACGGGTCATATCGTCCTTTTGTTTGGTAATCTGGTCGTAGCCAAGTTCATAAGTAGTGTACTTATTTTCAAAGCTCATACTGTCGTCACGGTTAATTTTGCTGCCGTGTACGCGGAACCATGCGCCTTCTTCATCAGCGCCGTTGTTGCGCAGCTCGCCCATACGGCGCATAAGCTGGTCGTTTTCAGCACGCCATGTATGGTAGTTCAAAGCGTTTGCGCCAAGGATGGTATCGACGGAAGTGGTGCCTTTTTCTTCATCTTTGGTAACTGCGGATAAAATCCAGTCGGCAGTATAACCATCGGTTACATTTTCTGTTTCTTTAGTTAATTCATAGCTTTCCCAGAACAGGGCGTTTTCTTTATCATTGGCCACAAAACTGCCGATTTCATTTTCAACACTTGCCAGAACAGTACCAACCGCGCCGCTGGTATCGCCATCTTTAATATTTAAATCAATATAGTGCGTACCGCTGTGGTTAGTAATGTGCAAAACATCGCTGTTATTTGTATTTGTGCTGGCGTCAATATCCATTTTAAAAGTACCGCTGCCGGTTAAATCCTCACGTACCGTCAAAATACTATAGGCTCCTTCATCGGCAGTCATATCAACAACAGCGCCATTACTTAAATTAAGGTCAGTTACATGTGACCTGTCTGTAACCAGCCATTTTGAACCATTATCAAAGTTTAAATTAATACTGTTGCCGTCACCAGACTCCTTACCAAATTCAGTTGCGCCTTTAAAATATGAATTTGCTGTATTAAAAGCAACGCTTACATTACCTTTGTTTCCATAAGCACCGACTTCTCCGGCTTTGATATTACCGTTAAGCTGCACATCTTTATTGCTTTTATTTACAATAACATCAGCGCTGTTTGCAATAATGGAATATACATTTTTACTGTTTAAATTTGCTTTTAAACCGCCGTTGAAGGTAATACCGGATTTATGCATTTCAGTTGAATTAGCATAAACCGCAGCACTATTTTCTGCACCTTCAACATCACTTACTACATCACCATAGAAAACTGTTTGTGATGTATTGCTGCCTGAAACACCGTAAGCTGCATTAACTGCCGCCGTTGCATCAAGTTTAACATCGCCGTAAACATTTAAAGTACCATTATTGTTATCAAGAGCGGAAGCAGTTTTTGTACCTGTGCCGGTAACGGTTAAATCCAAACCGTTAGTAACGGTCATAGTTGCGTCACTGTTTGCAAAATACAAACCACTAGTATCAGTTTTACCTGTTACATTTGCTTTTAAGCTGTCCAGCGTTACTTCATATTTGCCGTTTGCCGATATATTTAATCCTTTAGCAGATTTTTTGTCAGACGTTACAGTAAGGTCAAGTTTTCCCAACTCAACCTTAGAACCATCATTAAACGTACCTTTAACATCTATACCGGCGCTTTCATTTTTAGCAGTTACAGTTAAATTACTATCCCCAATTTTTAATCCGTCCATATTTTTATCAGTGGTATTTTCATGGACGTTAACGCCATAAGCATCGCTGTTTGTTGAAGTTACCTTACCGCTTAATCCGTCAATCACAAGTTTTCCATCAGCATTTGTCTTTACGCCATAAGCAAGCCAACCGGCATTTACATCAAGTTCAATATTTCCAATTTTATTTTCGCTATTATCAGCAAAATCACCATCAATATAAATAGCGTTAACATCGCCGGCACCTGTTACAGTCAATTTACCATTACCAATCTCAAAATTTTCGGCATTATCATTACCATTACCGTCCAAACATAATCCGTAAGCATAATTGTATTCAGATTTAGTATTTACTTTAATATCAAAACCATCGGCAGCTTTAAAAATAAATTTATCTTTTAATCCGGCATCAACACCATACGCAATTCCATCACCGGCTTTTATATCCATAGTAATTTTACCGCTAAAATCTATTGAAGCCACAGGATCACTGCTAGCATTTGGGCTATTATATCTGCTGTAAATACCTGTTGCAGCGCCTGTTCCGCTAGTAGTATCCACATTAATTTCTAATTCTCCACCTTTCACATTACCCTCTAAAACGGCAAGACCATAACCTATATCATTTGTCGTCACTGTTATAACTGATTTTCCGCTACCCATAGTAAAAGTCGGCATTCCAGGCCCACTGTGGTCAAGCCATACACCGGCTTTACTATACGCATTATCAACAGCCGTATCATTTATAGTAACGGTTGTAGCATTAGTAACATTTATTGCGCCACTGCCATTAAATGAAACACCTTGTGCCCCATAGTTCGTTGTTGGTGTGTTAACATTCATTGTTACGTCCAACGTATCATTAACTGTTAAAGTTGTGCCATTGCCAAGAAGTAAAGCAGTATCTCCACCAGAGGAATTAAGGTCATAATCAATATCTACTTTATCGCGTTCTTCGTCAAACGAAATAATATTCCATGCTTCATCTCTTATTTCATCGTTAGCGCCAAACGCCGTTCCCTGTAATAAACTCAGCATTACCAAAGTGGCAAGCATTGTTTTCTTATTCATAAATCGCACTCCTTATTTTTTGATATAATTTCATAAGATACTGAAATTATATCATACCTTTACCCCCCCGCAAGACATTTCAGTTGGCATAAGTCGTACTTTTTCTGGTCTTGGGGAAACTTTTCCCTACCGGTAGTTTATGGTTGGCCAACCACTTTACGGTAATATTTACTCCCCACTATGCGTAATTCAAACTATCTACCCTAATTTAAGGTATAAAAAATCCCCCGTCAGCTAACCTGACAAAGGGGACGTAAAAATTTTTTAGTTTTTAAAAACCTGTTATACTTTTGGCGTTTTGTTCTTTTTCTTTATTTGACTTTTTCTGACTGTTTGCTATAATAAATATAGAAATAAAAATGTGCTGCCGATAGACGGTCAGCCCACATCGTTTAGTTAAATCTTATTAAGAAATAACCGCCCGGTTTTGCAGACACGGCGGTTATTTCTGTTTACTGGCAAAATCCTTGCCCAAGGTATAACCAAGGGCGAATATCGTTACAGTATAACCTGTTACGGCTATAAACGAAAGGATATCCATTTTATCCCCTCCTTTCGTATCTGCTTATGCAGATTACTTTCAGAGGGTCACAGTCCATCCGTTGGAGGGCTAACCGCCTACCGTTATGGCAGCACATTTGCTTTATTATTCTAACAGAAAAATATAAACCTGTAAAGATACAAAAAGCGTGTTTTGCAAAATGCAAAGCACGCTTAATTTTTTACTTACTATACCTTTTATACACAAGCTGTGCTGCGATTGCCGTTAAAAGCTCTGCTATCCAGAAGGCGTGCCATACGCCCTGCGCGCCGAAGTATTTGCTTAACAGCCACGCTGCAGGTATTATTACCACCACATAACGCAGCAGCGATATTACAAGCGACGGCAGGCCTTTGCCTAATCCTTCCAGCGCGCCGCAGGCAGTTACGCTTACTGCCGATACGATAAACCCTGCGCAGATTATCCGCAGCGCCTGCGCGCCTGCTTCGACGCTAACGGCGTTATCCGTAAACATGGCAATCAGCACATCGGGCACCAGCAGGCAAATTGCCGTGCCTGCCAGCATAATGCAGGCGTTCATTACCAGCGTGGTATTATAAATTGCCTTTACGCGCCCATGCTCGCCCGCGCCGTAGTTAAAACCAATCAGCGGGCGCATGCCCTGAATAATGCCGTTGGCGGGCAGGTACAAAAATGTTTGCAGCTTGTAGTAAATGCCCAGCACCACGATGTAGCTTTGCGAAAACGCCGCTAAAATTGTGTTCAGCGAAGATACCAAAAGCGACGGCAAGGCAAGGTTCAGCGTTGCCGGTATGCCGATGGCATAGAGTTTAAAATCAAGCCCCGCGTCGCGCGTTAAATAGCGGCGGCTTAACTTAATGCGCAGCGGGTAGTTTTTATACACAAACAGATAAATGGCAAGCGTCGTTATCTGCCCGATGCCCGTTGCCACGGCCGCGCCTTCTATCCCCCATTTGGGGAACGGCCCGATGCCGAAAATTAAGAGCGGGTCTAAAATGATATTGACGATGCAGCCAGCCATCAGCGCAATCATCGTTACCTTCATATTGCCGACTGCCTGAAAGATTTTTTCAAACGCCAGCCCCAGCATGATTATCAGCGAAAAGCTGAACGTAATGTTGGAATAGCGCACGCCCATGTCGATAACGGCGGCGTTATCCGTAAAAGCGGCTAAAAAATTTGGCATTACGGCAATGCACAGCACCATCAGCACCACGCCGTGCAGGGCAGAAAGCGCCATGCCATGCACAGCCGCACGGTTGGCAGTTTCGCCTTCGCCCGCGCCGAGGTAGTAAGCAATAAGCGCGTTAATGCCAACGCCAAAGCCGATGCTGACGGCGTTGATGAAGTTCTGCACCGGAAAAACCAGCGACAGCGCCGTCATAGCGTCCTCGCTGATTTGCGCGACGAAGAAACTATCTACTATATTATAGAGCGAATTGACCATCATGCTGATGACCATGGGCAGCGCCATGGCAGTTATCAGCGGCAGGACGGGTTCTTCCTTCATAAAATTTTCGTTCATAATACCTCCAACAAAAAACCACACAGCGCCCGTTAAGGCGGCTGTGTGGCGAAAAGTGGCAGAGCCAGAAAAATCCACAACGAATTTTAGTATTCAGCTTATAAAAATATAACATACCCGCCGCAGCCTGTCAACGGCAAATTAAAACCCCGGCGGCGGAGCACCGGGGCCGGGGGAGATGATAGCTGCTTAAGGTGCAGCTTTATATGTTTTTAAGTCCGAACAAAATCCCTTATTTTAGGCTGTGTATCTGCGCCGCGGCGCGATTATTCAGTCAGCAAATTCCGCTTTGGCAAGCGGTGCGGCAGCCTGCTCTTTTTTGGAAGCGCGTGCCGCAAAGACGGAGGCTAACAGCGAGCCGGTAGTCTGGTGAACAACACCTGCGATTGCGCCCGGGATTGCTGCCATTGCCGTAAAGTGCAGCGTGCCCAGCGAGCAGGCCAGTGCGGAGTTCTGCATGCCGACTTCCAGCATAACGGTGGTGCGCTGCGCGTCGCCCATGCCCGCCTGTTTGGCAAGCAGCCAGCCAAGTGCGTAGCCGCCGAGGTTTTGTAGCACAACTGCCATTACCATCACCCAGCCGAGCTCGATGATTTTTGCGCCGTTTAAGGCAACCATTGCGCCCATGATGGACAGTACGCTGAACGCGGAAACAAGCACGAGCACTTTGGAGAATTTAACAACGAAGTTATCGCCAACCAGTTTGTGAACGAAGATGCCAAGCACGATGGGCACCAGGATTACCTGCGCTACGGATTTGAGCATGGCAAGGAAGGAAACTTCTACCCACTGGCCTGCCAGCACCCAGGTAAGGAACGGGGTCAGCACTGGTGCAAGCAGCGTGGTTGCCGTGGTAAGGCAAACCGACAGGGTAACATCGCCTTTGGCGAGATAAGTCATTACGTTTGAAGCCGTGCCGCCCGGCGTGGTGCCGAGAAGAATCATGCCAATGGCAAGTTCGGGCGGAAGCTCAAACGCAACGGTAAGCACATAAGCCAGTGCCGGCATGATAGTGAACTGGCCGACGCAGCCGAAGAACACATCTTTGGGACGCTGGAACACAAGTGCAAAATCGCTGGCGCGCAGCGTCATGCCCATGCCGAACATAATTACCGAAAGCAAAAGCACCGTTTTGGAAGCCGCCCAGGTAAACGCCTGCGGCTGGAAGAACGCGGCCACAACGACCGCAACTACAATGTAAGTAAGGTTTTTGCCAACAAATTCTGCCAGTTTGTTCAGTACATTCATTTTTCATTACTCCTTTGTTGTAAAAAATTTTTGCCAATAACAAACCGGCGATTGTAAGCTTTTTACCAACAAAAAAGGCTTTGCCTCTTTTGTAAGAGACAAAGCCGATAGCTCTGCGGTACCACTCTTATTGCTGCTTAAAAAGCAGCCGCTTTACCGGCATCACCGAAAGCTTCACAGCTGACGTTCAATGCCTGACGCTGTAACGGTCGTCCTCCGGCCGCGCTTACACAGGTTTACACCCTTCAGGCGGCAGCTCATGGGGGATTTTCATAAAGTGCTTTGATCTTATCTCTCAGCAAATGATAAGTTCTCTGGAATCTGGGCTTACCTTACTACTTTTCCCAATCAACGCAATTTGTTATTTGATGAGCTTATTATAATAAGCGTTTAACGCCTTGTCAACACTTTCCGTACAAAATTTTTACAATTTTATTTTTTATGGTAAATTAAGCGTCAAAAGTGTAACATGCGTTACAGCACGGCAAATTTTAAGCCTTTTAATTTTTAGCGGTGTCCACCGGATTATTTTTTTCTTCGGCCGCTTCTTCCTTCTTTTTGGGCGGCTTTTTGTTGTATTCCTGCATAACGGCGTCCATATCGCCCTTCAGCCACAGCTCGACGGCGTCCGCCATTTTGCTGACGGCTTCGTCGATAAGCGCCTGTTCTTCCTTGCCGAAGCGGTGCAGCACATGCCCGATAACGGCTTTGGCGTTGCGTTCCGGGTGCCCTATGCCGATTTTAAAACGCGGGAAATCGCCCGTGCCAAGATGCTGCTGGATGGATTTGATGCCGTTGTGCCCGCCCGCACTGCCTTTACGGCGCACACGCAGCTGGCCGCAGGGCAAATCAAGGTCGTCCTGAATAACGGCGATATCCTCCGGCGCGATGTTGTAAAAATTAGCAAAAGCGCCGACTGCTTCGCCGCTTAAATTCATGTAGGTTGTCGGTTTAATCAAAAAAACTTTTTCCGGTGTGCGGTATTCGGCGCACATGGCGTTGCGCTCATTCTTCCATGCGGTAATGCCCCAGCGCTTTGCCAGCTCGTCGGCCACCATAAAGCCGATGTTGTGGCGCGTGCCTTCGTATTCCTTACCGATGTTGCCAAGTCCTGCAATCAGTTTCATAAAATCTCCTTAATGCAAAAATAAGGCCCGCCGCGCCTGCGGCAGGCCCTTTGTGTTTATTATTTATGTTTTTCAAACAGCTGGCTTACAGACCACTGGTTGTAAATGCGCAGAATGGTTTCGGCCAGAATCGGCGCAATGGAAAGCACTTTGATTTTGGGGTGCTTTTTGCTGGGCGGCAGCGGAATGGTGTTGGTAACAACAACTTCGGTAATATCCGACTGCGCAATGCGGCTTACTGCCGGGTCCGTTAAAATCGGGTGCGTGCAGCATGCGTAAATTTCTTTAGCGCCGAATTTTTTAACGGCTTTGGCTGCTTCAACCAAAGAACCTGCCGTATCAATCATATCGTCAACAAGCACTGCCGTTTTGCCTTCAACATTGCCGATGAGGTTCATAACTTCGGCAACACCCGGTTCAGGACGGCGTTTGTCGATAATGGCCATACCGCAACCGAGGCGTTCTGCCATTGTGCGGGCACGGCTTACGCCGCCAAGGTCAGGAGATACAACAATGAGGTCGTCTAAATTTTTGCTCTTAATGTATTCCGCCAGAATCGGCTGCCCGGGCATATGGTCAAACGGTACGTTGAAGAAGCCCTGAATCTGTGCAGCGTGCAGGTCGATGGTAACAACGCGGGTAATGCCGGCGGTTTCCAGAAGGTCTGCCATCAATTTAGCGGTAATAGGTTCACGGCCGCGGGCCTTGCGGTCCTGGCGCGCATAGCCATAGTAAGGGATAACTGCGGTGATATGTGCGGCGGAAGCGCGTTTGAAGGCGTCAGCCATAATCAAAAGCTCCATTACGTTATCGTTAACGATAGGGCCGCAGGTCGGCTGAACAATAAAGATGTCCTTGCCGCGGACGCTTTCGTTAATCATAACCTGCACTTCGCCGTTGTTAAAACGGTTGATAACGGCATCGCCGACGGTAGTACCGAGATTTTCGGCAATCTCGCGTGCCAAATCGGGGTTGGCGTTACCGGTAAAAATCCTCATTCTGCTCTCATCTGACAACATGGTCATATACCTCCAAGTCAATTAGTCTGTACTGCCTGAAATTTTTTACCTTATAAATATAGTATACAACTTTTTACTCAGTTTTAACAAGTCAATTAGCAAAATTTATCAGTCTTCGCGCTGTTTTGCCGCCCAGCCTTCAATGTTTTTCTGTTTGGCGCGGGCAATGCCAAGCGCGTCGGCGGGAACTTCCTTGGTAATGGTGGAGCCTGCGCCGACATAAGCGCCTTCGCCGATGGTAACGGGCGCAACCAGATTGCTGTTGCAGCCGATAAACGCGTCGTTGCCGATGGTGGTGCGGTGTTTCTTTTTGCCGTCGTAGTTAACCATAATACAGCCGCAGCCGATGTTTACGCCGCTGCCGATGTCGCTGTCGCCGATGTAGGAAAGGTGCGGCAGCTTGGTGCCGTAGCCGACGTGGGAATTTTTAACTTCGATGAAGTTGCCGATTTTAACTTTTTCTTCCAGCACGGTATCGGGGCGCAGGTGCACATAAGGTCCCATAACAACTTTGTTTTTCACAACGCAGTCGTGCCCGTAGGTAAACTGCATTTCCACCTCGTCGCCAACTTTTACGTTGGTCAGGCGCACGGAAGGCCCGATTACACAGTCACTGCCGATTTCGGTTGCGCCTTCCAGCCAGGTGTACGGGTAAATAACGGTGTCATTGCCGACTTTTACGTCCTCACCCACAAAGGTGCTGGCGGGGTCCATAATTGTTACGCCGCTGTCCATCAATCTGCCAAGCACGCGCTCACGCAGTTCCGCTTCAGCTTCTGCCAGCTGGCGGCGGCTGTTTACGCCCATCACCATGGCATTATCCGCCGTAACGGCGGCGCCTACTTTTTTGCCCATGCCGTTCAGTTTGGAAAGCACGTCCGTCAAATAATATTCGCCCTGAGCGTTGTCGTTGGTCAAAGTGTGCAGCACTTCAAACAGCAGCGGCGCTTCAAAGCAGAAAATGCCGGTGTTGATTTCGGTAATGGCTTTCTGTTCCGGCGTCGCGTCCTTTTCTTCCACAATGCCTGCCACATTGCCTTCGCTGTTGCGGATAATGCGGCCGTAGCCGTAAGGATTGGGCATCATGGCGGTCAGTACGGTAGCAGCAGCGCCGCTCTGTACATGTTCTTCGTAAAATTTACGCAGCTCACCCGCGTCCAGCAGCGGTGTATCGCCGCACAGCACCATTACAGTGCCGTTCAAATCTTTCAGCTCGTTTTCAGCCTGCATCACGGCGTGGCCGGTGCCCAGCTGTTCTTTTTGGTATACGCTTACGGCCTGGCTGCCGATGAGTTCGTTAACAAGCTCTGCGCAGTGGCCAGTGATTACTACTTTTTTAGCAGCGCCTGCGCCGGTCGCAGCGTCAAGCACTCTTTGCAGCATGGCTTTGCCGCCAACCTTGTGCAAAACCTTCGGCAATTTGGATTTCATGCGGGTGCCCATACCGGCAGCTAAAATTACAGCAACAAGTTCTGACAATTTCTATACCCCTTTTCTTATTTTCTCTTGCGCTCTGCGCTTTCCAGCATATCCTTCAGCAGGGTGTGTTCGGCATTTTCCATATGGATACGCGCCGCGTTCTGCGCCCTGTCAACGTCGTGGGCGGCAATGCTGTCCACCAGCAGGCGGTGTTCCTCCATCGTGTTGCGCAAACGGCCCGGGTACATCATCGAGCGGCGGCGGATTACGGTAATCTGCTCGCGCAGGTTGTTGATGATGCCTGCTAGGCGTCCGTTGCGGCTTGCCTTATACAAAACATCGTGGAAAGCGGTGTCGATTTCTACAATTTTTTCAATGTTTCCGTCTTCAATATGCTGCCCAATTTCCACCAGCAGGCGCTGCATGGTTTCCAGCTCCTCGTCGCTGATGCGCTCGGCAGCAAGCCCTGCGGCCAAAACCTCAAGGCTGGTGCGGATTTCGTAAACTTCATTGATATCTTTAATGGAAATATCGGCCACATAAGTGCCGCGGCGCGGTATCATTACCACAAAGCCTTCCAGTTCCAGCTTGCGGATAGCCTCGCGCACGGGGGTACGGCTGACGCCCATTTCGTCAGCAAGCTGAATTTCCATCAGGCGCTCGCCTGGGCTGAAAACGCCGTCAACAATCGCCTGGCGGATGGTTTCACATACCAGCTCGCGCAGCGGTCTGTAACTGTCAAGCTGAATAGGGCTCAAATGTCCGCTCATTTATATTACACTCCTTTGTACTGTATGGGCGATGGCTGTTTCAAGGTCATCTGCCGCAAGTGTTTTAAGTATTTTTTCCGCCGTCTGCGTATCCTTTGCAATGGCAAACACGGTCGGCCCGCTGCCGCTCATCAGCGCGTAATCCGCACCGGCGGCCAGCATTTTTTGTTTTATGGCGTCTACCGCTGGATATTTGGCGCAGGTTACGCCTTCCAGCGCGTTGCCCATGCCGGGCAGCGGCAGTTTGGCATTGCCTTTTTGCAGCGCTGCGGTTAAGGCTTTAACGTCCGGATGCTGCGGATTTGCCAAAGCGTCAAATTCGCGGTACACCCACGCGGTGGATACGGCAATTTTAGGCTTGGCCAGAACTATTACCGTTTCTTCCGGCGAAGGCAGTACGGTTAAATCCGTGCCGCGCCCTTCGGATAACTGCGTGCCGCCCGCAATACAAAACGGTACGTCGCTGCCGATTTCCGCCGCAAGCGCCTCCAGTTCAGCCACGCTTAAACCAAGCTGCCACAAACGGTTCAACCCGCGCAGCACTGCCGCTGCGTCGCTGCTGCCGCCTGCCAGCCCCGCCGCCATAAAAATGCGCTTATCCAGCGTTATTTTTACATCCGGCTTCTGGCCGAAACGGCTTGCCATTAACATAGCCGCCTTCCACGCAAGGTTGGTGTCGTCGCCGGGCAAATCGTCCTTACCCGTCACCACGCATAGCCCTTCGTGCGGCTCCAGCATAACGGTATCGGCAAGGCTGACGCTCTGCATTACCATGCACACCTCGTGGTAACCGTCCGGGCGCGTGCCCAATACGTCAAGCCCCAGATTTATTTTGGCATAAGCTGTTTCTGTAATTTTTTCCATAAACATCCCTGTCAATTCAAAATTCTGTATACAATATATTTTACCATAATTTAAGGCGCTTTGCTTTAGATGAAAGCAAAAAGTTATAAAAAATTTTAAATCTATTTTAAAATTTCTGTTCTTTTTTGCCAAAATTGCCGCCGTTCAATTCCTTTTTTGCGCAAAAAATGATAAGATTATAACAGTTAATCAAAATTTTTAAGGAGCGCACCATGAAGCACAAAATTTACCGTTATACAATGGTGGTTATCGGCTGTTTGATTACGGCCAGCGCCATCAACCTGTTTTATATCCCCAACATGCTGCTCAGCGGCGGCGTTACGGGCCTTGGCTTTATCATTTACTATCTCAGCGGCCTGCCCATCGGCGTTATGAACCTCGTCCTCAACATCCCGCTGTTCTATCTGGCGTGGAAGTACATGGACAAAGAATATTTCTTCGGCTCGCTGGCGACGATGACGTTTCTCTCCTTCGCTATTGACGGCCTGCACTTTTTAACGGCTTACACGCCGGATGTGCCGGAGAAAATGTTAAGCTGCATTACCGGCGGCGTTATGTACGGCCTTGGCATGGGACTTGTGTACCGCGTCGGCGGCGGCACGGGCGGCATGGATATTATCGGCGGCATCATCAACAAATATTACAGCATCAGCCAGGCGACAACCAATTTTATTTTCAACATCTTCCTGATGATTTGCGGCACATTCTTCTTCGGTATCGAATCCGTGCTGTACACTATGCTGACCTTTTTCATCGTGTTTAAAGTTACCAACTCCATCACCGTCGGCTTCGATTACAAAAAGAATATTATCATCATCAGCGAACACTACGAAGAAATTGCTGAAGGCATTATTAAAATCGTCGGGCGCGGCGTTACTTACCTGTACGGCGAAGGCGCTTACACCCACCAGCAGCGCAAGGTGCTGTTTGTCGTTGCCAAGTTGACGCAGGTGGCGCGCATCCGCCAGATTGTACGCAAAAAAGACCCCGGCGCGTTCATGATTATCACTGAAGCAAGCGACGTTTTCGGGCGCGGCTTTACATCCGCCCCCAGCGGCAAACACAAGCAGAAAAAGATTTTTGCCCTGATTAACCAGTACACAAGCGAGGACGGCGAAAAATGATTTTAATAAGCGCGTGCCTGTTGGGACGCAACGTAAAATACAGCGGCGGCAACAATTTGTGCCCGTGGCTGGCAAAATATTACAATACCGATGATTTTATCGCCATCTGCCCGGAATGCTTCGGCGTTTTGCCGATACCCCGCCCGCCTGCGGAAATACAGGGTGGCAGCGGCGAGGACGTTTTAAACGGCAGCGCTAAAGTTAGCGATAAGGACGGCAAGGACGTAACGCAAAACTTTATAGGCGGCGCGCAAAAAGCGCTGGCTTATGCCAAAAAACACAACGCCAATTGCGCTATACTAAAGGCGCGTAGCCCATCCTGCGGCTGCGGCATGGTTTACGACGGCAGCTTCAGCGGCGGCAAAAAAGCAGGCAACGGCGTAACCGCAGCACTATTTTTACAGCACGGCATTAAAGTTTACACCGAAGAAACCATTACAGAAGAAGAACTAATTAAAATTTTAAAAGAAAAATAAAATGAACCACGTTAAGCAAAAATGTTTAACGTGGTTTTTATTTTGCCGATTTCCCGGGCAATAGTTAATCTGTTTTAAGCCAATATAAAAACAGGACGGATTTTACTCCGTCCTGCAAAACATTTTATTTAAAAATGATACGTTGCCAAAATGCTGCCGCTGTAACCGTCACGCTGTCCGCCATAGCCTTTTACCTTAGCGTCAATGCTCCACGGCGAATTTACCGGCTGGTAGATTACGCCAAGCTCGCCTATTACCGTGCTGCCTTTCAGCGAGGTTTCTTCCAGCTTGTGACCTTCTGCATAACCGTTGCTGTCGCCGTTAAATTCATATTCCCATGCCGCGCCGTAGTATACGTTAAAGGTTCTGTCCATTCCCTGATTGTAGCGGATACCTACACGCAGGCGGTCACTATCGATATCGCCCAGCTCAAATTCGTCACCGTCAATCGTAAAGCTGTCGTCCTTAACAGTGCTGTGATAATATTTAGCATAAGTATCTACACTTGCACCGTCTTCAAGTTTAAATATCTTGCCCACGCCAAGGTGGAAGCCGTAATAATTGCTTTCGCTTTCATAGCCAAAGGCAACGCCTTTCTGGTTTTGCAGTCCGTGGTCAAGGTCATTTTTTAATAAGCCTGCGCGCAGGGATGCTTCGCCGTAAACGCCGTTGTCGCCGGTTAAGCGTGCCGCAATGCCGCCGCCGTTGTAAACTGCGCTGCCGTCGCCATCAAGTCTTACTCCGTTCATTGCTGTGGTTACATCATAATTACCGTAACCGTTTTCAAAGAATGCTGCCCAGGCAAAGTCGCCGGCTTTGGTTTTGTTATTGCTGCCAACGCCTACCAAACCGCTCCAGCCGTTAATGCTTAAGTCATGGGCAGTACCGCCGTAACGGCTGTCGTTGCCGTAAACCATAGCAAAGGTTTCAAAACCGTATTTATCTTCAACATTAAGCTGTCCCAACGCTTCGCTGATAAGCTCATCGCCCTGCCACAAAAATGCCGCCGCTGCCGCACGCCCTTCGTTAACGACATTGGCCTGCTCGTTAAGGCCAACGGATTTAACGGTGTAATCAATGAATTTATTGTCTACTTCATCAAAAGACAATTCACCAACAACTTTCTGCGCCACACCTGCGTAAGATACACCGCCGTTGGCAAGTTGAATTTTTTCATCGTTCTTTTCATCAACAATAGCAGCACCGTTCTCATTCATCTGTACAAGGCGAATCTTCTCACCGGCTTTAATATCCTGCCCGCCTTCAAAGCTTAAGCCTATGTTGATGTCTTTGCTTCCAAGGTCTTTGCCATTATGTTCGGTATTATCTGTACCAATAATATTTTTAAAAGAATCATCTTCAGATGTCCCTGTAATTGTTAAAATCGGTTTTGCTATACTTTGGTCATTACTTACAAAATCAGAAAGTTTTATATCAAAGAAATTAACATTGTCTGTACTTCTTACCGCTATAACACTGCCGCTCCAGCCCTCCAAAGTAAGAGTATTATTTTTTTTAGTAAACATGCTTTCAGGAATTACGCCATCATTATCTATAATTACTTGTTCCATTTTATCAGTTATAGATACATAACCGGTGTAAATTCTAGCACCTTCTAAAGCATTTTCATTAGTATTCTTTTTAACTATTATTGTATTATTATTAGCCCTGCCACTCCAGTCACCTTTATCTTCATCTTCCGGCACCATAGAATAGCCGCCATAAATATTACCATTTATATCAGAATCACCGGCAATAATAATCGTATTGCCGATAGCATCTTTATGATGAGCATCGCCGCCGTAAACATGGGCAATTATGGTACTATTATTTATAACTACAGTATTGTCATTTGCGTTACCATTATAAGAATAGCCGCCCTCTATCCAATTAGCGGTAATGGTAGAATTATCAATAATAAGTGTATTATTCGAAGTGTCACCGCTGCCACGCCCACCGGCAACGCCAAATCCTTTGCTATCTGTTATATTTTTAAAGATTACAGTATTGTTACTCCGTTTATCTTTTAATTCAACGTGATGGTCACCATTTTGATTAGCACTTTCAGTATAATTCCATTCATCATTATTCTTTAATGCTTCAAACGCCGCGTCTCCATCAATCACCCATTTATCCGCATGTGCATCTCGGGGGGGCATTGTCACTCCATTAAGAACAGCAAATACGCTTAACGCTATTAATAATTTAGTTTTCTTAGTCATTTTGCCTTCCTCCATTCCCCTTCATGCATTTATATATTAATCAAAATTATCCTTGATTTAATAAAATTTTAACATATTTTTTACCAATCTTCAAGAACACATGCTTACAGTGCAATGTATTCTTTTTGTAATATTGTAATATATCCTATAATTCAGAAAATTTTAAATTAAGTTTTCGGTTCACCCATTTTTACCACCACACGCAGCAAAGTTTTTATGGCAATCTTTAGCAAAATAGTTTATAATATAGTTAAAGATATTTATCTTGCCGAAGGGGGATTGCTGTTATGGATAATGATTATATTAAACTTGATTATAAACCCAGAAAAAAATCCGCCAAAGAAACTATGACCACTTATGATAAAGCCATTAAAATCATGTTTAAGGTTTTAATGTATATGATTTTGTACCTTGTTGTTATGGCAGGCGTAAGTTATCTTTTGCAGTTTACCAAATAACCGCATAATTTTATATTTTAAGACGCATTAATCTGGTGCGTCTTTTTTGTTTGCCGCTGTAGCAGATATAAAAATAACGCAGATACTTCCGTATCTGCGTTTATAATTACTGCTTAAATTTTTGGCTTACGCCATGTTGGCGAAGCGTTCCACTGCTTTGGTAAAGTTTTGGATGGTTTTTTCAGCGTCGCCGTGCTCAATGCCGTCGCGCACACAGTGCTGGATATGCCCTTCCAGTACAACCTGCCCTACGCGGTGCAGCGCCGATTTGGCGGCGTTAATCTGCATTAAAATGTCCTCGCACGGCACGTCCTCATCCACCATCCTGTCGATGGCCTGCACCTGCCCGATGATTTTTTTCAAACGGCGGTGCAGATTGTCAGAATCCATACATTGCTTCATCTAATTCCTCCCATCCGCCGGCGTGCAAACACCGGCTTTAAAAAGGCCAAACCAGCGGTACGATAATGACCGTGGCGGCAAAACACAAAATTATCAGCGGCAGCCCGGCTTTAATGTAATCCACAAAGCGGTAATGCCCCGGGCCGACCATTAAAGTACACGGCGGCGTGCCGATTGGCGTTGCAAACGCGCAGGACGACGCCACAGCAATGGACATCAGCACCGGGTACGGCGATACGCCCAGCTTTTGCGATACAACAAGCCCGATAGGCGCAAGCAGCGCCGCCGATGCGGAGTTGCTCATAAACTGCGTTAACAGCGCCGTTACTATAAAAATTACTGCCGTTACAACCAGCGGGCCGGGTGTGCCTCCCAGCATTTCCAGCATCCAGCGCGCCAAAAGTTCGGCCGCACCGGTGTTGTACAGCGCATGCGATACCGGCATCATGCCCGCAAACAGAAAAATCGTGCTCCACTCAATGGAGTTATACGCCTGTTTTTCCGTCAGGCAGCCGGTTAAAACGCAAATCAGCGCGCCAACCACAGCCGCCATCTCAATGGTAATTTTTTCCAAATCAAGGCACATTACCACCATGCAGCCCACTAAAATCAGCCCGGCAATAACCTGCTTGGGCACATTGTGCTGCATCGGGTCAAGCTCCGCCAAAAACTTTTCTGGCACTTCGCCGCCCTCCGGCAGCAGCCTGCGCCCCACAAAATACATATAAACAATGGTGACGAGCGTTATAGGCACGCCAATCCACGCAAATTCAAAAAACTCAAACGGCTGGTAGCCAAAATTGCTCAGCGCACCGCTGATGATAATGTTCGGCGGCGTACCGACAAGGCTTATCATGCCGCCGCTGCAAACCGCGTAAGCCAGCGGTATCAACTGGCGCGAAGGCGACATTTTGGCAGCCGCGCAGATGCCCATTACTACCGGCAGCAGACAGGCCGCCGTACCGGTGTTGGAAAGGCACATGCTTAAAACGGCGGCGACAACCATAATGCACAGCATTAAATTCTTCTGGCTTTTGCCTGCGCGCTTAACAATAAACACGCCGATGCTGTGCGCCAGCCCCGTGTGGAACATGGCCGCGCCCACCACAAACATACCGGCAAACAGCGTCACCGTCGGGTGCGAAAGCCCCAAAAACACGCCGTTATCGGGTATATAATTCAAAAATCCGCAGATAATCGCGCCGCCCATAGCGGTTACCGCCAGCGGAATCAGTTCCGTAATAAACAGCAGGGCCATCACGCCCAAAAGGATCAGACAGCCAACAGCAGGCTCCATACCTTCACCTCAATCCCATCAATTTCGTTCACTATCTTCATTAAGCAAAGCGTCCGGCGCAGCTTGCCCCTGTTCCGCTTTATCATCACAAACACTGCAAACAGGCTTTGTTTCTTCAGCCGCCTGTGCGGATGTTTCAACAGCTTCTGCCTTTGCTTCGTCCTGTCTGCCATGCTCTAAAATCTGCATAAATTCTTCGCCGGTAATGGTTTCCTTCTCCAGAAGGTAAGCCGCAAGTTCATGCAGCTTGTCCATATCCGCTTCCAAAATTGCGCGCGCTTTATTGTGTGCTTCTTTAATAAGCTCCAGCACCTTAGCGTCAATTTTGCCGCTGGTGGTTTCGCTGCATGCCAGCGAAGTATCGCCGCCGAGGTAAGCGTTGGTAACGGTTTCCGTCGCCATCATGTCAAACTCGTCCGTCATACCGAAGCGTGTAACCATTGCCCGGGCAATACGTGTTGCCTGTTCAATATCGTTGCTGGCACCGGTAGTAATGCTCTTGAAGATAACTTCTTCCGCCGCACGCCCACCGGTAAGCGTGGCAATTTTGTTGAACAGTTCTTCCTTGCTCATCAGCACATTGTCATCTTCGCTGACCTGCATGGTGTAGCCCAAAGCACCGCTGGTACGCGGCACAATCGTAATTTTATGCACCGGCGCGCTGTTCTTCTGGCGTGCCGCCACAAGCGCGTGCCCAATTTCGTGGTACGCCACAATGCGTTTCTGCTCCTTGGGTATAACCGCGCCCTTGCGCTGATAACCGGCGATAACAACCTCTACCGATTCCTCAAGGTCGCTCTGCGTTACGCAGTCGCGGTGCATACGCACGGCACGCAAAGCCGCTTCGTTGACGATGTTCGCCAGTTCTGCGCCGCTTGCGCCGCTGGTTGCGCGGGCAATGGCGTTGTAGTCGATATCGTCGCAGGTTTTAATGTTCTGCGCATGCACGCGCAAAATTGCTTCGCGTCCCTGCAAATCCGGCAGTTCAACCGGTATGCGGCGGTCAAAACGTCCCGGGCGCAAAAGCGCTTTATCCAGCGATTCCGGCCTGTTGGTCGCAGCTAAGATTACAATGCCCTTGCTGCCGTCAAAGCCGTCCATCTCACTTAAAAGCTGGTTTAAGGTCTGCTCGCGTTCATCGTTGCCGCCAAAACGCCCGCTGTCACGTTTTTTGCCGATAGCGTCAATCTCGTCGATAAAAATAATGCACGGCGCTTTTTCCTGCGCCTGTTTAAACAAATCGCGCACACGGGCGGCGCCCATGCCGACAAACATTTCAATAAATTCGCTGCCGCTGATGCTGAAAAACGGTACTTTTGCCTCACCGGCAACCGCTTTGGCAAGCAGCGTTTTACCTGTACCCGGAGGGCCTACCAGAAGCGCGCCCTTTGGCATATTTGCGCCGATGGATTTGTATTTGTCCGGGTGATGCAAAAAATCCACCAGCTCCATCAGTGCTTCCTTGGCTTCGTCCTGCCCTGCCACATCAGCAAAGGTCTTGCCGGTTGCGGCTTCCACATAAACCTTGGCGTTGCTCTTGCCAAAATTCAGCGGGCCGCCTCCGCCCATGCGCCCTGCCATAAAGCGCATAAACAGCTGCCCCAAAGCAAAAAAGATGAATATCGGGATAATCCAGTTATACAAAATGTTTTCCAGCGGCGTGTTTTCTTTAGGAATTACCTGCGAAAACTCCACCTTGCTTTCCATTAAGCGGTTAACAAGCTGGGGGTCTTCCACCCTGCCGGTAACGTAAATGGATTTATCGTCGCTGTCTTTAGCAAGCACCGCAATTTTGTTGTTGGTAATTTCAACCTTGGCAACCTTGCCGTCGTCAACCATCTGCAAAAAGCTGCCGTAGGAAATTTCCTGCACCTTCGGGCTGAAGAACATCGGTATGATAACCGTGTTCAGCAAAAGCAAAATCGCCAGTGCCAGCATATAATAATAATACATTGATTTTTTTGGTGTTTTATCTTGATTTGTATTATTCATTTTACCCTCCATGTAAAAATCAGGCTAAAAACCGTAAATATATTTTATCGTATCCGGCGGCATAAAACAAGCAAACATTTTGTGTACGGGCAGAAATTTGCAGCTTTAACAAATTTCAATGCAGCGACGCTAAATCCATTTACGTTAAAACAAAATAAAAAACGCACCCCGGTTAAGAGGTGCGTTTTAAAATTAAGCTTATCTCATTTTGGCAGCCATGGAAAGTTCCACGGTTCTGATTCTGCCGAGAGCTCTTGCCTTAGCAGCTTCCGCCCTTTTAATGTTGAGGTCAACAGTAAAATTAGCAATGCGGCTTTCAGCTCTTTCCAAAGCTGCGTGCGCACGTTCAAGGTCGATATCTTCGGCTGCTTCGGCTAAAATACTGAGAATAGTAATTTTATTTTTTACTATTTCAGCAAACCCGCCGGATAAATAAATGAAATGTTCTTCATTATTGGAATCCCTGTATTTAAACGGGGCATCTTTAAGCGCTGCAATGGCAGGCATATGGTTGGCGAAAACGCCAAAACCGCCGTCTAAAGCTTCAAAGCCTGCGTATACAACGTCATCTCTTTTAATGAAGTATTTATCAGGGGTTACAATTTCCAATTGCATTAAATTAGCCATGCAATCAATCCACCTTCATGCTTTCAGCTTTCTTAATAGCGTCGTCGATAGTACCTACCATGTAGAACGCGCCTTCGGGCAGATCGTCATGTTTACCTTCGAGGATTTCTTTAAAGCCTCTGATGGTTTCCTGCAAAGGAACATATTGTCCCGGGGTACCGGTAAACTGTTCTGCTACGAAGAAGGCCTGGGAAAGGAATCTCTGGATTTTACGTGCACGGGCAACAGTCAGTTTATCTTCTTCGCTCAGTTCTTCCATACCGAGGATGGCGATAATATCCTGCAATTCTTTATAGCGTTGCAGAATTGCCTGTACGCCGCGGGCTACGTTGTAATGTTCTTCACCGATTACAAGCGGGTCAAGAATACGGCTGGTGGAATCCAGCGGGTCTACTGCCGGATAAATACCAAGCTCTGCGATGGAACGGGACAATACCGTGGTTGCATCCAGATGGGCAAAGGTGCCTGCCGGTGCAGGGTCAGTCAAGTCGTCCGCAGGTACGTATACAGCCTGTACGGAGGTGATGGAACCGGTTTTGGTGGAGGTAATACGTTCCTGCAAAGCACCGATGTCGTTTGCCAGGGTAGGCTGATAACCTACTGCGGAAGGCATACGGCCGAGCAATGCGGAAACTTCGGAACCTGCCTGAATGAAACGGAAAATGTTATCGATGAACAGAAGTACGTCCTGGCCGCCGACATCACGGAAGTATTCAGCCATGGTAAGGCCGGTAAGGCCTACGCGCATACGCGCTCCCGGAGGCTCGTTCATCTGGCCGTATACCAGAGCCGTTTTGTCGATAACGCCGGATTCCTTCATTTCGCACCAGAGGTCATTACCTTCACGGGTACGTTCGCCTACGCCGGCAAATACGGAATAGCCGCCGTGTGCAGTTGCGATATTATGGATAAGTTCCATAATAATAACGGTTTTACCTACGCCTGCACCGCCGAACAGACCGATTTTACCGCCCATAGCGTACGGAGCGATCAGGTCGACAACTTTGATGCCTGTTTCTAAAATTTTAGTGCTTGTAGCCTGTTGGTCAAAAGTCGGAGCAGGACGATGGATCGGCCAGTAGTCAGCTGCTTCTACTTTGGTGTCGTCGTGGTCAACGGTTTCACCAAGGACGTTGAAGATACGGCCCAAAACGCCGGGGCCAACCGGAACGCTGATAGGAGCGCCGGTATCAACGGCTTTCATGCCGCGAACCAGACCGTCGGTAGAGCTCATTGCTACGCAGCGAACGATGTTGTAACCGATATGCTGCATAACTTCACAGGTAAGGTGAATATTTACTTTACCGTCATCGGTAGTGCCATCAATTTTAATAGCGTTCAGGATCGCCGGCATTGTTTTCGGGCTGAACTCAATGTCAACAACAGGGCCAACAACTTGTACTATTCTACCAGTATTCAAGGTTTTAGCCTCCTAAATTACTTATAAATTATTCTCAGTTCTGTTTTAATGCCTCTGCGCCGCCGCAGATTTCGGTCAGCTCGCGGGTAATTTGTGCCTGACGGGCTTTGTTGTAGTTAAGCTCAAGGCTCTTAACCAGCTTAGCTGCGTTATCGGTTGCGGAGCTCATTGCAGTCATACGGGCACCGAGCTCACTGGCTGCGGATTGTACGAGTGCGGCATAAACAACAGTTTCCAGATAACGAGGTGCCAAATCGGCAAGGATTTCTTCGGCTTCAGGCATGAACAGATACTGGGTATTTGCTTTAACCTGAGCTTCGCCTGCTTTGGAAGCTTCTTCTTTCGGAGCTTCCAGCGGAAGAATAACTTCTGCGGTAGGCATTTGTGCCAAAGCCGATTTAAACAAAGTATATACAATGCGCAGTTCGTCAAACTGCTCATCGGCAAAACGCTGTGCCGCATCATATGCAACTTCAACAGCATTATTGTAGGTGGGCTTATCGGAGAAACCGAAATGGGATTTAAGAACGTTAAATCCACGGTGTCTGAAGAAATCTCTTGCGCGGCGGCCGCAGGTAATAACTACCACTTCGCCGTCAACCTTCATGATTTCACTCATAGCATGTTTTAAAACATTGCTGCCGTAAGCGCCTGCAAGTCCTTTATCGGAGCACATTACCAGAAAACCAACCTTTTTAACCGGACGTTTCTGGAGCAAAGGATGTTTTCTCGGGTTCAGGCCGGACAAAGTTCCTTTATCGCCGACGATATTACTTAAAACCTCTTTAATTTTTATAGCATACGGACGGCTGGCGGCAGCTCTTTCCTGCGCTTTGCGCAGACGTGCCGCAGCAACCATTTTCATCGCCTTTGTGATTTGACCAATGTTCTTGACACTTTTCATGTGGCGATGAATCTCACGTGCAGTAGCCATCAGTCAATCACCTGCCTTCACTGGCAAGAAAAGTTTCCTTAAACTGTTCTATGGCTTTCTTCAGTTCAGCTTCTGCTTCGTCGGTAATTTTCTTTTCGGCACGGATGGATTCGCCAACAGCCGGATGAGCTGCGTCCATGAATTCAAGGAATTCTTTCTCGAATCTGGTAATCTTTTTAACGTCAACATTATCAAGATAACCTTTGGTGCCTACATAGATAGACATAACTTCTTTTTCTACCGGCAGCGGCTGATACTGGCCCTGCTTCATGATTTCCATCAGGCGCTGGCCGCGGTCGAGCTGAGCCTTGGTAGCTTTATCAAGGTCAGATGCGAACTGGGCAAACGCAGCAAGTTCACGGTATTGTGCAAGGTCAAGGCGCAGGGTGCCTGCAACGGATTTCATTGCTTTAATCTGTGCAGCGCCGCCTACACGGGATACAGACAAACCGGAGTTAATAGCCGGACGGATACCAGCGTAGAACAATTCGGATTCCAGGAAGATCTGGCCGTCGGTAATGGAAATTACGTTGGTCGGAATAAAGCCGCCTACGTCGCCTGCCAGAGTTTCGATAACCGGCAGTGCAGTAATGGAGCCGTTACCAAGCTCTTTATTCAGTTTAGCAGCGCGTTCCAACAGACGGGAATGTAAGTAGAATACGTCGCCTGGGTATGCTTCACGTCCAGGAGGACGGCGGAGCAGCAGGGACATTGCGCGGTATGCAACGGCGTGTTTGGAAAGGTCGTCGTATACGCACAGAACGTCTTTGCCCTGATCCATGAAGTATTCTGCCATGGTTACACCGGCATACGGAGCGATGTACTGCAGCGGAGCGGAATCAGCCGCGGTAGCTGCAACAACGATGGAATATTCCATTGCACCGTGCTGTTCGAGGGTACGAACGATACGGGCAATGTTGGAAGCCTTCTGGCCGATAGCAACGTAAATGCAGATTACGTTCTGGCCTTTCTGGTTAAGAATGGTATCAATTGCAACGGCAGTTTTGCCGGTGCCGCGGTCGCCGATAATAAGTTCGCGCTGGCCACGTCCGATAGGAACGAGAGCGTCGATACATTTAATACCGGTCTGCAGCGGGGTATCTACGGATTCACGGTCTGCAATGCCGTGAGCCGGGGATTCAATCGGGCGTTTTTCGGCGTAGTTAATAGCGCCTTTGCCGTCGATAGGCTCGCCCAGGGCGCTTACAACGCGGCCGAGAAGGCCTTCGCCCACGCCAACTTCCATGATGCGGCCGGTTCTGCGTACGATGTCGCCCTCTTTAACGCGGGTTTCGCCGCCGAGAAGTACGATACCGACATCTTCACGGTCAAGGTTGAGTACCATACCGGTTACATTGTTCGGCAGCTCAACCATTTCGCCTGCCATAGCGTTTTTCATACCGATAACGGTAGCAATGCCGTCACCGATTTTTTCTACAATGCCGACTTCTTCCAAGTTTACATCCACACTGTAATTCTCGAGCTTAGCGCCCATGGCATCAGAGATTTTAGCGGTGTCCTGTAAGGAGTATTCGTGGATGTCAATGCCATCCATAACAACTTCCATTTTCTTCAGTTTGCGGAGAGCGGAAGCGTCGAATACCTTATCGCCAACTTGTACTATAATACCACCGAGGATAGCAGGATCCACGATTTTGTTCATGTAAATGTCGCTGCCAAGTCTCTCGGTAAGAATTGCAGAAATGGATTGATACTCGTCGGAAGTAAGTTTTTTAGCAGTAGTAACTTTTACTTCCAGCAAATCTTTGATAGAACTGCGGTCAATCTTGAAATCGGACAATTCTTGCTCTATCAAAGCAATATTTTCTTCATTCTTCATATTGTACCAATCACCTCAATCTGCCGGTTCATGCCCATAAAGGATGCATCCGGCGTATTCGGAACACAAATCAATATTTATTTCATTATTTTATCAACAACGGAACCTGCCAATTTTTCATCTTCTGCAGAATTTAATTTCTGTTCCAGGATTTTACCGGCAGCAACCAAACTAAGTTTGATAACCTGAGCACGAACTTCGCCCAAAGCCTGCTGTTTTTCAAGCAAAATTGCGTCTTTCGCGGAAGCAACAATTTGTTCCTGTTCTTCTTTGGTTTCGGCAATAATCTTGTCGTGAACGGACTGAGCGGTTTTGCGTGCATTTTCAATGATGCTCTGAGCTTCCTGACGTACAGCAGCCAGCTGAGCAGCATATTCAGCTTTTAATTTTTCTGCTTCGGCTTTCGCCATTTCAGCGTTTTCCAGGTCACTTGCGATTTTGTTCTTGCGTTCGTCCATCATATTGATAATGGGCTTGTACGCAAATTTTGCGAGAATGAACACCAAGAACAAAAAGTTCAGTACCTGCGCAATTAATGTTGCGTTTATATCAACCAATTATGACCCTCCCTTTTGTAATTTTTGTACTAACATCACAAATCAGGTTATTAAATGAAAGGGTTAGCAAATACAAGAACGATTGCTATAACGTAGCAAAGGATAGGCATGGATTCGATAAGGCCTACGCAAACCAGCATGTTGGTAAAGATTTTACCGGATTCTTCCGGCTGACGAGCCATAGATTCGATAGATTTACCGCACATGTTGCCGTTACCAAAACCGGCACCGGCAGCAGCACCAAGGCATACAAGACCAGCAGCAATAAGAGATGCAGCAGTAATAATTGCAGTTTCAGACATTTAATTCATCCTTTCAAAATTAAATAATTTTTAATCTCTCACCAAACACTAAATTAATGTTCGGAGAACGCCAGAGCATAACTGCCCAATGCCAGAATCGTAAAGATAAAGGCCTGGACAAAGCCAATGAACAAGCTGAACATTACCCAGAACTCCGGAATAATCCACGGAGACAGCTGGTAAAGAACTATCAGCAAAATTTCGCCTGCCAGAATATTACCGAAAAGACGAAGCGCCATAGTCAAAGGTTTCGTGATAGCGTCCAGTATATGCAGCGGCAAGAACGCTTTACTGGGGCTTACAAAATGTTTAAAATGGCCAATACCCTGCCTTATTACGCCTACAATGTAAGCACTTAAAGCAATAAGCAGTGAAAGCGCAAAACATGTGTTGATGTCGTTGGTCGGCGAAGTCCAGTGCACCCCGACTTGCGGGAGCATACCGATTTCATTGCTGACCAGAATGAACATGAACAAGGTAATAATGAAAGAAGCCATATATTTACGGCCTTTTTCACCAAGGTTCTGGTTCATCATACCATCAAGGAAATCAATAAACATCTCCATCACATTTTGCAGGCCGCTCGGAACCATCTTCGGATTGCGCGAAACTATAAAAAACAGTACAAAGACGATAGCCATCGCAATCCAGGTCATATACATAGTCTGCATATTGATTACAATACCAGGTGCTATTTCTGTTGCAGCATAATGTATAATTTCACTCGACTGTTCAGCACCCTGTGCCATAGCAGCTGCTTCATTTCCCATCCTTTTCACTCCTTTCCTCACGCTTCCTCCCATTATTAAGGCGGTACGCGAAAAATAATAAATTGATGATTAAAAATATATGTATCAGAAGAAATCCCAGGCTTGCACCGAAAACCGGGTATTTCATCCTTAACATCAGCACAAAAATGCTTCCTGCTGACAAAAGGCGGTAAATACGATAACGCCCCATTATCGAAATACCTTTTTGGGGATTTTTGACATAGGGCAGCGCGCGCTTCATACCATGAAACATTATGACCGTATCTAAAACACCTATTACAACTCCCCTGAAAAGGGATACGGAAAAATCATGTCCTACAAGCAGTGCTGCTGCAATTACCAGCGGCATTGCCGAAACAAACAGGCGCCCGATAACTTTGTAACCGCCCGCCTGTACAAGTGGTGTTAAATCAAAACTCATCATAATTTATTTAGTTAAAGTTTCATTTCTATTTGAAATCTTATCTTCATTTTCAGATTTATTATCAGAAGGCATTGCCGATTGTTCTTCTTTTTGTTCTTCCTGTTCTTCTTCCATGGGTTTTGTAAGATATATCAGTTTAAAAACACCTAACGCAAATGTGAGCCCTGCAAGGCCAAGCAATATTTTGCGCCAGAAATGGTCGCTTGTCTGAAAATAAGCATCAAGCCAGTCACCACCCCAATAAGCAAGTAAAAAATCAATTACCGTCATCATTGCAAGTGATGAAACAATCGCAAACGCATTCATCATACGGATGCGTTCAAGCTCCTGGCGGCGCTGTCTTTCAAGGCGTGCCTTGATGCGCCGGGCAATTTCCTGCCTTTTTCTGTCGGCAAGCTTAACTTTTTCCAGATTTTCGTCCAACATGGCGCTCACCACATTTCACGTCATAAAAAAATCATAAATCTTCATACCTTCTATAATATTATTTTAAAATATTTCACAAATTCTGTCTACATCAAATTGCAGTAAATTCGGGTAAATCTTTCACTTCAAAACCAAATTCCCGCAAAATCCTGTTCACAATCCTTGCGCAGGCCTCGCCGTCACCGTATGGGTTAACGGCTTCCGCCATGGCGCGGTAGTGTTCGGGGTTATCCAGAAGCAGGTTGGTTTCGCGCAAAACATCTTCATACGCGGTGCCGATAAGTTTGACCGTGCCTGCGGTTACGGCTTCGGGGCGCTCAGTGGTATCGCGCAGCACCAGCACGGGTTTGCCCAGCGCCGGGGCTTCTTCCTGTATGCCGCCGCTGTCGGTAAGGACTACATCGACGCGCGCCATTAAGTTGGCAAACGGCTGGTAATCCAAAGGCTCTATCAAATGCACCTGCGGCAGGTGGCCAAGTTCTTCGTTGACAATCTGGCGCACTTTTGGATTTTTATGTACCGGGAAGATGGCTTCCACATCGTCATGGGTACGCAGCACTTCACACAGCGCTTTGTAAACGTGGCGCATCGGTTCGCCGAGGTTTTCGCGTCGGTGCGTCGTCATTAAAATCAGGCGTTTGCCGCTGTCCAGCACTTCGTGCAGGTTATCGTCGTCAAAACGGTAATCCGGCTTAACCGTAGTTTTTAAAGCGTCGATAACGGTGTTGCCGGTAACGGTAATTTTTGCTTCGGGCACGTTCTCCCGCAGCAGGTTGGCTTTACTGGTCGCAGTGGGTGCAAAATGGTAATCTGCCAAAGCGCCGGTTAATTTGCGGTTCATCTCCTCCGGGAAGGGGGAATATTTATTGCCCGTGCGCAAGCCAGCTTCCACATGGCCGACGGGGATTTGCGCGTAAAACGCTGCCAGTGCGCCGGCAAAGGTGGTGGTGGTGTCGCCGTGTACCAGCACCAAATCGGGCTTTGCTTCTTCCAGAACCTTCTGCAGGCCGCGCAGTGCTTTTTCCGTAACGTCGTACAGCGTCTGCCCGGCGCTCATAATATTCAAATCATAGTCGGGAGTAATGCCAAAAAGGTGCAGTACCTGGTCCAGCATTTCGCGGTGCTGTGCGGTTACAGCAACCAGCGGCTCAATTTCGTCGGGGTGCTTACGCATCTCCAGAACCAGCGGGCACATTTTTATGGCTTCCGGGCGCGTGCCGAAAACCGTCATTACCTTCAGTTTCGCCATCAATCCCACTCCTATCTGTCGTTTAAAATGCCTATCTTTTTAGCGCCTACTGCGACGCCGGAAATAATGCATGCAATAATGCCGGCGGCAAGGTAGCCGTCAACTTCGGTTAAAAGGATGGCCGCAATGCCCAGCACCGCGCTGATAACGTACATTAAAAGCACGGCCTGCTTCTGGCTGAGGCCCATCGCCAGCAGGCGGTGGTGCAGATGCCCCTTATCCGGCTGGAAAATGGGGCGTCCGTTGGTATAGCGGCGCACAATGGCAAAGGCTGTGTCCATAATCGGCAGACCGAGCGCAACGGCAGGCACAATCAGCGCAATGGTGGCCGCGCTTTTTACCGCGCCGAAAATGGAAATTGCTGCCAGCATGTAGCCGATGAACATACTGCCGGTATCGCCCATAAAGATGCTGGCCGGGTTAAAGTTGTAGCGGATAAAGCCAATAATGCCGCCAGCCAGCGCCGCCGTAATAACGGCAACGGGGTAAAAACCCTGCTGCAATGCAACAAGGATTACCGTTACGGAGGCAATGCCGGAAACACCGGCTGCCAATCCGTCAAGCCCATCCATTAAGTTTACGACGTTGGTAAAGCTTACAATCCAGAACACCGTCAGCGGTATCGACAGGTATTCAAGGTAAAAATAGCCGCCCCACGGGTTGTTCAGCCATTCAATTTTAATATCAAACAGCACCAGCACAAACGCCGCCGCAATCTGCCCCAGCAGTTTTACCTTGGCGGGCAGCTGGTATTTGTCGTCTAAAATGCCGACGATGACGATGAGCGTGCCGCCTAAAAGCAGCGCCATAATGTCGCGCGTAATGTGCATGGTGGCAAACACGGCAATTACAAAGGCCAAATAAATAGCAAGGCCCCCCAAACGCGGCATAATGCCGTGATGGACCTTGCGTCCGTCCGGTTTGTCAAGAGCGCCGATGCGAAATGCCAGTTTTTTGACATAGGGTGTCAACACCCAGCTTGCTAAAAGAGCTATGATAAACGCTAAAATATACACTTGCAATCTTTCACCTCGAGGCTAAAAAAGCCGGTATTCAAATTCAGTTTTTATGCGGTCTTAATCTAATCACATTATTGTAAATAGTATATCAAAAAAAACGCGGTTTGAAAAACTTTTTTGAAATTTTTTTGCAGAAATGTTACAAAGTAAAGCGGCAAAAAATAACGGCAGCCTATTTTGGCTGCCGTTATTTTTTATTTATCTTTTTCGTCATCTAAAATTACAAGTTCCATGCCTGAAGCCTGCAGCATATCCTGCGCCAGCTTATCCGGGTAGGGATTGGCGTAAACGATGCGTTTAATACCGGCGTTGATGAGTATTTTGGTGCACACCACGCAAGGCTGGTGCGTACAGTAAACCGTACCGCCGTTAACGGAAACGCCGTGGTAGGCAGCCTGTATTACCGCATTCTGCTCGGCGTGGATGCCGCGGCACAGCTCGTGCATTTTGCCGGAGGGCACATTAAGCTGCTCGCGCAGGCAGCCGGTAACGGCGCAGTGTTCCAGGCCGGAGGGCGTACCATTGTAGCCGGTCGCCACAATCTGCCTGTTTTTTACAATTACAGCGCCGACGCTGCGGCGCAGGCAGGTGCTGCGCTTGCTTACCACGCGGGCAATTTCCATAAAGTAATGGTCCCAGTCGGGCCTTTGCTGCGTTGTCATTTCGTGCCGAAAATACGGTCGCCGGCATCGCCGAGGCCCGGCACAATATAGCCGTGCTCGTTCAGCTTTTCGTCCAGCGCTGCCGTGTAAATTTTAACGTCGGGATGTACTTTGTTCAGCACCTCAACGCCTTCCGGCGCTGCTACAAGGCACATAAAGCGGATATTTTTCAGCCCGCGCGCTTTCAGCATGGTAATGGCTGCTTCGGCGCTGCCGCCGGTTGCCAGCATCGGGTCAACGACAATGGTAATCGGGTCTTTATCGGGCGGAATTTTGCAGTAATATTCATGCGGTTCCAAAGTTTCCTCATCGCGGTACAAACCGATATGGCCTACATGCGCGTTAGGAATCATGCGCAGAACGCCGCTTAAAAGGCCAAGGCCTGCGCGCAGGATGGGCACAACGACGATGTTGTTGTGCAGCTTGTAGCCGGTGGTTTCGCAAATCGGGGTCATTACCGGCATTTCGTCAACTGCAAGGTCGCGAGTTACTTCGTAGGTCATCAGCATGGCAATTTCGTCCAGCCATTCGCGGAAGTCGCGCGAAGTAGTCTGCACGTCGCGCATTTTGGAAAGTTTGTGTTTGATTAAAGGGTGTTCAACAACGGTTATCTGCATGAAAATCTCCTCCTTTTTATATTCAGGAAATCTGTTACAGCTCAGGATACATGGGGTATTTTGCGCACAAAGCGGCAACGCGTTTTGCTGCTTCCGCATGTTTTACTTCGTCGTCCGCATTGTTCAGCACAAGGCCGATAATGGCGGCAACTTCTTTCATATCGTCTTCCTTAAAGCCGCGAGTGGTTACGGCAGCAGTGCCCAGGCGGATGCCACTGGTAACAAACGGGCTTTCGGGGTCGAACGGAATGGTGTTTTTGTTGCAGGTTACGCCAACTTCATCCAGCAGGTGCTCGGCGGTTTTGCCGGTCATCTTCTGGCCGCGCACGTCAACCAGAATCAAATGGTTATCGGTGCCTCCGGATACAAGGCGGAAGCCTTCCGCCATCAAGCCTTCTGCCAATGCTTTGCAGTTAGCAATAATCTGTTTGGCGTAATCTTTAAATTCCGGTTTCAGCGCTTCGCCAAAAGCAACGGCTTTCGCCGCGATAACATGCATCAGCGGGCCGCCCTGCACGCCGGGGAAAATTGCCTTGTCGATTTGTTTTGCGTACTGCTCCTTGCAGAGGATTAAGCCGCCGCGGGGTCCGCGCAGGGTTTTATGCGTGGTAGTGGTAACAATATCGGCATAGGGCACCGGACTGGGATGCAAACCTGCCGCAACAAGCCCTGCGATGTGCGCCATGTCAACCATAAAAATCGCACCGACGCTGTGGGCGATATTTGCCATGCGTTCAAAATCAATAACGCGCGGGTAAGCGCTTGCTCCCGCTACAATCAGCTTGGGCTGCGCTTCTTTGGCGATGCGTTCAAACTCGTCGTAATCAATGCGTTCCGTTTCGTGCGTAACGCCGTAAGGGACTACTTTATAATATTTGCCGGAGATGTTTACCGGTGAACCGTGGGAAAGATGCCCGCCCTGCGACAGGTTCATGCCCATAATGGTGTCACCCGGCTGCAAAAAGGCAAAGTAAACAGCGGTGTTGGCATTGGCGCCGCTATGGGGCTGTACGTTGGCGTGGTCTGCGCCGAACAGCTTTTTGGCGCGCTCGATGGCAAGGGTTTCTACCTTGTCAACGTATTCGCAGCCGCCGTAATAACGGTGTCCGGGGTAGCCTTCCGCATATTTGTTGGTCAGCACGCTGCCCATGGCTTCCATAACCGCGGGGCTGACGAAGTTTTCGGAGGCAATCAGCTCAATTTTGTTGCGCTGGCGTCCCAGCTCCTCGCCCATTGCCGCAGCAATTTCGGGGTCGCATACTGCAAGTTTTTCTAAATTCATTGTAGTCCCTCCATGTATTTTAATTGTAATGCTCAGCGTTTTTCGGGGTAATGCGCGCGCTCGCCGCCGATAAGGGGCGGACGTGTCCTTGCCGCCGTTACGATGGCAGCGCCGATGGTTTTCTGCGCCAGGCGCACCGGCACGGCAACGCGTTTTAAGTGCATGCCGATTAAGGTCTGCCCGATGTCGATACCGGCGTCCGCCTTAATGGCTTCAACCACAACAGGTTCAGTAAAATTATCGTAAGCCGCCGTTGCCATAGAGCCGCCCGCATGGGGCATCGGTCTTACGGTAACTTCCTCCCAGCCAAATTTTTCCATCGCTTCGCGCTCCGTTACCAAAGCGCGGTTTAAATGCTCGCAGCACTGAAACGCAAGGTACAAGCCATGCGCTTTTGCCACTTTATAAATACTGCCAAAAACCGCAGCAGCAGCTTCTTCCGAACCGCAGGTGCCGATTTTACCGCCCACGATTTCGCTGGTGCTGCAGCCTACAACCAGCACTTTGCCGGGTTTAATGCCGCTGACTTCAATCAGCTCCTCCACGGCGCGCTGTGCTTCGGCAGCAAGTTCTTCCTTCTTCATTATTCCGCCTCCAGCGCCATAATCTTATCGACGCGGCGGGCATGGCGTCCGCCGGCAAATTCTGCTGCCAGCCATGCGTCAACAATCATCTCGGCAAGGCCGACGCCCGTTACGCGCTCGCCCAGTGCCAGAATGTTGGCGTTGTTATGTTCGCGGCTCATTTTGGCGCTGTACACATCGCCGCAAACGGCTGCACGCACGCCTTTGATTTTATTGGCCGCGATGGAGATGCCGAGGCCCGTACCGCAGACGAGTATGCCAAGTTCAGCCTCGCCGCCTACAACGGCATGGCCGACTTTTGCCGCATAGTCCGGATAATCGCAGGATTCTTCGGTGTAAGTGCCTTTATCAAGCACCTCGTAGCCTTTGCCTTCAAGATAAGCTTTCAAATGGTTTTTCAGATGGATACCGCCGTGGTCGCTTCCCATTGCGATTTTCATAACCGTCACCTTCAGTCCTATTATTGGTATAAGTTTATTTTAACACAAAACTTTTAAGTTGCGAACTGTTTTTTAACAATGCTTCAATCTCGTCCGAAGTTAAAACTTGTCGTCCCGCTGCCTTACGCATGCGGTTCATAACGGCAAGGCCGATGCCGTCTTCCGTCACACCTTCGGAAAAAATCAATTCCACGCCCAGCTTGTCGCAGCGGCGCAGCATACGGTACAGCTTAACGGCAAGGTCGGTTTTGCCGCTGCCCCAGTTTAAAATGTGCAGGTTCTGCGTGCGCTGCATGCTTTCAGCTACTTCGCCGCCGCAGATTACTGCCACCGGCGCAAATTTTGCCGCTTCCTTTGCCAGCAGCGGCAGCTTTTTCAGCGCTTCGCCTTCCACCACATACATGCTGGCTTTCGGAGCATAATGCCGGTACTTCATGCCCGGCGCTTTGGGTTTGGCAGCTTCCACACCGGCAAGGGCGGGGTCAAGCTCCACGTTGCCTAAAACCGCTTCCAGCTGCTCGCGCGTAATTCCGCCCGGGCGGAGGATTACAGGCACTTCGCCCGTCGTATCGACGATGGTAGATTCCACGCCGACTTCGCACACACCGCCGTCAACGATGCCCGCAATACGCCCCTGCATATCCGCCAGCACCGTTTCCGCATCTGTCGGGCTGGGCTTGCCGGATATGTTGGCCGAAGGCGCTGCAATCGGCGTACCCGCCAAACGTATCATCTCTGCCGCTACCGGGTGCGACGGCATACGCACCGCCACCGTGTCAAGCCCGGCGCTTACTTCGTCCGGCACAATGCTGCTTTTGGCAACAATTACCGTCAGCGGCCCGGGCCAGAACTTATCAATCAAAATCTCTGCCTGTTTCGTCAGGCCGCTTGTCAGCTTTAATATATCTTTTTTAGCGGCAATATGCAGAATCAGCGGATTATCGCTGGGGCGTCCCTTGGCTTCAAAAATTTTGCGTACTGCCGCACCGTTCAGGCCGTCAGCGCCAAGCCCGTACACCGTTTCCGTCGGGAAGGCCACCGCCTCGCCCTTTTTTATCAGCGCCGCCGCCTCACGCAGCGCAGCGCCGTCCGTATCAGTCTGCAAGTTCCAATAATGCGTCTGCATAAGTAATTCCTTCTTTCGCTGCAAAAACCATGCGCTCTATACCGGCGTAATCGTGGCGCACCGCCACAATGCCAAAGCCCGCCTTTTTGCACAAATCCGCCACGGGCGCGCCCTGATGGATACCGATTTCAAACGCCATAAAGCCGTTGCCGTTCAAATATTTTGGCGCACCGGCGATAATGCGGCGGTAAAAGCCGAGGCCGTCCTCCCCGCCGTCAAGAGCAAGGCGCGGCTCGCGTTTAACATCCGCCGCCAGCGTGTCGATATCGGCACTTGGTATATACGGCGGGTTGGAAATGATAATATCAAACTTTACGCCCTGCGGCAGATTGGCGTACAAATCGCTGCGCACAAATTTCAAGCGCTGCGCCACGCCGATACTTTCCGCATTCTGCTGCGCCACTTTCAGCGCGCCGGGCGATACATCCACGGCAGTGCCGCTGGCATTGGGCAGCATGTCCAAAAGCGATGCGATAATTGCGCCGCTGCCCGTGCCGATGTCCAAAAGTTCCGGCTTTTCAATATTGCCCGCCAGCTTTGCCGCGCACTCCACCAGAAGCTCTGTTTCCGGGCGTGGCACCAGAACATCCGGCGTTACCTTAAAATCGTACTTCATAAACGCGCGGCTGCCCAAAATGTACGCCAAAGGCTCCTGCGCAGCACGGCGCGCCACATAGCCGCGGTACTGCGCCAGCTCGTGCTCCTCCAGCGGCTGGTCAAAATGTACATATAAAGTTATGCGCTGGCAGTTTAAAACGGAACAAAGCAGTATTTCCGCATCCAGGCGGGGATTTTCCAACCCTTTATCTGCGAAATACTGCTTCGTCCAATCCAGCACCCTGGCAATAGTCCAGATAGGTTTTGCTGTCATTTTATTTCACCTGTTGTAACTGTTCGCTTTGCCTTGCCGTAATCAGTGCATCCAAAACTTCGTCAAGGTCGCCGTTTAAAACAGCGTCCAGACGGTGCAGCGTCAGCCCGATGCGGTGGTCGGTTACGCGCCCCTGCGGATAGTTGTAGGTACGGATGCGCTCACTTCGGTCGCCCGTGCCGACCTGGCTTTTGCGGTCCTGCGCCGTCGCCGCGCGCTGTTTTTCCTGTTCCATTTCCAAAACACGGCTGCGCAAAACGCGCATGCACTTTTCGCGGTTTTTAAGCTGCGATTTTTCGTCCTGGCACTGCGCCACAATCCCCGTGGGGATATGCGTAATGCGCACTGCCGATTCGGTTTTATTAACGTACTGACCGCCTGCGCCGCCCGCACGGTAAGTGTCAATCCTTAAATCAGCGGGGTTGATTTCGATATCTACTTCCTCCGCCTCCGGCAGCACAGCCACCGTAACGGTCGAAGTATGCACGCGGCCCTGCGATTCCGTTTCCGGCACGCGCTGCACGCGGTGTACGCCGCTTTCAAACTTCATGCGCCCGTAAACGCCCGCGCCACTTAACTGAAACACAATTTCCTTAAAGCCGCCCAGCTCCGTCGGGCTGGCGTCCATAATTTCAAGGCTCCACCTGCGGCTTTCGGCATAATGCTGGTACATGCGGAACAATACGCCCGCAAAAAGCGCCGCTTCCTCGCCGCCCGCGCCGCCGCGGATTTCCACAATCGCGTTTTTGTCGTCGTTGGGGTCGGAAGGCAGCAGCAAAATTTTCAGCTTCTGCTCATATTCCTCAAGCTGCGGTTTCAGCTCCTTCAGTTCCTCCTGCGCCATCGCCGCCAGCTCCTTATCGCTGCCGTCGGCAATAATTTCTTCCGCTTCCTCGCGTGCCTTGTTCAGCACTTTGTATTCGCGGTAAGCCGTCACCACGTCGGTCAGCTTGGCATGCGCACGCGCGTATTTCTGCCACTCCGTCTGGTTGGCAATAACGTCCGGGTCGCTGATTTTCGCTTCCAAATCAAGGTATTTATCTTCAAGTGCCTGTAGTTTGTCAAGCATTGGCAGGTTCTCCTGTTAGTTTTTCTTCCGGGCACGTTTCCGGTTCTTCGGCCAGATCCTCTGGCGGCACAACCGCTTTAAGCGAAGCTATCGCCACTTCAATCTGGTCGTCGTCCGGCTGGCGTGTGGTAAGCTTTTGCAGCAAAAGCCCCGGCGTAATGGCAACGCGCACCAGCGGATTAGCCGTGTGCGCACCGGCATAGCGGATAAGCTCGTAGCTGACTCCCGCGATTACCGGCATCAGCAGAATGCGCGAAGCAATGCGCTCCACAAGATTGGGCCAGCCCAGAAAAGTAAATATAAACATGCTTATCAGCATGACTATCATCAAAAAGTTAGTGCCGCAGCGTGGGTGCAGCGTGCTGAACGGGCGCACGTTTTCAACTTTCAGCGGCAGCCCGGCTTCGTAAGTGTAAATAGTTTTGTGTTCCGCACCGTGGTACTGAAACACGCGCTGAATATCGCGCATCGAAGAAATTGCGGCAATATAGGCAAGAAAAATCGCCATGCGCAAAACGCCTTCCGCTAAATTCAGCGCCATGTGGTCCTGCGTAAAATCGGTAATAAAACGCATCGACCACGTCGGGATAATAATAAACAGCAATATGGCAAGCCCTGCCGATACGGCAATGGTCAGCGCCATATCCTTGGAATCAAGCTTTTCGTCTTCTTCGCCCGATACCTGCGCCGAATAGCTGAGTGCCTTCATGCCCATCACAAGCGATTCGACAAGCGACACCACACCGCGCAGGAACGGCTTTTTTAATATAGGATAACGGTCGGCAATGCTGTTAACCGGGCGCACGTCTACATTTATTTCGCCGTCCGGCTGCCTTACGGCGACGGCAACATGCGTTTTGCCGCGCATCATAACGCCTTCTATAACAGCCTGTCCGCCCACATTAGGTTTCTTATTCATAGTGTGACCCTCAAAAAACTCCATATACAAACACAGCAGAGCTTTCGCTCTGCTGTCGGTGAATTATTTTCCATAACGTTTGTTGAATTTTTCGATACGGCCGCGGGCTGCTACGTTACGCTGTTGGCCGGTGAAAAACGGATGGCAGTTGGAGCAAACATCCACGCGCAGTTCCGGTTTAACAGAGCCGGTCATAAAGGTGTTACCGCATGCGCAGGTAACTTTAACTTCACTATATTTCGGATGGATTCCTTCTTTCATTACAATTACACCTCACTTTGCAAAAGACTATATATAACATTGTCGATATTAACGCTTATACATTGTAGCACAGCAGGGCAAGTTATGCAAGTGTTATTTTTGCCGCCGCTGTTTTTATTTGCCGCACAGGCGTTTAATAAGTTTCGGCGTAGCAGCGTTGTAAACCTCGCCGTCCCATTTAATATTCGGTCCTTTGCCACAGTGCTTTAAACAATTGCAAACAGCAAAACTAAAACCTCCGCTTACGCTGATACCGCCGTTATCTACATTGTAAGTTTGTTTGATAAATTTTAACAGCGCCGCCGAGCCGTTACCGGCACAATTTTTACCACCACAAATTTCCAGACGGTGCGGCGCAGCAGCCGGTTTTAAACTGGGATAGCGTTTAATAACAGCATTTAAAAAGCTTGGCTTGATGTTCAGCAACGCAGCAATTTCTTGTACAACATTATCCGCAAGCACACCACCGTTATACTCCTGCACCTCTTTTAAAAGATCTACCAGCGCAAACTGATTCTGCGGCGCATCCTGCCCCTTATAATATTCAATTGTTTCGTATATATTCCAGTTATTCATTGGTGTCCTTTCGCGATATATTTTTAATAATATTCTTTAAAATATCTACGCTTATGTTATTCATTCTGTGCAACATTCTATGACAATTTGAACAAACTAATGCTATATCAGCAACTTTCGTCTTTCCTTGTCCATTACGTTCACACAACGGATTTTTATGATGCCCTTCAATAAAATTTTTGCCTAACTCTCCATAAATTTTAGAAAAATCAAAACCACAAACTTCACAATACAAAGAACCATGTTCTTGTATAAATTTTTCCTTAGCTTTTTTTATTATCACATTGCAGCGTTTTATTACTTTCCTTGTTTCTTCTGTTATCTCTCCTTCTTGTACTTCAAAATCCTCTTTTAATAACTTTTGTTGTAAATTTTGTTGATAAGATTTTTCTATAATAAATTCATTTGGTTTATTGGGATTAAATAATATATAAATATCTTCACCATTACTTGGAAAATTCTTCTGTATTTCTCCAGCTAAATCTGATTTATAATGTATACTTTCTAAATGTTGTTTTGAATTTTTTGTCCCTTGATACCTATAATACCCATTAAAAATTTTGTTATTAAAACAAATAATTATATCTCTTCTTTCTTTACGAGCAACATAAAATGCTGAATCTGGAGGATTAAAAATACTATGGAATTTAACATCAATAGTAATTCTATCCTTCTTCATAGAACTATTTACTTTTTTAGGCATAATAACATATTTGTGTTTCATCGTTTTTATCCCTTCAATAAGTCAATTTTCATCTTTTAACATTTTGCAATCTTTTTGATATATAATTTTTATAAATAAAACACCATAATAAGTAAATTGATATCTAATATCGCTTAACGGACTTTTAGCATCCCACATTAAATCGGATGTATACATGTGCTTTTTCATTAATCCTTTAGCTATTAATCTATCAATTAAATCAATATATTTTTCTTTAGATAATCCCGTAATATTAAACGTCAATTCAACAGTAATTTCCCGCTCATATTTTAACGTCTCGTAAATTTCAAGAAAAGCTTCCGCTTCTGAAGTATTTAATTCACTTACTATATTAAGCAGAACTTCCGCATCATCTTTTAAAATTTTCTTTTCAATTACGGCAGCTATTATAATATCTGCCATTTTTATTATTTGTTCTTTTTTATGGCACTCAGCTGCTTTTATCAATGAATAATTAAAAAGTTCATCTGCTTCATCGGTTAAAATTTTATTTTCTAATTTTTCTACTTTAAATTCTAATGCTTGTAATCTTCTTACAACTTCTTCAACAAGAAGCTCTCTCTGTATATTAGCGTTTTTATCCATTATTTCTTTTATTTGCGCTAAAAAATTACCACCTGTTACTGCTATACTAAAGAAATGCATTAAACTATTTTTTCTATATTGTTTTTACAATTTCTTAATCTCATTATTTTCCATTTCTATACACCCATTTTTATTATATAATAAATAATACAAAAAATCCGAACTTACTTTACAGTAGGTTCGGATTATATTTTTATTTGGTGGAGACAAGCGGGATCGAACCGCTGACCTCTTGAATGCCATTCAAGCGCTCTCCCAGCTGAGCTATGCCCCCATAACAATAAAAATTATACTTGAACGGCGCGTTCTTGTCAATACCTGCGCCGCTGCGTATAAAAATTTTGTTGGGCGTTAATGCCTTGCCGCAAATTTTACTTTTTCAGCGCGGCGTTCAGGTTGCCGCTGCGGAAGCCTTCCAAATCCAGCGCAGCGTACATAAAGCCTGCTGCTTTAACGGCAGCGGCAATTTCTTTACGCTGCGCCATCGCCTTTTCAAAATCGTTTTCGGCAACTTCAATGCGGGCAATGTTGCCGTGGCAGCGCACGCGCATTTCCTTAAAGCCCATATCAAGCAATGCCTGTTCTGCCTTTTCAACCATCGCCAGTTTTTCAGCGGTAATTTTTTCGCCGTACGGAATGCGCGAAGCAAGGCAGGCATAAGAAGGCTTATCCCATGTAAAAATGCCCAGCGCTTTACTTGCGTCGCGAATATCCTGCTTGCCGAAACCTGCCTGACGCAGCGGGCTTAACACGCCCAGTTCCGCCGTTGCACGCATGCCGGGGCGGTAATCGTTTTCGTCGTCGGTGTTAGCGCCGTCGGCAACCAAAGTTATGCCGTGCTTTTGTGCTTCCGCCATAATTGCGCCAAAAAGCGCATGTTTGCAGTAATAGCAGCGCTCGGCACCGTTTTCGCAAAAGCCGGGTATGGCAAGCTGGTCCACGTTAATCTGCGCGTGGCGCACGCCGTAGCTTTTTAAAATTTTGGCAGCGTCTGCCGCCTCGTGCCTTGGATAGCTTTGCGTTACTGCGGTAACCGCCAGCAAGTTATCGCCCAGCGCCTCGTGCGCAGCGTAAACCAAAAAAGCGCTGTCCACGCCGCCGCTGAAGGCAACCACTAATTTGCCGCAGTTTTTCAGTTCATCTATAAGTTTGTTGTATTTATTTTGCAGTTCTTCGTTCATGGCGTCCCCCTCAAAATATCCGCGTAAGCGTAAATTTATTATAATACGCGCGCGGCACTTGCGCAACGGTTAAAAAACGGTTAAGATGTTAGCAGAAAGATTTTACAGCAAAGGAGCATTTGTATGACTGAACTTAAACCCGGACTGACCGGCACTGCCGCCACGATTGTGCGCGAAACCAACACCGCCATTGCCATGGGCAGCGGCGATTTGCAGGTTTTTGCCACGCCCTGCATGGTTGCCCTGATGGAACAGGCTGCCTGCAACGCCGTTGCGGATTGCTTTGATGACGCAACCAGCAGCGTCGGCACTTTAATAAATGTAACGCATGATGCGGCGACGGCGCTTGGCAAAAACGTAACCGCCACCGCCACGCTGGTTGAAGTTGCAGGGCGCAAGCTTGTTTTTGAAGTTACCGCCACCGATGAGGACAAGCAAATCGGCAAGGGCAGCCACGAGCGCTTCATCATCAACAAAGAAAAATTTATGGCAAAGCTCGGCTGAATTCAACAAACTACTTAAAATAAAAATCAGGGCCTTAACCCTGATTTTTATTTTTTATTTCACTGCTTAAATTAACAATGTATTCTATTTTTCCATCCGCATCCAAAAGAGGCATGCCGATAACAAACAATTCACAGCCTGTGCCCGTTGTCTGCATTGTGCATACACTTCCACCGCTCTCCAGCACCATTCTTGTAATTGAAGGATAATAGCTGCCGCTGCGTTCCAGTTCTGTTGTGCTGCGTCCAAGCATGGCTTTTACAGGCAGCCCCCACAAACGCTCGCTATCCGCCTTTATATAACGGCTAACGCCGCCACGGTCTGATATATATAACGCATTTGGTTTTAAATTCGCCCCCATTTTAAGGCTGTTAAACTTATTTACAAAATCCTGTATGTTATCACGCCTGCGGTTAAAGTTATCTCCGGCACTTTTCGCAGCTACATTTTTTAACATTCCCAAAAGCTGCGCCAGCTTTTCCCCGCTGTAAACCTTATTGAATCCTCTCTGCGTAAAATCGGTTCCGCTATAAGCTATGCCGCCGATATTCTCTATTGCGAAAGCAACCGTTTCAAAAACGCCTTCCGATGCCATTTCATACCATCTAAAATTAAACCGGGGTGCATTTCCTGCCTGCATTATCTTGCCAATACTTCCGACAAAAATTTCTGTCATTACCTCATGCGGCAAAATAATATTTATTTCAGCCTGCGCAGCAAGTTCCTTTTCACAGGCAGCCGTAAATGCCAAAAATTCCTGCAATATGCTTTCGGCTTTAAAAACCGGCAGGCTGATCAACAACCAGATTTTTATGTCATTCTTCTTTACCAAGCCCGCATGCAAAAGCATAGCCATCTTTTCAGCAGCCGAAAATTCTCCGTCCAAAATCGCCGTTTGAAGTTTATCACCGGATGCCGTTTTTCCCTGCAACCATAGCGTTAATAACTCCGCCATGGATAAAAAGCCGCTGCATTGTTCATACAAATCACCTAAAATGCGGCGTGCTTCTGCTTTTTGGTAATTTGAAGTTAGCCGCTGCGCAAAAAACTCACCCAGTCCTGCCATCATTTCATAATTTGACACAGGCGTCCTGGTGCCACCGCGCCAACGGCTTACTAACGACGCATCAATAGCAATGGTACCCGCAAGCTGGCTGTTATGCGTTCCTGTTAAATTCATCAGAAAATTAAATTTTTCCGTAAAATTCATAATCATCACCAAAATACCGGTATAGTTATAATGTTATTATAACTAAAAAACATACGCAGGTAAAATTTTATAAAAAAATTGTAATTTCCAATATTTACAACACAAAAAATCCCGCCAAAGCGGGATTTTTTATTCCCATTTCATTCTATCATCCAAACGGATTAAGATTTATTTCTTCTATTTTGGGATAAGCTCCAAGTATATGCTGGAAGGTTTCCAGCGAACGTAAAATCTGCTGCGGTTCAATCTCTTTCATAATGAACACTATCTGCGAATTCTTTTCTTCGCCGTTCCAATCAGCAAGATGCTGCGGCGGATGAATTATATGCTGCACGCCATTAATAACAATCGGACCTTTTTCTCCAACATCCACAATGCCTTTAATACGCAGCATTTTTTCGCCATGAGAATATAAAAGCATGCTCATCCACAAGCCAAAAGCCGTCCAATCCAACGGTTCATAAAATTTAATTGACATAGAATGCACGGTTTCATTATGTTTTATAGCTCCCGGCGCAACGCAGGCTTCGGCTTCCTTTAATTTTTCTGCAGTATGTATATGCGTACCTTTTGACATAAAAAGCATATCCGGGTCAATAACACCGTTTGCAGCCTGCATTACATCTGCCGCCGGATTTAAATGCTGAAGCCTGTGCCTTAACATATGGATAGTTTCGGTATCAACCAAATCTGTTTTGGTAATGATTACTTTATCAGCCGTAACAATCTGTTTAACGGATTCCGCGTTTTCACGCAGGTGCAGTTCACCATTAGCCCCGTCAAGGCAGCACACTACAAAATCCACATAATAATGATGAACCAAAACAGGATCCATCAAAATAGAAAATAATATCGGCGCAGGATCAGCCAGCCCCGTTGTTTCAATAACAACGCGGTCAATTTTAACTTCCTGCCGTTCATAAGCATCCAGCAAATCTTTCAGTTCGTTAATCAAATCATCGCGCATATTGCAGCAGATACAACCACCGCTCAACAGCCTTGTACGCTCCTCAATACGCCTTATAAGCCGATGGTCAAGCCCTGCCTGCCCGTATTCATTAATAATTACTGCAGTATTTTTTAACTTGTCGTGTTTTAACACGTTTGATAATACTGTTGTTTTGCCGCTGCCCAAAAATCCGGTTACAACAGTTATCGGGCATCTGTTATCAGCCTGCATAATCAGGCACCTGAATACTGTGCAAAAGAATTAAGGAATTCTTCGTCAAGCGGATCTATTTTTTTATGGGCAAGTTCTTCCGCCTGTTTCCACATATCCCCAAGGTCGTAAACAATTTTACTGTTGCCTTTTTTATCTGCCAGCATATACCGGCTGCCGCACCAGTCACGGATAGAAAGGCCGTAATAGCCTAAAATTTTATCGGAAAGACGCACTCGTTTTAAACGGAGCCTCATACGGTCACGCTGTCCTTCGCCTGCCGTTACGGTGCTTTTAAACTCTACATCATGCGCAGGCTGGTCTGTCCAATGCACATGCATAATCAGTTCACCGCATAAAACGCACATAATAAAGCCTCCTTTCGCGCTGAATGCCAACAGGGCAGGAATACCTGCCCTGTTTATTTATACAACCGTTTTATTATTATCTCGGGCAGCGTTTTAAGAAATCATTCGCCATTTCATCAAGGGTTACCCAACGTACTCCTTTATGACTGCTGATATGTTCAATCAAACGCTCATGCATCAACAGTACCTGAGGACGTCCACTAACATCAGGATGAATGGTCATCGGGAAGATTGCATAATCGTATTCACGATATACCCAGTCGAACTGATCCTGCCACATTTGCCCAATATCACGCGGGCTTACAAAGCCAAAGCTGTTCGGGGATTTTTTAATAAACATCATCGGCGGCAGGTCATCAAGATACCAGTTAGCAGGTATTTCTACCAGCCCGGTTTCCTCACCGCGGATAAGCGGTTTCATCCAGTCTTCCGCTTTGGCGGAATAATCAATTTTCGTCCAGCTGTCGCCAACACGTACATAGTAAGGCTCAAAATCCCTGTGCATTAAGCTGTGGTCGTATTTAATTCCGTATTTAACCAAAAGTTTATCAGTTACATTAGAAAATTCCCACCACGGAGCAACATAGCCAGTCGGGCCTTTGCCGGTAAGCTCTTTGATAAGCTCAATATTTTTAACAAGTACATCTTCTTCCTGTTGAGGCGTCATGGCAATAGGATTTTCGTGGGAATAGCCATGCGCGCCAATTTCATGCCCGGCTTCAACAATCATTTTCATTTGTTCCGGGAAAGTTTCAATAGAGTGACCGGGGCAGAACCAGGTTGCAGGAAGATTGTATTTTTTAAATAAATTTAAAATACGCGGTACGCCAACTTCGCCAGCAAACAAGCCGCGCGAAATATCATCGGGAGAATCCTCGCCGCCGTAAGAACCAAGCCAACCTGCAACAGCGTCAATATCAACACCGTAAGCTACTAAAATCTCTTTTGCCATAATCTTGTGCCTCCTTTTTAAATGAAATCAATTTGTAATTTTTTATTTAAATCCCTTAAATAAGGAATTGCCAGCCTTTGTTTTTCAACATCTTCTAAATTTATTACCGCTGTAACAACTGTTTCGTTATCAATTCCCGTTCCCGCTAAAATTGCAGTATCCGGTGCAACAATGCGGCTCAATCCGCAAAATTCAGTGTCAATGTCGTTCCCGCAACGGTTGCAGGCTATAACAAACACACCATTTTCCAACGCTCTGCTGCGGGAAGCAACATCCCATGCGTAAGCTCGTGCCTTACCAAAAGCAGATACATATATAATTACCTCTGCGCCTTTTTGAGCCAGCACTCTTGCCTGTTCCGGAAAACCTACTTCATAACAAATCAGGAGTCCTGCTTTTACAAACGGCAATTCAGCTATTTTCAGTTCATCACCACGTGAAAAACGCGGCGGTTCTGCACCCCATAAATGCATTTTCCGGTACTTAAAAAGATAATTATCCGGACCTGTTATAACGGCAGTATCATATATCTTTCCGTCAGCAGCTTTTTCTATAATGCCTCCTGCAATATAGGCATTATATTTTTCAGACTGACACTGCATCCACAAAGTTGTTTCGCTGGGTATCGGTTCTGCCAGTTCGGCATCCGCATTCTCAACTCTGTAACCTGTACTGAACAATTCAGGTAATACAATCAAATCCGAGCCACGCTCTGCAGCGATTTTTATAAACTCGGCTGCATGCTCTAAATTAGCCTGCTTGTCTTTCAATATACATTTCATTTGAATTGCCGAAACAGTAAAATTCTTCATCGTAAAGGTCATTTTAATCCGCTCCATTACTTAAAAATTTTAAGACCTTTTATTTTATCCGAACACAATATTTTCCTTAATTTAATTATAATGTATTTAAACATGACAAGTCGTGACAAATGACAAAATATGACAAGAAACACACTTTTCTAAACATAAAAAACCGCTGCGGTAAATTCCACAGCGGCATATTCTTTATTTCAGCACCTTGTGTAAAAATGCTTTTAATCTTTCGTTCTGGGGGTTTTCAAAAATTTCCTGCGGTGTGCCTTCGGCCTGCACATAACCGTCAGCCATAAACAGCACCTTGGTGGCAACCTCGCGGGCAAAGCCCATCTCGTGCGTTACAACCACCATCGTCATTTTTTCTTCTGCCAGTTCGCGCATGGTGCGCAAAACTTCGCCCGTCAGTTCCGGGTCAAGTGACGATGTCGGTTCGTCAAACAGCATAATGGCAGGCTTTGTCGCCAGCGCCCTTGCAATCGCCACGCGCTGCTGCTGCCCGCCGCTTAAACGGCGCGGATATTCATGCGCTTTTTCTAAAAGGCCAACCTTGCTTAAAAGCACTTTGGCTTCTTCAATAACCTCATCGCGATTGCGCTTCTGCACCTGCACCGGCGCTTCAATTAAATTTTCCAGCACCGTCATGTGCGGGAACAGATTAAACTGCTGAAACACCATACCCATTTTGCAGGCGATACGGCGGCTTTCGTCGCCCGGCGCGTACACAACCTGCCCGTCCGGTTTTGTTTCCGCAAGCGTTTCACCGTCGATAATAATATTGCCCTTGTCGATAATCTCCAGCTTGTTCAGGCAGCGCAAAAACGTACTTTTACCGCCGCCGCTGGGGCCGATAACAGCCACAACCTCGCCCTCATCGACACTCAAGTTAATGCCCTTTAAAACCTCAAGCCCCTGAAAACTTTTATAGATATTTTCTGCCTTAATTTTGTTCATCGTACTGCTCCTCACTCATAGCGCGAATATTTGCGCTCCAGCTTGTTAAAGCCGTAAGTTAAAACAAGCGTCATCAACAGGTAAAACACGCCGGCCACCAAAAACGGCGTAATGCTGAAATCGCGCTGCACCAGGTTGCGCGTTGTGCGCAGAAGGTCGTTCATCGCCAGCACATAAATTAAGGAAGTATCCTTAACCAGCGTAATCGTTTCGTTGCTTACCGGCGGCAAAATAATGCGGAACACCTGCGGCAGCACAATGCGGCGCATCGTCTGCACATAATTCATGCCCAAAGTGCGGGCAGCCTCGTACTGTCCCTTCGGCACCGCCTGAATGCCTGCACGGAAAATCTCGCAGAAGTATGCGGCATAGTTCAGCACAAACGCTAAAATCGCTGCGGGGAAGTCATCCAGCCTGATGCCCACGCCCGGTATAAACGGCAGGCCGTAATACACAAACAATAATTGCAGCATCAGCGGCGTCCCGCGCAGCAGCCACACATAAACGCCAATCGCGTCACGCAGCGGCTTAAGGCCGGATACGCGCCCCAGCGCGAGCAAAACGCCCAGCGGTATCGACAGCACAATCGTTATCGTAAACAATCTGATAGTTTCAAGGGTTCCCTCCCACATCTGCGGCAGGATACTGATAATATAATCCATTTCAAACTCCTCGGGCATTAACGGTTTTACGGACCGGCAGCAACGCCACCGGCCCGCAGCTTAACTAAATCTTAATAATTGGTCAAATCGGCATTGAACCACTGTTCGGAAATCTTTTTGGCAGTGCCGTCGGCTTTCATTTCATCCAGAGCCTTGTCAATCAGCGGAGCATATTCTTTGTCGTCCTTACGGAAGGCAACCGCTACAACTTCATCGCCAAGGTTTTCTTCAAGGATTCTGTATTTGCCGGGGTTCTTGCTGTCATAGTAACGGGCAAGCACAGCGTCAACAACTGCTGCTTCAACGCGGCCGCTGTCGATATCCATGTAAACGGCTGCAAAGTCAGGATATTTTCTGTATTCTTTCAGGCTGTTGCGCATTTCGTCGTTGCCGTCGATGATGTAAGAACCGGTGCTGTCATCCTGCACAGCTACAACCTTGCCTGCCAGATCAGCAATAGCGTTGATGGTGGAATTTGCCGGTACAACAATCAGCTGAGCGTTTTTCATGTAAGGTTTGGAAAGCTGATAAACTTCAGCGCGTTCCGGGTTAACGGTAAAGCAGTTCCAGATAGCGTCGATGCGTTCGCCCTTCATTTCAGCTTCTTTAGAAGCCCAGTCAATAGGTTTGAACTCAACATCAAGCCCTGCGCGTTTGCAGGCCTCGCGTGCCATATCAATGTCATATCCGACGATTTCGTTTTTCTCATTGCGGAAGCCCATCGGTGCAAAGTTATCGTCAAGGCCTACCACCATTTTTTTCGGGCCGTCGCTGCCGCAGCCTGCTACCAGACACAGCGCGGTAATTAAAGTCATCGCCAGTACCAATAATTTTTTCATTTCAAAATCCCCCTTCAAAAAATTAAATATCGTTGTTATGTTTTAGATTATACTTTAGTTCGCTAAATTTGTAAAGAGGTAAAATGAAAATTTTTTAAATTTTTTTCGCAGGATTTTTGCCGCGCCGCTGCGAATAACCCATTGTGTTAATTTTATTACAGAGGGAGCGAAAACCATGCTTGTAACAGACAGAAAAACCGATTACTTTGAAAAACGCGCCGGCGGCACCGGCACCACCATTATGGAACACATTATTGACGAAAGCGTTTACGGCGGCAAAATTGCAGCTTACGCCCGCGTAATTTTAAAACCGGGGTGCAGCCTTGGCTACCACAAGCACGAAGGCACCAGCGAAACGCTGTATATTTTAAGCGGCACTGCCGAATACAACGACAACGGAACTGAAACCGAACTGTTTCCCGACGACGTTGCCTACTGCGCCGAAGGCGAAAGCCACAGCATCGGCAACAATGCCCACAGCAAAACCGATTTGGTTGTTATGGCATTGATAGTTAACGAAAAATAAAAAAGCAAAAGCACAGCAATAAAATGCTGTGCTTTTTTTGTTTAAACTTTTATTTCAGCGCGCTGCCGAAAAAGTCCGTCAGTTTGCCAAAAGGAATAATGTCGGTTTTATCATACAGGTCAACATGTCCTGCGCCGGGCACAATAAACAGTTCCTTCGGCTCTGCCGCGCGGGTATACGCTTTTTCGCTGAACTCGCGGCTATGCGCTTCGCTGCCGGTAATAAACAGCAGTGGACGCGGAGAAATAGTTTCAATATCGTTGAATGGATAGAAATTTAAAAATTTTACGTTGCTGGTCAGCGTGGGGTGTGTTGTTAAAAGCGGACTGCTGCCTGCCGGGGTAAACTCGCCGCGCGGAGTACGGTAATATTCATAAAATTCACGTTCAATCGGCGTACTGTTTTCGTTAATTTCATGCACCGTACCGCTGGTGTATTTTGTTTCGCCGCCAAGGTATTCCACATAACGCTGTTCAGCAGCTTCTGCCATTGCCTGTTTGCGCATTTCCAGCGTTACGCCGTTATGCAGCCCGTTACGGTTGGCGTCGCCCATATCGTACATGCTTACGGTAGCTACTGCTTTAATGCGCGGGTCAATTTTAGCTGCACTGATGGCAAAACTGCCGCTGCCGCAGATACCCAAAGCGCCGATGCGTTCACGGTCAACCAATCCGCTGGTGCCAAGGTAATCAACCGCCGCACTGAAATCTTCGGCATAAATATCCGGCGATACGGCGTTGCGCGGTTCACCTTCGCTGCCGCCCCAGAAGGAAAGGTCGATAGAAAGCGTGGTAAAACCCTGTTCCGCCAGCTTGGTAGCGTACAAATCTGCGCTCTGCTCTTTAACGGCGCCCATCGGGTGGCCTACAATTACCGCCGCACCGTTGTTGGCGTTTTTAACTTTAGGCGTAAACAGATGCCCCGCCACTTTCATTTTGTATTGGTTGTTAAATTTTACGTCCTGCACGGTTACTTTATCGCTTTTGTAAAAATTGTCCGGATGACCGTCCGCTTCTGCTGCCAGTGCGCTGCCGCAGCCCAAAACCGCCATGCCCACTGCCAGTGCCAAAAGTTTACGTTTAAGTTTCATAGGTATCTTCCTTTCATCTTTAAAATTTTTACGGCTTTCTTCCGTGCTTTTATTTTATTACAGCCCTGCTTTACATACAAATACTTGTTTTGAATGCGATTATATGCAAATCAGGCATACAAAATAAAATACCCTGCCGCATTAAACAGCAGGGTTTGTTTTTATATCATCTCAACAAAATGCCATAGTAGTTTCAGCCCATAAATTATTATCACTGCGCCGCAGATTTTATTAACGGCGTTTAAAATTCCATGATTTTTCCTTTTAACTATTTTAGTTTAGTATACGTCTTTGCAGTTACGATACTGCTTACAAATTTTACTTTTTTACTCATGTTCATTCTTTCTAACCAAAGAAAATTAAGGTAGCGTAAATTTCGCTTCTTATTCAGTCGCAAAATTTGCGTAGCTTCGCTGGCACAATTATAAACTTCGTCTTCGGCTCGTTTCTAATTGGCGACTCAGCTAAAGAAAGTTCCGCGGCTAGGCGGATTTTCCCGCTTCGCCGCTAACGCGGCTTGCTACGCAACTATTAGCATAACAACTACAAAAATACGAAATTCGCTTCGCTCAGGTTCGATTTTTGCAGTTGTTCTTTAGCAAATGTTGCTAAAATCCGATGCCGCGTGTTGCCGAGCGTCATACTTCGCAACTTCTTTTTGATTGGTCAGTGCGTATCGCACGATAGCAGACTGCTGAAAAGTTCGGTAACATTGCTGCCAAAATAAAAACGTAGCCAAAGTACGAATTTGGGCGGAGCGCGACTTTCAAAAAATAGGCGAAACTTTAACTAACAAGGCACTTGCAGCTTTTGCCGGAGGATGTCTGAGCGAAGCGAGTTTCCGCAGGCGCTGCAAGTGGCAAACTTATTTGATTCTGAGCCGTTAAGTTTTTTGAGGAGCGAAGGCTTTTTGGTTACTTTTTACTGAGCCGTTAAGTTTTTTGAGGAGCGAAGGCTTTTTGGTTACTTTTTAGCCTATAAAAAGTAACATGAATGAGCGATAAAAAAATTAAAAGTAATATCGTAAATGCAAAGGCGAAACATAAATAAAAGTTAAAAAGCACTATACTACATACAAAGCCGTAACCAAAAAATCACAACCCACCATTCACCTTTATCTTACGCTGCAAGTAAATAAACCTGCCGCCTAAAAATGCGACGGCGCATAAAAGCCCTATATCAAGGCTGAGCCAGTAGGAGTTCGGTCCCATGTTCAGCCCGTAGTCGAACCAACAGCCGAGCGGCAGGCATATCAGCCAGTAGGCTGCAAGCCCAGCCCAGAAGGTTGATTTAACGTCCTTATACCCGCGCAGGATCCCCTGTATCGGCGCGGCGGTGGCGTCCATAACCTGAAAGAACATGGCGTAGAACAAAAAGGCAACGGTCTGGCTGATAATCACCGGTTCGGACGTGTACAGACCGGCAATCAGCTCGCGGTCCAGCAGTACAAAAATTGTCAGCGCAACCGCCACCGTTAAATTGCAGGCAATGCCCAGCAGGCTGTAGCGCAGCGCTTCGCCAAAACGGCGCGCACCGGCTTCCACGCCGACGACGATGGTCAGCGACATGCTGAAACTTAACGGCACCATATACAGCAATGATGTAAAACTCATCGCCGCCTGATGCGCCGCAATGATGATTGTGCCGAATTTGGCGATAAACACGGCGATAACGCCGAAAATGCTCGATTCCATAAAAATTGCCGCGCCCATGGGGATGCCGAGCGAAAGGTTTTCTTTCAGCTGCGCCCAGTCCAGTTTGAATTTATCCGTAAAAATGCGCAGCGGTGCAAACGCGGGCAGCTTGTGCACAACGTAGATGAAAATAAAAAACTCCAGCCAGTAGGTTATGCCGGTCGCCAGCCCAGCGCCGATGCCGCCAAGTCTGGGCGCGCCGAACTCGCCGAAAATCAGGCAGTAGTTTAAAAAGGCGTTGACGGGCAACGCCAGCAGATAAATCTTCATCGTTATACCGGTGTAGCCGCTGGTATCAACCAGCGCACGCAGCGCCGTCGATAAGAAAAACGGCAGCACGCCCACGCCGATAGCGGCGATATACATTTTGGCAATGTAATGCACGTCCGGCTCCAGCCCGAAGGTGCCCAGCAAGTCATCCAGAAACAGTACGCCCAAAACAAGCAGCGCAACGGAAAACGCCGTTGCCAGCAGCATGGTATGGCGTACCACATTACCGATGTTCTGCCGCTCGCCGCGCCCTAAAAGGTGCGCAATTATCGGCATGCTGCCCAACAAAATGCCGTTCAGCGAAGCCATAACAGGCATCCACAAATTGCCGCCGATAGCAGTACCGGCTAAATGCACAGCACCGGCATGCCCGCTCATGGCCGAATCGCAAAAGTTCATCGCCATAATGGCTGTTTGCGTTATTAAAATAGGTATCATTACGTCCAGCAGCCGCCTTAAGCGCACTGCGTTCTTTTTGCCTAACATAAAAATCCTTTCTATTTTGCTGCTTCCACTTCGGCAAGTTCCTCAAGGTACGCCCAGCGGTCGGTCAAATCGCTGATGCGCTGCGTAAGCTCCTGCTGGCGTGCCGTCAGCTCCGTCAGTTTTACAAAATCAGTGCCGCAGGCGTTAATCTCCATCTCCGTCATTTTCAGCTCCGCCTCCGCCTGCGCGATAACCTGCTCAATCTGTTCGTATTCCAGTTTTTCCTTGTAAGTCATTTTGGGCGCACGCTGTTTTTCCTCGCGCGGCTGCGGTTTGGTTGCCGCCTGCGCGCGCTCTTCCTGCCTTGCAAGGTTTTGCGCTTCGGCGCAGGCCTGCTCGTATTGCGTGTAGTCACCGATGAACTGGCGCACTTCACCTCCGCCCATAAAGGCGAAAATTTTACCGGCAAAGCGGTCCAAAAAGTAACGGTCGTGCGATACGGCAATAACCGCCCCGTTAAAGGTATCAAGGTAATCCTCAAGCACCGAAAGCGTCGGTATGTCAAGGTCGTTGGTCGGTTCGTCCAGAATCAGCACATTCGGCGCGCTCATCAAAACGCTTAACAGGTACAAACGGCGTTTTTCGCCGCCGCTTAATTTGCTGACGGGCACCCATTGCAGCTCCGGCGGGAACAAAAAGCGTTCCAACATCTGCGCCGCCGTTATGCGCATGCCGTCCGCCGTTTCAATGTAGTCGCTCACATTTTTAATGTATTCCAAAACGCGGCAGTCTGCGTCCTTAAACTCGCTGTGCTGCGCAAAATAGCCAATTTTAACCGTCTGCCCCACTTTCAGCGTGCCGCGCGTCGGCGTAAGCCTTCCGGCGATAATATCCATCAAACTGCTTTTGCCGCTGCCGTTAGGCCCGACAATGCCAATGCGGTCGTTGCGCAAAATGATGTAACTGAAATCATTGATGTAAGTTTTGCCGCCGTAATCCAGCCCGATTCCTTCCAGCTCGATAATCGTCTTGCCAAGGCGCGAGCCGACGGAAGAAATCTCCAGCTGCGCTTCTTTTTTGATGTTGTTTACTTCTTCCTTCAAAGCGTTAAAACGCTCAATACGCTCCTTGCTTTTGGTGCGGCGTGCTTCCGCCCCGCGGCTTATCCACGCCAGTTCGCGCCGGTACACATTGCGCAAACGCTGGGCAGCACCCGCAGCAGCAATGCGGCGTTCCTCGCGTTTTTGTAAAAACAGGCTGTAATTGCCGGTGTATAAATAACCTTCGCCGCCGTCAATTTCCAGCGTGCGGTTTACCACGCGGTCAAAAAAGTAACGGTCGTGCGTAACCATCAAAAGCGCGCCCTTGCGCTTCTGCAAAACTTCCTCCAGCCACGCCACCGTGTCGTTATCCATGTGGTTGGTCGGCTCGTCCAAAATCAAAAGGTCGCTGGGGCGCACCAAAACACCTGCCAGTGCCACGCGCTTACGCTGGCCGCCGCTAAGTTCCTTCATCGGCTGCTCTAAATCCGTAATGCCAAGTTTATCAAGCACGGCTTTGGCTTCGCTTTCAAGCTGCCACGCAAATTTTTCGTCCATCTCCTGCTGCAAGGCTAAAAGCGCCTTCTGCGCCGCCGCGTCCTCCGGCATTGAAGCCGCACGCTGCACTGCCGCCTCATAACGGCGTACCACGTCAAGCTGCGCCGATTCGCCGCGGAACACCTGCTCCAACACAGTCGCCTCCGGGTCAAACGCCGGGGCCTGCGGCAAATATTCAATCACGCACGCGCCGTTTTTGGTAATTTTGCCCTCGCTGGGATCACCGGTCGCAATATCGCGCAGCAGCGTGCTTTTGCCCGTGCCGTTAACGCCGATAACACCGATTTTGTCGCCGTCTTCTATATTAAAGCTGATATTTTTAAACAAAGTGCGCACGCCGTAGCTGTGCCCCAAATTTTCAACGCTTAAAATCATAAAAACCGCCTCATTACTAAAGTCTGTTTATATCTTAACACAATTTGCCGCAAAAACAAAACGCCTTTGCGCCCGCGCAGATTTACTTGACAAAAACCCTGCGGCTGATATAATAAACCTATACAAATTGCATAGGCGCCGCGGGACTGACGGATATAAGTGGAACTAACCACGTGGACCGCGCTGCTGTAAGATTAGCCGGCCGTCTGGGCAGAGAGAAGTGCCCGGACGGCTTTTGTTATCCGGTCGGTTCTCTCCTTTGTAATTGAAAGGAGAGATTTTTTATGAAAAACAGATGGCTTATCGCACTGGCGGCAGTCGGCATCCACATTTCCATCGGCAGCGTTTATGCGTGGAGCGTGCTGACGCGCCCCATTATGCAGCAGCTTGGCTTTACCTTGCAGCAAACGACATGGACTTTTTCCATTGCTATTTTGTTTTTGGGTTTATCCGCAGGCTTTTTGGGCGGCTACGTTGAAAAGCACGGCCCGCGCAAAAGCGGCTTTACCAGCGCACTGTTCTTCGGCACTGGCATGCTTGGCACAGCGCTGGCGGTACATCTCGAAAGCCTTGCGCTGTTGTATTTGTTCTACGGTTTTATCGGCGGCATTGGTTTAGGCGTCGGCTACATCACGCCGGTATCGACGCTGGTTAAATGGTTCCCCAACAACCGTGGCTTTGCCACCGGGCTTGCCATTATGGGCTTCGGCTTTGCAAGTCTAATCGCCGGGCCTTTAATGCAGTATCTGGTTGCCAATTACGGTTTAGCGCAGAACTTTATCATTTTGGGCGTGGCATACATGGTCATTATGGCGCTGTCGGCATCGTATCTGGAACCGCCCAAAGCACAGCCGCAGCAGCAATCCGCGCAAAGCGGCAATTACACAACGCTGCTTGCGCCCAAAAGTTATACAGCGGCACAGGCGCTTAAAACCTGGCAGTTTTACGCACTTTGGTGGATATTTTTTACCAACATCACCTGCGGCATTGGGCTGCTCGCCGTTGCCTCGCCTATGGCGCAGGAGGTTGTCGGCATGACGCCGGAAGCAGCGGCTTCCATGGTTGGCATCATCGGGCTGATTAACGGCGGCGGTCGCATTGCTTGGTCAACAGTTTCGGATTACATCGGCAGGCGCGCCGTTTATGTTTTGTTTTTTGTGATAGAAATTGCCGCGTTTTACCTGCTGGCGCAGACGGCGGACGCGCTTTTGTTCCAGCTTTTGGTGTTCATCATCATCTCCTGCTACGGCGGCGGCTTTTCGTGCATGCCGGCTTATTTAAGCGACCTGTTCGGCACGAAGGAACTGAGCGCCATCCACGGCAAAATTTTAACCGCGTGGAGCATGGCAGGCATCGCAGGCCCGCTACTATTATCGTGGATGCGCGAAACCACCAGCGGCTACATAGCCACGCTGTACGTATTTTCCGCAGCGTTTGTGTTAAGCCTCATCGTCGCACTTGTACTGAAATGGAAAACGTCGGTGGACGTGGAAATGCAGAAGCATTAAGATATAATAGCAACCGCCCTGATAAAAGTCAGGGCGGTTTTTTTGTTTCACCTTTGTAGTTAGGATAGTGCTTTAAATATTTTAGTTTATTACTCATGTTCATTCTTTGTAACCAAAGAACGAACCAAGAAAGTTCCGCGGCTAGGCGGATTTTCCCGCTTCGCCGCTGACGCTGCTTGCTACGCAACTATTAGCATAACAACTACAAAAATACGAAATTCGCTTCGCTCAGGTTCGATTTTTGCAGTTGTTCTTTAATAAATGTTGCTAAAATCCGTCCGATGCCGCGTGGTGCCGAGCGTCGTACTTTATAACTTCTTACCGATTGGTTAGCGCACATCGTAGGATAACAAGCTGCTAAACAGTTCGGTAACAATATAATCAAAATAAAAAAGCAGCCATAGTACGAATTTGGGCGGAGCGCGGCATTAAAAATTTAGCGGCATTGATAAAGAGCAATAAAAATTTCCCGGTGTCTGAGCGAAGCGAGTTCCGTGGAAATTTTTATTGGTTGCGGCGGGACGCGTGCGGATTTTTTGCTTTAGCAACAAAATCCGTAAATTTTTGCTAGCCGCAGGAGTTTTCTTGCTTCGTTCTTTTGCTCCGTCAAAAGAATGAAGATGAATGAGATACTAAAAGTTAAAAAGCACTATCCTACATTCAAAGCCGCAACCAAAACAAAAACCAAAACACAAATTCCCACCCATTTTACTTGCCAACCCCTTACTTTTAAGCGATAATATAAATATCTTAACCGTTTTAAGAAAGAAGTGTAACCATGCAGCAAAAGCAAGTAAGTTTTTTACACATGTTCAACGTGTTTTTTAAAATAGGCCTGTTCACCATCGGCGGCGGGCTCGCCATGATTCCCTTAATCCGCGACGAATTTGTGGAACGACAGGGCTGGATTGACGATAAGGACATCACCGACGTACTGGCAATCGCCCAATCGCTGCCGGGCGTTATCGCCGTCAACTCCGCCACGTTTTTGGGGTACCGCCTCGCAGGCATTGCAGGCGCACTGGTCTGCACGCTGGGCGTAATTTTGCCGTCCTTCATAATCATTTTTGCCATTGCTATGCTGTTCGCCTCCAGCGGGCTGGACAGCAACGCCTACATTTTAAAATTTTTCGCCGGTGTCAACGCCGCCATTACCGTGCTGCTGGTTGTCGCCACTAAAAAAATGTTTGCATCCTCCGTCAGCAACAAGCTGGGCTGGGTTATCCTCGCCGCTTCCGTGGCGGAAATTTACGTTTTGGGCTTCGGCATCGCGTCCACCGTTATCGCTGCGGCGCTGTACGCCATTGCCGCATACCGTTTGCTGGGGAGGGCTGAAAAATGATTTACTGGGATTTGTTCTTCGTCTTCTTTAAAATCGGCCTGTTCTCCTTCGGCGGCGGGCTCGCCATGGTCAGCGTCATCCAGCAGGAAGTCCTTGCACATGGGTGGATACCGGCGGCCGAATACGCCCGCATTATCACCATCTCGCAGATGACGCCGGGCCCGATTGCCGTCAACTCCGCCACCTACGTCGGCGCACGCGTCTGCGGGCCGGAATGGTTCCCCGCATTTATGGGCTCCTTCATCGCCACGCTCGGCGTATCGCTGCCGTCGTTCATCATCGTTTATTTTGTCGCGCGCTCGCTGGAAAAATTCAGCAAATCCACGCTGGTGCAGCAGGCATTGTGCGGCATCCGCCCTGCGGTTATTGCCTTTATGATTACCGCCGTCATCTTCTTTTTAAACATCACCCTGTTCCCGATTGAAAACACCGCTGCCGAAAGCAGCACCTTCAACCCCATCGGCATACCGGTGCTGCTGCTGCTGTTTTACCTGCACTACTACCGCAAAGTCGGCGCCATCAGCTTAATGCTCATCAGCGGCATTATCGGGATGTTGGTGTATTAAAAATTATGATATACTAATTATATAAACCACAAAACAGGAGGGCACCATGAAAAATACCGGCATCAGCCCTTTGGTAATTGAAGAAATCCGCACCGCCGCCGTGCAAAACAAGCTCAGCAAAGTAATTTTGTTCGGCTCGCGCGCCCGCGGCGATTATAAAAAAACAAGCGACATTGACCTTGCCGTAACAGGCGGCAACACGGCGCTGTTTGCAGCGGATATGGAAGAAACAAGCACGCTGCTGACTTTTGATATAGTTGATATGGATAAACCGGTGCAGCCGGAGCTTTTGCAATCAATAGAACGGGAAGGAATTACCCTTTATGAAAAAATATGATAACTTTAAAGCCGCGCTGAAAAATTTAAAAGATATTTACCGCTACGATGAGCCTTACGACAACGTAGTGCTTACGGGGCTGGTTGCACTTTATGAAATCTGCTTTGAGCAATCGTGGAAAGCAATGAAGGAAATACTTGCGGAAGAAGGCGTAACGGAAGCAGCAACAGGCTCGCCCAAAAGCATTTTAAAAGCCGCCTACAAAACAGGCATGATTAATGACGAACAGCTTTGGCTGGAAGCACTGGCAACACGCAATAATGTAGCCCACGCCTACAACAGCGCCATTGCCATCCAAATAGTACGCGACACTAAAGCCAAATATTACGATATGTTCTGTAAATTGGATGAAGAACTGGCAAACAGAATATAAAATAGAAACCGTAGCAAATGCTGCGGTTTTTGTTTTGCTGCCACTACTGATTTTATAAATACCGTTCAAATCCGTATAAAATCTTAATAAATCTTTTGGGTACAGGTCTTGCCTTGTTTAACTAATCTGCCATTTCCACATTATCGCCCTGGCTTTTAAGCCACATTTCTATTCCTTCGCCGTAAGCCTCGGCAGCGATTAAAAAGCCTTTTTCAGTGTGCTTTAAAACTTCTGCGGTGGGGATACGGTCAAGGATGGCTTCCAAAGATGGGCCTCTAAACCAGAATTTCAGCTTATGCAGTTTGCCGCTGTACATAAACTGTACTCTCTTTCTAAAAACGCCTTCTTCAAATCTGTTTTCATACGGTACTTTAAAGCGTTTATCAGTTACTTTGCAGGTTTTTATCCTGTCAATTCTGTACATGGTTGGCAATTCTTCGCAGCCTTCTTTGTAAGTTATTTTGGTCTTGCTTCCGGCGTCGTCAATAATGCCAATCAGGTAAAAATAAAATTCGGAAAACATGATGCTTAACGGTTTAATAAGCCGGTTGACTTTAGAACCGTTCTGTCTGTAATAAGTTATTTGCAGTTCTTTATGCGCTCTTATAGCCTGAGAAATTTGCCATAATCTTTCTAAAAGCAATTCCCCATGATGCAGTTCCGTATAATGAAATTTTTCGTTAGCTATCAGTTCGTTAATGTGCCGTTGATTTTCATAAGGAACGCAGCAGGAAACCATTTTATCTAACATGGGGAACATCTCTGCCTTCATTAAGGCTCTGCTTTCCAGTAATATTTTAGTGGCGGCGAAAGCTTCTTCGTTGCTTAATAAACTGCGGGCAGGCGGCACTAATTTATAGCCGTTGATTTTTCTGTCATACAAAAGCTGCTGCATAATGCCGTTTTGTTCACTTTGGTTTGCAATAAACGCCCTTAAATCATCAAAATCTCTTTGTATCGACCTTAAAGAACAGTTAAACCTTACGGCTTCTTCCTGTTTATAAAGCGTATGTCCCTCGGCAAGCCTGGCATACATACTAAGCAATCTGTTTTTAACGAATTGTAAATTTTCTTTGCGTTTTACCATTGCGGCAACTCCGTTCTAATCTGTTTAAATACACAAGTTATTGTTACTTATATAAATTATACAACATAACATGGCCGTAATGTTGGCTATCTTCATAAAATGACAAAATAATCGCCATTGTTTTGCAGCTTACTTTAATAACAAGGCAACAAGTTATAAGTAAAAAACCGCAGCCGAAGCTGCGGTTTTTTGTTTTATTAAGGGGATTTTCTGTGTAACTTTTCGTTAGCACACTTTATCAGAAGCTGAAGGTCAGGTTAGCCATCCATTTGTTGGCTTTTACAGTATCACCTTTCTGATATTCATAACCCAAACCATAAGTTACGTTAGATTTTTCAGCTTCAATGCCGAGTCTGCCGATAAAGCTGCCGCTGTCAGCAGTTTCAAAGCCGAAGCTGTCTGCCGCACCATTAAGGCTTACGGTCATATCGGTATCACGGTCGCCCATAGTCCATACATAGCCCACTTCTGCAACCGGTTTAACCGTCCAGTCGCCGCTCTGTACTTCTGCGCTGTAGGTTACGCCAACCGGCAGCAGCCACAGGTTCTGGTCATCAGCGTCATAGCTCATGCCAAGGCTGTTGTCATAGTTGCCTGCGCCAAAGTGCATGTAGCGGATGCCTGCATACGGTACAAATTTGCCTGCGCCTGCTTCATAAGCCTGCTCTGCGCGGATACCAATGCTGAATGCGTCTGCGTCAGCGGAAGCGGTAATTTCCTGACCGCTGTTATTTTGGGTAATATCGTTATCGCTGTGCAGGTAGCTGATGTCGCCAAGGATTGCGCTGTTGCCATTGTCAATGCGGCCATACAGGCTTGCGCCGTAGTATTCAGCGTCGTTTTTAGTAGTAGCTGCAATGTTGCTGCCGTCAATGTTGCCATCAGCATAGCTTAATGCAACGCCTGCGGTAACTTTGCCGTTTTTGTAAAGGTCGCTGCCGACTACAATGCCGTTGTACTGTGCATCATAGCTGCCTTCAATACCGCCCAAATCCATGCCGTCGATATCTTCTTTATTATGGATGTAATGTGCCCAGATGTCTTTATCCTGTTCGCCGTGGGTTGCAAGGCTTAAATGATGTGCAACAGCGTCGGTCATAGCATTGCTCATGCTGTAAGTGCCATGGTTAACGCCTGCAAGCTCACCCATGTTTGCTGCGCTGTTGAAGGCTGCAATTTGAGCGTCTTTAGTTGTATTGTTATTGCTGTTGGCTGCGGCATTAAAGAAGTCGAATGCTGCGTCGCCTTCGTCTTTAGCAGCCAAGGTTGCATCTACAACATTGGAAATTTCTACTGCATCTGCACCGTAAACATTAGCAACTTTATCGTATTCTCCTCTTACATTAAACTGATTGTCAGCATTTTCACCGGTAAATACAAGCAATGCATTGTTGCTGATAATGTTTTCATCAGCCCAACCTTTAGTAGTAACACCGTCAATTACATGATAAGTTTCATTCTTTTTAGCACCGTCAATGTAAAGTTTGCTGCTTTCATTAATATCAACATTCGCTTCAGTTACACCGGTAATTGCAGCATTTTCTTTAATGCTCTGCCCATCTACCATTACAACGGAATTTGCTTTTGCCTCAAAAGTACCATTAGCAGGAGCCGCAGGGGCTTTTTCCAAGCTGCCGTCAACTACAACAGAACCACCAGCTACATTTAAAGTTCCATTGATATACAAACCGGCAGTAACAGCATCTTCGCCCCAGGTTAAACCGGTTTTAGCAAAAGTTTCCTGTGCTTTTTCGTTGTTAGCAACGCCAAAACTCATTACGGAGTTCTGACCTACAACATAGTTGCCGTCAAGCATTACCTTGCCGTCTGTACCTGCAACAGCCATCTTGCTGGCGTCAGTAATTTCAGTGCCGTTTTCCCATGCCGGGTCAAGGAATACAGTTGCACCGTTAAGAGCAGTTTCTTTAACAGTTACGTTGCCTGCTTTATCGGCATTGCCGATATTGATAACGGCATCAGCTGCGCCTGTTAAAGTGCCAACCTGTGCAGCACCGGTAATAGAAGTATTGCCTTTAGCAGTAATATCCGTTACCAAAGTGCCGTTGCCAACATTAACAGCACCGCTGTTAAGTTCTACACCACCGGTTACAGTAGTTTTACCGTTTACGTTAAGGGCACTGCCTTCGTTAACAGTTACACTGCCACTTAAGTTATATACGGTATCACTTGTTGCTAAGCTGTTGCCAACAGTGAAGGAACCGGTTTTGGCAGCTTCACCATCAACACTCTTCGTCGTACCAACAACAACTTTAACATCAGCAGTTTTGCCGTCAACGGTAATCAATTCACCACCGGCCGTACCACCAAGGGTTACGTTTTTGTCATTGGTAATAACCATACCGGTAGAATCTGCTGCCAAATTTAATTTACCGGCACTAAATCCGTTGGCTACTTTATCTTCAACTTCTACACCGTCAATATTTCCGCTTGCAGAATCAGAAGTAGAACCAACAAGTAAATTCTTATCAGCATTAACAGTTACTTTATCCAGTTCAAGTTCATCACCTATTGTAACAGCAGTATCAACATCTATTTTATTAATTCCATCTTCTGTAATAAGATCGCCAGTCATAACGATACTAGTCGCACTTTCATAAGTTAAGCTATCAAGCGCATTTTTAGCAGAATTTAAATAGTTTATACTATACTTTTCATCAGTTAATTTTAATGTGCCGCCTTCATAGCTGATAGCGTCATTGGTTACAGCACCGGAAATAGAATTAAGTACAGCTTCATCACTGCTTACATCTACGCCATGTTCAAAAATCTGGTCGCCCTTGGTTTCAATAACGCCATTTTCTTTTAACACAATGCCGCCTTTAACAATTTCCATACCATCTTTTTCAAGTTCAGGAGCCCAAGGATTACCTTCGCCAACCAGATATCTTAAGTTTTCAGCTTTTAAAGTACCGCCGTTTAAATTAATTTTACCGGTGCCAGTCTCACCATCTATATTAGTACCACTTAAAGCCATAAAGACATCTTCGCCGCCAAGGGTATAAACAGTCTTTTCACCACCATTTAAATTAATTACACCGCCTACTGCTGCAAAAATACTGCCTTTTGTGCTAATGCTGCTGTTGTTAACGTCTACTACACTGTTCTCACCAAAAGCAGATACACCGGTATTAAGCACGGCATCAGTAACTGTTACTTTACCGCCTTTTTCAGCATGGACTTCGGTGTAGCCGTCTGTAATAAAGTTACCTTCGCCGTCTACTGCGATATGACGATCCTCAGTGTGATCTCCTTCAACTTCATAATATGGAACTTCAGTAACAGTACCGCCGTTAATTTCAACAAAAGAATCAAGATCTTCAGCCATAACATCGCCGGTAATCTCTACATCATTAGCTATAAGCCCGCTTTGATCGGTAACTCTAATATCTTCCTGCAAATATTTATCTTGTCCTATTTCATATGTGCCACCGGAAACAATTTTTCCACCGGTAAGTTCTGCATAACCACCGGTAATTTTAACAGCACCTCTGATATTAGCGTTATTAGCAGTTAAAGACAATTCATCGCCTGAATGCATATAAATGCCGTCATTAATACTACCGCCATCATTCAAAATAACTGCTGATTCGCCGGAAATATCCAAATTTTCAATGCTATATTGTCCGGTAACAGTCACGTTATAGCCAGATTCACCAAACTCACCTGCAACAACAACATTTTTGCCATTTAAATCTGCACCAGCTATTGGTTCGTTTGAATCAACAACATAATCTTCGGCTGCTAATACATTGCCACAAACGCCAAAGACGCTGGCTGCTAAAACAGTGCATAAAACTTTTTTCGTTAAATCCCGTTTTTTCATCAAATCATCCTCTTTCTAAAAATTTTTAAATTAAATTTATTTGTAAATAACATACTTGCTATCCGTACATTATTTATCAAAACAAGAGCTGCAAAACACAATCATACAAAGCGCGTCATATTACATTCCTTCCAGCAAATCATTAACATTTACATTCAATGCTTCTGCAATTTTAAATAATGTTTCCATAGAATAGCTTTGCCCTTTATTGCCACACTCAATTAAACTAAGGTAGTTACTGCTTATTCCCACCATTTCAGAAAGCTGTGCCTGAGTATAACCTTTTTTCTTTCTGTAATAAGCAATTTTTAAGCCTATTTCCTTGTATTTCAGCGCAAACAAATTCTTCCCACCTCTATAATAAAATTATCCCATAAATCAACACTTAAACAACAAAGGTATACTTTGAATTTTCAAAGTTATAATTTGAACAAAAAGGATTATATCATGTTTACTTCTTTAAACAGTTACCATTAACCACGTGCCGCAAATGAAGCAATATTAGCCAATCTTATCAAAACAATTAAAGCACTAATTTTAAATGCAAAATCATTAATGATTTTCTACGCATAATTATAAAAGACGATATAGCCAACGCTTGGCCATATCGTCTTTTGTATAAAAATTTAATAAATCTTTTTAGTGCAGAACACTACTTCTTAAATTAATCCGGCATTTCTATATTAAAACTTTGAGAATGAAAATCTGAAAAAAGTAAAAAAGATTTTACGAGTTAAACGAAAAACTGGCAAAAAAGCATTAAAAAAGAGCAACTTTCGTTGCTCTTTTTTGTTTCACCAATGGTATTTTTCCCCACGGCTTATTTTAAATGCACGATAGATTTGTTCAACTAATAAAAGCCGTATCATCTGGTGCGTAAAGGTCAGTTTGGAAAAGCTCCAGCGCATATCGGCACGCTTACGCAAAGCGTCGGTGTAGCCAAATGCGCCGCCGATAACAAAAGCGATATGGCTTTTGCCTGCCAGCGCCCACTCGTCAAATAAATCCGCCAGCTGGGGTGAAGTTACTTCCCTGCCCTGCAAGTCCAGCAGCACCACATGCGCGTTTTGCGGTATCGCGTTCAGCAAACGCTCCGTTTCCTTCGCCAGCACCTGCTCTTTTTCGGCAGGCGAAGGATTGTCCGGCATTTTTTCTTCGCCGATGGCGATGGTTTCCAGCTTGCAGTACGGCGTCAGGCGCTTGGTAAATTCGGCAATGCCTTCGGTCAGGTATTTTTCCTTAATCTTGCCGACGCAGACGATGCTGATTTTCATCTCAGTTCTCCTGCGGCATTTCCTGCAAAGTTACCTGCAAGCTGCGTTCAATGCCTGCGCGCAGCACCACAATCGTCACCACGTCGCCGACTTTCTTCTCAGCCAGTTTTGCACGCAGTTCGGGCACAGTTTCAACCTTCGCGCCGTCAAACGTCAGGATAATATCTCCGGGGCGCATGCCTGCGTTATAAACAGGGCCGTTGGTAACAATTTTCATTACAAAAATGCCGCCGTGCAAATCAAGGTCAAAGCCATAGCGCGCGCTGATGTCCTTATCAATCAGGCTTGCGCCGATGTACGGGCGGGCAATGCGACCGTGGTTGGCAAGCTCGTCCAGAATAGGTTTGGCAGAGTTGACCGGAATGGCAAAACCAATGCCTTCAACGCCGCTGACAGCAACTTTTGCAGAGTTAATACCCACAACTTCGCCGTCCGCATTGACGAGCGCGCCGCCGGAGTTACCGGGGTTAATCGCCGCGTCGGTCTGAATCAGCGTAAATTTGCGGTCGCCCAGCTCGATGGAACGGTTCAGCGCACTGATAACGCCTACCGTCACGCTGCCGCGGAACTCAAGTCCCAGCGGGTTGCCGATGGCAATGGCAGGCTCGCCTACCTGCAAAGTAGAAGAATCGCCAAACTCAGCAACCGGCAAATCGCCGTCCACATCAATTTTTACAACAGCCAGGTCGGTCGCCGCATCAGCGCCAAGCACCTTGCCTTTAACGCTGCGCCCGTCCGTCAGGCTTACAATAATTTCTTGTGCGCCCTCAACAACATGGTTGTTGGTGGCAATCAGGCCGCTCTTGTCGTAAATAACGCCGCTGCCCGTGCCACGCTCCGTCAGCTGCACGCGGTTAAAAAAGTCGCGAACATAAGCCTTGTTGGTAATACCGACAACGGCCGGGCCAACTTTTTGCGCCGCCACCACTACCGGCGTGTTGCGCGCGTCGGAAAGCCTTACTTCCTGCTTCGCAGCGGGCGCCGCTTCTTTTTGTTTTTCGGCGGTATTGCCAACGCCGCAGCCGCCCAAAAGTACTGCGGTGCTTAAAATACCGCACATAACCAAATTAAGTGATTTTTTTAATATCGTCTTTTGCATTTTTACACCCCTCAAAAATTTTTTACTATATTGTCCTGCGAAGTCACATAAATCTGCGTATCTTCGCCCAATTCCTTCGCGTCCAGAATGCTGCGCACAGTTTTCAGCGCCAGCTGCGGCGTGTTGTTCTCCTGGCTTAAATGCGCCAAAAAAACCTCGCCCGGCAAACGCTCCATCTGCGAAAGCAGCCACCCGGCAGCATTGTTGGATAAATGCCCGCGCGTGCCCAGAATGCGCTGCTTTAACGCGTAAGGGTACGTGCCTTTTTTAAGCATTTCTTCGTCGTGGTTGGCTTCCAGCACCAAAGTGTCCGCGCCCACCACGTTTTCCTTAATTTCTTCCGTAATAAAGCCCACGTCCGTCAGGTACACACAGCGCGCACCGGCGCAGGTAAACACGTAGCCAACGGTGCTTGCGGCGTCGTGCGGCACGGCAAAGCTTGTAATTTTCAGCCCGTCCGTTTCCAGCAACTTCGGCATTAAACGGCAGCTTGTGCGCTCCAGCTCTCCCCTTTGGGGGATATAACGCCACGTCGCCTCGTTGGCAAACACCGGCAAATGATAGTTGCGGCTGAACACCGGCAGCCCGTTAACGTGGTCGCGGTGCTCGTGCGTTAAAAGCACGGCGTCCAGATCCTCCGGCTGCAAGCCTACATCGCGCAGGCGCTGCACAAGCTGGCGGCAGCTGATACCGGCGTCAATCAAAATATTTTTGCCGCCCGCGCTGATAACGGTGGCGTTGCCCTTACTGCCGCTGGCCAGAACGGAGATTTTAAACTCGCCCGTCATGCTTCACCTGCGGCAATGGCTGCACCGGCGCTGGTACCGATGCGGTCGGCGCCTGCCTCAACCATCGCGCGTGCGGTTGCAGCATCGCGGATACCGCCGGCAGCCTTAACCTTCAGGCCGTACTTATCGGCTTCCTCGCGCAGCAGCTTAACATCTTCAACAGTTGCGCCGCCCTTACCAAAACCGGTGGCAGTTTTAACAAACTTCGCGCCGCCGTCGGAGATAATGCGGCAGGCCGTGCGCTTTTCACGCGGAGTTAAATAAGCGGCTTCAATAATAACCTTTACCGGGCAGGGCGCAGCGGCCTCAACCACGCGGCGGATGTCTTCCGTCACAGCGGCGTAGTCGCCCGTTTTAAAGGCGGATACATTCATAACCATATCAATTTCATCGGCGTGTTCCTCCATCGCCGTTTTGGCTTCCAGCGCCTTAACGCAGCTGAACGTCGCGCCCAGCGGAAAGCCGACCACCGTAACAACCTTTACATCGCTGCCCTGCAGCAAATGTTTTGCCAGCGGCACATAGCACGGGTTAACGCACACGGCGTACAGCTTGTGCTCCATAGCTTCGTTGCAAAGCTGCATAATGTCTTTCACGGTTGCTTCCGGTTTTAATAATGTATGTTCAATAATACGGGCAAGTTCCATGGTACTTCCTCCCAATTTTAAATCTGTACTCTATCATTATAGCAAATGTTAAGCGTTCAGGGTTGATAAAAAAGTAAATTTTTATAAAACTTTATAAGGCAGCGCTGCCGTAAAAAAACAAACGGGACCCCAAAGGGTCCCCTGCGTTAAACGCTCAGTGTTTTTTGCGGCAGTCTTCGCAGATACCGTAAAAATAAAACTGATGCCCGCTCAATTTGTAGCCGCTTTGTTTTTCGGCCTGCGCCATAATACCGCTGTCGTCAACATTGAACAAATCTTCAACCTTGCCGCAGCAGGTGCACTGCACATGATGGTGCTCGCTGATATCCGCATCATAACGGAAGCTGTCCTCACCGGTATTAAGAATCTGGATAACATGCAGCCTGTTCAAAATCTCTACGGTTTTATATACGGTAGCAAAACTCATAGAAGGATATTTGGGGCGCAGCGTTTTGTACAGCATCTCGGCGCTGGGATGTTCATGCGTAGCGGCAAGGGTTTCGTACACAGCAAGGCGCTGCGGCGTAACCTTAAAGCCGTTCTCGCGCAGGATGGCGGTCAGTTCGCTGTTGGTTAACATAAGCTCCTCCTTCCGGTATTACCTCACGGCAATACGCGCTTTACAAGCTATTTTTTCAAAATAATTATATAAAATCGCCTATTCTTTGTCAATATTTATTATCCGTTGACAAAGATATTTCACATTATGTTGTTTCCGCTTACGCGGATGAAAAATAACCGGTCTTGCGTTTAGTAAGGCCGGTTATTTTTTTTCTTCTTTTTATTTTTGTTAACGTCTTTGCAGTTAGTGTATTATTTCTAATTTTTTTATTTTCTCACTCATCCTACTTCTTTATAACTAAAGAAGTAGCAAGAAAGTTCCGCGGCTAGGCGGATTTCTTAACGCAAGCATGTTTGTCTAAAAACGGCAAAAATTGGCGGAACTCGCTGCGCTCAAACACCTGATTTTTGCCGTTTTTCTTAGAAAATCTTGCTAAAATCCGATGCCGCGTGTTGCCGAGCGTCGAACTTCATAACTTCTTTTTGATTGGTCAGCGCACATCATATGATAGCAGGCTGCTGAAAAGTTCGGTAACATTGCTGCCAAAATAAAAACGTAGCCAAAGTACGAATTTGGGCGGAGCCGCGACTTTCAAAAAATAGGCGAAACTTTCACTAAATAGGCACTTGCAGCTTTTGCCGGAGGATGTCTGAGCGAAGCGAGTTTCCGTAGGCGCTGCAAGTGGCAAACTTCTTTGATTCTGAGCCGTTAAGTTTTTTCTTCTTTGATTCTGAGCCGTTAAGTTTTTTGAGGAGCGAAGGCTTTTTGGTTACTTTTTAGCCTATAAAAAGTAACATGAATGAGTGATTAAGAAAATTAAAAGCAATATAGTAAATACAAAGACGTAATCGAAATTTAAAGAAAAAATAAAAAATGCTCCACTAAAAAGCGGAGCAGTTTTTATTTTAAACTTAACAGCCACGATAACAGCACCGGCACTATCAGCGTCAGCACCAAGCCGTTGATGAAGGAATACATCCCCACATGCAGATTGGTATATTTTATTACTACCGGCAGGCCGCTGTCCATAGTCGCCGCGCCGCTTGGCGCAAGTGCCAGCAGTTTATGCACGCGCACTAAAAGCGGTATTAAAAAGAACGCCGAAAGTTCACGCAGCATATTTGCCAAAAAGGATACCGTACCAATTTCCGTACTGTACATGGCACTGATAACTACGGATGAAAAGCTGTACCAGCCAAAACCGCTGCCCACCAGCACCGCATCATAAAGGCTTAACCCAACCGCCATGCCGATAAGCGCCGCACCGATAACGCTGCCCACAGCCACCGCTGCCGGTATGCTAAGCGCCAGCACCGCGCTGTGCAGATTGCATACGCGCTTTAAAATATCTCTGTTGCTGCCGATTTCGATACCCGCGATAAACACCATAATGTCCAGCGCCGTCATCAAAATAAAATCCAGCGTGTCCTTATCGCCCACATCCAAAAACATATAGCCTGCCGCCATGCCGCAAAACAATGCCACGGTAATCGTCAGAATCATCCGGCGTCACCGTCCTCTGCTTCAACATCCGCCGGGCGGGCGATAAATTTAGTTACCAAAAACACCAGCGCCACGCTGCCGCACACAGCGCCAAAAGCAACTGCCCCTGCCTGCAAACCCAGCGTGCCCAGCTTTGCCAGAAGCGCATCGTCGCAGCCGATTTTTGCGCCGAGGCAGAACAGCATGGTGCACAAGCACACTGTAGAAAATTTATTTAAACCGGCTTTTATTTTGTAACTTAACAAATTAAGCAGCCCAATGGCGATGCCCAGAACAATCGCCAGCAGAATCTCCTGCATAAGTCCCCTCCAAAACAAAAGGCATGCGGCGTGCATGCCTTAATTTTTGTTATTCCAATGTAATAATCAGCGGGTACAGCGGCTGCGCGCCGTTAAGCACCTGCACTTCCGCCCCGGGGCAGATTTTTTCAAGCTCTGCCGCCGCATTGTTGGCTTCTTCTTCGGTAATTTCGCTGCCGTAGTACAGGGTTAAAAGCTCCCAATCCGTACCGGCCTGATGCACCGCATCCACCGCCGCCGCATTTAAGCTGCCGCCGGTGCAGACGATTTTGTTTTCCAACAGCCCGATGTATTCGCCCTTAATGATGGGCATACCGTTTACAACGCTATCGCGCACCGCCGTGCTTACCGCCGCACAATGCGCCTGCTGCATGGCTTCCGTCATCGCTTCCACGTTGGCTTCCATATCGGCCTGCGTGTCAAACGCCAAAATCGCGGCAATGCCCTGCGCCAGGTTCACTGTCGGCACATAAGCCACTTTATCCGCGCCAAGCAGTTTTTGCGCCTGCTGCGCCGCCAGCACAATGTTTTTGTTGTTCGGCAAAATAATGTATTTGCTGTACGCGCCGTTTTCAATAGCGGTTACAAAATCTTCCACAGGCGGGTTCATGCTCTGCCCGCCGCTGATAATATCCGTTACGCCCTGCGCCAGCATAATTTCGGCAATACCGCTGCCAGCCGCCACGCTTACAAGGCCGACGCCTTCTTTTTTAGGCTGCTGCGCAACTGCCGCCGCGCTGAACACACGGTGTTCGTGCTGCTCCGCCATGTTGTCGATTTTTATATCGTGCAGCGTGCCCCAGCTTAAACCGTGCTGCAACACCGTGCCCGGGTTGGCGGTATGCACATGCACCTTAACAATGTCGTCCATCACCGCCACAATCAGCGAATTACCCAAAGGCAACAGCGCCGCGCGCACCGTTTTTTCATCAACGCTGGCGTTTTTAACAATAAATTCCGTGCAGTACGGGTTGGTTAAATCAACTTCTTCCGCAGGCAATTCCGCCGCTTTCGCGGATGCCGTGCTTACTTCGCCGACGGGTTCTGCCTTGCCCAGAAGGCCGTTTAAGCAGCCCTGCAAAAAGACAATCAAGCCCTGGCCGCCCGCGTCAACCACGCCCGCAGCCTTCAGCGCAGGCAAAAGCTCCGGCGTGCGTGCCAGTTCCCTTTTGCCGCCGTCGATAGCTTCCGTTAAAATTTCCACAAAATCTTCGCCGCGGCGCACCGCATGGTAAGCCGCCTTGGCAATACCGCGTGCCACCGTCAAAATAGTGCCTTCAACAGGTTTTGCCACGCTGCGGTAAGCATACAAAATGCCAAACTGAAACGCCTTGCCCAGCTCGTTGCCGGTAACGCGCTCCTTGCCTGCCAGCCCGCGCCCAATGCCACGCAAAAGCTGCGAAAGAATTACGCCGCTGTTGCCGCGCGCGCCCATAATAGCGCTTTTGGCAGCCGCCGCGCCAACCGCCGCCGCCGATTCCGTATCCAGCGGCGTCACCGCGCGGTGCACTGCTTCCATCGTGCGCATCATATTCGTGCCCGTATCGCCGTCCGGCACCGGGAACACGTTTAAATCGTCAATCTGCTTATAGCTTTGCGCAAACGCGCCGTAAGCGCCAAGCAGCATATTTTTTATATCGCGGCCGTTAATAACAGCCGTCTGTTTCGCGTCCATCACTACCCCCAATCAGGCATGCGCAAAACTCCATGCCGCTTTGTTTTTTATCAATCCGGCCATGCCGGTAAAACTTAAATTTATGCTTTGGTGCGTATAAAAAGGCCAATACAGCCCGGCCCCAAATGCGAAGCCAGCACCGTGCCGATGCCCGTCATTAAAACCGGCACACCGGGATAACGCTTCGTCATTTCTTCGTACAGATATTTAGCGTCGTTTTCCGCTTCTTCGTTGGCAATGCAGATGCGTTCCGGCTCGCCCTTGGCTTCCGCCAGCTCAAGCATCGTGTTCAGCACCTTGCTGCGCGTGCGGCATTTGGCCGCCACCAGCAGCTTGCCTTCTTTATCAAGCGTAATTACCGGGCGGATGCCCAGCAGATTGCCCACCAGCGCGCCCACCGCGCCGATACGCCCGCCTTTTTGCAAATATTCCAGAGTGCTTACGGAAAAGAAAGTTTCCGTCCTGTAAATAGCGTCGTTAATAAAGGCTTCCAGTTCATCCATGCTGTCGCCCGCGTCAATGTGTTCCAAAACGTCAAGCGCCAATGCGCTGATAGGCGTTGCCGCCGTCCTGCTGTCGAACACGCGAATATCCGCGCCCGGCAGCTCCTGCATTACCTGACGCGCCGCCATCTGCGCCGTCTGGCAGGTGCCGCTTAAAACGCCGTCCACAAAAATACCGATAACCTTCCTGCCTTCTTTGGCAAGCTCGTAAAACAAATCCAGAAAATCGCCCACGGGCGGCTGGGAAGTTTTCGGCAGTTCGCCGCTGTCCTTCACCATTTTAAACATATCTGCCGTCTGTTTTTCACCGTCGCGCCATTCAATCGCGCCGTGGCGCACAATAAGCGGCAGGATATGGCAGCGTGCGTCATGCGCCAGCGGGGTTTCACCGGCGGAAGCAATGCTGTCAAGAACTATATGGATGTCATTATTCAAAGTGCCATCCTCCAATCTATATTAGTAAACTTTTTCGATAAAGACCGCTCTATCTTATTATTTTACCATATAGCGATAATTTTTTCCAGTTAGCAAAACAAAAAGACCCCTGCCGGTATGGCAAGGGCCTTTGGTTAAGCCTTAATTAAAATTTGTTTTCCATAAAAGCTTTGTCAACGCGTTTCATTTCACGGGTTACGCAGCGGCCAAATTCTTCGCTTACCCAATCCCAACGGCTGGTCAGGGTTTCGTCGATTTCTTTGTCCTCATAAATGCGGTGTTCATAGAACTTGCCGTTAATTGCGCTGTAAGCGTAGGTTTTGCCGGTGATGTCCAGTTTCAGGATGCGTTCTGCGCTCGGGAATACCGGGTTGTCTTCGCAGGTATCCAGAACCATGCCAACTACAAGGTCAGCGCCGGAAGCTTTGGCAATTTTTACCATAGCGTCTTTGGAAGCACCGTCTTTGCCGATGTTGGCAGCAGCGATAGCGTCGTTGGTTACGTCGTTTTCAAGCAGTTCGTATTCAGGATAATCAAACAGCTGAATAGCGCCGCTGATATAAATCTGGCCTGCGGTTTCGCTGCCGGAGTTGTTAACCAGAGGAAGCACTACTACTTTAGCAGCTTCGGCTTTGCCCATAGCGGGGATTGCAAAGCAAACAGCCATCAGGGCTACCATTAATAAATTAAAAAATTTCTTCATTCTCTTACCTCCCAAGATAAAATGGCTATGAAATAATTTTAACACAATTCCGCGCAAAAATACAGCCTGCCGCGCAAAATATTGCAAAAAAAGTGCGGCCCCGGAGCTATTTTCAGGGCCGCTTTAATTTTTTAAACTTATTTATTAAGCATTTGCCGTTTTGTTATGCGAACCTGCTTCGCTGCTGGTCAAAGTCCTTACGCCGTTGGAAGCAATCAAAAATGCCAGCGTAATCAGCGCAATGGCAACTACCAGCTGCAAGCCGTCGGTAAGCATGCCGAACGGTGCGCCCGTCATCAGCTTGTTGATAATGCCGTAAATCGACATTGCCAGCGCGCTCATGGTAGCGAGGAACATAAAGGTCATCGGCACATAAAGCATCCAGCCCTGGCGGCCGGTAACTTTAAGGAATACCGACAGCGAGATGAATACCAGTGCTGCGCAAAGCTGGTTGGCTGCGCCGAACAGCGGCCATACGTTCATATATCCGCCGAGGCAGAGCAGATAACCGAAGAACAGCGTAATAACGGTTGCAAAATATTTGTTGGTCATCAGCTTCTGGAAGCCGCTCATTTCTTCCGGCTTGCCGGAGGTGAACAGTTCCTGGAAGCACATACGGCCGATACGCCCTACGGAGTCCAGAGTCGTCAGCGCCAGCGCGGATACGCACATGGTAATAACGCAGGTTGCCACGTGGGTGGAAAGGCCGAACATACCCATAAAGCCGCCGACAGCGCCCGCAAAAATCTGGAACGGCGTGCCCTTCGGCATTACGCCGCCGGTAGCGGCAGCACCGACAACGATTAAGGATACAACGGCGAGGATGGATTCAATCAGCATGGAGCCGTAACCGATAAAGAGCATGTCTTTCTCGTTGGAAACGGTTTTGGAAGAAGTGCCGGAGGATACTAGGCTGTGGAAGCCGGATACCGCGCCGCACGCGATGGTGATGAACAGAATCGGGAACAGCGGCTGTCCGTTTACAACAAAACCGTTAAAAGCAGGCAGCTCGATGGACGGGTTGGTGAAGATTACGCCCAAAACGCCGCTGGCAATCATGCCTAAAAGCAGGAACACGCTTAAATAATCGCGCGGCTCCATCAAAAGCCACATCGGCATAACCGCTGCCATAAACATATAAGCAAAAACTACATAAAGCCAGGTGGTTTTATCAAAATACAGCGGGTATTCAATGCCGCCCCACAACATCGCCAGCATCAAAACAATGGCAACAACCAGTTTCGGCCCTTCAGCCAGCGGGCATTTCTTTAAAAAGTAACCAAAGGCAATGGCCACAACAATGTACAGCATGGAAATCGAAGCAGCAGCAGCGTTCGGGGTCGCCAAAGCGCCGTCAGCCTTAAAGCCGTTAAACGTGCTGGCAACGATATCCGCGAAAGCGGCGGTTACAAGCAAAGTAAACAGCCACGAGAACAAAAGGAACATTTTTTTGCCGGTTTTGCCGATGTACTGCTCAATCAGCATGCCCATGGATTTGCCCTCGTTTTTAACGGAAGCATACAGCGCGGTGAAATCCTGCACAGCGCCGAAGAAAATGCCGCCAATCATCAGCCACAGCATAACCGGCGCCCAGCCGAACATAGCCGCGATAATCGGGCCGGTTACAGGGCCTGCGCCCGTAATGGATGAAAACTGATGCGCAAAAACCGTAAACTTACTGGACGGAACATAATCGTTGCCGTCTTCATGTACATAGGCCGGCGTGCGCGCATTGGGGTCAACGCCCCACAGCCTTACCAGCCAGCGGCCGTAAATAAAATAGCCGCAGGCACACACAACCAGCGCAATGCCTAACAACATTAATCCTGTCATTTTTCTTTACCTCTTTCCCTTAAAAATAAAATAATAATATAGTATGAAATTTATCACCAAACGGCAATAATGTCAACAAAAAGTGTAATTTTTTGTGAACTTTTGCAAACCACACCGTAAAGTGTAAAGAATATAATAAAACAAAAAGGACTTTGCCATAACGCTGTTTACTTTTTTCGCGCCCGCGCGGATAAAAAACAAGCCGCCCGAAGGCGGCCGTAAAACACAGGGTTATTTCCAGATTAACTGCATCAGCTTTTTGTATTCGCCGTTTAAATGGCGGATGATAACGTCGAACATCGTGTAAATCAAATCACCGTCACTGTCATCCTTGAACAAAATGCAGCAGTCCAGAATAAGCGAACCGTTATCGTCAAAATAATATTTAAAGGATTTGTAGCCCTTGTTCAGGCGGTTCAGCTCTTTTAAAAGCTCTGCTTCGTTGGCGTCGTTAAGCACACGCTGCGCCACAAGGACGCGCACCATGCCGTAAATGCTGCTGTCCAAAACAACAATCGTCGGCAGCTGCTGCCCGTTAATTTCAATATTGCTGCGGAACACAACGCTGTTTAACGCATCATCCGCAATTTCGTCAACGGTAAAGCTTTTAATCTTGTTGTCATCCAAATACTTTTTAAAAGATTCCGCTTTTTTATTCATCCAAACATCAACCTCCAAAATTATTTGTAATACCCGAAGGCATTTGCGCCCCCGGGTATTAAATTTTGTTAAGCCTCTACGGCAATTTCGTCTTCACCGGCGTTTTCTTCGGTAAAGTCCTGGTAATCAATCAGGCCGTAACGGTCGTGCAGCGATAAGCCGTAGCCGTAAGCCTGTTTCCAGTCCTCATCAAGGTAACGCCCGTGCTGCCAGCGCATATGGTCTTCCGCCGTGAAGCGCTGGTCGTAAACATAATCATATTCGTCCAGCGTCAGCAGGATACCGTTGCTTTCCTGAATGTTGTCATCGGTAAAGCGCAGGTACATCCAGTCGCCATTGCCGCTCTGCCACAAATCAAGGTTATCTTCCGGCCTGTTCTCTGCCGTGTTGTTCCAGTAAACGCTGTCGCTGCCGTCACGCAGAGGAGGTACACCGTAAACAGCTGCCGTCATATCACCGGTGCTGAAATGCGCGGTGTCTTCAACATACAGCTTGTCAAACCACAGCTGCCCCTGGTTCATATGGATATAGGAATTGTTAACCCAAAGCCTGTCAAAGCGGATACCTTTATTATCATTGGTCTGGATATTGCTGATAGTAAAGTTATCAATCGGTTTATCCTCTTCTGCGCCGTCCGGAGTAATTACCAGCATGCCGTCAGCATCTTCGCGCTGCGTAATCTGGTCAAGATCCATATTACTGCCGGTAAGTACAATCTGCGTGCCTGCTGTAATCTTGTCAACATTCATATCCTTGCCTTCAGTGCGCAGCTGAATTGCTACCAGTTCGCCGTTAATTTCATGCAGCGTCAGGTCGCCGTTATTAACATCAACGCGTGCTTCGTTGCTTGCATACAGGTCATACAAATCAACATCGCCAGTACCGTTCTTATCCCTGCCAACATTGATAACGATATTGCCTTTTGCTTCATCGCCGTCAAGGCTGATTGCCGTCAACTTATTATCTTTATTTGCGGCATCTTTCAAATCGCCGTCGCCCGCAATATCAATCGTAATATTACCGTCGTTTGCGGTTAAATTGCCGCCCAAGGTAATATCGCCGGTGTTTACGTTAAAGTCAACGTCAGTTGTACTGTTAACTTCAACTTCAGCATTAATGCCGCCACCACTGCTAAAGCTTACGCCGCCTGCGTTTTCACCTTCGGTAGTTACGCTGCCGCCGGTGATATCAAGCTTCGTATCAGCTTTGTTATCAACATTTACATAACCATTTGCGGTAATACCGCCACTAAAGTTAACCTTAAGCCCGTCGTCATTACTGCCGCTTGCAAGGTCAATAGAACCGTCAACGCTGTTATTTTCACCAAGGCCGGTTACAACAAAACTATTAACATCGTTTTTCTCGCTGCCAAGCAGGATATTTTCAGTTGCCGAAGCATTAACTTCGTCTGCCGTAATCTTGCCTTCGTCGGTTTGCTTAATACTGCTTACGCTTGTTACGTCAAGGTTTTCACCTTCAACCGTGCCAAGCACAAGCCCTTCTTCAGAACCTTCAGCGCTTGTACCGTCTACGCCTGCCAAAATGATATCACCATTTGCCGAAGCGTTAACAACTGCGCCGTTATCGAGGATACGGATAGCGTTGTCTTCTTCACCAATCGCACCGCCTGCCGTAAGGTTAACTATATCCGCATTAATGCGGCCCTGCGCCTCGGTATTGGGGTCAGTGTACATTAAAATGCTGCCGTCTGCTTTAAGGTTAGCAACATTATTGGTAGAAATTGCCAGCAATTTCAAATCGTTAGTATGGTAGATATTAATATCACCGTCTGCGTTAGCATATACATTGCCGGTAACGTCAGTCTTAATATAACCAACATCATTAATAACATAATTACCCATAATATCGCCGCTGCCGCCGGTCAAGGTCAAATCTTTACCGCTCAGCATATCGCTGACATTAATACCTTTATCGCCCTGCAGGCGGATGTTGCCATCAGTATCAACGCCGGTAATATTCAGCTGGGTATCTTTAACGCCTGCCAGATATACGTTTTTATTAGCATCTACATTTACATTGCCGTAAGTACCGTCGGCTTTTTCATTTACACTTACGGTAATAGCCTGCTGCTGACGGATGGTTACGCCATCAACGCCGTCTTCATTTTCACCCCAGGTTAAGTCTCCGGCTTTGGCTGCCGCCAAAAGTTTAAGATTTTCTTCTATATTCAAATTATCATTAGAAATGAATTGTGCTGCACCGTCGATGCCAACTCCGCCCGCACTTGCGTTAAGGGTAATGTTATTAGCAGTTACGTTAGGCGTTTCAACCGTCAGTACATCTTTACCCGGGTCAGAATTCAATACGCTGTCCTGAATTGCATACAACAACTGGTTCTTGCTCCAACCGTAGTTATCGCTGTTAGCAACCTCAGCATATGAGCTGATAAGCTGCTGTTCAGCTTCAGTAAAGTCTTTCCCGTTAAAGTAATCCTGTGCAGACTTATTATAGGCGTCCTTATAGACTGCATACGCAGCTTCAATCTCAGCCTGGTCACCATCAGCTTTAGCTACCGCGTCAAGGTAAGCCTCCTTGGCTGCACTAATACCTTCATCATTATAGAAAGCATCTGCTGCGTTTTTGTATTCTTCAACACTATGCTCACCTTCTGCTGCCAGTGCCTTCATACGGTCTGTAAGGGCATTAACGCGTTCAGTCTTAGCTTGTTCAGCAGACGCCGTGCTGTCATCAGCAGAAACCTCTTTGCCTTCTCTGTCTTTTTCAACAATTAACCCTGCTTCAAGCCAGCGGTCAATCTTATCCTGAGCGCTGCTGCTGTCGCTGTTTTCACTCGGATGTGCGTCAACAAAGCTGCCATCATTAACCGTCAGCACTGCGTCGCCGTCTTCGCTCACAATCGTGCCAAGTCGCATATTGCTTGAACCGTTTGCAGCAACATTATCATTATCAACCTGTGTCAGCACAATGTCGCCCTGTGCCTGCGCGTTAACGCTGCTTGCCATGGTGTCGCTGCTGTAAAGCTCGCTGCCGCCAAGCACTCTGAATTCTTTAACAACAATACCATCATCATTGAGCGCGCCAATGTTGCCGCTGTTGCTGATAAGGTCAATGCGCTGGCCTTTAACGGCATAACTGCCGTCCGCTGCGTCAATAAGGTTGCCCTGTGCTTCAAGGTATACGCTGCCGGTTGTAGCGTCAATAGGATTCGTTCCGCCGGTAACAGCCTGTTTAATTTTTAAATCGCCGCCGGTAGATACAAACTTAATATCGCCACTATTCGTTGCAATTTTGATATTTGCGCTGTTACCAATTGCAGTATGGTTAACATTTACGCCGGTTGCAGCTTTAATATTAACATCGTCGGAATTGATGTTGGCACTGCCGATTGCACTTACAGAACCGTTGTTGCTGGTAAGATTTACGCTGCCTTTGCCTGCACCGTTAACCTCAGCATTGGTAATGTTACCGGCCAGTTCAATATTTTGATTGCCGGTAATACTAATATCACCCTTATTGCTGCCATTGCCAAGGAAGCCGATTTGTATTTTCTTATCAGCCTTAATACTTGCAGTTGTAGAAGAAGTTGTAGTGTTTTCAGTAGTCCAGCTGTACGTAATTCGACCGTAACCACCTATATAACCTAACCATTCCGGAGGACCCCACTGGGTATCTGTGCTTACTGCAGATTGATTTCCTTCCTCGCCTCTTATATAAGAACCACTTATAGTCCAGCTTTCTTGCTGTCCGTTATTTTTGCCAATAAAGGCTCCACTGCCATTGGCTTTACCATCTTCATTAGAATCTATAACAACATCTATTTCTCCACCTTCTTGTTTAATAGCTTCTTCGATAGGGGTACTTTCGTCATATTTCAAGCCAGTCCAGAACAAAAAGTCCTTAGTGTAAGATTTGTAATTTATTTCACCGCTCTTAAATCCGCCGGTATACTGATAGCTCAATCCTTCAACGGGTTTATATTCTGTTTTAGTTCCGGTTGTCCAGCCCGGCCTGTCCTGTACGGCCGTGCCTACAGCATATTCACGCCACTGCCCATTTTTGTATTCAGTTACCCAGCCATTAATTTCCCTGCCATTCCTATCTTGGGTTACATTTGTATCTGTAATACTGATAACCCCTTCAATATTTCTATTGGTAATATTATTAACAACAACGCCATTGACATTGTTTGTAACGTCAGTAGTATCAACAGTTATGTCAGCCGCACCGTCCATCGCCATAAGGCGTCCGTTGCCGGTGCTGGACACGTTACCGGTAATATAGATTTGCCCGCCGTTAACATTTACATTGTCAACCAAAAGTTTTTTAGTGGTAGGATTATAATAAACAGCAATTTCATAGTTCCAAACCTTATTGGTTTTATCCCAAACTTTGCCGCCCTTGTTAACAAGGAACTCACTATTACCAAAAACTTCGCTGTCGTTAAAGTTTTCATTTGAATATTTATCATTTATATTATTAATTTTAGTTATCGCATCAGCTCCCAAGTCAGTCAGGTATTTGCCGTAACCGGCCTGCACCAAGCCGTTAATGTTTACATCAAGCGCGTTAATATAAACATTATTGCCCGCATCTATGCCGGCCGTTTCGTCAAGTTCGGTATTACCCAATTCAGCCTTGGTTACACCAACCTTTTCTATAAGCCATTCGATATAGTCTTCTCTTGTCTCAAACGAAATGCTCCAATCATGATCTTCTCTAAGCCTATCATTAACGTATTCCTGCACTTTAGTGGCAACATCTTCGCTGAACTGATATTGAGTAACAGGGTCGCCGCCTACATTTAAAATACCTTCTGTACTGTTCTGTGTTACAGAACCCTGTGCAGCAGATAAGCTTATGTTACGCGCGCTTAACTGCGCATTTTCGTAAATATTTATATCGTTATGGCTGCTGCTGATATTGATATCGCCAACGGCATTAACAATATCACCATAAATTGCAATATCCGGCTGTGCTAATCTGTTATTTTCAAAACTTGAAGCAGATGTAGATGTAATATTGATTTCAGGCGTTGACGCAGTGCCCTGGTCTCCCGGAACGTTTACGGTACCGGTAAAACCGCCCAGTTTGCCGTCGGTCATTTCAGAGCCATTTAAGCGAACAATACCGCCATTATCCTGAATGGTTATATCATTTACTTTAAGGTACAAATCGCTGCTATTGCTGATATTAATCTGCGGAGCACCTTGTGCCGTAACACTGCCGGTACCGGAAAGATTATCTGTTTCAAAATTGATATTACCACCGGATACTACGATATCGGGCAGTTCTATGCCTAAAACTGTTTTATGCGAAAGCGGTTCGCCAACTAAATTAACTTTACCATCATCATTAACTTTACCATCATCTATCCAGAAACCGGCTTCCAGCATTTGTTCTTCCAAGGCATCCATTGCCGCACGAAGATTTTTATATTCCTGCGAATCTGTCGGGTACTGGCTTATAACACCGGCAAGCGCGTTATAATCATCTTTCAGATTATTGAAAATTTTTACTTCCGTAGGAGTAATCTGATCTTTAGTAAGCCAATCTTGCCCTTCATCAATTTCAATCTTAATACCTTTATAGCTTACGCCGCTCTTTTCTTCATCAACGATACCTTTATCCTCGTCTGAGTAAACAATTTCAGTTTTAGTTTCGCCGCTAATACTGATATCAAGCTTATTGTGGATACCTGCGGTTAAAGCTCCGTTTTCGGTAACGCTGATGCCGTTGTTATATACTTCATCCGTTCCTTCATCCTTGCCGCCTGCCGTTGTTGTTACAGAACCTTTACCGCCGCCGCCGATATTTTTATATACATTGGCAGATTTGGCGATAGTGGTATTGCCTTTAACAGCTTTGGCATTGATATGCCTTACGCTGGCAACATCACTTTCAACCTTTACCTTATTGTTCTGCGACATATTATTGGTAACGGAAGGATCTGTTGCAAGCGGCAGTGCCGTCCTGTTATAAGCATCGGCAATTACGTTTAAGTTAAGCGATGAATATTCGCCGTCAGCATTAACACCTGCATACAGGTTAACGTCATTAGCGCTTTCAATATAAGTATCTTCACCATCATCAACCTTAACGTCATTATAGCGGTTAAAGTTATTCGTTGCCTTTGCAGAAGCCGCACCAACCAAACCGCCCTGTGTATCGGCAGTAGTGTTAAGGTCAACATCCGTATTATCGCTTGCCGCCAAAGTAATATCCTGATTCTTTTTATCGGTAATTAATTTACTGTTTTCAACATTTACGGCATTATCATATGTAATTGTATGTCCGCTGTCAGCAACAGATACAGGTATTACGCCTGCAGATTTAAGAACATTGTAACTGCTGATAGTACCTTCGGTCAGTGCCTGTGCCGTAATGCTTCCTTCATCACCGGCGCCGTGCAGCGTGCTGTCTTTAATATTGACATTAGCGCCGTAATTAAAGGTATCCCTAAGCTGCGTGCCGCTAATCGCCACGCCGCCATAGCCGCTGCCTTTAATGTCGCCGTCATAGTCCGCAATGTTCTGAGCAAGGTAATTCTGCCCGCCATCTGCATTTACCGTGGCACCGGTAACATTTACGTCAGCCTGATTGTCAATACTGTTATCCAGCCAAACACCGCTTGCCCCAATAACCGCCGCCTGCAGCGCATCGGCAAGCAGGTTAATGGTGCCGCCGTTGGAAGCTGTTGCTTCAACAGCGCCTGCCGTATTCCAATTACCACTTAATGTTACATCGGTATCGGCTTTGTAATCATTGTCAACACCTGCCGCATTCGGGCTGATACCGACCAAACCGCCGCCATCGCCTTGTGCGGTAGTGGTAATATCCGCATTACTGTCGGCACGGATAATTAAATCGTTTACATCGCTTTCAACTTCATTGCCTTCAGCGTCAAGATACGTTTTACTGCCATTAGCTTTAACATCCGTCTTTAATACGGCTTTGCTGTTGGCGTCATTGGTACCGCTGGCAAAATACGTACTTGCATAGATGCCTTTTGCCGTTACATCCTGGTCAACACTATTAACGCCATTGATATTTAAATTAATGCCTTTAGCATCTTCACCGGTACCGCTGCCTTTAAATACGTTTTCGCCAACGGTAACGGTTACATCGCTGTATGCTTCCGCGCCGCCGGTATTAGCCTGCACTGCGCCGCCGGGCATCATCGGGAAGTTTGCGCTGATACTGATACCGTTCATATCAACATTCTGCACAGCGTCGGCTTTGGCTTCTGCCGTCAGGCTTTCAGCGGTAAAGCTGTTGCCGTCACTAATATTAACAATAGTTTTAAGATGGCCATTATCTTCTTTATTTTCATTTTCTTTATCTTCGGTCTCGATATGAGTACCGATATTGGCTTCAGCAACGGTAAGTGCGCCGGAGGCAATCATACTTGCGCTGAGCGAACCGGTTTCTGCCTTTACGGAAGGAGCATTAAGCGCGGTAATGTTAATTGCCTTGCCTGCCGTAAAGTTGCTGCCGCCGGTAACTTCAACGCCAACCTTGCCGAGTTCATCAGCAGTTGCGCCAACGCCCACACCGGCAAATACAAGACCGCCGCTGGCCGCTTTAGCACTTACGCTTAAGCTTTCAACTTTATTGCCGTTCTCGTCCTTAGCCTGGCGTTCAGCGTGTATATTAATATCTTCACCGGCATCAATATCGGTATTATTTACATTAATAGTAGTTGAGCTGTCGTTGCTGCCCTGTGCCACAATTACGCTTGCCGCAACACTGCCTGCCGCAACAAGGCCTTTTGCATTAACAACAGTTTTGCTTTCGTCATTAGCATTAATATCAACACTACCACCAATGTTCAAAGTGCTTCCGCTTACGCTGATGTTATTTACACCGGTTGAAGAAGCAGAACCGTAAGCCGCACCGATAGAATATGAACCTGCAACGCTCCCCTGATAAATATCAAGGTTTGACGTACCTTTTTGCGTTGTGCTTATTGTCAAATCTTTTGCAGCAATAGTTGTATTATCAATATTTACAACACTGTTACGGTTAACATCCAAAATGCCTACCGTACCACTAACGCTTGCAAAAGTCCCACCGGTACCCTGAATGCTATCCATGGTTACTTTAGTATCTGCAACAGCTTCTGCCGTTACTTTGTTACCGGCATTAAGCGTTGTTTCATTATTGATATTAACTTCAACTACCGAAGCACTATCAGCACCTTTTTCAGCCGTTACTTCATGTACATCATTAACTTTAACACCATAAGTGTAATCATCTTTAAGTTTATTGCCTGCAACTGCTTTATTGGCTTCCTCAAAAATGGTATTGGTATCAATACCGCCGCCATCCGTTCCATCTTCATTAATCTTCAGTCCGGAACCTGCGCCATAGTTGTCGGCAACTTCTTTGCCAACATTAGTAATCATAATGTTAGCACCGGCGCCAACACCACCAACACCGGCATTAACCGCCATTTGTTTTACAGTGCGGGTTTCCGCAGCAGTTACGTTAATATCATTGGTAGCAAAAAGCTGTGCATTATTAACATTCGTACTTACCTGGCTATCAATAGTATTAACAGCCACGCCTACACCTGCGCCAACTGCACCGCCGGCGCCGCTGCCGGAATTATTGATGAAATTAATGTTGTTTTCTGCACCGATGTCGATATTGTCAGCTTTCGCGTTGCTATCTATAGCAACATTTTCGACATTAGTATTAACTTTACTGTTTACGTTGGAAACACCAATTGCACCGGCAACGCCTGCCAAGCCAATACCAACACTGTAAAGCTGGTAATTAACGTTAGTAGTATTAGCTGCATTAACCTTAATATCATTAGCAGCATTTTCTTCATCATTGTTTATCTTAATATTGCTGTTAGTTAATTCAGCGGTAGTTTCGCTGTCTTCGTTAAGCACACTTACACCAACACCAACGCCAGCGCCTAACCCGGCAGCACCTAAAACAGTACCCATGGTACTAAGTTTACCGGTATGGTTGGCTGCAACATTAACACTGTTTGCAGTAATATTGGCATTATTAACTTTAGCAGTAGTTACGCCCTCAAGTAAAGCCACGCTGGTAGCGTTGGAAACGCCGCCAACGCCTGCTGCCGCAAGGCTGACCGTAAGCGAGGAAATACCCTGTTTGGCGTCTGCTTCAACATTAAAACCTGCCGCGTTAATTGTATTTTTAGCTTTATTTTCATCGGCTTTGCCGGAAACTTCTGCCGTTACTTTACGGCTTACAGTATTGGTATCGCTGCCAAGCCCAACGCCAGCGCCCTCACCGGCAATACCCATTGTCCCGACAAGCCCTGCGCTGTTGGTATAATCATGCGCGATAACATTTACATCACTTGCAGTACCGGCAGTATTAATATCTGCACCGGTAATAGCGGCTTTGGTGCTGCCGCCAATCTGGTTTACATTAACAGTGCCGTTAACAGCGGCACCTGTTCCTGCCACGCCACCGTTGACAAGGAAGGATTTTATAGCGTGCGTGGAAGAAGCCGATACAGCAACGCCGTTATATTCGCTTACCGTGCGGTCATTGCCAAGGGTATCCTGCGACTTAAAAGCTTCTTCATCGACAAAATTCTCTAAAATTTTACCATCTTCAACAGTATCTTTAACGGTAAGAGCATCATCATCATTGCCGGAGGCACTTACGGAAGTAGTATCGCCGTCAATAGTAGCCGTGGTGTTGCCGGTAAGCTCGTTATAGCTTACGGAAAGACCAACAGCAGCACCACTGCCGGAAACAGTAGCATTGCCTGCATAGTTGGCAATCTGTTCATCGCTGGTTGCTACAACGCCCACGTAGTTATTGGCAGCAATTTTTGCGCCGCTGCCGATATGTGCGGTTACGTCGTTTTCAATCATGTTAACGGCTACGCTGCCGGTTACGCCTGCACCGCTGCCTGCTCCCCCAATACCAACACCGATATTGGTAATTTGCGGCGTTGCGTTGGCGTTAACGGTAAGGTTGTTAACATTCATTGTGCCGCCGTTTACCGCAGCATTTGTCTGCTGGATAATACGGTTAACAGAAATGCCTGCGCCGACGCCAGCACCACTTGCTGTTACCGCTGCAACATCGGCGGAGCCAGTAATTTCGCTGTCGTTCTGCGCGTCAACGGTTACATCGGCGGAAGTGCCACCTTCTTTATCAATATTTGTATCTGCAATTTCTGCACTTGTAGTTTTGTTAATCAGCGTGGTTGCCGATGCGCCCTGCACAGCCACATTACCTGCACCGCCAACGCCAACCGCTACATTGATTACGCGCGCTTCGTCTTTGGCTTTAACATCAACCGTGCTGCCATCCACAGTATTAATAGTGCTGTTTTTAATTTCAGCCGTTACATGCTGTTCTGCTTTTTCTTTATCATCAGAGACACCGCCGATTTCCGTATAGGAAACACCTGCACTGACTTCTGCTTTGCTAGAAGCTGCCACGTTACCGATAACAGAAAGAATATCTGTATCGTCAACAGCTTCGGCTTTTACGGTTTTAGCGTTATTAATGGTAACATCATCCATAACAGCACCGGCAGTGCCTTTGGTTTGCGTTACCACAACCGTGCCGCTTACCGCCGCAGCACCTGTTGACAAGGCAAAACCTGCGCCAATGTTATAACTGTCGCTGGTGTTGTTTGCTTCAGCAGTTACGTTTGTGCCTCCATCAGTAAGTTCATCAAATTCTGTACCCGTAATATTAACATTTGTAGTATTATCAAGCCCAACGTAGCTGAGCGTTGCGCCTACCGCAGCTTTGCCTGCGCCGCTGATTTGACCGCCTACGGAAACAATCTGCGCCTGATTAGCCGCAGTGGCAGTAGTTTGCTGCGCGCGAATATGCGACTTTTCAATGTTAACATTGGCGGTGTTATCAACGTCATTCCAGCTTACGCTGCCAACGCCGCTGGCTTTATTGGCCGCACCAATACCGCCCGCAACGGTAACAATATTGCTGTTGCTGTCTGCGTCAGCCGTTAAGTTTTTGGTTGTAATCTCGGCATAATCAATATTTGCCGTATAGTTGTTTTCAATATCGGTAATGGCAATAGCCGCGCCGCCTGCGCCTTTGCCGGTAGTAGCTGCCAAGTCGCCAGCAACGGTAATAATACTGCTGCCGGTATCTTTAGCAAGGCTTACGTTTTCGCCAAGTTCATCATTGGCGTCGCTCATATCAAGGCCTTTAAGCTCAGTTTTGCCGGTAATATCAAACTCTTTGCCATCTTCGCCATCTTTGCCATCTTCGTTCATACGCTGAGCAATAACTTCCCTGCCGTCAGCAAGCTCACCGAGTGCTTTTTCATAGAAGCTATTATTATCAACTTCAACATCCTGAGCAATTACGTTTACGTTAGTTTCGTCTTTATTCTCAACTGTAGTGATAACAACTTTATTATCTTCGTCACTACCCTCAATAAAGGCATTGGTTGTATTGTGTACTTCGTTATAAACGCCTGCGCCCTGTACGTTAGCGCTGCCGCCATTGCCGGAAGGCGCAGTTACGCCTGCCGCAATGCCAACGGTAACATTTTGCAGCGCATTCTTAGCTTCTACGTTAACGTTTTCTACATTGGTATAGCTGCCGCCCTTAATGCCTGCGCTGATGTTGTTATGAAGCATTGCTACGCCAACCGATGCGCCTACGCCAACCTTTTGCTGACCAAGGCTTAAAGCACCGCCGCCGGTATTTTCAATATCGCGCGCATAAGCCGCTACGTTAACATCGTCAGTATCAGTTACGGTATTATTTTCAAGCAGGGCTTCTACATCATGGTCAATTAAGTTAACGGAAACTGCCGCGTTACCGCTGTAGCCACTGGTACCGTCTGCCTTAACAACAGCCATGCCAAGGCCGAGCGCCAGCTGTTCGCCGCCGCTCAATGCCATAGTGTTCAATGCACCTGCATCTTCAATAGTGCTGTTTTTAATAGTTGCTTTTACTCTATTAGCAATATCGTTAACGCCTGCCGCGCCGGAAATTGCAACAGCTTTATCACTGCTGTCTCCGCCTGCGTTCCATTGTACGGCTGCCGCGCCGCTGTAAGCACCGGCATACAAAGCATCGCGCGCCGTTACGTTAATGTCGCCTTTTTTACCGCCAGTTTCCAGCATGGTAATTTTGGCATTATCAACAATGGCTTCGGTAGCGTTATCAAGCATATTAAGCGATACACTGCCGCTGCCTGCCAGGCTGAACGAAGGCATAAAGGTATTGACTTGATTTCCACCTGCGTCCGTACCGGTACTAACAATATTTATACCGCCGCTGCTGGCATTATTAGCACCATGTGTTTTTTTGCCCATGGTGAAAAAGTCATTCATCTTTTCACCATTTTTGCCGGTATTTAAAAAGCTGCTGCTGGCTTTATCAACAAGCCCGTCTTTGCCAACAAGTTTCTGGTCAAGGCTGTTCAGGCCGCTGCCGATTTTATCAAAAAAGCCAATCTGCCCGCTGGCATCGTCGTTGCTTAAAGTACCTGCGGCGCTGACGCTCTGAATGCTGCCATCGGTTGCTGCGTCAACACTAAAGCCGTAAGCGCTAATGCTGCCTTCGCCAGTACCTTTTTTATCATATTTATTTGTTAATTTTTTATTAAACTCTGCTACTTTATTTTCATCAACATCATATTCAACAACTTCTTCGCCAGTTTCATCATCAGTAGACCGCTTTTTGTAAGTATACAGACCTTTAATCTGCTCTGCCACATCGGCAACACCGGTAATGTTTTTAACCTCAAAATCGGTATAAGCAAGGCCTACGCCGACAGCAGCACTACCGTGACCCCACGATGCGCCTGCCGCCACATTGGTAATATTTGTGTTGTTATGGCCGTTAATACTGATATTGCCTGCGGTCTTTTTATCTTCTTCTTTACCGTCAACAGTTTCTTTATAATCATATTGTTCAGCCGTCAATTCTGCGCCGTCATCAACAACGGTTAAAATATCGCTGCTGCCGTTAACAAAACTAAGCATGCCGTTTAATACAACACCGCTGCTGCCTGTCAGCGAACTCGGGCCCTTGCCCGCGCTTGCCGCTACGGAAACATGGTCAATTTCGTTATTGGCATTTACGTTAATATTACCGCCGGTAATGCTTGCACCGTCATTAACGGTAACAATAGTATCAGTATCAAAATCTGCATAGTTAACCGTAGCGCCAATACTTGCAGTAGTACCGCCACCGCTGTTAGTAAACAGGCCAAGGTTCAAACCGCCAAGGCTTACATCCTTCATGTCATTTTCAGCACCGATATTTACATCGCGTTTGCTTTCAATAACAGTATCGCTGCCAATTTCAACCTTGCTGACGGAGTTAACAGTGTTAACCATAACTGCGCCCGCACCGTTAATTGCCGATGCACTTTGCCCCCCAACCGCGCCGGTTACGCTGCCGCCGCCCGGAGCAGAACCACCGACATCACCGCTGCTGCCTTTGGAAGTGCTGGCAGCCGCAAAAGTACCGTAGCTGTTGGGGTCAACAAATGCCAGCGCGCCGCTGAACAAATCGCTTGCGCCTTTAAACGCTTCACCAAAGCGTTGTACAACTGCGTTGCCCTTATTCTGGTCAAGCATGGCGTTAAGCTCATCCAGTGCCGTAAGTACCTGATATCCGGCAACAATGGCATCAATAAAATTGCCATCGCCGCTGGCAAGCTGCTGTCCGTTTGCATCAACATCTTTCATTTTGCCGTTAAAAGCCTCATAAGCCGATTTATATTTGGTTTCTAAATTTTTAAACCACTCGGGAATATCCCCTGCAAATTCTTTTTTAAACGCCTCATCCATTTGTGCAAAGGCATTTTCAATCTGTGCCGCAGCATCAGTTACGGCATCTTTCATTTTTTGAACACGGTTATATTCAAAACGGGTGGAAGCGTTAATCTCAACACCGCCGATGCCTTCAAGCTCTGCTTTATGTTCCGTACCGTCTTCATCAGTTACAGCATCTTTAACCACTACGGAAGAAGAATTGTTCATATCAGTAACAAGCACAGCCGCATTAAGGGTAACAGGCGCAGAAGTAGCATCGTTGTAGGAATTGGTTGCACCGGTTGCCGTAAAATGCGCGTCCTCAATTAATGTCTGCGCGTCAATATCAAGTTTGCCGCCTGCGTTAAGGCTTGCGTCATTGCCGATTGTTACATTACTGGTATGGTTTTGCCCGCTGTAAGTAACAGTTGCACCGGCTTTAATCACATCGCCCATACTAAGATTTGTTTTTAAATCCTCGCCCAATTTAGGCAACAGCATCTTTTCTGCCAGATTGGAAGCAAACCCTTTAATGCTGTCAATAGTACCGTTCTGCCCCATAACCTGCATTGCGCTGGACATATATTTGCCGCTGCCAACCTTGCTTTCTGCCATTACATTATCAGCTGTAATGGTATCGGCAGCATTAACAGTCAAATCCTTGTCTGCCTTCAAATCAGTATCAACAGTAACATTAGCGCCGCTGTTAAAATTAGTTACGTTAACGGCAACGCCCACGGCGGATGATTCACCGGCAGAGATAGAAGTTTTGGAAGTAAAATCGCTGTCCGCTTTGGCGTTAACGGTTAAATCGCCTTTGGTTGCAGTAACAGAACTATCTTCGCCGCTAATATCTACTTTAGCGTTGTTATCAGCATTGGCAATGGTTACGCCCACTACAAACTGATTGGCTTTTTCGCCGGTAACAGTCATTTTGTTTTCAGCATCTATTGTTAAATCAGCATCAGCATCAATAGTAACATCATTTTTAGCTGTTACATTTCCGTTAACAGTAACATTGGCATCGTTATGCGCTTCAGTGTAAACAACTGCTGCCGCAGGCACATTCGCGCCCTCAAATCCGCCAACAGTTTTAAATTTTAAGCCCATGGTAGACGCCGCAGAAGCTGCCAGAGTTTCCGCCTTAGCATCGATATCTACGTTGACGCCGCTTGTTACAATTGCATCTTTTTCAATATTAACATTAGCTTCAGTATCCAATACACTGTAAGCAGCGTCGACCGTCAACGGCGAGCCGGAGCTAACCATAAGCTTAACGCCTTCGGCAACAGCACCGGTATTGTCAACATAACGGTTAATTGCTTCTGCCTTAACTGTTACATTACTGTCAGCAATTATTTTGCCGCCACTGCCGATATTTACATTGGCTTTAACATTGGCCAGCTGGGCAACATCTGTATTATTGCTGTCAACATAATTGCCAATTTCGTTTACATCTACATTGCTGTTAACAGCGGTTGCAGTAATATCTGCCTCGCCTGCAGCATCAACAGTGCCGTAAACATCTACGGAAGCGTCAAAGTTCTGCGCTTTAAAATTATTTTCGCCCCAGTTAACAATTCCATCAAGTGTTTCGCCAACAACAGGCACATCTGCAACTGCATTGGGGTTGGACTTATTATCAACATACGCTTCAAGAATAATATCGCCGCTGCCGGTTTTGGTTGCAATTAACTCACCAGTTAAGCCTGACTTCACATCTTCAGCACCATCAACACCTTTAATATTTACTAAATCGCCAAAATTTGTAACACCTGTTGTAATTGATGCACCTGAAACTGTGTCGCCACTTGCTACTTCATCAACAACTTGATCATCAACATTTTTGCCTACGCCGATTTTAGCCGCACGCATTTGCACTTCGTTGGTAGCATTAACCTTGCCGAGTACGGTAATGGTGCCGCTGGTGTTAACAGGTATTGCCTGCCATGCGTTAGCTTTATTGGGGTCTGTAATATTGGTAATATAGCCAAGTTTTTCTGCCGCAGTATCAACTTCAGCAGTAGTACCAATAGTTTGTACAGCATTCATAAAATCAGCCGTCGGCGTCATTACATACAGCGAACCGGTATTGATAACACCGGATTTACCGACAGCCATGCCGTCTTTGCTTAAGAAGAACAGGTTGCCGCCAATAGCGTCATCCTTAACAGCATTTACCGTACCGTTAATATCAATACGGCTGTTAACAAAGTTAACGAGATTACCAACATCAGCACCATTTCTGTTTTGCTCATTAAAATACATGTTGGCTATTTTACCGGCATCCAATTGGAATTGCTGGAATCTGTTAATAGCAACATTATCATTAATAACTTTATCAGCCCAAATATTAGTTACATTCTCATTAACATCAATACTGCCATTATTATGGTCAACCTTAACAATCTGCCCGGCAAAAGCCGTAAAAGGCTGCATAATAAAGCCGGCCGCCGTTACGGCAGAGATGATTTTCTGGCTTAAGGTATATTTACTTTTGCGGTTAAATTTTCTCTTGCTGCTCATAAGCCCGTCCTCCCGTTAAAACTGACCGTTAAGCATAAAGTGTATGCGGGTCTTATCTACTTCTTCGCCGTTAATGTCACGCATCAGCGGTACGCCGAGCGTTAAGCTTGTGTATATCTTGCGGTCGATAGTGCTTTTAATGCCCACGCCGGTGCCTGCCAGCACATGGTCGTCAAAAGCGCTGTCGCCGTAAACTGCACCGTAGTCAAAAAAGCAAAATGCCGATGTGGTTCTGGCTTTATCCAGCGGCACGCTGTATTCCAAACTTGCGCTGTAGCCGCTGTCGCCGCCGAGGAAGCTTTCCTCATATCCGCGCACGCTGTACATGCCGCCGATGTAAAACTGTTCTGCACTCAGCAGGTAGTCGTCAGGGCTCCACTGCGCGTCAAGCCTTGCGCTTAACATCTGCCCGGCATTGTACATTTTTTGCCAGAAGCCGTTAAAAAAGTATTTGGTAAAATTGTCCGATTCGCCGTCAATGGTTTCGCCATCGCCGAAGCGGATATTATGTTTTTGGTAAATTAAGCTGCTTGTGCCATAGTTTGTCATGCTGAAACCCGCGGTGTAGCTTTTTACCGTGTCATCCACCCAGTGGATGCCCAAAAAGTCGGTCTGCGAGTTCTGGTAGCCGTAATCCAGCGTTGCTTCCGTGCGCAGGTTTTCCGTTACAACCAGCGGCTGGATTAACGATACGCCGTAAGCATTGGAATGGCCTTTGATGTTAAGGTCTTCCAGCTCGCCATCGGTAATATGCACGCTGTTGGTACTGTACGTTAAGCCCAGCTTGGTGCCGCTGCGCCCGACGGGCACGGTGTACATGGCGCTGAACGATTTTGTTCCGTCGCTGCGCATGCCGCTCATCGTCAGCATATCGCGCCTGCCGGTTAAGCTGCGGTCGGTCCAGAACAGCCCTTCGCGCCATTCGCCGCTCGATTCGCTGCCGGCGTTATCTACATATACGTTTACATAATTTTTTTGCGGCTCATAAGCCGATATAACATAATCCGTTGTGCCGGGTTCTTCGCCCGCGTGCATGGTAATGCGCAGCTGCACGTCGTTGGTGGCGTTAAAACGCAGCAGGTCGTCGTTTAAATCGTTGACGTTGTTAATTTCGCCGCGGTTTAAGCCGATGCGCCCGGCGATGTAGTCCTCGCGCGTGCTGTCGTTGCCCGCGATATGGACGTTGCCGGTTTTGCCTTCGATAATTTTAAGTTCTACCACGCCGCCTTTAATGGTTTGCGGCGGCAGGTAAGCACGGCAGGTTAAGTAGCCTTTCTGCTGGTACAAATCGTTAATTTTGTTAACGATGTCGTACAGGTTTTGCAGCGTAATCTCCTGCCCGATATATTGAGAGGTTATGGCGCTTGTTTCTTCCGCCGTCAGCACCTTGCTCTGTTCGATTTTAATATCGTTAAGCACAAATTTAACGGCGCTTTCGGCTGCCTGCTGGTCCTGTGCCGCTTCGCCTTCAACCTCGGCGCGCTGTTTGGCGCGGTCCTCGGCAATCTGGCGGGCAACGCGCTGGCGTTCCATGTATTCGCGCGTGCGGTTAAGCTGTACGCCCGGGTCGTTGGTGCCGTACTGCGGCGGCGGGTTGTTTTCGCCATAAGGCGGTGCAGCATAAGCCGCCGGTGCGGTGATAACGCCTGCCAGCAACAGGCCGGTAATTATTTTTGCAACTTTTCTGGTAGCCATAACCGTACCTCTTTTCTATCAGTTTTACTGATTTAGCAATTTAATTTTTTGCGTAGCAATCCATTATTATTCATATTAATTTTAGCATATTTGCTTTTGACAAAGTGCAAATGTTTTATTTGCACTTTTATGGCGTAACAATTGTTTACAAAATTACACAAAATGTATTAAACTATATATAAAGCAATGTATTTTAATTGTTTTATAATTTTACGAATAAATGTTGAGGTGGCTGACGTTGCAAAGCATCATTGCGCTTACCAATGACAACAAAACATTCACAAATTTATTTTATTACTGCACGCTGTACGGTTACCGCTTTAAAATAACCGGCAGCACGGAGGATGCGCTGGCGTATTTTGCGCAGCACCGCAGCAGTGTTTTTATTGTAGAATGTTCGGATAGGGAACAGAACTTTTTAAAATTTGCGCGGCACTTATCGCCAAGTCTATCCGTTATGGCTATCTGTGACGGGGGGGTGGACGAAGAAGTTGCTGTACTGGCTTTTAAAAACGGAGCGGACAGTGTTTTGCGTTTGCCCTGCGGCAGCCGCGAATTTTATTACCGCCTGCGCAACTTTTTAAGGCTGCTTAATTTGAACACCGGGCAGGAAAGCGTGCAGTTCATCACGCTGGGGCCGCTTAAAATTTACCCGCAGAACAACCAGGTAATGTTTGGCGATGAGTTTGTGCCGCTGACATCGACGGAGTTTAAACTGCTGATGCTGTTTATTAACAAGCTTAACCAGATTATTGCAAGCGAAGAACTGTACCTGCGGATGTACGAAACGGACGAACTGCAATATACCAGCCGCGTGCTGGGCGTACACATCAGCAAGCTGCGGCACAAGCTTAAGCTGGCAGACATAGAGGAACTTGATTTGAAAAATATCCACGGCAAGGGCTATTGCCTTACCTATACGGGCGGCAGCCGGAACGGAGATGACTTATGAAACAGAGCGAATTTTGTAAAAAAGCACAACAAAACGCCATAGCTGTTTTAAAAGCCTATTTTGTCGAAAGCAACATGGAAAAAGCGCTGAGCTATTTTTCCAAGGATTGCAGCAGCTGGATTGGCTGGGGTGAAAACGAACTTTACCTTAATTACCCGGACGTTTTTAATACCTTTACCCGCCGCACCGGCGAGATACTGCGCCACACGATGGACGATACCAACAGCTGTGTTTTGTTTGACGGCGGCAACTTTTGCATGGTGCTTGTAACCGCAACCATTACGCCTGCGCCGCAGACGGGCACTTATTTTAAGGAAAACGGCCGCTTTACCTTTGCTTTCCGCAGTGAAGACGGCGAGCCCAAAGTTGTACAGCTTCATTCATCTGCCCCGTGGCATAAATTGCAGGTTGGCGAGGTTTACCCGCAGGAAGAAGGCAGCAAGGCGTTTTTTAAACTGGAACAGCAGCTTGACAGCGGCAACCTGCCTGCCTTTACCGCGGCAAACACGCCCAACGGCTTAAAATGCTGCCTGGTGGATAAGGATTACCCCGCCGTATACCTTAACAAGGCGCTTTATAAACTGGCAGGTTACAACAGCATGACGGAAATGCTGACGGCCACCCACGGCGAAATGAAAAACATGGTTTACGCCGCCGATTTGCCGAAGCTGAAAAAAGTTATGGCAACGCACTGCGGCAGCGAGCCTTACACCATTAACTACCGCCTGCTGCGCAAGGACGGCACCGCAGTCTGGGTGCTGGAGCGTGGGCAGTTTACGCCGACGGACGGCGATGATGATTACTTTATCTGCACCATTGCCCCGCTGATGCAGGAACAGGACAGCTTTAATTACGGCACGCTCGTCAATTACGACGATATCGCCAGCGCGCAGATACCGATGGATTTGTATTTTAAGGCTGCGCTTGATATTATCGAGCAGAATGACAAACAAACGGCGATGGAAAAACTGATGAAGCTGTGCTGCAGCATGGCGCAGATAAGCGGCGCGTTTATTAAGGATATCCGCCGCAGCGGCGAATTTATGCCCGTTGTTGCCAAATATTTTAACGGCAGCGACGAGTTTACCAGCCTTTTGAAATGCACGCCGGAGGACATTGTAAACCGCTTTAACAGCCAGGGGCTGAACCAGTGCAGCAACACCGTGCTTTTACCGAAGGTTTACAAGGATAAGCTGGACGCGCTTGACGTTAAGGCTTATTTAAGCAAAACCATCCGCACCGGCGGCAGCGACAGTTATGTTTTAACTTTTGTGAGCCTTGGCACGCCGCACAACTGGACGGACAGCGACAAGGATTTTATTACGCAGACGGCAAGGCTTCTGGCGCTGCTCTTAGACAAATAACCGTACACAAAAACAAAAATCCCACGGAACAAATCCGTGGGATTTTTTACGTTATGCGTTTTTAAGGCCGTTATTAAAATGCCGGTACAACAGCGCCTTTGTAGGTTTCTTCGATGAATTTTTTAACTTCGGGGCTGGTGAGGGCTTTAGCCAGTTTTTGCAGTTCGGGGCGGTTTTCATCGCCTTTGCGGATTGCAACTACGTTAGCATACGGAGATTCCTTCGGTTCGGTAAAGAGGGAATCTTTAACCGGGTTGAGGTTGGCTTCCATTGCGAAGTTGGAGTTGATTACGGAATAATCAACGTCGTTCATGGAACGCGGCAAAAGTGCTGCTTCGATTTCCACGATTTCGATGTTTTTCGGGTTGTCTACAATATCGCCGGGGGTGGCGGTAATGGTTACACCGTCTTTAAGTTTTAACAGGCCTGCGCTTTGCAACAGCATCAGGGCACGGCCGCCGTTGGTCGGGTCGTTCGGGATGGCGATTTTAGCGCCTGCGGGCATTTCGTCAAGAGATTTGAATTTAGCAGAGTAAACGCCCATCGGCTCGATGTGTACTTTGGTTAAGGTAACCAGCGGCATGTTGCGTTCTTTGGCAAATTCTTCAAGGTAAGGAATGTGCTGGAAGAAGTTAGCGTCAATTTCCTTATCGTTAAGGGACAGGTTCGGTTTTACATAGTCGCTGAACTCGATAATTTGCAGGTCAACGCCTTCTTTTGCAAGCTGCGGTTTAACAAAGTTCAGCAGTTCGGCATGGGGCACCGGCGTTGCGCCGACTTTCAATACGGCTTTGCCGTCTTCGGATTTGGTTTCGCTGCCGCCGCAGCCGGCAATTAAAAGAGCCAGGGTCAGCACTGCGCACAGCACAAGCAGGATTTTTTTCATTGGTACATCTCTCCTTTAAAAATTTTACACACTGCACAATAACGAAAGTATTAAAAAAGCTCTTTCGCGAGGAAAGAGCGTAAGTTTTACTTTCCTCTCATCTATCAAGAATTTTCTTGCAGGATTTAGCACCATGGCACAGCCTGGTTGCCGGGTTTCATTGGGCCTGTCCCTCAACCGCTCTCGATAAGAGTGTGTTTATTAAGATGAAATTATAATACAGCAATAGCAAGCGCTTGTCAATAAAAATTTACAAAACAGGCGCTTTTTATTTGCGGGCAGACGTTAATCTATGAATTTATGTCCAAACTGAAATATATTTTAAAATTCGTAATGCGACCACATAGAAAGCACTTTTACTATTTTTAAATCCTCGTCGACTTTGTAAACAAGCCTGTGCTTAATATTAATGCGGCGTGAATACAGCCCTGCTAAATCGCCAACCAGTTTTTCATACGGCGGCGGATTTTGATATGGATTTATTTTTAAAATTTCTGTCAGCACTTTTACCTTCTGGCTTAAGCCTGCACTTTTAAGCTTCGGCAAATCCTTTAACGCTTCTTTTGAGATCATAACACTATACATTACCAGTCTACCTCATCAGCGTTAACGCCTTCATCAACAGGCTCGGCATTTGCTTTTAAAATTTTATCCACAACACCCGACTGTGAATACAGATACACCGTTTCCATTAAACCGCGGTAATCCGCTTCGGACATTATAACAACCGAACCTTCCTTAGTTGTAACATTAACCATATCATTGTATTTGGCAGTATTGTTTAAAACCTCAAAAATATTGCTGCGCAGCTTTGTCGCCGTCATCGTTGTCATAATATCACCCCAAACATTCTTAATCTATTTATATTTTAACGTACATAATAGCGTACGTCAATATTCATATTAAAATTCACACCTTGTTAGCCCATATAATTTTACGCCAAAATTTTATCATAAGATGAAGGACTATTATATGAAAAACAACCAATTCACTCAATATCCATTTAAACTCATTGGTACTATTAAAGGCTATCGAAAGAAAAGAAATAATAAAACATAAAAGATATCCCCATGACAACTTATTAAATTCTTTAAATTTTGCAACAATAAAACTTAATATTATTTGCATTAATAAAACAGGAGTAATTATCGGAACGTTTTCCGTATTATTCGATATACTAACATTTAAATAATGTACCAAATCAATAACCAACAGCATAAAATTAACTGCAATTAAGAACGAAAAACCAATAACTAAAATCGGCAATACTGTTTTTAAATTTACATTTTTCATTATAATTACCAATCTTAAATAAATATATTATATTTTCATCATACCACTAATTGTATAAAATTATAAAACCCCGATACTTTCGTACCGGGGTTTTTAAACAGCCTTCCCTCATTTGGCCATTCAGTCGATAATGTTGTGCTGATATTCGTTGTATTGTGCTTTCAGCTTCTGCATCAGCTCTGCCATTTCCAACTGCAGGCTGCTGGCGGCGTCAAAATCGCCCCTTGCAAATGCCTGGCGCGTCATGGTAAACAGGCTCGGCTGGTCGGTAAAGTCTTTTGCCATAGTGTTGCGCATTGCGGCGATTTTCTCCCACATTGCAGCGTCGTGCGTGGTGTGGTTGTCGTCGTCATGCAGTTTCTTCATCAGGCAGATTTCTTTGTGGTATTCAGGAATAATTCTGTTCAGCAGTTCGGTCTGCCAGCGGATTAAAGCGCCTGCCGCAAAGGAATCGATAAATTCTTTTTTGAAGATGTTGCCCGCAGTCAGCACGGCAATTTTTTCAGGATAATTTTTGATAGCGCACATGTTTTCCCAAACGGTTGCAGGCGGTTTGCCGAAGAGATGCGCGCGTTCTTCTTCGTTGTAATCTTCAAAGACGTCGTGCTCGCTGCGGTATTCGCGGTCTTTTTCCAGATAGAAGCCTTCTTCGCCGGCTTTTTTGGAAAGCTCGTTTTCCATTTCTTTCAGCGTTTTGCCGGATTCCACGCAGGCTTTGATGCCGTCCAGCATGGCGATATAGAAAGCGGCAATAGCAAGATAGGTGTTGGTGTACGGGTTCGGGGAACGCATTTCGATGCGCGTTGCCAGCGGATTATCAATGTCGCGGATTAAACCGGCAAGGATGGTACGGTTACGGGACGGTACTTCCGGGCTGAGGCCGAGCGAAGTAACGATGCAGACCGGAGCTTCAAAGCCGGGTTTCAGACGGTTCAGCGAGTCGATGGTGGAAGAAATAATCGGGTTGATTACTTCGTAGTTTTTAAGCAAGCCCATCATGGAGCCGTAACCAACTGCGGAAAGGAATTCTTTGTGCATATCCTGCGGGGCAAACAGGTTAACGATTTTGCCGTTTTTCATTTTGGCGGCAATGCCGACATGGGTATGTTCGCCGCTGCCCGCAACGCCCGGCACCGGTTTTGCCTGGAAGGAAACTTCAAGGCCGTTGAGGCGGAAAATTTCTTTAACGATAATGCGAGCCAACAGTTCGTTATCGGCAGTCTGCACGCCGTAGCTGTATTTCCAGTCAACTTCCAGCTGTTCCATAACGTGGGTCATGTGGCCGCTGTCGTCAATCTGTCCGCGGACGCCGCCGCATTCCTTATGGCCCATTTCAGGCCCGAGACCGTAAGCTTCCAGCATTTCCACGGTCTGCTCCAGCGCGGTGCGCACGTTGCCGCGGCAGCGCTGCCAGTATTGTTCCTGCATCATCTGCGAGGAGCTTAACGCTTCAATCGGGGCATCCTCGCGCGGGGATTTAACCCAGAATTCCAGCTCGGTTGCGCAGGTGAAGATAAGTTTTTCAATGTCTTCGCCGTTGATGTGTTCAAGGCCCGCAACCTGCGGATGTTTTTTGAACAGCTCGGTCAGTTCTTTTTCAACGTAGTCCAGCGTGTCATGCAGAATGGAACGGGAATCGACGCGGACGTTATTATGTACAAGGAAGCACGGAATACGCAGCGTGCCTATCATTTTGCCGGTAGCGGTATCAAAATGCTCGTAGTTATAATCAATGTACCAATTTACGCTGCTGTCAATTTTCATATCAACGCGCGCATTATTTAAAGTGGCAATGCCGGTAAGCACAACGGAGCTGCCGTCGGTCTGGGCAGCCATGCCTTCCATAATACCGTCAATATCTTTTAAAAACAGGCTGATGGGCACCTTTTCGTCGGTGTCGTTGCCCGCAAAGTCAACACCCATAAAAGATACGAATTTAATCTCCGGGTGTGCGGTTAAAATCTCGGTAAGGCTTGCACGGTTCTGTTCTTCGGGTTTAATCACATACAGCATATCGGGGTTCATCATGTTCAGTCACCTGCGGCACGGGGCCGCGCTCCTTTCGTTTGTTTACTAAAATACAAAAGACCCTTCCATTTGGGTATAGCAAACAGAAGGGTCCTCATTGACCACGTTTATATTGTAACAAAAATTTGCCGCCGCCGCAAGCGGATTTAAAAATTTTTTTAACGCCTGCCCAAAAAGCGGATGAGGATTTCTTCCAGCATTTCAAACTGGCGCCCGCCATAGCGGATGTTGGCGTTAAAATCTGCCAGCGCCAGCATGAACGCCGACAAATCCTGCGCAGTGTAATTGCGGCACTGCTCCATAAGTTTTTTAACGGCGTAGGGCGAAGTCTTCATCGCCGCGGCAACTGCCTGCTGGTTCATGCCCTGCGCTGCCAGCTCCTTAACCTGCGCCAGCCGCCTCACCTGAAAGGCAATCAGCCCGGCAACGGCAATGGCGCTGCCGCCGTGTTTCTTTTCGTTCTGCAAAAGCTCCAAAGCGTCCGGCAAGTTTTTCAGGGCAATGGCGTTCAGCAGCGCAAAGCGCGATACCTCCGGCAAAGCGGAAAAGACGGCTTCCACATCGGCTTTCGTCCAGATGCGGCGCTCACCGGCATAAACAAAAAGCTTTTCAATTTCCTGCTCCAGCAAAAGCAGCGGCGCGGTTTCGGCGGCGGAAAGATATTCCATCACCGTCTGTTCCGCTTCGTATTCAAAGCGGCAGCCGCGTTTTTTCGCTTCGGCGTCAAGCCACGGCTTAAGCTGGTACGGGTTTAACGCCTTACATTCGGCGCACGCGCCGTCTGCCAGCAGCTTTTTGTAAATGCGCCCGCGCTTGTCCATTTTGCCCACGTTGATAAACACATGGCAGAACTCCGGCACGTTCAGCAAAAGCGCTTCCAGATTTTCCTTCTGCTTCTTATCGGCGGCAAAAATTTTCTCATCGCTGATAATCACAAGGCTGCTGCCCCCAAAAAACGGGTACGTGTTGACGGCAGCATTCAGGCGCTTTAAATCGGTGTCGCGGTCAAATACGCTTATTTCCATATCCTCGGCAGGCACGTCGCCGAACACATATTTTTTAATCAGCCCGGCGGCCTTGCTGCGGTAATAATTTTCTTCGCCGTACATCAAAATCACGTTGGGCAAAGGCTCACGCTTTTCCAGCATTTCTATCAGTTTTTCCGGCGTCAGTTCCATAACATCACCTTAAAAAAATTCTTTGTCATACCTATAACTATACCATTGCATTCGCCCGCCGTCAAAACATACTTTTACCGCGCCCAGTTTATCCGTGCGCAGCACCTTTGCACCGGCAGCCTGCAAACGCTGCACAGCCTCGCGCCCCGGGTGCCCGTAACTGTTGCCCGCACCGGCGGATATAACCGCAATTTTGGGGCGCGCCTGTTTTAAAAACACTTCCGTGGACGAATAATTGCTGCCGTGATGCGCTACCTTTAAAACATCAGCCTGCTTAATTTTACCTGCCGCTGCCAGTTCGATGCTCTCATCGGCGTCGCCGGTAAACAAAATACTGCCGCCTGCTTCCGATACACGCATAATCACGCTGCTTTCGTTGTCGCCACCCTCGCTTTTGCCGCCCGCTAAAATTTCAATCCGGCATGAGCCGAGGTTAAACACACTGCCCGGTTTTGCCACGATAACGTCCTGCGGTTTAATGTAGCGCAGAAGTTTTGCCACGTCCTCCGAAGGTTTTTCCTGCGGCAGCAGCAGCTTGTTAACTTTTACCAGGCGCGCCACCCCCGCCGCACCGCCTGCGTGGTCGTGATGCCCGTGGCTTAATGCCAGCAAATCAACCTTATCCACGCCAAGGTAACGCAGGTACGGCACAATAATGCGGCTGCCGGTGTCAAAATCGCCCTGCAAGCCGCCGCAGTCCACAATAATGTTCTGCCCGGCGCTTGTCTGCACCAAAGCAGCGTCACCCTGCCCGACGTCGATAAAATGTACGGTAAACGGCACCGGCGCAAGGCTTTTTGCTGCCAGCAAAACCATTATGCCAAGCGTGCAAAACAGCAGCGCCCATTTGCGTTCTTTTGCGGTAAACCAGCTGCGCTTAAAATAAACTGTAAGCGCCAGATAGTACAGCGCAAAACACGCCAAAGGCAAATGCGGCACGTTAAGCACCGCCGCAGGCACAGCCGCCAAAAAATGTACGGCGTTTAACAGCGGCTGCATGGCAAGCTCGGCGGCATAAATTACAGCACTGCCTACAAGCGGCAGACACAAACCGCCCAGCGTGATAATAACCAGCACTTCCATAGCGGGTACCAGCAAAATGTTGGCAGCAAATGTGACGAGCGAAAGCTGGTTGAAATGCCACAGCAAAAGCGGCAGCGAAGCTAGCTGCGCCGCCAGCGTAATGGCAAAGCCTTCGCGCACCAATGCCAACTTAATAAACGCCAGCCGCTCTTTAAGCTGCGGGTAAATAAAAATCAGCCCGCCAGTTGCGGCAAACGAAAGCTGAAAGCCGACATCCAGCAGCCACAACGGATTGTACAACAGCAGCGCTATGGCAACGGCGCAGAAAATATTGCCGCTCTGCGCTTTTTTGTAGGTGCCGCTGCCCGCCAGTGCCACGGCGCTCATCAAAAAGGAACGCCACACCGGCGCACTGCCGCCGCACAGCAATGCATACAAAAATAACAACGCCAGCACTGCGCAAATCTGCGCTCTGCCGCGCTTGCCTACAATTAAAATTAAAAAGCCAGCCACTAACGCCATGTGCGTGCCCGACACCGATAAAATATGTGCCAGCCCCGTGGCAGAAAAAGCCTCGCGCGTTGCTTCGCTCAAACCGTCGTAACCGCCCAGCGCCATGCCGCAGAGTACCGCGCCTGCTTCACCGGGTACTGTACTGCGAATTTTATCGCGCAGGCCAAGCGCAAACAGAAAAAATTTATCGCTGAGGCTTTGCTCATTACTTATATGCAGCGCCGTCTTTTTAACGCTGATACGCCCTTTAATGCCCTGCTGCAAATTCCAGCTTTCGCTGTCAAAGCTGCCGGGGTTGGCAAAACCGTGTACCGCTTTTAGTTCGCCGCTGACGGCAACACCGCTGCTGTTAAACTGCTGTGTTTTGGCTTCCATGGCAAACACGCGCACTTTGCCGCTGGCGTTTTGCAGGCTGCCTTTTTCACGCTGTACAGCGCGGCAGTCCATAACAAAACTAACTCCATCGTCACGTTGTTTCAGGCTCAATAAATCCACACTGCCGTATAAAGTCAGCTTCTGCCCAAGGTAATTATCCACCGCCGCTGCGTCCGGCTGCACCGCCCTGCTGCCTACAGCCATGCCGCAAGCAGCAAAAAGCAGCGCACCGCACACTGCAACGGCGTAACCCTTCGGCTTAAACTTTGCCAGCAGTGCCAGCAAAACCGCCAAAACAACTGCCGCCACGCAGTAATAATATAAATACTGCGGCGTTAAAATACCAAAATAATCACCGGCTGCAAACGCACCTGCCGCTATTAAAAACCACGTTTTCATAAATCAAGGTACGGGCGCATTTTGTTAAACTTCGCCTGCCCGATGCCTTTCACTTTCATAATGTCCTCAATTTTATTAAAGCCATGCAGATTGCGGTATTCCACAATGCGCTGCGCCGTTACTTCGCCTACGCCCGGCAGTTCTTCCAGTTCTTCAAGCATCGCACTGTTCAAACGTATTTTGCCGTCACTGTAATCCTGCTGCGCAGCAGGCGCATAATTTACAGGCTGCACTACATTAGCAACTGCGTTTGCGCTTTCGCCGGCATAAACATTCTGTGCCTGTTTCAGTTTGCGCAGTTCCTTCGCGCTTAAACGCGGCACATTTACCTGCATGCCGTCCTTACAGATTTTGGCAAGGTTCACACGGTCTTTGTTAGCTTCCTCCGTCATGCCGCCCGCCGCTTCTATCGCGTCAACAGCACGGCTGCCCGGCGCAATCTCATGCAGTCCCGGCTTTGCCACCGCGCCGCTCACATACACCGTTATCTTTGCTTCTGCCGCTGCTTCTTCAATTTGCACTGCCTGTTGTTCAAGCTCAAGCATGTTTTCCTCCCGCTGCTGCGGCCAGAAGCTTGCCAAAACGCAAAACACAACCGCCACGGCGACGGCAATAATTTTTTTGTTAAGCTGCGCCATCGGTTCAACTCCTTATAAAAAATAAAACTCCCCGGTATTCCCAGGGAGTTTTGTTAAATAAACCTGTTACGGTTTTACTACGATATTGACCAGACGACCCGGCACGCAGACAACTTTAACAATTTTATCGGTATCGACGGTTTCTGCAATGTGCGGTTCGGCAAGCGCCAGTTTTTCCAGTTCGTCCTTACCGGCGTCTGCAGGCACAACCAGACGGCCTCTCAATTTGCCGTTAACCTGCAAAGCAATTTCAATGCTGTCCACTTTCATCGCATCGGCGTCAGCTTTCGGCCATTTTTCCTCGTGGATACTGCCTTCTTCGGAAATTACGCCATGCCACAGTTCTTCCGTAATGTGCGGAACGAACGGCGAGAGCAGTTTCAGCAGGTTGGCAACGGTTTCGTAAATCAAACCGGCGTGCGGTTCTTTGGCAGCTTCTTTATAAGCATACAAAGCGTTAACCAGTTCCATCATCGCGCTGATAGCGGTGTTAAAGTTGAAACGCTGTTCGATGTCGTCCGTTACCTTTTTAATGCTGGTATGCAGCACGCGGCGCAGGTTTTTGCCTGCTTCGTCCAGCTCTGCCGGGTCATACTGCGTAACCTTCTGTGCCAGCACATCCTGATAATGGTAAACGATACGCCATACCCTGCCGAGGAAGCGGAACGAGCCTTCTACGCCCTGATCGCTCCACTCCAATTCCCTTTCGGGCGGTGCGGCGAACATAATAAACAGCCTTGCGGTATCCGCGCCGTATTTGCCAATGATTTCCTCCGGCGAAACAACATTGCCGAGGGATTTACTCATCTTGGCGCCGTCTTTGATAACCATGCCCTGCGTCAGCAGGTTGGTGAACGGTTCTTTGTAATCTACAAGCCCTGCGTCGTGCAGCACTTTCATAAAGAAGCGGGAATAGAGCAAATGCAGGATTGCATGCTCAATGCCGCCGATGTACTGGTCAACCGGGGACCAGTAATTTACTTTAGCCTTGCCGAACGGAGCGTCGGCGTTTTTCGGGTCGGTATAACGCAGATAGTACCAGGAGGAGCACAGGAAGGTGTCCATGGTATCGGTTTCGCGTTTGGCAGGTTTACCGCATTTCGGGCAGGTGCAGTTTACAAAGCTTTCGGAAGTTGCAAGCGGCGATACGGCACCGGCATCAAATTTAACGTCCTCCGGCAGCATAACCGGCAGCTGGTCTTCCGGCACAAGCACTTCGCCGCAGTCCGGGCAGTAAATAACCGGAATCGGCGCGCCCCAATAACGCTGGCGGCTGATTAACCAGTCGCGCAGGCGGTAATTAACGCGGCGCTGGCCGATGCCCATTGCTTCAATCTTGTCCTTGATTGCTTCCATGCCTTCATGCAGTTCCATACCGCTGAACTCGCCGGAATTTACAAGCACGCCTTCTTTTTCTTCATAGGCGTCGGTCATATCTTCTAATTTAAGTTCTTTATCCTTGGGGTTAATTACAACAATTTTCTCAAGGCCGTATTTGTCTGCGAACATCCAGTCGCGGGCATCATGGGTAGGTACGCCCATAACCGCACCCGTGCCGTAATCGTAAAGTACATAGTTGGTAATCCAAATCTGCACTTTGCGGCCGGTCAGCGGATGGATGCAGTAGCAGCCGGTAAACAGGCCTTCTTTTTCAGATTCGCTGGAAGTACGTTCAATATCGCTCTGGTTTCTTACGCGCTCGCAGAAAGCTTTAATTTCTTCGGCTTTCGGGTTGTTCACGCACAGTTTTTCCACCAGCGGATGCTCTGCGGCAAGTACCACATAGGTAACGCCGTAAATCGTATCCGGGCGGGTAGTGTAAACGGGGATGCGCTCGCCGACTTTCGGGAAATCAAAGCTAAATTCAAGGCCTTCGCTGCGGCCGATCCAGTTGCGCTGCATGGTTTTAACGCGCTCCGGCCAGCCCTCCAGAAGGTCAAGGTCTTTTAACAGTTCATCTGCGTAGTCGGTAATTTTAAAGAACCACTGTTCCAGGTCTTTTTTTACAACTTCATGGTCGCAGCGCCAGCATTTGCCGTCGATAACCTGTTCGTTGGCCAGTACCGTATTACAGGTATTGCACCAGTTAACGGCGGATTTCTTTTTAACTGCCAGGCCGCGTTTGTAAAACAGTTCAAAGAACCATTGCGTCCATTTATAATAATCGGGTTTGCAGGTCGTCACTTCGCGGTCCCAGTCATAAGAAAGGCCGAGGCGTTTCTGCTGGCGCGTCATGTTGGCAATGTTTTCCATCGTCCATTTTTTCGGCGGAATACCGTGTTTGATAGCGGCGTTTTCTGCCGGCATGCCGAAGGAATCCCAGCCCATCGGATGCAGCACGTTATAGCCGTTCATCGTGCGGAAGCGCGCTACCACGTCGCCGATGGAATAATTGCGCACATGACCCATGTGCAAATTGCCGGAAGGATACGGGAACATCTCCAGCACATAGGATTTCGGACGGCTGCTGTCCATTTCGGTTTTAAAGGTTTTGTTGTCTTCCCAGTATTGCTGCCATTTGGCTTCAATCTCATGGGGATTATACTTTTCTTGAATCATATTTTCAACCTCACACAATAAAGCTAAATTAGAATATAATACCCTTAAAATTATATAGCTTACGGCTTTTAAAGTCAATTATTAAAGCCTGCCGGTATGCGCAATATCGCCAAAGTGTAAAAAATATGATACAATCAAAGAAGATTTTACATAAAGGAGACAACATGAGCCTTTTTGCCATCGGCGACTTTCACCTTTCGGGCGAGCCGCCTGCCAAACCCATGGAGGTTTTTAACCCCGCGTGGGCCAACCATTTTAAAAAAATACGCCAAAACTGGCTGAATATGATTACGCCGGAGGACACTGTCATCATCTGCGGCGATACTTCGTGGGCAATGTCGCTGGACGCTGCCATGCAGGATTTAAACCGCATTGCCGCCCTGCCGGGACACAAAATTATTTTGCGCGGCAACCACGATTACTGGTGGACGAGCCTTAAAAAAATGCAGCAGGCTACCGCAGATAATTTTATGTTTTTGCAGAATAACTTTTTTGCCTGCGGCGATGTGGCAGTCTGCGGTTCTCGCGGCTGGCTGCTGCCATCTTCCGATAATTTTACCGAAGACGATAAGCACATTTACGAGCGCGAAGGCGTACGGCTGGAGCTTTCGCTTGCCGCTGCAAAGGAAGCAGGCTACACAAAATTCGTTGTAGCCATGCATTACCCGCCGCTGTACAAAGCAGATGAAGTTACCGTGTTTACGGAACTCTTTGCCAGATACGGCGTAACGCACTGCGTCTTTGGGCACATTCACGGGCAGGACGCCGCCAATGTGTTTGAAGGCGAAACGCGCGGCGTTACTTATAAACTTACCAGCTGCGACACGCAGAATTTTACGCCGCAGCTCATCCTGACGTAAAACAAAATATTTTACAATCCGCATGGAACGCCGTGCGGATTTTTTATTTTTGCTTTAACCGCAGCGCCGTTACAAAAGGCTGCAAAACAGTTTCATCGCGCGTAAAAACAGCGCCGTCTTCAAGCGTCAATCTTCCGCCACACATAGCAATGCCACTGACGCTCGCACCGCTTTTAATTGTTAAATTTTCCTTGGCAATTAAAAGCACCTTGCCAAGCTCTGCGTTTTTGCCGACTTCAATCTGCCCGTCGCTGATGATAATGCAAAAATCGGGCAGCTTCGTGCCGTCGGCAATAAAAATGCTCATCATCGCCGCAAGGCAGCCCTGACCTTTGATGTTTTTGGAAGTGGACGCAATGCTTTTGCTGTAATGGCCGTCGTCGTAATACAGCGCGCCGCTTAAACCAAGTTCCTCAAAACTCGTTTTGGTTGGGAAATCCATTTCCTTAAAAGCAGCGTAATTTTTAACGTCAAGGCGGTCCAAAATATTGCCCATGTTTGCGGCATAAGCAACGCCTTCCGGCAGATTTTCCGCGCCGCTGATACTTTTACCGGCTGCCAGAGTATAACTGCTGCCGAGTTTGATAATATCAGGCGGCAGCGTCAGCTTAAGCTGCTGCAAGGCAAAAGTTTCCCCGCCTGCTTCCGCGCTGATAGTATAACGCGTAATGCCGTTTTGTTCTTCTGCTTTAATAGCGGCAGCTAAATCATAGGCGCCGGGGTACAGCTTCTGCGGCGGCAAGTTAAAGCCGCCTGCCGGTACGGCACTGTCCATAAAATCTGCCCTGGCCAAAGCCTGCACCGCAAATTGCAGCTGACGGCGTAAAAGCCGCTGCTGCGTTTCTTCAGCCTCCTGCCGCAGCCAGTACGCCGCCGCATGCAGGCACGCCGCTACGCACAACACTCCTGCCAGCACCGCCACACCGATGCCGCCGCGGTTATCCCGTAAAATTCTGCTAAAAACTGCCATTTGCCATTACATAAACTTCCGTAAATTTTTTGCTGCGCCCGCTGGCGTTATCTTTCAGTTGCATGGTCACTTTTATTTTGTCATCCGCAATTTGTTCAGCGTCCAGTTTTTCCAGCGTTACCTCCGCCAGCGAAAGCGGATTGACGCCGCGTGACGAGTTATATTTTATCTCGCGTGCCAGCGAACCGCTATTGCGGTAAAAAGTAGTCTGCCTGTTGCCTCGCACTTCTTTGCAGACGATTTTATCGTTACTGCCTGCGGTAATTTTTACATCGGCGGCGTGCAAAAGCAGCTCCTGCTCAATAAAGCCCTGACTGTAGCGCGCGGCACGGTACAACAACAAATCGCTCTGCACATTCTGCCACGAGCGGGCAAAACCGCTTAACCCATTGTACATAATAACGGCGGCAACTGCCGCCACGGCAAGGGCAATGCAGATTTCCGCCAGCAGGTAGCCTTTGTTATTCACTGCCGGTCACCACGCTGCCCACAATTTTACCGGCGGCATTTTTAATCGTTACATAATAAAAGGGCTTCGCCAGCCCCTCGCAGTAAACTTCCTGCCGCTCAACCATCCGCGTAAGCGCCGCTTGCCGCGTTAAACGCCGTTACAGCTTCGTTACGCTGCACCAGCAGTTTTACGCCGCTGCTGTAAGCCGCCACCGCGCTTGCGCAGATAACGCCCGCCGCTGCCAGGCACACCAAAAGTTCGGTCAGCACAAAGCCTTTGCCGCCTTTCATTTAAACACAACCCTTCCGGTAACAGGCTGCACCTGCAGCCAATAGCTGATGTTTTTATCGTGGCGGCACTTGATGATGTAGTTGACGGTAATCGAAGGCGCGCCCTCTTGGGAAAATTGCAGCGCGTTGAAATGCTGGTTAAAATACAGCCCACTGTCCGCACTGAACCTGCGTGTCAGAAATTTATCCTTTCCGTGGTAAATACGGTAACCGCCCTTGTCGGTGTCCATTTCCAAACGGCTTCTGCCGGATACATCATAAAAACAATACTGCTGCAACGCCGCTATATCGCCTGCCATTTGCTGTGCCGCACGCTGCGCCTGCATTTTATACAGGTAACTTTGCACGCCGCCGAGCGCAGGCACTAAAAAAGCAGCAGCAACTGCCAACAGCCCTGCCGCCGCCAAAACTTCAATCAGCCCAAAGCCTTTATTCTTCAGCATTGCTGCTGCCGTCAGAGGTTACTGTTTCACCGGCAGCATTTTTGCCCGTCAGGGAATAGCTCAGTTTGTCGCCTGCCGGAGTGTAGCTCAGTTCCGTGCCGGTCGCATCCTTAAATTCCTTGCCTTTGGCAATGTATTCGTCAACCAAATCTGCCAAAGCGTCGGGGCAGGTGCCTTTGTCCATCTTGTACAATAAAATGGCGTTGTCAACCGTTGCCAGATCGCTTTCAAGGCGTGCATTTTTGGCACGGTCCGCCGCGCTGTCCAGCGAAGGCATCAGCATGGCGCCCAAAATGCCCAGCAAGGCCACAACTGCCAGCACTTCCAGCAGGGTAAAGCCTGCGTTTCCACGTAAATTTTTCAGCAAAACAAATCTTCCTTCCTGTCAATATTCAGGCATCGCGCCTGACAGGGAAAACATCGGTGCAGCCACAGCCAGAATAATTGCCGAAACAAACGCCGCCACAAATAACAGCACCAGCGGCTCCAGCACAACCTTTAATTTTTTCAGCGTATCGTCAAAACGGATTTGCAAAAGTTCCGCCGCCCGCGCCAAAAGCTCCGGCAGTTTTCCGGTTTCGGCCCCCACGCCGATAAATTCCGTGCTTAAACTGCCAAAAAGCGGCCTTGCGTTTAACGCTGCCTCCACAGGCGATAAGCCGCGCAGAACATCGGCGGCAAAATTTTCCGCCTGCTGCCGTAATTCAGCGTCCCCCAACGCCTCACCGGCAATCTGCGCCGCCTGCGGCAGCGGTATGCCGCCATGCAGTAAAAGCGCCAGCACTTTGCAAAAACGTATTTCCAGATACAGCTGCTTCTGCGTTTTTAAAAACGGAACGGCAAACAGCGCCTGCATAATCCGTCCGCGCTGCAGCACCGCCAAAAATACAGCTGCAAGCAGCGTAAATAAAACCGCAGGCAGGTTATCCGCCAATGCGCCCTGCAATGCGAACAGCAGGTTTAAATAAGGCGGAACAGCCGCATTAATCGAAGCGTATAAATCCGCAAAAAGCGGCAGGACTTTTACAATAAATACCAACGCCACCGCAAGCGAAGCCGTTAACAGAAAGAGCGGATACAAAGAAATATTTTTGATAAATCGCTTCATTTGCGCCTGCAATTGATAGTATTGTGCCAGTTCGTCCAGCATTTCGCATAAAATCCCGCCCGCTTCTCCGGCTGCTATTACCGCCGCTGCCAGGCTGCCCCACGCCGCCCGGCTGTTATTCACGCATCCGGCAAGGCTTTCGCCGTTTTGCAAACCGTCCTGCAATTCGCGGCACAAACGCGCCGTTTTCTGCGGCAGGCGCTCCTCCAAAACCGATAGTGCTTTCAGCACCGGCAGGCCACTGTTTAACATCAGCGCCAGCTGGCTGAAAAACACTGCCCGTTCTTCATCGGTAAGCCTGCATTTAGTTTGCCATTTGCCAAAGGTAAAGGCTGTTTTTGCTTTTTCGCGCTGCAAAAAGGTTAAGTAACCGTAATTGCTGCGCACAAAAGCCGCCGCTTCGCCCTCGCTTGCTGCGGAACAAACACCACTGAAGCTTTTGCCTGCGCCGTTAACTGCCTTCCACCTGTATTGCTGCACCGGCTGCACCCCTTTCCGAAGCCTTTGTATTCGCTTTTCGCCGCTGCCCTTCCCTCAACCTAAATTTAATTTTGCAAAGTATTTGTGAAATTGGAGGAGTTTGCTTTTAACACCGCTGTCCATTATAATAAAAGTATCTGAACAACAGCGAGGGTTTTAACATGACTTTGGAAAACAAACTCGGCCTTATCAACTCTGCCGAGCTGGCACTGGCTGAAGAAAAAATAACCAAACAAAAAGCTTTGCAGCTTTTCAGCAGCGGCTTTTTAAACACTCTGCCTGCCGGTACTTTTGAAACTCTGGCAGCCATTCATCAATATTTGTTTGAAGATGTTTACGATTTTGCCGGTAAAATGCGTACCGTCAACATCGCCAAAGGCAGCTTCCGTTTTGTACCGGCGCTGTATCTGCCGCAGGCGTTAAACAGCATCAGCCAAATGCCGCAAAGCAGCTTTGATGAAATTATTGCCAAATATGTGGAGATGAACGTCGCCCACCCCTTCCGCGAAGGCAATGGGCGCAGCACGCACATCTGGCTGGACCACATTTTAAAAACGGAACTTGGCAAAGTTGTGGACTGGCACAGCGTGGATAAAACCGATTACCTGTTAGCCATGGAACGCAGCCCCATTAAAGACACCGAAATTAAACTGCTTTTAAAAGCCGCCTTAACGGATAAAATTAATGACCGCGATGTTTATATGAAAGGCATCGACGCAAGTTATAATTACGAAGGGTATAATACTTTTAAAACTGAGGAGTTTGAGTAAATAAAAAGCACACCGAAGCTTGAATGAAGTATCGGTGTGCTTTGTTTTTTATTTAGATTTCGCCTTTGCATATATGATAGTGCTTTCCATATTTTAGTTTATTACTCATGTTCATTCTTTGTAACCAAAGAAAATTAAGGTAGCGTAAATTTTGCTTCTTATTCAGTCGCAAAATTTGCGTAGCTTCGCTGGCACACTTATTACCTTCGCCTGCGGCTTGGTACTAAGTGGCGACTCAGCTAACGCAACTATTAGCATAACAACTACAAAAATACGAAATTCGCTTCGCTCAGGTTCGATTTTTGCAGTTGTTCTTTAGTAAATGTTGCTAAAATCCGATGACGGCGACACATAAATCAATAAATAGAAGTAGCTAAAGTACGAATTTGGGCGGAGCGCGACTTTCAAAAAATAGGCGAAACTTTCACTAACAAGGCACTTGCAGCTTTTGCCGGAGGATGTTTGAGCGAAGCGAGTTTCGAAGGCTTTTTGGTTACTTTTTAGCCTATAAAAAGTAACATGAATGAGCGATAAAGAAATTAAAAGTAGTATCGTAACTGCAAAGGCGTAAACTAAAACACCAACACATTGACACCACTATAAAATTCAGGCATAATAAAAAGGCTGCGATTCTCTCCGGCAGAAAGGAGGGATGACATGCTCAACTTACTTTCCACCTTTATCGTATCTGTTATGGCAGGCATAGTATCGTACTATATCTGTAAATGGCTCGACAGGTACTTATAATCGCAGTGAGCCAAAATAAAAAACCGGGAGCGGCAACTCCCGGTTTTTTATATGCCATGCTCAACGCAATAGCATTTCCACCTTTTGTACCCCTATTATAACACCCCTTAACAATAAAAGCAAACACCCTGCGCCAAAACAAAAATAAAATGTGCTTTACATAAACGCAAATAAAAAATTTCACACCCTTTGCACTTTACACCGCCACGGCGCAGATGTTACAATTAAACTAACAACAATGCACATAAGTTTCCGCGCGGGGGGGACTTCGTTAGTTGATTTTTGGCAGAACCCCCGTCCTCCCTCGTAAAAAAATTGCGAGGGAGGTTTTATTATGCGTAAAAACCTGCACTATAAAGTTCTGGCTTCCGTTTTGGCAATATGCGCTTTAAACTATGCCCTGCTGAATAACGCACTGGCAAACGACTATGAAGTACAAACAAATAACGAAACCGTAACCGGCATTTATGGAATTGTTGATGGAAACGGCTATAAATTTACATTTGAGGGCCAAGCAACTAACATTTATGGTGTTGACAAATCTTCGTCCTCCGGTGATGCAGAAGATGCAAACGGCGCTAATGTTACTATAAATAACAGTCTTATAACAACTTTTGTTTATGGCGGTTATTCTTATAACAAGGATGGCAATAGTGGTAACGCTATCGGTAACTATGTAACCATCAATAACAGTCAGAACGATCTACTTAAAGTTTATGGTGGTTATTCTTATAGCATGCATGGCAGCAGCGGGAACGCTACCGATAACCATGTAACCATCAATAATAACAGCACTGCTTACGAAGTTTTTGGTGGTTATTCAAAAAGTGATGTGTCAACCTGTGGCGACGCTACCGGCAACTATGTAACCATCAATAACAGCACTGTAAACTATGTTTATGGCGGTTATTCTAACAAAGGCAATGTTACTGATAATCATGTAATTATTAACGATTCTGTTATAAATAACGACATTTATGCAGGATATATATACTCCACTAATTCCAGTGAAATAAAAGATAACAGTGTTACTATTAAAGGTAATACAGATATTACAAAAGCTAATATTTATGGCAGTTTTTTATCACTTCAAAGTATAGATGCCACACGTGACAACAACACTCTTATACTTGACGGTTGGAGTGGCACTACCAACAGCATTAATGGTTTTCAAAATATTGAATTTAAAAATATAATATTCAATAATAATCCTGTGCTTAATTTAACTAATAACAAAATCACATCTGATTTAAGCAGTGTCAAAAATATTACTGTCAGCAATTTTGCAGGCGGGCAAAAGTTTAGTAAAGGCGATACTTTTACGCTTATCGGCAATGCAAGCAAAGGCACAATAAATAAACAAAACTTTAATACAACAGCAGGCGTAATAGCTGATATAGACGGCGTTGTTGAGCAAAACGGCAATGATGTTGTTATGAAGGTCAACAATGTTAAACTTAACGGTCAAACCAAACTTGTTGCCCAAACCCGTGCTGCTTCCGCAGCATTTGTAAATCAGGGCACGGATTTAATCAGCGACAGCTTAGATACCTTAAGCCGTGACGGTAATTACGGCGTTAAAACCTTTGCCGCCGTACATGGCAATCGAAGCAAATATGATGTGAACAGCGACCTTAAAATTAACGGCTGGAGTACGATTGTCGGCGTCGGCAACGCTGCCGAATTTGCCGATGGCGATGAGTTCAGCTGGGGCGTTTTTTACGAAAACGGCAGCGGCAATTACCGTACTTATAACGAGTTCAATAATGAATTCTTCCGCGGCGACGGCAGCCTTGTTTATAACGGCGGCGGCATTGCGGCAAGGTACGAAAACGCAAGCGGCGTTTATACGGAAGGTTCGCTGCGTGCCGGTATGTTAAAATCCGAAATGGATAACGCCCTGCGTGACGGCAGCGGCAATTACTATGGCTACGACAGCGAAAGCGCTTACTACGGAGCGCACATCGGCGTTGGTAAAATCATCAGCTTAAGCGAAAGCAGCGATTTGGATGTGTATGGCAAGTTCTTCCACACATACACGGAGGGCGACAGCTTTACGGTTGCGAAGGACAAGTTTGAGTTTGACAGCATTACCAGCGACCGCCTGCGTATCGGTGCGCGCGTTACCACCAACAAAGCTAATGCGTTCAGCACTTATTACGGTTTGGCGTATGAATATGAGTTTAACGGCGACGCCGACATGCGTGCACAGAACTTAAAAGCGCCCACGCAGAGCTTGCAGGGCAGCAGCTACATGGCGGAAGTTGGCTTTAACTACCAGCCGACGCCGGACAGCCCGTGGAGCTTTGACCTGAATATGCGCGGCTACGCCGGTTACGCCGGTGAACGCGAAGGCGCAAGCTTTAACGTGCAGGTAACGTATACTTTCTGATATACAAAAAATAAAAGGGAGCATTGCTCCCTTTTATTTTTTGTATTAACTTACATACCCTTATTATATTTAAAGCTGTCGAGCGTTGCTTCAATTTTTTTCGCAAGGCTGTCGGGCAGCCCTTCGATGTTGACGTTAAGGAAGCCGCGCACAATCGTCGCCGTTGCGTCATCCTCGCTCATGCCGCGTGCCATCAGATACTCAATTTCCTCCGGGTTAATGCGGCCAACGGCAGCCTCGTGGCTCATCTCGGCGTTGCCGGTCTGCGCGTCCAGTTCCGGAATGGCGTAAATATAACCTTTATTGCTCAGCATCAGACCGTCGCATTCAAGGTGCGCGCGGATGCCTTCAACCTTGCCGGTCATGCAGCCGCGGTTAATAACTTCGCCGCCGGTGGAGATAGTGCGCGTAATGGATTCAGCCTTGCAGCCTTCCGCGTTTAAAATAACCTTGCCGCCGATATCGAGGTGCGAACCTTCCGGCGCAACCAGAATGGAGTTCAAACGCGCTACGGCATCCCTGCCGTTTAAATGCACCGTCGGGTACATCTGCACGTCCTTCGCCTTTTCGATGGAAACATAGTTGGAAATATACTGCCCGCCTTCTTCAACCAGCGCTACGGTACGCGGGCGCACAATTACGTTTTCGCCCCAGCTGTGAATCATGGTAAAGCTCAGCTTGGCGTTTTTGCCGATGTACATTTCGCTGATGCCGATATGCATACCGCTTTCAACCTCGTGGGCGGAAGTACAGCCGGAAATAATGCTCAGCTCCGCGCCGTCCTCAATAATGATGACGTTATGTACATGCTGCAGCTGCTGGTCGTGGCTGATGCACATGCAGGCCTGCAAAGGCGTGGTAATTTTCTGCCCCGCGCGCACGCGGATAAAATAACCCTGCTCCTGCTCCAGTGCAGTTTTGGCGGTATATTTGTCGGTATCGGGCTTAATAGCCTTCCACCAGTATTTTTCCACCAGCTCCGGATATTTTTCGGCAGCCTTGCCGGTGCTCATCAGTTCCAGCGGCGTCTGCTTTTTAACCTTCACCTCAACGGCGTTGTTATCAAGCTGCACAAAGCTGGCACTGCGGTTTTCTTCCTCCGCCGCGCCGGTTTCAATGCCGACGTATTCCAGACGGTCGCGCGTCGCCTGCGAAAGCTCGTCCACGCTTTTGGTGCGCGCCTCGTTGGTATCGTTATAAGCATTCAAATCTATGTCATTGCCATACATGGCTTTTTTATCAAGGGCAGCAGTCAGTTTTTCCTTGTCCATTATTTTTTCACCTCACATTTGCCGCGTTTCACGCAGGTTTCGTAACCGGCCTGGCCGATGCAGTTTAAAACGTCCAGCGGGTCGCCGCACGCGCAGGTCATCTGCCCTTCGTAAAGGATGTGCGCATGGCTTGCCGGAACATATTTTAAAATGTGCCCCGAATGGGTAATAATTAGGCCGCTGCGTTTGCTTTCCAGCGGGTTGTGTTCAAAGCCCTGGTTTTTAATGCAGCACGGCCTGTCGCAGCCTGCGCCGCCGCAAGGCTCGGTATGTAAAATATAATTTACGGCCTTGCCCACAAGGGCGATGTTTTCCAAATCGACGCCGCTTTCAGGCTCGTCTAAAAGCAGCAGGTCAGGGCTCTGCGCCATCAGCTGCAAAAGCTCGCAGCGTTTTAATTCGCCGCCGCTGAAGCCGTCGTTAACGCTGCGGTCGAGGAAGTTATCCATGCCCATCCACTTTGCCATCGTTTCGGTTTCTTCCGGCGTTGCGCCGCAGATTTCCACCATTTTGCGCAGCGAAAGCCCGCGGATCGTCGGCGGGCGCTGAATCATCACGCCGATGCCGAGCCTTGCCCTTTCGTCGCAGCTCATATCGGTGATATCCTGCCCTTTAAAATAAATTTTGCCTTCTAAAATTTCGTAACGGTCAAAGCCCATAATCGCGCCGATAAGCGTGGATTTGCCCGTGCCGTTAGGTCCGAACAGCACATGCACTTCGCCCGGTTTAATGTGTAAATTGATATCGTTAAGTATTTTGCGTCCGCGGACAGCCACGGATAAATGCTCTATTTTTAACACGTAAGTAACCTTCTTTCTTTGGGATTTGCTTTGATTGCGTTACCATTATAACACAGCCGCCAAATTAATTCCATACTTTTTTTGTAGGAATTTACGCATAGCCAATTAAATTCACATGTGCTACAATAATAGCAACGCTTTTATTATAAGCAGGAGGTAATTATGCATCAATATCTTTTTTATATCGGCGACTTCCCCATCCGCATGTACGGATTGGTTTTATGTATGAGCATCTTTCTGGCGACCGGCGTGGCATA
>CASFJU010000003.1 GCA_949295115.1 uncultured Phascolarctobacterium sp.
GCATCGGCCTTATCGCTGCCGCCGCAGCCGCTGGCCGCAAAACAAAGCATTGCCGCAGCGCCCAGTGCCAGTAATTTTTTCGTCAGTTTTTTGCTAAACATAATTAAAACCCCTCTCATCTTTTTTATAAAAAGGCTTACGCCTGATTACGCATATTCCGTAAAGCCGTTCTGCGCCAGAAACCAGCGCGCGGCCTGTTCGTCGGTGCAAATCCAAGCGCCGTTGTCCTTCGCGTAGCGGATAAAATCGCGCAGGGCGCGCACATAACCCGGACGCCCGATAAACTGCGGGTGCATTACAAAGTTCATCATGCGCCCTTCGTCCGCCAGTCCGTCAAATTCTTCCATCCAGATGGCGGTCATCTCACGCCCGCTGCGCAGGTAGTGGTGTTCCGGCGCCTGAATGGTGTACATGTCGTAGCTGGTGTCGTCCACAATGCCGTCCTTCGGCAGCTCCACAATCGGCACGGTTTTGCCGTTGATTTTATGCAGGAACGGCCCGTCGTTATCGCGCCAGTTGGAGGAATAAATATACCCTCTGTCCAGCCATAGCTGAAGGTGGAAGTCATACACATAGCCGTCCGGCGCGCGGTTGCCAATGGGGCGTTTGCCGATTAAGCCGGTAAAAATACCTTCAACCTTTTCCATCAGCGCGTTTTCTTTTTCGTAGGTGTCGTAAACCTCGTGCAGGTAGCCGTGGTAGGCAATTTCGTGCCCGCAGGCGGCAATGCACTTAATCACCTCGGGGTGGATTTCCGCCGTATAAGCGGTGGTAAAAAAGGTAGCCTTTAAATTTTCTTCTTCCAGCATCCGCAAAATGCGGGGCACGCCTTGTTTGACGGAGTAACGCCCGCGGCTTAAATTGGCGGGGTGCACCTTGTTGATGTCGTTGCGGGTCAGCCACAGCGTTTCGGCGTCGATGTCGAACGACAGCATCAGCGCCAGGCGTTTGTTATTCGGCCACAGCATTTTGGTACGCCCCCTTTCCGCTTTGCGCCAGCACGTAGCGTGCAACTTCCTCGCAGCTTGCAATCCACGCGCCGTTCTGCCGCATGTACAGCACCAACTGCTCCAGCATGCGGATGCGGCTTGAGCGCCCAATCAGCTGCGGGTGCAGTTTAAGGCACATAATTTTGTCGCCTTCGTTGGCCAGTTCATCAAAAGCGTCCTTCCAAAATTCGTAAACGTAAGCCGCCGGGTAGCTGCACGTAATGGTGTGCGCGTCGGCGTAGCTGAAGTAAAAGAACGAAAAATCGTCAAAGCCCGGCTCGGTCGGCAGTTCCACCACAGGCTGCACGCCCTCGTGGATATAAGCCCAGTCGCAGTCCTTTAAGGTGCTGCTGTATAAATAACCGCGTTTTTGCATCAGCTCCACGCCGTAAGTCTGCAAAGCATCCAGCGGGGCGCGGTGCCCGATGACTTTTTTGCCGCTGATGGCTTCAAGTATCGCCTCGGCCTTTGCCATATTGGCTTCTTCCTCCGCTTCGGGGATGCCGATGGTTGCGTCGTGCGCGTAACCGTGGTAAGCAAGTTCATGCCCTGCGGCGGCGATTTGTTTTACTTCGTCCGGGTAGCGTTCTGCCACAATGCCCGGTACAAAAAAGGTTGTTTTAATGTTCTGGCGCGCCAGCATGTCAAGGCAGCGCTTTAAGCCTTCGTGCGGACCATACTGCCCGCGCGAGATATCCGAAAAGCCCAGCGTTTTTTGCCCCGTTACGGAATAACGCAGGTATTCGGCGTCAAAATCAAAGGTCAGCAGCACGGCAATGCGCTTGCCTTGCGGCCATTTTATACCGTCACCGTTTTTTAAGGTGATCAATTTTGGTTGCCTCCTGTTACAGCGTGCATTTTAAAACCGTGCAGCTGTATTTTTATTAACGCTAAAATTATATCACAACGCGCTGTAATAAACAATTTATAATACGGCTGTTTATAAAAAATAAAACTGTTTTTTTATACATTTCAACGCCGCGCGCATTGTGCTATACTTATTATATAAACTGTTTTGAAGGAGCGTCATATAATGAAGGAAGTAATTTTATCGTGCCCGACACTGAAAAAGGAAATTCAGCACATCCTGGGCGAACATAAACTTGATACGCCGGTGTATTTTCTGCCGCGGCGGCTCCATGCCGACCCGAAGGAACTGGCGGAATATTTGCAGAACACCATCGACAGCTTTGATAATGTAGACAGAATTTTAATCTGCGTAAGCGGCTGCGGCGGCGGTACTGCCAAATTACGTGCAACAACGGCGGAACTTGTAATACCCAAAACGCGCGACTGCCTTGACCTTTTGCTGAGCGGCGATGATGTTAAAAGCATTAACCGCGCGCCGGGCGGCATTTTTATGACGGAAAGCTGGTGGGCGACGATGAAAGAGGGCGAGCTGAACCTTGAAAAGCAGATTGCCGCCAAAGGCAAAGAGGCGGGCGAGGCTTGGCTGCGCCAGATTTTTAAGGGCTTTGAGCATTTTTATATCATCGACACCGGCGTGTATGACGTGGACGCTGTGGCAAAGGAAATGCAGCCGTTAATTGACGTGCTGGAGGGTACGGTGGAAGTCGTCCCCGGCAGGTGCGGGCTTTTGCGTAAGCTGCTTACGGGCGCTATTGATGAAAACTTCCGCGTTATTGCCAAAGAGGGCTGATTTGCGCGGCACAGCGGGCGTTTTGTTTGCTTTTTTACAGTTATTATTGTAAAATTAAAGGATAAAGAAACGTAAATTTTTTTACAGGAGGACGAGCCGTATGAAAACCGACAACCAGGAAATGATTTTAGTTATTGACTTCGGCGGTCAGTACAACCAGCTGATTGCGCGCCGCGTAAGGGAAAGCGGTGTTTACTGCGAAATTATGTCTTACAGGCAGAGCCTTGATAAAATAAAAGCCAAAAACCCCAAAGGCATTATCTTTACCGGCGGGCCTAACAGTGCTTACCTTGAGGATTCGCCCACTATCAGCGCGGAAATTTACGAACTGGGCGTGCCTGTACTTGGCATCTGCTACGGCAGCCAGCTGATGATGCACATGCTGGGCGGCCATGTCTGCAAAGCGCCGGAGCGCGAATACGGCAAAACGCTGGTTGATTTTGATACGGAAAGCCTGCTGTTTAAGGGCATCCCGGCACAGAATGTTTGCTGGATGAGCCATAACGATTATATTGAAACCGCCGCGCCCGGCTTTAAAATTACGGCGCACACCCCCAACTGCCCGGTAGCGGCGGCAGAGGACGCAAGCCGCGGTTTGTACTGCGTGCAGTTCCACCCCGAAGTGCTGCACACCGACAACGGTACCAAAATGCTGAGCAACTTTGTTTATAACGTGTGCGGCTGCGCCGGAACGTGGAAAATGGACAGCTTTGTTGAAGAAACGGTGCAGGAGCTGAAAGAAAAAATCGGCGACGGCAAAGTGCTGTGCGCTTTAAGCGGCGGCGTGGACAGCAGCGTCTGCGCGGCAATGCTGGCCAAAGCCATCGGCAAGCAGCTTACCTGCGTATTTGTCTTCTGCGCAAAAACGAACGCGAAGAAGTTTGCAGCGTATTCGGCGAAGGCGGCCAGTTTGATATTAACTTTATCTGCGTGGACGCGCGCGAACGCTTTTACGGCAAGCTGGCAGGCGTAACCGCGCCGGAAGGCAAACGTAAAATCATCGGCGAAGAATTTATCCGCGTGTTTGAAGAAGTAGCCAAACAAATCGGCGCCGTCGATTATCTGGCACAGGGCACCATTTACCCGGACGTTGTTGAAAGCGGACTCGGCGGCGAATCGGCAACGATTAAGAGCCACCACAACGTAGGCGGACTGCCCGACTTTGTAGATTTTAAAGAAATTGTTGAACCTTTGCGTGACCTGTTTAAGGATGAGGTTCGCCAGGCAGGGCGCGAGCTTGGACTTCCGGAATATCTGGTAACGCGCCAGCCGTTCCCGGGACCGGGCCTAGCCATCCGCATTATCGGCGACGTAACGGCAGAGAAGGTTGCCATTGTGCAGGACGCCGATTATATTTACCGCGAAGAAGTTGACAAACTGCCGCTGGCGCAGCGCCCCAGCCAGTATTTTGCAGCGCTGACCAATATGCGCAGTGTCGGCGTAATGGGCGACGAACGTACTTACGATTATGCCATTGCCCTGCGTGCCGTAACCACCACCGACTTTATGACGGCCGAAGTAACCATGCTGCCGCCAGAAACCATCACCACCGCAGCCAACAGAATAGTAAACGAAGTAAAACACATCAACCGCGTGCTGTTTGACTACACAACCAAACCGCCCGCAACGATAGAGTTTGAGTGATTGCTTACTTACTGGTCAGTTAGTTAACGTAGTAGTACAATAATTATGTAAAAGCGATAAGCGGAGTTCTTTTGAACACGCAAAAAAGCAATACAAAAACCCAAGAGTGGCAGCTCTTGGGTTTTTGTATTGCCATTATTTTGCTTAATTATATGTGCGTAAAGTATATTGTATAGTTATGAAAAATTGTGTAAAATAAAGTAAATAGTTTAAGCAGATTTATTTTAGTAAATTTTAAAACTAGAAAGCATATGTTGTTAAATTCATTTTTTCATTATAACTAAAGCATTTTGCAAGGGAGACAAAAAATGACTGTACCTAAATATTTTGAAATGCATAAACCGTTCTTAGAATTTTTAAAAGATGGAAATCCGCATACATTAAAAGAATTAAAGCTTTTAATAAGCCAATATTTTCATTTGAAAGATGAAGATTTAACTGAAATGTTACCGAGTGGACGCCAAACTTATTTTACTAATAGACTGGGGTGGGCAAGTACATATTTAAAAAAGGCTGGTTTAATAACAAGCCCATCCAAGGCAACTTTTGTTATAACCGATGAAGGACGCAAAGTGTTAGCTGAAAATGTAGCTGTTATTGATGCGAATTATTTGATGAAGTTTCCTTCTTTTAGAAAATTTCAAAATGTTGATACAGATAATATTCAATCAGTTCAACCAAAAGAAATCAATGATGATGAAACACCGGATGATGCATTTGAAGATGCTTTCAGAAAAATAAATAAAAGTTTATCTGATGATTTGTTATCAGAAATAATGAAGTTAACACCGGAAGCTTTTGAAAAAATGGTTCTGGATTTGATGCGTAAAATGGGATATGGTACTTTTGAAAATGCTGCTCATACAACTGCGGTGACAGGTGACGAAGGTATTGATGGAATAATAATGGAGGATAAGCTTGGGTTTGATTTAATTTACATACAAGCTAAAAGATGGGGAGAAGATCATACGGTAGGTCGTCCTGAGGTACAAGCTTTTGTCGGGGCTATTGCAGGTAAAGGTGGAAAAGGGTTATTCGTAACTACATCTAAATTTAGTAAACAAGCTGTTGAGTATGCTAAAAACCAACATATTATTTTGTTGGATGGTGAAAAACTTACAAACTTTATGATTGAACACAATTTTGGTGTTTCAACAAAGAAAGTATTTGAAATAAAAGTAATTGACAGTGATGTATTTAATGATTATAAGGATGAATAAATATAGTATACAAAAACTGATAAATTATTAATTTGCAAAAAGATTTGGCGTTATTGCGTCAAATCTTTTTATTTCTTTTGTATGTTTAAGATTGTTATTATTGTTTAATTCTAATATAATAATATAGACATAAGATTTTTTGTTTGGAGGAAAACATGCACCCGTTTTTAAAGTGGGCTGGTGGCAAAACACAGCTTTTAGATGAAATAAGAAAATACTATCCTTTCATCACTAAAAACATTACTAAATATGCTGAACCATTCATTGGCAGCGGTGCTGTTTTGTTTGATGTTCTTTCGCATTATACGCTGAAAGAAATATATATAAGCGATGTTAACAGAGAGTTAATCAACACCTATACGATTATTCGCAATAATATCAATGAACTTGTAGAGTTATTGACAAAATATCAAAAAAAGTATTGGGGAATGAATTCATCTGAACAAAAAGAATATTATTTAAAACAACGAGACAGGTTTAATAATCTGAAAATAAACGGAAATACAAACGAAAATATCGAAAAAGCTGCATTAATGATCTTTTTAAATCGAACTTGTTTTAATGGACTTTATCGTGTTAATACCAAAGGCTTGTTTAATGTCCCGATAGGTTCTTATAAAAAACCTTTAATATGTGATGAGGAAAATTTAAGAGTAATATCAGAAAAATTACAAAATGTAAACATTATATGCGGAGACTATAAATCATCGGCAGATTTTATTGATCAAAATACTTTTGTGTATTTTGATCCTCCGTATCGTCCAATTACTGAAACGGCTAATTTTACTTCATATACGGAAAATATATTTGGAGATCAAGAACAAATTAAACTGGCTGAATTTGTTAAAAAAATTACGGGTAAAGGTGCGTTAATTCTTATTAGTAATTCAGATCCCAAAAACACCAATATCAACGATACTTTTTTTGATAACCTTTACAAAGACTACGATATAAAGAGAGTAGAAGCTAATCGTATGATAAATTGTAACGGTGAAGCACGCGGAAAAATTAATGAATTACTGATTTCAAATTTTAAAGGAGAAATGGGAATGGAAAACAGAGATTTTATTGTATGGTTAGCACATTTTAAAAAGAGCATTGCTAATTATGAATATTATACAGATTTCAAAAAAGTTTATCATAACGTTAATGAAATGAAAGTAGAATTAAATATTTTAAATTCCTTGATTGGTTCTAAAAGCATAGAAGAAGATTTTGAAAATTTATTGTCTAAATATCCTGATGTTTTAAAATGTATACCAATTCTTTTGGCCGTACGTTCAAATGAAATTGATGCTATTGATGAAGAGGGTTCTTTTACTTATAATTTTGACGAGCCTAATCTTACAATAGAACAATATAAAAAATTTATGCGCAAGACAGGCTTGTTTGATTTAATTCAAAATCATATAATTAACAATCTTGTCGATTATGTTACAGGTGTAGAAACAGGCCTGGATTCCAATGGACGCAAAAATCGCGGCGGCCATTTAATGGAAAATTTAGTAGAAAGTTTTATTAAAAAAGCCGGTTTTATTAAAGACCAAACCTATTTTAAAGAAATGTATATCAGCCAAATTACTCAAAAATGGGGTATAGATTTATCTGCTATTTCTAATCAAGGCAAAATGGAAAAACGTTTTGATTTTGTCATAAAAACCGACAATATGATTTATGGTATTGAAACGAACTTTTACAGCAGCGGCGGCAGCAAGTTAAATGAAACTGCCCGTAGTTATAAAACTCTTGCGTTAGAAACAGATACCATAAATGGTTTTACCTTTGTCTGGTTTACTGATGGCAAAGGCTGGAAAAGTGCCAGAAACAATCTTGAAGAAACCTTTGATGTCATGAAACATATCTACAATATTAACGATATGGAAAATGGCATAATTACAGAGGTTTTTAAATAATGGTCAAAAAAATAAATACGTGGCAGCCTGAAGATTTTGAACTGGAAATGACAACGCATTGGTCATTTCCAAAACGAGGCAATTGGGCAACCCATGACGCAAAATGGCGTGGTAACTGGTCGCCTTATATACCGCGCAATATTTTGCTGCGCTATTCGCAGGAAAATGATTTAGTATTAGACCAGTTTGCCGGTGGTGGAACTACACTAGTAGAAGCAAAATTGTTGAAAAGAAATATTATAGGTGTTGACGTTAACGATTTTGCGCTTAACAGATGTAAAGAAAAAACAAATTTTGAATATCCGGACGCAACAGGTAAGGTTTATATTCGAAAAGGGGATGCAAGACATTTAGATTTTATTCCAAATGACAGTATTGATCTTATCTGTACTCATCCACCTTATGCCAACATTATAAAATATAGCGAAGATATAGAAGGTGATTTATCACTTTTAAAAGTGCCGGATTTTTTAGATGAAATGAAAATGGTAGCTGATGAAAGCTACCGTGTTTTAAAAAAAGATAAATTTTGTGCGATACTTATGGGAGATACACGTCAAAAAGGGCATGTTATACCAATGAGTTTTAAGGTAATGGAAATTTTTCAAAATGCCGGGTTTAAATTAAAAGAAACTATAATAAAAGAACAACATAACTGTCGCGCAACAGGCTATTGGAAAATTAACAGCGTAAAATACAATTTTTTGCTATTGGCTCACGAGTATTTGTTTGTGTTCAAGAAGTAAGGAGGAGATGTTTATGGAATTAAAAGCAGTATCGTCAAGTATAGATGATGTTTTAAGACTTAGAAGGAAATATGTAATTCCAAGATTTCAAAGAGAATTTTCTTGGGACAAAGATGAGTTAATAGAACTTTTTGATGATTTAATAGAAAATATAATTGTAAAAGACGGACAAATGTTGGCCAATGATTATTTTGTTGGTTCGTTAGTTCTGGTTGGTGATGATGATGATACAACAAAAATAGAAAGATTTGTTGTAGATGGGCAGCAAAGGTTAACAACATTTACAGTAGCTTTTGCGGTTTTAGCACAAAAATTTAAGGATTTAAACGAGACGACTTTAAGTGAAATTACTCATTTAAATGTTTTAGGTAAAGATAATGATGGTGTTTCATATGAAAAATTAGTAAATGAAAATCCTAAACCGTTTTTCCAAAAGAGAATACAAAGTAAAAATATTGATTTTAAAATTAAGCCGACGACTCAAGAGGAGAAAAGATTATTATATGCGTATAATTTTTTTGATAAACAATTAAGCAAAGAATCTTTATTAGAGAGCATTAGAGAACACAATTGTTATAAAGGCGAATTGAATTATATAGATGCTTTAAAAGCGTTTAGAGACCAAATTTTGAAATGCAAAGTTATTTATGTTACTGTAAAATCATTTGATGATGCATATACAATATTTGAAGTTTTAAATGCCAAAGGCAAAGATCTAACTCCTGTTGATATAATTAAAAATTCTATTTTTAGCATATTAACCGATCAAGTTCCTATTGATACAGCAGATGAAAAATGGAAATTTGCTAAAAATGAGATAAAAAAATGTAATTCAGTAGAATATAATACCTTTTATAGACATTATTGGATTTCAAAGTATTGTTTGTCAACGAGTCGCAATTTAGTAAAAAACTTTGAAAAACATATAAAAAAAGATATCGAAAGTTATTCTAAATTTATAGACGATTTAGCGGATGCTGCCAGTGATTATTCAAAAATAGTCGTTTCTAATGCAAATGATTGGAAACAGCCGGAAGAGTTATCAACTTTTACTACATTATCATCATTAAATATTTTTAATGTTACACAAGTAAGAGTATTTCTTTTAGGCTTATTTGATGCCAAGAAGAGAAATGTAATTACTCATAAAAATTATAGAAAAATTTTAAATTATTTAGAGCATTTTCATTTTATTTTTACTGCAGTATGTTCAAGTAGACCTTCTGGTTTGGAACGAAGATATTCGTTTTATGCAAGAAAATTAAGGCATTGTAATACTAAAGAAGATAGTGAACGTTGTATTAACGATCTAATTACTGATTTAAGTGAATCTTTACCTGAATATAATGTATTTGAAAGTGCATTTAAAAATATTGTTTATACATCAATAGAGGAAAAGGATAAAAAGTTAGTTCAGTATATTCTAAAAAAAATAGAAACTTATTATTCTACTCCTGAACTTAAGCCAAATTCTTTTACTATTGAACATATAATGCCAGAATCAAGTAATAGAACAAAAATAGGAATGATAGGCAATTTATTACCATTAGGAGACAAAATAAATAGCAATATTCAAGATAAAGATTTTAAAATAAAGTTAACTAAATATAAAGAATCACAATATGTAACTGTGAGAAAATTTATAGAAGAATATCGTGATACAGAAGAATGGACAGAAGAGTTGATTCAAAAAAGAACTATTGATTTAGCTAAAATTTTATATGAAAATATTATAGAAGGTTGAATTTCAAAGGAGGCAACCCCATGATTGTTACGACTACACAAAATGTTGAAGGCAGGCAGATTGCCGAGTATAAGGGCATTGTTTTTGGTGAAGTGGTGTCCGGCGTAAATTTTGTTAAGGATATGTTTTCGAGCATAACCGATATTTTTGGCGGGCGCAGCAGCACTTATGAAAACGAGCTTGAAGAAGCACGCCAAAAAGCCATTGAAGAAATGTGCGGACGTGCCGAAAGATTAGGCGCTGACGCCGTTGTCGGTGTCGATGTTGATTACGAAGTTTTGGGCAAGGAAAACGGTATGCTTATGGTCAGCGTAAGCGGCACGGCAGTAAAATTAAAATAATATGGTAAAAGGCAGCCTTCAGGGCTGCCTTTTTGTGTGCAAACTAAAATCAGGGAACTTTTGCGCAAAAAAATTAACAATTTGTTCCATAAAGTGAACTTGTATAAAAGTTTGTTGCTAATAAAACTGGCTTTGTGATAAGATTATTTTATAAAACATATTTAATGAGGTTTATTATGAAAACAGGATTATACGAGCAGCCAATCAATAAAAAACTTGATAAAGAGTTAAAAGAACTAACAGATAATTTTGCTGTCGAAAAAGAGCAAATCGACGATGAGGAAGCTGCGGGTATTTTATCTAAATATGTTAAAAACGTTGTTGAACAAAGCCTGCGTAACATTAGTGATAGCGGAAACGATTTGAACGAACAGCTTGCACTTGTTAACAAAGTAATTAATGCTATTCAAGCAGAAACTAATACAGATATAGCTGAACTGGCACTTGCTAATGATGAACAACTGTTGTCGGTAATATATAAGACGAATACTGCGCAAGCAGTTAACCAAAATATTAAAACAATTCGTCCGGTAACATCAATAGCTCAAAGCTCACTTTTTACTGGTGCTGTGCACGAACCGCAAATGTTTAGCGAGCTGAAAAAAGAAATTTTTTCATGCGATAGCATTGATATGTTGGTTTCGTTTATAAAATGGAGCGGGTTACGCCTTTTGATTGATGCGTTGAGGGAGTTTACCGATAAAGGTGGTAAATTACGCGTAATTACAACTTCTTATATGGGCGCAACAGACATTAAAGCTATTAACGAGCTTGCTAAATTGCAAAATACCGAGATTAAAGTTTCTTACGATACGAAACGGACGCGCCTGCATGCAAAAGCCTACATTTTTTACCGTGAAACAGGTTTTACTACTGCTTATGTAGGTTCTTCCAATCTTTCTAATGTTGCAATATCCAGTGGTCTGGAATGGAATTTAAAAATTTCCAAGCAGGACCAACCAGAGGTTTTGCAAAAGATTGCAGCGACTTTTGATAGTTATTGGAATTCTAACGAGTTTGAATTTTATGATGTAGAGCAAGAGCCGCGTTTGGCGAAAGCCTTAAAACTGGAGCGCACGCATACTGAAGACACTAACTTTTTTGCATTTGACATCAACCCTTACCCGTACCAACAGGAAATTTTGGATAAGTTAGAGGCGGAGCGTACTATTCGCCAAAATTTTAAAAATTTAATTGTGGCGGCTACGGGTACAGGTAAAACAATTATCGCTGCGCTGGATTATAAAAGGCAATGTGTAAATAATCGCAAGCCACGTTTACTTTTTGTAGCGCATCGTGAAGAAATTTTAAAACAAAGTTTAAATACTTTTAGAGTTGTTTTAAAAGACGCTAATTTTGGAGATTTATTTGTTGGTAATCACGTGCCGTCAAGTTTAGATCATTTATTTATATCGGTACAAACCTTTGACGCTAAAAATTTGACAACGCAGATAACGCCAGATTTTTATGATTATATAATCATCGACGAAGTTCATCACGCACCGGCGGATACTTATAAAAACATTTTAGAGCATTTTAAACCGAAGATTTTATTAGGTTTAACGGCAACGCCAGAACGTATGGACGGCAGAAGCATTTTGCCGTATTTTAATAATAAAATAACAGCAGAAATCCGCTTGCCGGAAGCGATTGAGCGTAAATTGTTATGTCCGTTTCAGTATTTTGGTGTGACGGATAATGTTGATTTAAGTAATTTGCGTTGGGAGCAAGGCGGTTACAATAAGGATGAGCTTTCTAAAATTTATACAATATCAACATTGTATGCTAAAAGTCGCGCAGATTTAATAGTTAGATCGGTTTTTAAATATGTTACCGATATCGACGATGTTAAAGGCTTGGGCTTTTGCGTAGCTAAAGAACATGCTCACTTTATGGCTGATTATTTTAATGAGAGCAATATTCCGTCACTTTGTTTAACTGGCGATAGCCCCAAAGAAGAACGCGAAAGTGCTAAAAATAAATTGCTTAACGGTGAGTTGCGTTTTATTTTTGTAGTTGACCTTTATAATGAAGGTGTCGATATTCAAGAAGTTAACACAATTTTATTTTTGCGTCCGACGGAATCACTTACAATTTTTTTGCAGCAACTTGGGCGTGGTTTGCGTTTGGCAGAAGGCAAAGAATGTCTGACTGTTTTAGATTTTATCGGGCAAGCCAACAAGAAATACGATTTTGAAATTAAGTTTAAAGCCTTGCTTGCTAATACTGAAAGAAATATCGGCGTTGAAATAAAAAACGGTTTTCTATCTGCCCCGAAGGGCTGTTATATACAGCTTGAGAAAAAGGCGCAGGAATATGTGCTGAACAATATTAAAGCAGGTTTTGACCGCAGAGATGGTTTGGTGGCGCGTATTGCCAGCTTTACAGAAGATACTGGCAAAGAGCTAACTTTAACAAATTTTGCAGAGCATTATGAACTTAATTTGCAAAGCATTTATAAAAAAGGTTTTGCTTTTGCACGCTTATGCGTGATGGCTGGGGAGCGTTTTGATTTTAATGAGACGTTAGAAACAGATAAATTTGTTAAAGCTTTAGGGCGTGTGGCGTTAATTGATTCACGTCGTTTAATAGAGTTTTTGACTAATACCTTTGCTAATTTGGATAGCATTAATTTTGATGATTTAACGCCGTTAGAAAAACGTATGCTGCGTATGTTTCAGTATACTATTTGGCAAGCTGATTATGACGCTTGCGGTTTTACAAATCCGTTAGACGGTTTGCGAGAAATTAAAAGCAGCCCAGTTTTATTTGCCGAACTGCTTGAAGTTTTAAATTATAACTATAACAAAATTGATTTTATTGATAAAGCTGTAAACATCGGCTTTGATTGTCCGATTGATTTGTATTGCAGTTATTCGCGCGACCAGATTTTTGCTGCGCTTGATGTTAACAACCCGCTTGCAATCCGCGAAGGCGTAAAATTTGTAGCAGATAAAAATTTGGATGTACTTTTAAACACGCTTAATAAATCAAGCAAGTATTATTCGCCAACGACGATGTATAATGATTATTCTATTAACGAATGGTTGTTCCATTGGCAGACTCAAAGCACGACAAGTGCAAGTTCCCGAACAGGTCAGCGATATATTCATCACAAAGAGATGGGCACAAAGGTTTTGTTGTTTGTGCGTGAGAACAAGCAGGACATGTTTGGCAACGCAGCAACATATACTTTTTAGGCACGGCAAATTATGTTAGCCATGATGGCACAAATCCAATGAACATAATTTGGAAATTAGATAACCCGATACCTGCAAAATTCTTAAAGAAAACTAATAAACTTGTCATCTAATACAAAACGCTCCCTTCATAACCAGGGAGCGTTTTAATTTATACTGCACTGTTCAGTTTTATTCCCCAATCGCTTGTTCCAGCGCTCTGGCGAGCTGGTCGGGGCAGCTGGTAGGTTTGTGCCCGCAGGTTACGCCTTTCAGGCGGCGGATTACTTCCTGCGCGGGCATGCCCTGCACCAAAAGTTCAATGCCGCGGGTGTTGCCGGGGCAGCCGTTAATAAATTTTACCTGCCTGACGATGCCGTCTTCAACTTCCACGTCGATAGCGGTGGAGCAAGTTCCGTGCGTTTTATATAACAAAGTGCTTCCTCCTTAAAATTTACTGCCCTTTGATTATACCGCAAAATGCGGCGTGCGCCAAGTACATCCGCGCGGGCGCGCTGTTTTTGCATAAAGTTCACTTTTAGGGGCAGGATTTTACAGGTAAAAAGTGAAATAAAACAAATATGGATTAGTTTGCGCCAACCGGCGTGATGAGTTAAAGGAGCTTATATGATTATCGGTATTGGCTGCGATTTGGCAGAGGTAAACCGCATACAAAAGGCGCTGGGGCAGGCAGGTTTTGCGGCGCGCGTTTTTACACAGTGCGAGCAGGATTATTGCAACAGCCGCGGCGTGCAGTCGGCGCAAAGTTATGCTGCCCGTTTTGCTGCAAAGGAGGCTTTTTTAAAGGCTATCGGCACGGGGCTGCGCGGCGGGCGCCTGACGGAGATTGAAGTTATTAACGACGATATGGGCAGGCCGCAGCTTGCCCTGCATGGTTATTTTAAGGATTTTGCCGCCGGGCTTGGCGCGGAGCGTGTGCATTTAACGCTTAGCCACACGAAGGAGCTGGCAATGGCGCAGGTTATTTTGGAGGGATAGTAATGAAGCTTGTTTACGCGCGTGAAATGGGCGCGCTGGATAAAAAGGCGGCGGAGGAGTTTTACCTGCCGACAGCCGTACTGATGGAAAACGCCGGGCGCGCGGTGGCGGAGGCTGCCGCAGAGCTTTTGGACGGCGACGTTTACGCCAAAAGCGTGGTAATTTTTGCCGGTAAGGGCAACAACGGCGGCGACGGTTTGGTGGCTGCGCGCTGGCTCAGTGCCGAAGGGGCGCGGGTTAAAATCTTTTTAGCAACGCCTGTGGCGGATTTTACGGGCGCAGCGGCTATGCAGCTTAAAATTTGCGCTAAAAGCGGACTGGCAATAAACTTGCTGAACGATGAAACGGACTGGCATGTGGCGGAAATTGCCGCCGCTCATGCGGATTTACTGATTGACGCGCTTTTGGGCACGGGCTTTAAGGGCGAACTGACCGGCAGTTACAAACGCGCCTGCGAACTGATGAACGGCGCGCGTGCCGATGTGTTGGCGGTGGATGTGCCGAGCGGCGCGGAAGCGGACACCGGGCTTGCGGATGAAAGTGCAGTGCAGGCAGCGGCTACTGTGACTATGCAGCTGCCGAAGGTGGGGCTTTATCTGTACCCCGCTGCTGAACTTGCAGGCAAGCTGATTGTTGCGCCTATCGGTATGCCGGAGGCGCTGACGGAACAGGCGGAGGGCAGCAAGTACCTTTTGGACAGCGGAATTGTACGTGACTTTTTGCCCATCCGCAGCGGCAACTGCCACAAGGGCGAAGCCGGGCGCGTGATGGTAACGGCGGGTTCGCCGGGTTACACCGGTGCAGCGGCGCTGTGTGCCAATGCTGCCGTTAAGGCGGGCGCGGGGCTGGTAAGCTTGTACACGCCGCTGTGTTCGCGTGAGGTTTTGGCCGTTAAGCTGACGGAAGTTATGGTTAAAGGTTTGATTGAGCGCATGCCGGGTGTTTTGGGCGGCGGCGCTGCCAATGAAGTGCTGGACGCTGCGGGTAAGGCAGACGTACTGGCAATCGGGCCGGGGCTGGGAACGAGCGAAGCAACCGGCGAAGTGATTATGAATATTCTGCAAGGCTATGAGGGCACGGCGGTTATCGACGCCGACGCGCTGACTGCTTTAAGCCGCAGCGTTGACGTGCTGCCGCAGCTTAAATGCACTAAAATTTTGACGCCCCACCCGGGTGAGATGGCGCGTTTGTGCGGCTTAACCGCGGACGAAGTTGATGTGCGCCGCGTGGAGCTGGCAGAAAAATATGCCAAAGAATGGAACTGCGTGCTGGTGCTGAAAGGCGCGCCGACGGTTATCGGCTGCCCGGACGGTACGGTTTACGTTAACACCACGGGCACCAGCGCTATGGCGACGGGCGGCTGCGGAGATGTGCTGACGGGCATTATTGCGGGGCTGTGCGCACAGGGTGTGGAAGCGGAAGCTGCCGCTGTCTGCGGCGTTTATCTGCACGGGCTGGCGGGCGAGCTTGCCGCCGACGGCTGTATCGGCCTTGCGGCCGGTGAACTTGCGGCTTTACTGCCGGAAGCACGCCGCATGGTGGAAAACGGCGAAATTTAAGTGAAATCTGCCGCGGGCAGGCTGTAATTTATTTACATAACTTTGTAAACATGATAAAATTATTTAGTTAAATTGCGACAAAGGAGTGACGGGGCTTGCACAAAAAAATAATTTGCTGCCTTATGTTTGTAATAAGTATTTTTGCCACCGTCAGCGCGTACGCGGCCGAGGTTACGGACGTGCGCTGGGGGCTTGACAGGTATAACGTGCTTCGCCTCGTTGTGGACTTGGATTCTGCGCCTGGCTATAATGTCAGCTTTCAGGGGCAGACGATGCTGGTAACGCTTAATGCCGATTTAAACAGCAAGGTTGCGCGCAGTTTTAAAATGCGCAGCACGCTTGCGCCGACGATGACGGTTACAACCAGCCCCGGCAAAACGGTGCTGAAACTGCCGCTGACGCGCACAATCGGCACGCAGGATTATAAAGCCTTTACCTTAAAGAACGACCCTGTAACCAAACGCCCGAACCGTTTGGTTGTGGATATTACGGCGGATAAAACCGCAACGCCGAGCGTGGTAATACCTAAAGCCACACCTGCCAAAACCGAAGCAGCCAAATCGGCGGTAACCGCGCCGAAAGCAACTGAGCCTAAAGCGTCTGCACCCAAGGCTACCGTGCCGAAGGTGACAACTCCGAAAAAGACGGAGGAGAAAAAAGAAGAAAAGAAAGTTACCAAGTCCAGGAGCAGCTATAAAACAAGCGGCGGCCTGAAGGGCAAAAAAATTACCCTTGACGCCGGCCACGGCGGCAGCGACCCGGGCGCTATCGGCGCAAGCGGCACGCGCGAGAAGGACGTAACTTTAAAAATTACCAAAAAAGTGCAGGAGCTGCTGAAGAAAAAAGGCGCGAAGGTAAGCATGACCCGCACCGGCGATAAGGACGTTTACGGGCCTAACGCCAGCGACGTGCAGGAATTGCAGGCGCGCGTGGATGTGGCGGAGGATAACGACGCCGACGCATTTATCAGCATCCACATCAACTCTTCTACCAATAAAAACGTGGGCGGCTTCTCGTCCTACTATTACCCCAAAACCAGCAACGACGCCCGTCTGGCACAGGCCGTGCAGGACAGGCTGGTTAAAAACTTCGGGCTGGATGACCTTGGCATCCGCAAGGCGAACTTTTACGTTAACAAACGCTGCACCATGCCTTCCACATTGCTGGAGCTGGCGTTTATCTCCAACCCCAAGGAAGAAAAGCTGATGAAAAGCAACTGGTACATCAACAAGCTGGCAAAATCCATTGCCGACGGCATTGAAGATTATTTTGATTGACGGAGGGTACTGATATGCTGAAAAAATTTTTTGCGGTACTCTGCGTAGTACTGATGACTTTGCTGACGGCAGCCTGCACGCAGGAAAACAATCAGGTTGTGCCGGATAAACCTGCGGTAACGCAGACGGAAAAGCACACGGTAACTGTTTACCGCCTGCCTGCGGACGGGACGGAAATGCTGTATGCCGAAAAGGTGACTGTTGAAGGCGACAGCAACGAGCAGCCGCTTTTGGCGCTGGAGGCTTTGATAAACACCAAACCGCAGGATGAAAAGCTGGTTAACGCCTTTCCGCAGGGCTTAAAAATCCTCAGCCTTACGGTGGATAAAGGCGTGGCGGTTGTGGATTTAAGCAAGGAGATTTACAACATCGAAGCCGGTTCTTACACCGAAATGATGCTGACTCAGGCTATGACCAACACGCTGACGGAGTTCCCGAACATCAAGGAGGTAACCTTTTTGATTGAGGGCAAAAAGGAAGCCAGCATAAAAGGGCATATTGATTTGTTGGACGCCTTTGAGCGCGATACGACTATGATAGCAAAATAACAAGGGCAGTACCGGCAGGTTCCGGTACTGCTTTTTGGCATTACATGGAAGGGATTTTTATGATGGAAATTTATTGCAGTGACAGTGCGGCAACCGAAGCACTGGGGCAGCTTTTGGGCAGCCTTGCGGCTGACGGCGACGTTTACTGCCTGACGGGCGGCCTTGGCGCGGGCAAAACTTTGTTAAGCCGCGGCATTGCTGCCGGACTGGGCGCGGACGTGGCGGAAGTAAACAGCCCCACCTTTGCCATTATGAATGTGTACGGCGGCAGGCTGGAAATGCGCCACTTTGATTTGTACCGCATAAAGGACGCGGACGAGCTGTACAACACAGGCTTTGGCGAATACTGCGGCGGCGACGGCATCACCGTTGTCGAATGGGGCGAGCTTTTTATTGACGAGCTGCCGGAGGAATATCTGCATATTACGATAGAGATTGCGGGCGCGGGGCGTAAGGTTATTTTTAATCCGCACGGGGCGCGCTACGAAAAACTTTGCAAGGAAGTGGAAGAACATGCTGGTACTGGCAATTGACACGGCAACCAAAGCCTGCGCCGTCGGCTTATGCCGCGACGGCAAAATTCTGGCAGAATATAAAATCAACATGGGCATGACCCATTCCGAAGGCCTGATGCCGCAGTTGGAACAGCTTTTACAGCGTACCGGCGTGCAGAAGGGCGATATTGATTTAATCGCCGTCAGCATGGGCCCGGGCAGCTTTACCGGCCTGCGCATCGGGCTTGCAACGGCAGAAGCGCTGGCTTACGCTTGGCAGAAGCCTTTGCAGGGCGTAGCGACGCCGCTGGCACTGGCGTACAATCTGCCGGTGCAGGGTATTGTGCTTTCGCCGGTGCTGGACGCGCAGAAGGGCAATTACTATCAGGCGCTGTACGAATGGCAGGACGGCGAAGTGAAGGAATTGCAGGGCGTGCAGGTTGTCAATAAACAGCAGCTGTTGGAAAATTTAGCAGTGCAGGGCAAACCCGCCGTTATCCTTGGCGAATGTAACAAACTGGAAGGCATGGAACTGCCCGCATGGTGCAGCCTTGCGCCGGATTATCTGCGCCTGCCGCAGGCCGCCGGTACAGCACTGGCAGCGCTTAAAGCCTACAATCCGCAGGAACAAAACGGCATTTTCGGCCTGGAGCCTTACTATATCAGAAAATCGGAGGCGGAGGAATTATGGGAACAGAAGCACGGGAAACAGTAATCCGTGACATGTCCTTCGGCGATATTATCGACGCCGCCAAAATAGAAAGCGACACTTTTTTTGACGCCTGGAACGAAAGCATGTGGCTGGACGAACTGAACAACAGCCTGACGACTTACATTGTGCTGGAAGAAAACGGAAAGGTCATCGGTTACGCCGGTTACTGGCTGGTAGCGGGCGAAGCGCAGATTACGCGCGTGGCGGTTGTACGCGATGAACGCGACCGCGGGCTGGGCACTAAACTTACGGCGGCGCTGATAAACCGTGCGTGGCAGGCAAACGCCGACGCTATTACGCTGGAAGTGCGCAAGGGCAATGCCGCCGCGCAGAAAATGTACCTTACCTGCGGCTTTCGCGCCGAGGGCGTGCGCCCCAATTATTACGCCGACAACCACGAGGACGCAGTGATTATGTGGCTGTACAGGGAGGCTGAAACGCATGAATAAAGACATTTACATACTCGGCATCGAATCGAGCTGCGACGAAACCGCGGCGGCCGTCGTTAAAAACGGGCGCGAAGTTTTAAGCAACATCATCGCCTCGCAGGTGCCAATTCACCGCAAATACGGCGGCGTCGTGCCGGAAATTGCCTCGCGCAACCACATCCGCAACGTGCTGCCGGTAATAGATGAAGCGCTGGCCAAAGCCGATGTGCCGCTGGAGAAGATTGACGCCGTGGCAGTTACCTACGGCCCGGGGCTGGTCGGCGCGCTGCTGGTCGGGCTTTCCGCAGCCAAAGCGCTCGCGTGGGCGGCGGATAAACCGCTGATTGGCGTGAACCATCTGGAAGGGCATGTTTTTGCTAACTTTTTAAACGACGCGGACTTAAAGCCGCCGTTTCTGGCGCTCGTCGTCAGCGGCGGGCACACGGCGCTGCTGGTCGTTAAGGATTACAACAGCTTTGAGCTTTTGGGGCAGACTCGCGACGACGCTGCGGGCGAAGCTTTCGATAAAGTGGCGCGCGTTCTGTGCTTGCCGTATCCCGGCGGGCCGGAGGTGGAAAAACTGGCGCTGGAAGGCAACCCTCTGGCAATTGACTTTCCACGCGCCAAACTGGGCGATAATTTTGAATTCAGCTTCAGCGGTTTGAAGTCGGCGGTTATCAACTACCTGCACAACAAGCAGCAGGCAGGCGAAGACGTAAGCCGCGCCGATGTGGCAGCGTCGTTCCAGCATGCCATTGTGGACGCGCTGGTGCAGAAAAGCGTACACGCCATTAAGCAGACCGGCCTGAAGGAAATTGTGCTGGCGGGCGGTGTATCTGCCAACAAAACCTTGCAGGAAACTCTGGCCAAAGCGGCGGAGCGTGCCGGTGCGCGCCTCGTTCACCCCACGCCGATACTTTGCACGGATAACGCGGTGATGATTGCCTGCCGCGGTTACTTTATGTACGTCAATGGCGAAAAAAGCCCGCTTGATTTGAATGCCGTTCCTTCGTTAAAATTGGGATAAACACTGTCTATTATCTTGCCACAAACTGTGGATAACGTGCATAAGTATGTGAAAAAGCATGAAAATGACAGGTTTAGTTGCGGAAAACTCTGTGCATAATGTGGAAAACATTGTGAATTAAGGTGTAAAACACAGGCGTTGTAAATTTTTTGAAAACTTGGTGTTAACACATGTTAAAGAATCTTAACAGTGAACAGAAGAATATACTGGCTTCCATCAGGCAGGGCATGGACTTTGCCGCCGATATCGCCCACGCCTGCATTACAGTGTATATCGCGTCGGACGACAAACGTTTTTTGCGCGTTTATCATCAGTCGATGCCGAAAACGCAGTTTTTGCAGCAGGCGGAGCTGGCGCCCGGGCGTGAGGTTCGCAGCGGCGAAGAACCGCTTGTTGTGCGCTGTTTGCAGCGCAACGTGCCGCTGGAAGGCAAGCGCGAATTAAGCCTCGGCAAATTTGCGGGCGTGCGAGTTTACCCCGTGCAGGACAGGCGCGGCAAGTGCTTTGCCGCTGTGGTGTTTGATTTAAGCGGCGTGGAGGACGTGTTCATCAACGTTGCGTTTGAATTTTTAAAAACGCCGGCACGTCAGGAGGGCGCGAGCGAGTTTTACGAGCGGCTGGCGCCGGGCGACGGGCTGATGGTGGTGGACGCTGATAAAAAAATCATCGCAGCCAATTCCACCGCGCGGCATATTTTTCAGGTCGTCGGCGTAACAAGCCTTGTCGGGCTGCGCACCAACAGCGTGCAGATTAACTGGCCGCTGGTCGGCATGGTGCTGAAAACCGGCACGGCGGAAGGTAAGGAAATCCGCCTGCGCGGGATGCTTTTAGCCATGCGCGTGGTGCCCGTGGGCGGCATGACGGAAGCACGCTACGCCGTTGTGGTGCTGCGCGACATTACCGAGCTGAAAAAGCGCGACGAGGAACTGCTTGTTAAAGCGGCGGTCATTAAGGAAATTCACCACCGCGTAAAAAATAATTTGCAGACCATTGCCAGCCTGCTGCGCCTGCAAATGCGCCGCGCTAAAGCGGATGAAACCAAAGAGGTGCTGCGCGACTGCATCAGCCGCGTTAACAGCATTGCCGTGGTGCACGAATTTTTATCGCAGCAGGGCAGCGGTGCGGTGGACATGGCGGCGGTGGCGCAGGGCATTTACAAAGCTATTTTAAGCGGCATGGCCGCGCCGGAGCTGGATTTAAAAACAGAGTTCAGCGCCGATAACATCGAGGTGCCGTCCGAAAAGGCGACAAGCATCGCGCTGGTGCTGAACGAAATGCTGCAAAACTGCTTTGACCACGCTTTTACCGGGCGCACGCAGGGCGCTATCAGCGTAAGCCTGCAAAAAACGCAGAGTGGCTGCCGCCTGACGGTGACGGACGACGGCGTGGGGCTGCCGCCTGATTTTGACGGCCTGCCGCAGAACAGTTTGGGGCTGCGGATTATAAAAACAATGGCCGAAGCCGATTTGCACGGCACTTTTAAGATAGAAAACAGGCCGCAGGGAGGGACCTGCGCCGAAGTTACATTGCCTTTGGGGGGATAAAAATGGAAGGGTTAAAAATTGTTATTGCCGATGACGAAGCGTTAATCCGGCTGGATTTGCGCGAAATGCTGACAGACGCGGGGCACACCGTGCTGGGCGAGGCGGCGGACGGCGAGGAAGCCGTGGAGCTGGCGCAGCGCTTAAAGCCCGATTTGGTGATAATGGACGTAAAAATGCCAAAGCTGGACGGCATAACGGCAGCGGGGATTATTACGGAGCGGCACATCGCGCCGGTGCTGCTTTTAACGGCGTACAGCCAGCAGGACGTGGTGGAAAAAGCCAACAGCAGCGGCGTAATGGCGTACCTTGTAAAACCGGTGCGCGAGGAGCAGCTTTTTGCCAGCATGCAGGTGGCAATGGCACGCTTTAAGGAATACCAAAAAATGGACAGCGAACTGGCGGATTTACGCGAAAGTTTGGAAACACGCAAGCTGCTGGACCGTGCCAAAGGTATTTTAATGGCGGCGCACGGGCTGACGGAGGACGAAGCGTACAGCAAAATGCGCCAGTACAGCATGAACCGCCGCATAACCTTAAAAGAACTGGCCGAAGCCGTCATCGCCAGCGCGGAAAAGAAGAAATAAAAGATAAACAAAGGCACGTTAACTTTTTAATTTAGTCAGCGTGTCTTTTTAATTTAATCATTTAAAAGCGGAATGATTAAATTGAAATAAAAATGATAAAATTAAAAGCACTGTTATTGTGCTGATTTTTGCAAGACGCGCGCGTTTATGTTAAGATGAAGCTGATAATGTTTTGAGGTGACGGCAATGGTTGAAGTTGTGGCGGCGCTGGTCTGGCGCGATGGAAAAATACTTATTTGCAGGCGTCCGGCGGATAAGGCGCGGGCGCTGTTGTGGGAGTTCCCCGGCGGCAAGGTGGAAGCGGGCGAAACAAAACAGCAGGCGCTGGTGCGCGAGTGCCGCGAGGAACTGGCGTTTGAGGTTGTGCCCGGCAGCGTGTTCTGCGAAACGCTGTTTAACTGCACGGCACAGGGCGAGCCGCAGCAGTTGGAGCACGCCGCGCTAAAATGGGTGCAGCCGCAGGACGTAGCCGCCTATAACTTTTGCCCGGCGGATAAGGTGATAGTGGAGAAGCTCTACGCTTTAGCGAAGGAGGACGGGCATGTTTGATTTACAGCACTGGCTTGATGAATATGTAAGCGCGGTGGACGCAGCTTTTGGCGCGCGTATTGAATTTATCGGTTTACAGGGCAGCTATGCGCGCGGCGAGCAGCACGAGGGCAGTGATATTGATGTGGTGCTGCTGCTTGATAAGTTGACTGTTGAAGATTTAAAGCTCTACCGCGAGGCGATTGCCAATTTGCCGCAGCGGGATTTGCTGTGCGGCTTTGTCGGCGGCATTGAAGAACTGAAGGCGTGGGACAGAGCGGATTTGTTTCAGTTTTACCATGATACCAAAGCGATTTACGGCGATTTGGATTTTTTAGCGCCGTTGATTACGGAAGCTGATGTAAAACGGGCGGTGCATCATGCGGCGTGTGATATTTATCACGCCTGCGCGCATGATTTTGTGCATGAACGCAGTGCGGAACTGTTGAAAGGTTTGTACAAAGCGGCGTTTTTTGCCTTGCAGGCGAAGTATTATGTGGAGCATGGCGCATACATCGGCCGCAAAAAGGATTTGCTGGCAAAATTGAGCGGCGCTGATTATGAAGTGTTAGCCGCCGGTATGGCGTTGCCGCAGTATGGGTTGGGGGATGCTGTAAGGCTGTTGTTTAACTGGAGCGGCGGGTTGATAAAAGAGTACAAAGAGGAATAATTTGCAAAAACTTCACCGTTTGGATAAACTTTAGCCAAAGCCTTTTGGTATGATTAAGGTGCAGCAAAGATAGAAACGAAGGTGAGATGATATGCAAATTAAGGTTTTAGGGCCGATGACGAAGCAGGTGGAGCTGCTGTTTCAGAATACTGCCATGGCGGCCAAAAAGCTGAAATGCCATGCCAAATTTGAACATGTCAGCGAGCTGCGCCGCATTATGGCTTACGGTGCGATGGCACTGCCGGCGCTGCTTATTGACGGCAAGGTTGTGGCAGGCGGCAATGTGCTTGGCGTTGAAGAAATTATGCAGATAATTAAGCAAATGCAGTAACAACTGAACAGATAAATAAAAAAACTTGCAGAGGCAAATGCTTCTGCAAGTTTTTGTGTTTGACAATGCTTTTTAGTTTGGTATAATATACATAAGAGATAGCCGGTTTGGGGAAACGTCGGCTCTCCCTAATAGAATTTTTAGTTCAGAAGGAAGCCGCGTACCGCCAGTAGGCGGTTTCTTTTTATCTAAAAGTAATTACTTTTTTGATAAGCAGATAACAGCAATCAATGCTCCGAAGGAAATCATCAAAGACAATGCCTCGAAAACAGTCATGCTATCACCTCCCGTATTGAGAGGAACCGACTCCGGCTATCAATGAAAAATATTATAGCATAAAAATATAAAAAATAACAGCAGGTTTTAAAGCCTGCTGTTATTTTTTTACCGTTTGTGCGGGGGCATGGTGTGGATGCTGTGGCCATCGGCAGCGTGTACTGCTTCGGTAATGCCTTCGCAGAAGGTGGGGTGCGGGTGCAGCGCCATTGCCATTTGCGCTTTGGTAAGCCCGGCGCTGATGGCAGTTACAAGCTCGCCAATCATGTCGGTGGCGCGTCCGCACATCAGCTGCGCGCCGATGAGTTTTTCCGTTTCCGCTTCAAACACCAGCTTGATAAAGCCGCGTTCTTCGTTTTCGATAATGGATTTGCCGTTGCTGCTCATAATGTATTTGCCGGTAATAACGGCTTTGCCCTGCTGTTTGGCTTCGTCCGCCGTAATGCCAACGGTGGCAATCTCGGGCGAAGTGTACACGCAGGCAGGCACAATGTTCGGGTCAACGGTGCGGGTTACGCCGCAAAGGTGTTCCACAGCGGCAATGCCCTGCGCTTCGGCTGCGTGTGCCAGCTGGATGCTGCCGGTAACATCGCCGATGGCGTAAATATGCGGCACGTTGGTCTGGTAATTTCCGTCAATCTTAACTCGCCCGCGGTCCAGCTCAATGCCTGCCGCTTCGGTGTTCAGCCCTTCGGTAACGGCGCGGCGTCCTACGCAAATCAGCACGCCGTCGGCGGTAACGCTTTCACTTTGCCCTTTGCGCTCAAAGGTGCAGGTCAGTTTGCCGCCTTCTGCCGCAATGCCGGTAACGGTGCTGGCGGTGTTCACGGTTACGCCGCGTTTTTTTAAAATCATGGAGAGGTTCTGCGAAATCTCGCGGTCCATATTCGCCAGAATCCTGTCCAGCGCTTCAATAATTGTAACCTTGCGGCCGATGCCGTTATAAACGCTCGCCATTTCCACGCCGATAACGCCGCCGCCGATAATAACAAGCTCGCCAAAATCGCAGGCGTCGGTGTCCAGCATTTCGTCGCTCGTCACAACTCCGGGCAAATCCGCACCGGGGATGGGCGGCACAAACGGCTTGCTGCCGGTAGCGATAATAAAATCTTTGGCGGTGTAGGTTTCGCCGTTAACGCAAATCGCCCCGGCGGATGTAAAAGCTGCTTCGCCTTCGATAACGTCAACGCCGTTGCCTTTTAAAAGCTGTGCCACGCCGCCGCGGAGCTGTTCCACAACCTGCGCTTTGCGTGCGTGCATGGCTTTAAAATCAGCGGAAGTGCCCGTTACGTTAATGCCCATTTTGGCGGCGCTGTCCAGTTCACGGTACAAGTTGGCGCTGTGCATTAAGGTTTTGGTGGGTATGCAGCCGCGGTTCAGGCAGGTGCCGCCAATCTCTGCACGCTCAACCACAGCTGTTTTCAAACCCAGCTGCGCCGCGCGGATGGCAGCCACATAGCCGCCCGGGCCTGCGCCGATAACAATTAAATCGTATTGCATGGTGATGTACCTTTCTATATTGATAGTTGTGCTAAAAATTCTGCAATTTCGTTTCCTGCTTCACCGGGTATTTGGCGCGCTGCCTGTGCCAGCGCCTGCGGCGTAAAGGCTGTGCCGGTAAAAAAGCGCCCGGCGTTTTGCAGCGCCTGCCAGTCCATAGCGTCGGTGTAAACTTCGGCCTGCTGCACAATGCCGCCGTCAATCCGGCAGGCCAGCGTAAAGCTGCCCCAGTCAAAGTGTGCTTCCGTCTGCCAGGTAAAGGGCAGGCGTTTGCCAAGGCGGAAGGCATCGTCGCGGAACTCCGCTTCGTATTTTGCCAGCTCTGCTTCGTCAAAAAAATCTGTGCCAAGCTCTTGCGGCACGCTGTTATAAATCTGCCCGAAGGCGGTAATAAGCGCCTGTGAGAGGGCGGCCACAGTGAGATTGGGGCAGGCTTCCTTTAAATTAAGCACGCGGCTTTTGACGGAGCTTACGCCTTTAGCCTGCAATTTAAGCGGCGACACGGTTAAATACTTTGCCATTACGTCCGTTTTAACGTCGATTAAAAGTGTGCCGTGGTGGTATTTTTTATTGCCGCTTGTGTAAAAGGCGTTGCCCGATACCTTGCGTCCGTCTACCAGAATATCATTGCGCCCGCTTTTTTCGGCTTTAATGCCGAGCGAGCCAAGCGCGGTGATGATGACGCTAAGCTGGCGGTCAATGTCGTAGGTGGCGGTGTCCGTCAAAAAGGTAAAGTTTAAGTTGCCGCTGTCGTGGTACACAGCGCCCCCGCCGGAAAGACGGCGGACAAGATGCCCGCCGTCCCGACGTAAAAGCGCCATGTTACATTCCGCCCACGGGTTTTGGTTGCGCCCGATGACGACCGTGTTTTTGTTCTGCCACAGGTACAGCGTTACGCTGCCTGCGGGCGTGTGCTCCAAAAGGTAACGCTCCGCCGCAAGGTTGCGGCAGGGGTCGGTGCAGCGGGTGACGTAACAGGAAACCGGTATTTTACTGGTGTACATATTTTAAAACAGGCTTGCGTGCCGCCTGCACTTCGTCCGGGCGTTTAATCTGCGCGTTGTGCGGTGCGTGGTGCATATAGTCCGCGTCGGTATGCGCCAGCTGGTGCAGTTCCAGCAGCGCTTCAACCGCTTTGTCCAAAGTTTTGCGGGCTTCGGTTTCGGTCGGCTCCAGCATCAGCGCTTCATGCACAATCAGCGGGAAGTACATCGTCGGCGGATGGATGCCGCGGTCGATTAAGGATTTTGCTACGTCCAGCGCGGTAACGCCGGTGGCTTTTTTCAGTTCTTCCAGGCTCATAACAAATTCGTGCATGCAGGTGTGGTCGTAAGCCATATCGTAGGTGCCCTTTAATTTGTGCATCATGTAGTTGGCGTTAAGCACCGCCGTTTCGCTCGCTTCGCGCACGCCTTCCGCGCCGAGCGTCAGCACATAGGCCAGCGCCCTTACGCATACCAAAAAGTTGCCGTAAAAAGCGCGCATCTGCAAATGCCCTTCACCTGCGCCGTCGCCAAGGGCGGATTCAGGCAAAAATTCTTCCAGCAGGGCTTTGCAGCCGACAGGGCCAGCGCCCGGACCGCCGCCGCCGTGCGGAGTGGAGAAGGTTTTATGCAGGTTGAGGTGGACAACGTCGAAGCCCATATCGCCGGGGCGGGCAATGCCCATAACGGCGTTCAGGTTGGCGCCGTCGTAATAGCACAGGCCGCCTGCCTGATGGATGATGTCCGTAATTTCAAGAATGTTGCTGTCAAACAGGCCGACGGTGTTCGGGTTCGTCAGCATCAGCCCTGCCGTGGTGTCGTCCACAGCGGCGCGCAGTGCGTCAAGGTCAACGCAGCCGTTCGCGCCGGAAGCAACATTAACAATGGTAAAGCCTGCCATGGCAGCGCTGGCGGGGTTGGTGCCGTGGGCGCTGTCGGGCACGATAATTTTTGTGCGTTTATAATCGCCGTGTGCTTCGTGATATTTTTTAATCAGCAAAAGCCCGGTAAATTCGCCGTGTGCGCCGGCCGCAGGCTGAAAGCCCATTTTATCCATGCCGGTAATTTCGCACAGGTATTTATCTAGTAATTCCAGCGCTTCGGTGCAGCCTTGTACACTTTCTTTCGGCTGCAGGGGATGAACGGCGGCAAAGCCGGGCAGTGCTGCCATTTCTTCATCAATGCGCGGATTGTATTTCATGGTGCAGCTGCCCAGCGGGTAAAAACCGTTGTTAACGCCGTGCGCGCGTTTGGCAAGCGCGGTGTAGTGGCGGCTGATTTCAGTTTCGCTCAGTTCCGGCAGCGGCAAAGCAGCCTTGCGGGTAAGTTCCGCGGGAAGTGTGGTTACAGGCACGTCGCACTCCGGAAAAATATCGCAGCCGTGGCCGAGCGTGCTTTTTTCAAATAACAGTTCCATTACGCGCACACCTCCTTCACAATGGCAATTGCTTTATCAAGCGCAGTTTTGTCTGCTTTTTCGGTTACGCACCACAGCACGCCCTCTTTAATGGGCAGCCCGCCGAGGATGTCTTCTTTGGCAAGCGCTGCCAAAACTTCATCCTGTTTGGGCAGGGTGGTAACAAATTCATGGAAAAATTCGCCGGTGTAAACAAGGTCCACGCCGGGGATTTGACAAAGGCCTTGTGCCAGATAATGCGCTTTGCTGAGGCACAGCGTTGCCGCCTGTTTTAAGCCCTTCGGCCCGACGGTAGCAAGGTAAACCGATGCGGTCAGCGCGCATAAGGCTTCGTTGGAGCAGATGTTGCTGCTGGCTTTTTCGCGGCGGATGTGTTGCTCGCGTGCCTGCAAAGTCAGCACGTAAGCGCGGTTGCCTTCAGCGTCAACCGTTTCGCCGACAATGCGTCCCGGCAGTTTGCGCATCATGGCGCCGCTTGCAGCCATAAAGCCAAGGTACGGCCCGCCGAAGCCCAGCGGCAAACCAAGGGGCTGCCCTTCGCCAACGGCGATATCGGCACCGCATTCGGCAGGGGTTTTCATCAGCGCAAGCGCCATGGGGTTAACGCCCATGATGTATTTTGCGCCGCCTGCGTGGGTCAGTTCGCTAATAGCTTCTGCGTCTTCAAACTGACCGTAAAAGTTGGGCTGCTGTACGTAAACGCAGCAAACATCCGGCGTCAGCATTTCTTTCAGCGCGTCCATGTCGGTTTTGCCGTCTTTGGCGGGCACAAGGCGCAGCTCGGTGTTAGCGCCGTAGCAGTAGGTCTGCATGGTGGCAATAACATCCGGGTTAGCGGCTGCGCTTACAAGCGCTACGGTGCGTTTGCGGTCGCGGCACATGGCAATGGCTTCCGCCGCAGCGGCAGCACCGTCGTAAACGGAAGCGTTGGCGGTGTCCATGCCGGTCAAATCGCAAATCATCGTCTGGTATTCAAAAATGGATTGCAGGATGCCCTGGCTCATTTCCGCCTGGTAGGGCGTGTAGCTGGTTACAAATTCTTCCTTGGCGGTGATGTATTTTACAATGGAAGGAATGTAATGGTCGTAAGCGCCTGCGCCGCGCAGAATGGTTTTGAACACGGTGTTTTTACCGGCCAGCTCCTGCATTTTGGCACGCACCTGCATTTCGCTCATCCCTGCGGGCAGGTTCAGTGGTTTGTCAAGGTACACGGCGTCGGGAACATCGGCAAACAGGCTGCGGATATCCTTATAGCCGGTTTCCGCAAGCATCTCGCGCCGTTCTTCTTTGGTGGAAGGAATATAGCTTCCCATAAGCGAGCCTCCTTATTTTTGTTCGGACTCTACAAATGCTGCGTATTCTTCGGCAGTCAGCAAATCTTCCTGGTCGGTAATTTGGTCAAAGCGCACCAGCCATGCTTCGTAAGGCGCTTCGTTAATGGTCTGCGGCGCGTCGGCCAGTTCTTCGTTAACATCGGCAACAACGCCGGTAACCGGGCTGTAAACATCGCTTACCGCTTTAACGGATTCCACGTCGGCAAAGGTGTCGCCTGCGGCAAAGGTGTCGCCTGCCATGGGCAGATTAACGAATACAAGGTCGCCCAGTTCGCTCTGTGCGTAATCGGTTAAGCCAACGGTAGCGCTGCCGTCATCGGCAAATTTTACCCATTCGTGGGATTTGGTGTAGCACATGTTTTCAGGGATGTTCATAGTAATAGCCTCCTTAATTTTTGTTTATGTTAATTTTAAGAACGTTTGTAAAACGGCAGGGGTACGACTTCGGCGGCAATTCTGCGCCCGCGTACGTCAACTTCCACCTGCGTGCCAACTTCGGCGTACTTGGTGGGCACCATAGCCATGGCAACCGGTGCGTTAAGGTAGGGGCAGTGCGTGCCGCTGGTAACAACGCCGATTTTTTCATCGCCGCTGTAAACGTCGCAGTGTTCGCGCGCAATGCCGCGCCCGGTAATTTTTAAGCCCACACGGATGCGTTTGGGTTCGCCTTTTATCAAAAGTGCGTCCATGCCGATGAAATGGTCTTTTTCGAGTTTGACAAAAAAGTCCAAGCCTGCTTCAAACGGGGTGATGTCATCGGCAAGTTCATGCCCGTACAGCGGCATAGCTGCTTCCAGACGCAGGGTGTCGCGTGCGCCTAAGCCGCAGGGGATAAGCCCGTATTCTTCGCCGACTTTTAAAAGCAAATCCCACAGTTTCGGCCCGTCCTCGGCGGCGCAGTAAAACTCGTAGCCGAATTCGCCGGTGTAGCCGGTGCGCGATACGGTGCATTTAATGCCTTGCACGTCCACGTCTTTTACAAAACTGTAATATTTTGTGGGGATGCCTTCCGCCGGTACAACTTTGGCGGCAATTTCCTTGGCTTTCGGCCCTTGCAGGGCAAGCTGCGCAATGCTGTCGCTGATATCTTCAAAAACAGCGTTGCCTGTCAGGTTGCGCTGTACCCATTCGGCGTCCTTGTGGCGGTTGGCGGCGTTAACGACCAGCATGTATTCTTCACCGCTTATTTTGTAAATCAGAACGTCGTCCACAATGCCGCCCTGTCCGTTCAGCATAGGGCTGTAACGTACCTGCCCGTCGTACATATTGGTAAAATCGTTGCAGAACAGGTTCTGCACGTTAGCCAGCGCGTCCGCTCCTTTAATTAAAAATTCGCCCATGTGCGATACATCAAAAAGGCCGCAGGCAGTACGCACTGCCATATGCTCCTTAATAACGCCCGTGTACTGCACCGGCAGCAGGTAACCCGCAAACGGCACAATTTTTCCTCCGGCCGCAACATGGCAATCATAAAGAGGTGTTTTCAATTCCATCAAAATGATGCTCCTTTGTCCGTTGTCATGCAACGCATAATCCGGTAGTTATCCGGTATTCAACTTCATTATATAATAACCGTATACGCTATTCAACCGCCAGCCGCAGCGCAAAAAAATTTATTTTCCGCGCAAGCAAAAAAGCAGAAGCCGTTAAGACTTCTGCTTAAAAAGGTTGGTGCTGTTGTTTTAAATAGTTTACTCTTTGGGTACAATATCACCGACGCCGTTTAAAATGTGGCGCGGGCGGTAAGCAAACACCTGCATGTTTTCGCGCGTGGTGACGCCGCTTAAAACAAGTACCGTTTCAAGCCCGCTTTCCATACCGGCAACAATGTCTGTGTCCATACGGTCGCCAATCATCGCCGCTTCATCGCTGTGTACGCCCAGCATGCGCAGGCCGGTGCGCATCATTAAGGGGTTGGGCTTGCCCACAAAGTAAGCGTTCTTGCCGGTGGCAAGCTCAATCGGCGCAACAAAAGCGCGGCACGCCGGGATAATTCCGCTTTCCGTCGGGCCTGTCAGATCAGAGTTGGTAGCGACGAGTTTCGCGCCGTTCTGAATCAGCTTAACGGCTTTGATAATCATTTCGTAGTTGTAGGATTTCGGCTCGCCGATAACGACATAATCCGGCGTGGTGTCGTTCATGGTGATGCCTTCTTCATACAGCGCGTTCATCAGGCCAGCTTCGCCCATCACGTAAGCGCTGCAGCCGGGCTGCTGGCTTTTTAAAAAGCGCGCCGTTGCCTGGGCGCTGGTGTAAAAATGTGTTTCGTCGATATCCAGCCCCATGCGCTGCAATTTTTGCATTAAATCGCGCGGCGAGCGGTCGCTGGAATTGGTAAGGAACAGGAATTTTTTATCTTCGCGGTACAGCCAGTCAACAAATTCCTTAACGCCGGGCAGCAGCTTGTTGCCGTGGTAGATAACGCCGTCCATATCGCAGATAAAGCCTTTTTTGTTTCTGATTTCGTCTAATGTTTCTATGGTAAACACTCCTTTCAGGTGGTAGACCCTGTTTTTATTATGCAGGAAAAACAACATAAATTCAACAGCGGCAGCGTAAAAATTGCAAAGTTAACAAAAAATTTACGCCTGTTTAAAACTGCCTGCGCAGATGATATAATAATGTAAAAAGTGCGCGGCACTTACGTGGAGGTTAATATGAGGATTGTTTTTATAGACGGCATGGGCGGCGGGCTGGTGGCGCAGGTCATCAGCCAGGTTATAGGGCGTTTGCCGCAGGATACGGAGCTTATCGGGCTTGGCACTAACGCTTTGGCAACGGCGGCGATGCTGAAAGCAGGGCTGAAACGGGGCGCGACCGGTGAAAACGCAGTGTGCGTAACATCGCAGACGGCAGACGTTATCGTCGGGCCCATCGGCATTGTGCTGCCCAATTCCATGCTGGGCGAAATTACGCCGCAGATGGCGGCGGCGGTAGCTTCATCGCGCGCGCGCAAACTGCTTTTGCCCGTAGCGCAGAACCATTTTGAAATTATCGGCACGGATAACAAGCCCATGAGCCAGCTTGTAAAAGAAGCAGCCGATAAGATTGTGGAAATCTGCGGCGGCAAAATTTGACAAAGCGTTTTTGTTTGCTATAATATAAAGAAAGAGATAGCTGACAGTCGCACGTTGGCTCTCCTTCAGAAAATTTAAACGTGAAAAGAAGCCACGTACCACGTGTATGTGGTTTCTTTTTATCTAAAAATTAATTACTTTTTAGATAAGATAATAGCAATCAAAGTTGCAAAAGCAATCATCAAAGATAATGCTTCAAACACCGTCATGCTATCACCTCCTTAACGGAGGAACCAACATATCAGCTATCTCGTAAAGAAAAGTATAGCATAAAAATAAACTTTTGCAAAGTAGCAAGACTGCTAAATAAACATAAATAAATTTGCAGCGTTACTTTAACAGTGGTATAATAAAATATCTGTAAGGTGAATTTGAAATTTGCAAAATACAAGGAGTTATTATATGGTAAGCATTTGTGACCGTGTCCGTTATGTAGAAACCGACATGATGGGCGTTGTGCACCACAGCAACTATTTCCGCTGGTTTGAGATGGGCCGCGTGGCGTGGCTGCGCGCTGCCGGTGTAGAACTGTGGGAACTGATGAACGCCAATATTATTTTCCCCATCACGCATGTGGAATGTAATTACAAGGAATCGGCGCTGTACGATGATGAAATTGAAATCTGCGCCACGATGACGGCGTTCACCCGTGCGAAAATGGATTTTAAATACCAAATTGTCCGCAAAAAGGACGGCGCTGTGCTGGCAGAAGGCGAATCGCGCAATGTGTTTACGGACAGCAACGGGCATATCACCCGCTTAAGCGGAGCTTTTTACGACAGGATTAACGCTTATTACCTTAAAGAGCAGGCAGAGGAGAAGCACTGATGGAAGAAAAATACGAAATTATACCGGTGCCGACGCGCATTTTAACGCACCATGACAATATCGTCGACGCCATTTTGGAATACGGCAAGGATAAAATCGGCCCGCGCGACGTTGTTTGCGCTGCCGAAAGCGTTGTTGCCATTACGCAGGACGGCGCAAAACGCTGCGAGGATTTTAAACCGTCGTTTTTGGCTAAAACTTTGTGCCATTTGTTCCCCGCCAAGGGCAGTATCAGCGGCTGGTACAGCATGCAGGCACTGCTTGACGCCGAAGGCGCGATGAAAGTTATCATCGCCGTTATCTGCGGCTTTGCCGCCAAATGTGTTGGCAAACGCGGTGTGTTTTACGAAATGGCAGGTTATCAGGCACGCCTGATTGACGACGTTACCGGCACCATGCCGCCGTACGACAAGCACATTGTTTACGGCCCGTTTGAACCGCACAAGGTATCGGAAGAAATCCGCAAGGCGACGGGTTGCTACGGTGCGGCCATTGCCGACGTTAACGATTTGAAACGCGCCGCCGTTTTGGGATGGAGCGAAGGCGTTGACCCGGACAAGGTTGCGCAGATTTTGATTGATAACCCCTTTGGCAACGGCAGCCAGAAAACGCCGATTGTTGTTATTAAAAATTACGCTGAATAAGGAGGACTTGTGATGTTACTGATACTGGAAATTATCGCAGGGCTTTTCCTGCTGGGCGTAGCGGCGGTGGCAGTGTTTATTGCCATGCAGCCCAAACATAAATTTGTTTTTGACGTTGCCAAACGCACCAAAGCGGAGCTGGCGGGCAAAACCGACGATAAGCTATGCTTTAACGTGGACATGCCTTTTACCAACGAAGGCGGCGACGAAGGCCTTGTGCTGGACGCTTTTATGCGCATTTACCTGCCGCAGGAGCAGTACGACAAAGCGCTTATCCGCGGTAAAATTAATTTGAAGGACGTGCCGCGCGACGATGATTATTTTGAAGCGCTGGTAATGCCCAAAGGCGAGCATAAAACCATGACCGCTAAATTTGAAGTGACCCCGATGCACGGTGCGACGCTGAAAGAAGCGGTTGAAGGCCTGCCCGATTTTGACGTGGCACTGTTTTGGGAATGCCGCGGCCGCGAAAACCTGTATACCGTTAAAAAGTTTATAACTATCAGTGCGGACGAAGTAAAAGCCCTGCTGAAATAAAAGCAAGCCCTGCCTTTTGGCGGGGCTTTAGTGTTTGTGCAGGCGTTATGTTATAATTAAATTAACAAATTAAGGGGGCGGGTACATGCAGAACATTTTTATTATAGAAGCCGTTTCGACAGGGCGCTTTTACGCCAAGGAAATCGCCTGGCGCGGCTATCATCCGGTGGTTATCTATCCGTATCTGGAAAATATTACCGACGTGTACAAGCAATACCGCAACGGCGGCAGCGATTATGCGCGCAAATTTACGGACGATATTATTTTTATGGACAGCGACAGCAGCGAAGCGTATCAGGCACTGCTGGATAAGTTTCAGCCGGTGGCGGTGGTGGCAGGCAGTGAGCTGGGCGTAATCGCAGCGGATTATCTGGCTCGCAAGGCCGGTCTGCCGGGCAATGACCCTGCAACAGCGGAATGCCGACGCAACAAATTTTCTATGGTGGAAGCCCTGCAAAAAGCAGGTGTGCCTGCCATCCGCAGCGCAAAATTAAACAGCGTTGATGAGTGTTTGCAGTTGGCGGCAGAGTGGAATACATGGCCGGTCGTTATCAAGCCGCTCAGCGGCGCGGGCACTAAAGGTGTGCATTTTTGCAGCAGTATGGACGAACTGCGCACCAAAGCGGAAGAAGTATTTAAAGACAGTGACCTTTTCGGTTACGGCAACGCGCAGATTTTAATGCAGGAATTCGCCAAAGGCACGGAATTCATCGTCAACACGGTATCCTGCGGCGGCAGGCATGCTATTACAGACGTGTGGCGTTACCGCAAAATCGCTGTGGGCGATAAGGGCAACGCTTACGATTACGCCAAACTGGTAACGCAGCCGGACGCGGACGAGCGGGCGGTAATGGATTATGCTTTGCAGGTGCTTGACGCGCTGGGCTTTGAATATGGACCTTCGCACACTGAGATAATGCTGACGGAACGCGGTCCGCTTTTGATTGAAACCGGCGCGCGCCCGATGGGTGCGGTGCATGACACGGAAGCCTTGCAGGAAGCGCTGGGGCATTTTATTATTGATGTTTCGCTTGATACCTACATCGACCCGGCAGCAGCGGAAGCCTTTGCGGCTAAGCCTTACAGCCCCGCCAAAACGATTATGACGAAGGTGTTTATCTCACAGGAATCTGCGGAGCTGAAAGAGATTCCGCTGTTTACGCTGCTTAAATATCTGCCGACGGTGCGTAAGGGCGATTTTGATTATGTTAAAAGAACCATGCGCGTGGAAGTAACGGTCGACCTTGCCACTACGCCGGGCGAACTGCAATTATGCGGCAGCGAGGAGCAGGTAATGCACGATTACGCAGCGTTGCGCGCGTTTGAGCAGCAGGCGTTTGACCTAATCTTTGCCAAAGAAGTGCATTATTTTACCGCTCCGCAGGTAACGGTAAGCCTTGCCGACGGCGGCGAATGGCTGGAACTGGCGCTTTCCGAACGCAGCGACGGCACAATCCGCTGGACGGATTTAATTGACGACCTTGGCAGCCTTGCGGGCAGTGCCGATGTGCAGGTAAAATTTACCGGCGTTGTGCCGGAACTGGCACAGGGGCTGGAACTTTTAATGCAGGCACTGTACTTTGAAAACAGCGGCGGCGTGTGGAAAAAGGTGGAGGCATAAATTTTGCATTTTAGCGGATATGGCGGAAGCTGTATCCGCTTTTTAATTTGCTTTATATGGTACAATGATAACAACGGCGTTCAGCTTTAATTCATTTTGGGTTAAGGTTGCGGCGGTATATTTTGGGTATAAAATGGCAGAATGCAGGTGATAGAATGAAGGTTTTACTGGCGGAAGACGATTTGCGCCTTGGCAAAATGCTGAAAAATATTTTAAGCAGGCAGGGCATTAACGCCAAATGGGTGACGGACGGCAACGCTGCGTACAGCGAATGTTACGCCGACAGCTACGATGTGCTGGTGCTGGACTGGATGATGCCGGGCATGGATGGCATTGAGCTGTGCCGCCTTTTGCGCGAAGAAGAATATCAGGGCAAAATTTTAATGCTGACGGCGCGCGATACGCTGGACGACAAGGTTAACGGGCTTAACGCCGGTGCGGATGATTACCTTGTAAAGCCCTTCGCCGTGGCGGAACTGCTGGCGCGTTTAACGGCGCTGACCCGCAGGCAGGGCAGCTATATTAACGAAAACCTTGAATATAAAGGCTATGTGCTGAAAAGCGATAACTACACCATCGGCTACAACGGCGAATTTGTCGAGCTGCGCCCGCGAGAGTTTAAACTGATGGAAGTGCTGCTGCGCAACGCAGGCAAAATCATCCCGCGCGACGTGCTGCTGGAACGCGTATGGGGTATAGAAAGCGATATTACCGATAACAACCTTGACGTGCATATCCGCGCTTTGCGCCGCAAGCTGGAGCAGATACACGCCGGTGAGCTGATAAGAACCGTGCGCGGCGTAGGCTACATGGCAGAGGCGTAGGCAATGTTCGGTAAATTAAAACGCAGGCTGGCGTTAATTTATACAGGGATTTTTGCGTTGATACTCGTTATCGTGGTGGCGGCAACGGTAATTATCGGCGGCGTATCCGTTATTAAAAACGAAAAAGAAATGCTGATAGCCGATATTCACGACGAATGGCGTGAGTGGACGGGCAGCGGCGAACTGCCGGTAGACCCGGTAATGGTTGAGCGCGGCGAGATGATGTCGCTGCTGTACGACGGCAGCGGCAGGCTGGTAGTAGACCAGATGTCTGGCAGCCCTTATGCGGAGCAGATTATGTCGATGCGCGAAAATTGGCCGCAGGAGGACGGCAGCACGGAGATACTGTGTTTTGAAAACGGCGGTGAAAAAAAGTTTATCCTCATGGGGTTGTGCCGCTTTGTAACCAACGGAACCGTGCAGGGTGACCTGTATACTTTTGTTAACCTTGAAGATTATTACGACATGGCGGTGGACGGTTTTGCCTTTTTGCTGCTGCTGTGCCTGGTGTGCATTGTTACGGCGGGCGGCGGCGGTTACTACATGGCTGCCAAAAACATCAAACCGCTGGAGCTTTTGTTTAAGCGTGAGCATGAATTTGCCGCAAACGCTTCGCATGAGCTGCGCACGCCGCTGACGGTGATGAGCCTTGGCATAGAAAGTTTGCAGAACGACCCGGACAGCAAATTCAGCCCTTACGCCGAAGAAACACTGCGTGATATGCAGCAGGAAACGCAGTATATGTCCAAGCTGACGGAGGCGCTTTTAACTTTGGCGCGCGGCGATGAGGACAACGTAACATTACAGAAAGAGAAGGTTGATTTAACCGCCGTAATGGCGGATATATGCGCGCAGCTGCGCCCGCTGGCGGAGCAGAAAAATTTGCAGCTGGTTTTTAACGGCACGCGCAGGGTGTTTTCGCTGTGTGATAAGGATAAAATCAAACAGCTTTTGATAATTCTGGTGGACAACGCCATAAAATATTCCGATAGCGGCACGATTACGGCCGAGGTAGAAGCGGACGGCATGCAGGCAGTAATCCGCGTGCTTGATGAAGGTATCAGCATTACCGAAGGCGAGGCAGAACGCATTTTTGAACGATTCTACCGCGTGGACAAAGCCCGTTCGCGCGCAAGCGGAGGTTTTGGGCTGGGTTTAAGCATTGCTCAGTGGATTGTAAAACGCCACGGCGGCAGCATTACGGCGCACCAGCGTGATGGCGGCGGCACGGTGTTTACGGTGCGGCTGGCGCTGTACAGATAACAACTTAACAAAAACATAAAGCTCCTTAACTTCAGGCAGGGTTCAGACTACGTTCAGTCTGGTTTAATGGCACCTTTGTATAATGAAGGTGAACTTGAAGCTAAGGAGCTGATTTTTTATGAAACGGTATGGGTGGTATTTATTCTGGCTGGCTGCCGCACTGTTGTTGTTTTTCGGCAACGGGCAGCTGTGGATTACCGACAGTGTTGAATCGAACTACGCGCTGACGGCAAAAGAGATGCTGCAAACTGGCGACTGGGTTTCGCCGCAGATTTACGGGCATTACTGGTATGACAAGCCCATCTTTTTTTACTGGCTGACGGCGCTGGGTTTTAAGCTGTTCGGCTTTACGGAATTCGGTGCGCGTTTCTTCCCTGCGCTTTTGGGCATGGCGGGGCTGGCTCTTGCGGTTTATGCAGGTGGTAAATTATATGGCGGCAAAACTGCTTTTTGGGGCGGTGTGGTGCTTTTAACCAGCACGGAGTTTTTCCTCATCAGCAAATCCGTTATTACGGACAGCACGCTGTTCTTTTTCTTCAGCATGGCGCTGGTGTTTTTTTACCTTGGTTACAGCACGCCGCACAAAAATTATTACTACGGCATGTACGCGGGCATGGCGCTGGCAACTTTAACCAAAGGGCCGATTGGCTTTTTGCTGCCGGGACTGATTATGGTGCTGTTTTTAACGGCGGATAAAGGCTGGCGCGAAATAAAAAATATGAAGGTGTTCAGCGGCGCGCTGCTGTTTGCCATTATTGCCGTGCCTTGGTATGCGGCGATGTATAACTTGCACGGCAGCGCTTTTATTGATAACTTTTTCGGTACGCATAATTTTTTGCGCGCCACCGTGTCCGAACATCCGCGTGACGATGTTTTTTATTACTACACTCTGGTGCTGCTTCTGGCACTGTTCCCGTGGAGCGGGCTACTGCCGCAGTATTTGTGGCGCACGCTGCGCAGGGACGGGCACTGGCAAAAGCCGGACAGTACAACGCTGTTTCTGTTAATTTGGGCGGCAACGGTGTTCTTCTTCTTCCAGAATATGGCGACCAAATATTTAACCTATACATATCCTATGATGTTTCCGCTGGCGTTGCTGCTGGGCAATTATCTGGCGCAGCGCGGCGGGCTTGCCATTAATGCAGGCACGTTAATTGTGCGAGATATTATTTACATTGCGCTGTTCGGCGGTGCGCTGTGGTGCTGGTGGAACGGCATTACGGATTCCGGTTCGGTAATTTTAATCGGCGCGGTAGTGCTGGCCATTATCGGCGTCAGCTGGATTTACGCCGGCGTGGAGCGCGGTGTGGCGGCACCGGCTGTTATCGCCGTAACGGCGCTTTTGTTTAACCTGCTATTGATAAACGAAGTGGCTGTGCCGTTCAGCAGCCTGCGTTCCGCCAAAGCGCTGGGGCTGGAACTGGCGCAGACTTACAAAACGGTTGACGAAGTAGGGCTGTACGGTAATTACCCAACTTCCGCCGTGTTTTATTCTGGCAAAAACATCGTCAAGCTGGTTAACGACGACGGTTTAAACAGTTTTGCGCCCAGGGCTTACAGCTGGAACGTGAAAAACGTAATGCCCTTTGACGGCGTAAGCGCCTTTAGCGGACACGGGCAGCTGGTTGTTGTTAAAAAATCGGAAATTGAAAAATTCCTGACGGCGCAGAACAAAAACTGGCTGATTGTAACTGAAAAAAGCGGCTGGTACATTTTAAAAAGCGCATGAAAAAAGGGAGCGTATCGTTCGATATGCTCCCTTAATTTTATTTTTTCTTCGCTAAATCAACATCGCTGTCTAAAATAATCGTTACAGGGCCGTCGTTAAATATTTTAACATGCATTTCCGCGCCAAACTCGCCTGTTTGCACATCCACACCTTTAGCGGCGATAATTTTGTTAAACTCATCGTACAGCTGCGCCGCCGTATCGGGCTTTGCCGCGCCGCTGAAGCTGGGGCGCCGTCCGTGGCGGCAATCGGCGTAAAGCGTAAACTGCGATATGGAAAGCACGCTGCCGCCCACATCAAGCAGGCTTAAATTCATCTTGCCGTTACCGTCTTCAAACACGCGCAGGTTCAGCATTTTATCCGCCATAGGCGCAAGCACGGTTTCATCGTCATCCGGCCCAAAGCCGATAAGTGCCACAAACCCGCGGCCGATTGCGCCTTTAACTGCGCCTTCAATAGTAACGCTGCCTTCGGTAACACGTTGTAAAACCAATTTCATCGTCAGGCAGTAACCTCCTTATGCGTTGCATTTATTGACAAAATCGCGCACCATGGCGTTGAATTTGTCCGCTTCTTCGTAAAACAGCATGTGCCCGCTTTCGGTAAACGGCACAAATTCGCCGTAAGGAATCTGCGAGGCTATGTATTCGCCCTGTTTGATACCGGCGCTGAAAACAGGTCCGTCGGCGTTGCAGACCAGTACCGGCACGTCAATGGTGCCAAGCACGCCGGTAAAGTCGCTGCTCAGGTAGTCCGAATAAATGGCGGAAGAAATCCATGGCGGCAGTTTTCTGAACTCCTCAATTACCCAGTCCGTACCTTCTGGACGGTTGCCGTCCTTAAAAATGTTGGCGGCAAATGTTGCCAGGTACGCCTCGCGGTCATAAAGCAGGCGCTGCACAATTACGTTAAAGCCGTCCATGTTGTAGCCGTGCAGTCCCTGCGTGTTCCACGGCTCGGGGCTGAATGGGAACGGAGTCATGTCAATCAGGCCGAGGCCTTTGATTTGTTCCTGACCAAACTGATTGAAGTACGACAGCAAAATGGGCCCGCCCATGGACCAGCCCATCAGCACAACGTCCTTCAAATCAAGGTAGTTGATTAAATCGTACACGTCGCAGGCAAACTGCTTGATGGTAATGCCGTGCAGCCCTTTGGACGAATTGCCGTGCCCGCGCAAATCCAGCGTAAGAACGGTAAAATCCTTTGCAAGCTCATCCACGTTGCGCTGCCAGAACAAATGCGAGCACTGCCAGCCGTGCACCAGCACCAACGGCCTGCCGCTGCCGCGCACTTCGTAATATAAATGCGCGCTGTCCGCCGTGTTAAAATAACCCTGTTTCATACATAACACCTCGCTTTGTTAAACTTTTTGTAATTACAATTATATTTCGCCGCGCAAGGCAAAAAGCCTGCCGCTTACGCGGATTAAAAAGAGGGTTTTGGTTGCTGCTTTGCATGAAGAATGCTCCATTTACCTTCCCAACTTATTCTCCTCATCACAATCGCCGTTGAGCGGTAGGGAGAATTTAAAATGGAAGTTATGCATGCCTTCGCGCAGGTAGAAGCGGTGGGTGTCGTGGCGCAGTTGGTTGCAGGCAACTTCAAACTGCACGCAGCCCTGCGCTTTGGCTATTTTAAGCGCTTCGGCAAACATAATTTTGCCAACGCCGCGGTTTCGGTAATCCGGCGCAACGGCAAATTCCATAATCTCGGCGATGCGTGCGGTGTGGTGCAGCTGCTGTTCAAAACGCAGGTTCAGCATGCCGCAGGTTTTGCCGTCTTCTTCGTAAATCAGGCAGTAGTAATTTTCATCGGCAAGCTGCTGTAAATAGATTGCCATAAATTTTTCGTAGTCCAGTGCTGCCGCTTCCATATCACAGATTAAATTATATACTTCGCGGCAGTCCGCCGCTGTGCTTTGGCGTAACATAAAAACCTCCGTATGTTTTTGTATATTGTAACATACGGAGGTAAAGCGCAGGTAAAATTTTAGCTCTGCTTAAAGCGCGGCAAGATGTTTAACACAACCGTGCTGCCAAAGTAGGCGGTAACAATGCCGCCGATAATATCCAGCGGGTAATGCACGCCAAGGTACAGGCGCGAAAACGCAACCAGCACGGCAAGCGCCATAATAAAGCCGCTGAAATATTTGGGCAGCAGGCGCCAATACACAAAAGCGCTGGCAAACGCCGCCGTGGTATGCCCGCTGGGGAAGGAATAGCCGCTTGCTTCGGCGAGCGGTGCAAGTTGTGTCAGCACTTCAAACGGGCGCGGGCGCATAACGGCGTTTTTTAAAATAACATTGCTGACAAACGTGCTTAACAATAGTGCCGCAGCTGCTGCAATGCCAACGCTGCGCGTTTTGGGGTTTATAATCAAAACGGCGGCGGTAAAAATCCAAAACCAGCCCAAATCGCCCAAAAAGCTTATGCCCGCCCAGAACCAGTGCAGCGGTTCGTGGTACAGCGCGTCATGTATAAAAAGCAAAAGCTGTGCGTCAAGCTGCGTTAAATATGCCATGCTGCCACTCCTTTCCGCCTGCGGGCGTTTTTGTTATTTTTATTGTAACATAAATAAATTAAACGCATATTAAAACCTGCTTGCGCTGATTTTTTTAAAAAACTTGCACACTTCAATCTGCACGATGGAAAGTGCGGACAGTCCGAACACCGTCAGCCACAAACCGCCGCTGAGCGTGGTGAGCTTAAAGACGCTCTGCAAGGCAGGCAGCAGCAAAATGCAGGCCAGCAGCGCGGCGCTGACGGCAAAGCTTACCCACAGCCACGGGTTATGCCCTTCGGCGCGCACCCAGATGTATTCCGTATTGGAACGCTGGTTAAAGGCGCGCAGCATCTGCGAAAACGCCAGTACGCAGAACGCCATCGTCTGGCCGGTGCTGTGGCTGTGGCTTGCGCCGATGTAGTAGGCGGCAAGGGTCAGCATTGCCACAAACACGCCCTGCGTTACAACGCGGTGGATAAGGCCGCGTTCAAACAGCGTGCCGCTTTTTACGGGTTTGTGCTTCATAATATTTTTGCTGGCAGGGTCAACGCCAAGTGCCAGTGCGGGCAGCGTAGCGGTAGCCAGGTTTACCCACAAAATATGCACTGCAAGCAGCGGCGCGGGCAGGTTAAACAGCGTGGCGGCAAATAAAGTGGTAATTTCGGCAATGTTGCCCGCCAGTAAAAACTGAATAACCTTTTGCAGATTGCGGTAGACGCGGCGGCCTTCCTTAATGGCAAAGGCAATGGTGTTAAAGCTGTCGTCCAGAAGTATCATATCTGCCGCGTTTTTGGCAACGTCGGTGCCGGTAATGCCCATGGCGATGCCGATGTCCGCAGCTTTCAGCGCGGGCGAATCGTTCACGCCGTCGCCGGTCATGGCGGCAATTTCGCCGGTGCGTTTCAGCGACTGGATAATGCGAAGCTTATCGGCGGGGGATACGCGCGCAAACACGGTGGTATTTTTTACTGCGCTGTCCAGCTCCGCGTCCGTCATGGCGTTCAGCTCGCTGCCGGATATAACCATATCGCCGTCGCGGTAAATATCCAGCTCGCGCGCAATGGCAGCAGCGGTAATTTTGTGGTCGCCGGTAATCATCACGGTACGGATGCCTGCTTCGCGGCAGGTGCGCACGGCAGCGGCAACTTCCTTGCGCGGCGGGTCAATCATGCCGGCGGCGCCGATAAAGGTTAAGCCGTGCTCAATGTTTTCATCGTCATCCTGCGGCACGGAGGCAAGCGTTTTGGTGGCAAAGCCCAGCACGCGCAAAGCCTGCTGCGACATCTTATGGCACAGCGCTGAAATATTTTCCTTATCACTTTCGGTAATCTGGCGCACGCCCTGCGCCGTTAAAATATGGCTGCACAGCGGCAGCATTTCATCAACCGCGCCCTTGGTGTAAGCGGTAAAGCAGCCGTTAATTTTATGCACGGTCGTCATGCGCTTGCGCGCCGAATCAAAAGGCTGCTCAAACAGGCGCGGGTATTTATCTTCCAAAGCGTCGTGGTTAATGCCAAACTTCTGCGCCAGGTAAATCAGCGCGCCCTCCGTCGGGTCGCCGATAATCTCGCCCTTGCGGTCAGGGTCAAGGCTCGCGTCGTTGCACAGCGCGGCGGCGTAAACAAGTTCCCTGTACAGCGCAGGGTGCTGCATGGCAGCGGTGTCGGTAGGGGTGGCGCTCTGCTTTTCAAAATCGCCGTTCAGCGCCAGCTGCGTCACCGTCATTTTGTTCAGCGTAAGCGTGCCGGTTTTGTCGCTGCAAATTACCGTCGCGCTGCCCAAAGTTTCAACGGAAGGCAGCTTGCGTATCAGCGCGTTCTGTTTTGCCATACGCTGTACGCCCAGCGCCATGGCAATGGTGGCGGTGGCGGGCAGCCCTTCCGGGATGATGGAAATAGCCAGCGACACCGCGATTAAAAACTGCGGCACCAGCGGGCGTCCGTAAAAAGCGCCCAGCGCAAAAATCAGCACGCAAACGATTAAACCGATAACCGTAAGCGTCTTGCCCGCAGCGTTCAGCTTGCGTTTCAGCGGCGTGTCAAACTCGTCCTGCCCGTCCAGCAGTGCGGCAATGCTGCCAACCTCCGTCCTCATGCCGGTGGCGGTGGCAATGCCTACGGCGCGCCCGTAAGTAACTATCGAGCCCGCATAAGCCATATTCGCGCGGTCGCCCAGCGGGCAATCTTCCGGCAGCACAACCTCTGCTTCCTTTTCGGCAGCGACCGATTCACCCGTCAGCGAAGCCTCCTGAATCTGCAAATTGGCGCTGTCTGCCAAACGCAGGTCGGCGGGCACCATATCGCCGTCGCTTAAAAACACAATGTCGCCGGGCACAACTTCCCTTGCGGGGATAATGCTTTCCTCGCCCTGCCTTAACACGCGCGCGTTAGGCGCGGACATGCTGCGCAAAGCCTCCAGCGCGGACTGCGCCTTTTTCTCCTGCACAATGCCGATAAGGGCGTTGACGATGACGATGGTAAAAATTACGCCTGCTTCCGCCAGCTCGCCCAGCGCGAAGGACACTGCCGCCGCACCGACGAGGATTAAAACCATCGGGTCGAAAATCTGCTCTTTAAGCATGGCGGCAATGCTTTTGGGCGGCTTGGCGCGCAGTTCGTTATAGCCGTATTGCCGCAGCCGTTCAGCCGCTTGTGCGTCGCTCAAACCTTCGGCGCTGCTGCCGAGCTGTTGGTAAACCTGTTGTAAATTTTGTGCGTGTGCATTGTTACTGTGATAATCCATAAAGGATTCATCACTCCCTTCGTAAAAATTTTTATAGCCAAAGCGCATAGCGCAAGTGCTTAAAACAAAAAGGCATAGCCCGCAGTCCCAAACGGAACGCAGGTTATGCCTTTAAAAATTTGCGTTTTTAAATTGTAAGCACCGTTATTTCGGTGAGGGTCACTGTCGTCAGAGGCAGTCATGGTAATTTTCCTTTCCAAAAGCGGGAAGAAACTAAATAAGATGTGTTATCACTTTGAATGTTAGCATAGCTTTACCTATTTGTCAAGATAGCAAAGGGTTAAATCGGAAAGATGTAGTATGATTTATTATCTGTGCAGGCAGGTATTTTTTGCGCGCGCATTGAATATTACACTATTGCAGTTTAACGGAAGGGGTGAAGTTATGCTTTTAGGTATAGATGTTGGCGGAACTTTTACCGACGCCGTTTTGGTGGACAGCGGCGCTGTTTACGCGCAGGCCAAACGCCCGACGACGCACGGCGAAGTGCTGCGCGGAATACTGGACGCGCTGGACGCTGTGCTTGACGGCGCAGACGTAACGCAGATTGAGCGCGTGGTCATCAGCAGCACGATTGTTACCAACGCGCTGACGGAGGGCAAAACGCAGCCCGTGTTTTTAGCTGTTATGACGGGCCCCGGCATGAACGTAAAAGGGTGTTTCCCGGTTGAGCCGTACCTTGTAAGCGGTTATGTTGACCACCGCGGTAAAATTGCGGCGCGCACGGAGTTCAATAAGCATTACGGTTTATTGGACAGGCAGAGCGGCGTAACCGTGGCAGCGGTCAGCGGTAAATTTGCAGTGCGCAACCCCGAAAACGAATACGTTTTGGCGCATGAGCTGAAAAAGAGCGGCTATAAAAAAGTTTTCCTCGGTTCGGAGCTTTCGGGCGAATTAAATTTTATCCGCCGGACGAACAGCGCATATTTTGCGGCGGCGGTAGATAAAACTTTTGAAGCCTTTGGCAAACAGGTGGAATGGGCGCTGAAGGAACGCAGCATTACCGCGCCGGTGCAGATTTTAAAGGCGGACGGCGGCACGCTTCCGTTGGAAGCGGCGCTAAAGCAGCCTGTTGAAGCCGTGTTTACCGGTCCTGCTGCCAGCGTGCTGGGCATTGAGGCTTTGGGCGCGCCGCAGGGTAAAAGCATTTCGCTTGATGTCGGCGGCACGACGACTGACATTGCCTTTTGGGATAACGGCGAGCCGCTGCTTGCGAAAAAGGGCGCCATGATTGGCAAATACCCGACGGCTGTGCGCTCGTTCCACATGCGCAGCGTGGGCATTGGCGGCGACAGCGCGATAACAAAACTGCCGCAGGGCTTTAAAGTAGGGCCGGAACGTGAGGGCAGGGCTGCTGCGCTTGGCGGTGCTGCGCCGACACTTGCAGACGCGCTGATTGTTCTGCGTCTGGCGGATTTCGGCGACCGCGAGGCTTCAGTAAGCGCCATCGGTACTTTATGCCACGAAGGTGAAACGACGGAAACAGCGGCACAGAAGATTTTGGACGCGGCGCTGGACGTTATCGAAAACGCGATTAAGGAGATGCTGCACGAGTGGAGCATCCAGCCTGTATATACTGTAAGCGACGTTATCAGCGGCAGTGATTTTGAACCGCAGCAACTTGTCGGCGTCGGCGGCGGTGCGCCGGGGCTTATCCACGCGCTGGGCAAGCGTATGGGGCTGCCCGTAATCATCCCGCCCGGCGGCATGGTGGCCAACGCCATTGGCGCGGCACTGGCACGCCCGACTGTGGCGGCAAGCCTGCGCGCCGATACGACCGAAGGCTATTATTTAATCCCGGAAAGCGGCAAACGCGAACGCCTGCCCAAACGCTTCAACATGCAGGCGGCGGAAGAAATTTTAAGCGCGTGGCTGCACGATAAAGCGGGCGGCTGGCAGATGGAGGGCAACGAAACCGAAGTTATCAGCCACGAATATTTCCGCACGGTACACGGTTATTACGACACCGGCGAAATTATTTACCTGCGTATGCAGCTTAAACCGGGCATTTTGTATAAAATTACCGGCAGGGAGGTGGCGTTTTGAAACAGGCAAATTTGGGACTGATTTTCTTTCCGGCCTTTGACTGGATGATTAGCCCGGGGCACCCCGAGCGTCAGGAAAGGCTGTTATATACGCGCGACCAGCTGACGGAGGAAGGGCTGTTTGACCGTCCGGAAATCCGCGAGTACCGCCTGCGCATGGCGGAGGTCAACGATTTGCAGCGCGCCCATGTCGGCGTTCCTTCGATAGCTAAACTCATCACGCCTGCGCACCTTGCTTCTGCCGGTGGCTGCTTAACGGCGGCCGACGCTGTAATGAGCGGCGAGGTTAAACGCGCCTTTGCACTTGTCCGCCCGCCGGGACACCATGCCATGCGCATTGTGCACGGCATACGCGGCTTTTGCACCATTAACATTGAAGCGGTGATGGTGGAATACCTGCGAAGCCGCTACGGCATTAAAAAAATTGCGGTGGTTGATACGGACGTGCACCACGGCGACGGCAGCCAGGACGTTTTTTACCACGACCCGAACGTGTTGTACATTTCGTTCCATCAGGACGGGCGCACGCTGTATCCGGGCACGGGCTTCCCCAACGAGGCGGGCAGCCCTGCGGCATGGGGATATAACTTAAACCTGCCGCTTTTACCCGGCAGCGGGGATAAGGAAATTCACCGCCTGTTTGACGGCTTGATTAAACCGGTACTGGATGATTTTGAACCGGAGCTGATTATCAACTCCGCCGGGCAGGACAACCACTTCAGCGACCCGCTGGCCAGCATGAGCGTAACAGCGCACGGCTATGCGGCGCTGGCCGATAAATTAAAGGCGGATATTGCGGTGCTCGAAGGCGGCTATTCCATCGAAGCGGCGCTGCCTTACGTCAACACCGGCATCATCCTCGCCATGGCGGAGATGGATTACAGCAAGGTTATCGAGCCGGACATCCGTGCTTTGCGCACGCCCGACCCGCGCTGCATGACGAGGGTTGAGCAGCTTATCGACCAGGTAGGCACTATCTGGCGCAGCCGCCATGAAGTCGGCAAAATGCTGCTGGATAAATGCGGCAATAAGTGGCAGCGCAAAAAAGGCATTTACTATGATGAAGAAGGAATCCGCGAGGAGCAGCTTGAAACGGCGCGTTACTGCACCAAATGCAGCGGCTGGATGAGCATTGACACCAACGCGCGCGGCACCCGTTACGGCGACCAGAGCGCTTACGTTGTGTGCCTGCACCGCGACACCTGCGCGGATTGCCAAAAGGCGGCTTATGACGACGCACTGCGCGCCAAACAGAGCTGCGCTTATAAATATATTCTGTTACAGCACCCCGATACGGGCGTTGTGGAAACTATTTGAAGATTGGAGTAACTAAAATTGAAGGAAATTGTAATTGCAACAAGCAACCCGGGCAAACTGGAAGAATTTAAGGAAATGTTAAAGGATATGGAGGTGGAACTTCACTATTTAGCCGAGTGGCCGGACATTGAAGCGCCGGTGGAAAACGGTCGCACCTTTGCCGCCAACGCACGCTTAAAGGCAACGTATTACGCCAAGGCAACGGGCATGACCTGCATTGCCGACGACAGCGGGCTGGAGGTGCAGGCACTGGACGGCGCACCGGGAGTTTACAGCGCGCGTTACGCCGGTGAAAAAGCCACCGATAAGGAAAACAACGATTTGTTACTCGCCAACATGAAGTTGCAGGTTAAACGTACCTGCCGCTTCCGCTGCGCTTTGTGCGTGGCCGGTGCTGACGGCAAGGTGCAGGTGGAAACCGACGGCATCTGCGAGGGCATGCTGCTGCATGAGCCTTTGGGCGATAACGGCTTCGGTTACGACCCGCTTTTCTGGTCCACGGAGCTGCACATGGGCCTTGGCGAAGCAACGCCGGAAGAAAAAAATAAAATCAGCCATCGCGGCAAGGCCGTTAAAAAACTGATTGCCAACTGGAAGAAAGTAAAATGAAAATAGGTTTAACGGGTGATACTCACGGCAGTATGCAGGCCATGCGCCGCGTGATAGCCGCCGCCCCGCCGGTGGAGCAGTGGCTGCACACGGGCGATTACGGACGCGACGCTTTATATTTAAAGGCGCAGACGGGGCTGCCCGTAACGGCGGTTGCCGGTAACTGCGATGTGGGCGACAACAGTGTGAACCCCGACGAATTTGTAACAATAGAAGGCTTTAACATCTGGCTGCTGCACGGGCACCGCTATCTGCACGGCGGCGACCCGCAGGAGCTTGTGTGGTGGGCGCACAAGCTGGAAGCCGATATTGTTGTGTTCGGGCATACGCATGTGCCGCTGGTAAAATGGTACGGCGATGTACTTTTGATTAACCCCGGCAGCCCGGCGAAACCGCGCAGCGCGGAGGGCGCAACCTTCGGCGTACTGAACGTGAAGGCGGGGCAGAAGCCAACGGCGGAGATTATAAAACTGGCGGCGCTGTAAAAAGCCTTGCCAAATTACAGTGTACGATATAAAATAAGTAGTATACACCAATAAAACAACGAGGGGGTATTTGTTATGTCATTTGTTGAAGACGCTATTAAATTCCATGCCGAAAAGAACGGTATGCTGGCAGTTGCCAGCAAGGTGCCTCTGCGCAACCGCGAAGATTTGTCGCTGGCTTATACGCCTGGCGTTGCCGAACCCTGCAAGGCGATTAAAGAAAACAAAGAGCTGTCGTTTGAATATACCTGCCGCGGCAACACGGTAGCCATCGTCAGCGACGGCACGCGCGTGCTGGGCCTTGGCGATATCGGCCCTGAGGCCGCCATGCCCGTAATGGAAGGCAAGGCCGTACTGTTTAAAACCTTCGGCGATGTGGACGCTATCCCCATCTGCATAGATACCAAGGACACGGAAGAAATTATTGAAACCGTGCGCCGTTTGCAGCCGACCTTTGCCGGCATTAACCTTGAGGACTTTTCCTCGCCGAAATGCTACGAGATTGAAGACCGCCTGCGCGAAATCTGCGATATCCCTGTGTTCCACGACGACCAGCACGGCACTGCCATTGCCTGCCTGTCTGCCGTTATCGGCGGGCTGCGCTATGTTAAAAAGGATATCAAGGACGTTAAAGTCGTAGTTAACGGCTGCGGCGCTGCGGGCTCTGCCATCGGCCGTCTGCTGGTAAGCATGGGCGCTAAAAACGTAATTATGGTAGAAAAAGTCGGCGCTTTGTATAAAGGCATCGACGCCAAACTCGATAAAATCCAGACCTATCTGTCCGAAGTTACCAACCCGAACATGGAAAAAGGCACGCTTGTTGACGTTGCCAAAGGCGCGGATGTGCTGCTCGGCGTATCCGGCCCGAACCTGTTTACTAAAGAGATTATCGCCGGCATGGCGGATAAAGCCATTGTTTTTGGCATGGCCAACCCCGTGCCGGAAACCACTTACGACGCTGCCATTGAAGCAGGCGCAGCCGTTGCCGGTACCGGCCGCAGCGACAGCCCGAACCAGGTTAACAATGTAACCGTATTCCCGGGCGTGTTCCGCGGTGCTATCGACGTGCGCGCGCGTGCGATTAACGAAGAAATGAAAGTGGCAGCCGTTTACGCCATTGCCAATTTGATTGACGAAAAAGACCTGCGCGCCGATTACGTTGTGCCCGACGCTTTTGACCCGCGCGTTGCACCGGCAGTTGCAGCCGCAGTTGCCAAAGCAGCAATGGAAACCGGCGTGGCACGCGTACAGGTTGACCCGCAGGAAGTTTACAACAACACCTTAAAACGTGTTGGCAGATAAGGAGCAGCCATGCGTGAATTAGATGTAAGGGAAATCACCGCAGCCGTTGCCAGACTGTGCTGCGACGCCTGCTATTACCTGCCGGAGGATTTGCTGGCGCGCTTTAAGGAGTGCCAAAAGGTTGAAGAATCCCCGTTAGGGCAGGAAATTTTGGGCACGATTATAGAAAACGCGGAGCTTGCCAAAGCCAAGGACGTGCCGCTGTGCCAGGATACCGGTCTTGCCGTTGTATTTTTGGAGATTGGGCAGGAGGTACATTTTACCGGCGGTGCTTTGGAAGCAGCCGTGCATACCGGTGTGGCGGAAGGCTACACCAACGGCTATCTGCGCAAATCCAGCGTGGATGACCCGCTGTTTGAGCGCAAAAACACGCAGGACAACACGCCTGCCATTATCCACACGCGCCTTGTGCCGGGCGATAAAGTAAAAATCACCATCGCCCCTAAGGGCTGCGGCAGCGAAAACATGGGCGCGATGAAAATGTTAAAACCTGCCGACGGCGTGGAAGGCGTAATTAACTTTGTGCTGGAAACCGTCCGTAACGCAGGTCCGAACCCCTGCCCGCCGGTAACGGTCGGCGTGGGCATCGGCGGCAATATGGAACGCTGCGCCGAACTGGCAAAATATTCGCTGACCCGCCCGATTGGCGAGCATAACAAAGATGAGCGTTACGCCAAACTGGAAGCCGAGCTTCTGGAACGCATCAATAAAACCGGCATCGGCCCTGCGGGGCTGGGCGGCACAACTACCGCCGCTGCCGTAAATATCGAATACGCACCGACGCATATCGGCGCACTGCCGATGGCGGTAAACCTTAACTGCCATGCGGCGCGCCGTGCAAGCACCGTTTTGTAAGGAGGGGTACGATGAGCGAAGCACAAATTAAACACATTACTACCCCGCTTACGGCGGATACTATTAAAAACCTGCGTGCAGGCGACGTGGTGCGCATTACCGGCCCTGTTTACACCGCGCGCGATGCTGCGCACAAACGCATGACGGAAGCGCTGGCAGCAGGCAAACCCCTGCCGTTTGATATTAACGGGCAGGTTGTGTATTACGTCGGCCCTTCGCCGACCAAACCGGGCGAAGTAGTCGGCAGCGCAGGGCCTACCACTAGCGGGCGCATGGATAAATACACGCCGGCGCTGATTGAAAAAGGCATGCGCGGCATGATTGGAAAGGGCTCGCGCAGCAAGGAAGTTATTGACGCCTGCGTTAAATACGGCGCGGTGTACTTTGTGGCTGTCGGCGGCGCGGCGGCAGTAATTTCGCAGTCCATCAAGGGCGAAGAAATGATTGCCTACGAAGATTTGGGGCCGGAAGCCATCCGCCGCTACGAAGTGGAGGACTTCCCCGCCATCGTCTGCATCGACGCCGAAGGCAACGACTTTTACAAAGTCGGCATTGCCAAATACCGCAAGGAATAAAACAAAACACATAATTCTTAATAAAAGTGTGATTTTTATCACACTTTTATTGTATATAGAAACCTTTGCGTTAGACGCAGTGTTTGGAAAGTTTAAACGATAAAGAAATGGTAATAAAAATTCCTCTTTTGATAAAATAAATTTGTGGTCTGCTAATAGCAAAATATCAAAGGAGGAATTTGTCATGAAAGACATTTATAGTTTATCACACAAAATAGAACTGCAAACACTATATAGTATTCGCATCAAAGTATAGAAGAAAAGAGATTATAAATAGGTAAAATATTAAGAGAATTATGCAAATGGAAGAGCGTAAACATTATAGAAGCCGAAGTTTGTCCTGTTCATGTACCTATGTTAGTAGAAATACCGCTAAAAATAGCAGTGTCATGGTTGATGGGATTGCTCAAAATGGAAATTAGTCATGAAAAATGGAGAAATTTAAAATATAAATATAGAGGGAGAGAATTATGCTGCAGAGGGTATTACGTAGATACAGTAGGAAAGAACACAAAAGCGATAGCAGAATACATAAAGAATCAGCTAAAAAAGATGCGCTGAACTAATAATTAGTATTGGATTAAGGAGACACGTTTACGGGTGGCAAATAAAGAATGAACGCGAGCGGCTGACCGAGGAATGCTTTTTAGGCGTGGCTGGTAGAATAGCTGTTAAGATGGTAAAAGACAAACCACCGGCTATGCTAGTAGTTTTGATTATACAATTATAAGCAAAAAGGTGCTAAATTGCCGCCGGTATGTTAAAATAGAAGCACAATACAAGAATGGAGTGATTATATAAATGGCTAAAGACAGTTCTTTTGACGTTGTTTCTCAGGTGGATATGCAGGAGATGGACAACGCCGTTAACCAGACCAAAAAGGAAATTGCGCAGCGTTACGATTTCCGTGGCAGCAACGCCAGCATTGAGCTGGAAGAAAAGTGCATTAAGCTGGCTGCTGAGGACGAGTACAAGCTGAATGCGATTATCGACATTCTGCGTGCGCGTATGGCTAAACGCGGCATCCCTCTGCGCTGCCTGGAGCTGGGCAAGGTTGAGCCTGCTACCAAAGGCACGGTGCGCCAGCAGCTGAACATTTTGCAGGGCATTCCCAAGGAAAAAGCCAAAGCAATTATCGCCGCCGTTAAGGCGACCAAGTTAAAAGTAACGGCGCAGATGCAGGACGATCAGGTTCGCATCAGCGGCGCGAAGAAAGACGATTTGCAGGCCGTAATCCAAACCTTAAAGGCTGGGGATTTCGGCGTGGATTTGCAGTTTATCAACATGAGGTAAAATTATGGGACAGGCAGAATTTGAACAAAGGCTGCTTAAAGTTGCCCGCGGGCTGGAACGTGCCGACCTTGTTTTAAAGGGCGGCAAGGTGTTTAACAGTTTTACGGGCGAATGGGAAACTGCCGATGTTGCCGTGTGCGGCGGAGTGATTGCCGGTATCGGCAGCTACAAAGGCGCGGAAGAATACAACATGGAGGGCAAATTTTTAACGCCGGGCTTTCTGGACGCGCACATGCATATTGAAAGCACGATGCTGGCTCCGCGTGAGCTGGCGCGTCTGCTTTTGCTGAACGGCGTTACCGGTATTTTTGCCGACCCGCATGAAATTGCCAACGTGCTGGGCACGGAAGGTTTGCAGTGGATGCTGGACGAAACGGAGGATATGCCGCTGGATGTGTTCTTTATGTTGCCTTCATGCGTACCGGCAACGAATATGGAAACGAGCGGCGCAGTGCTGGAAGCAGAAGATTTGCAGCCGTTTTTGAGCCATCCGCGTGTGCTGGGCTTGGGCGAGATGATGAATTACCCCGGCGTGCTGGCGGGTGACGAAGGCGTATATAAAAAGCTGGCGTTGGTGCGCGGCGGTATCTGCGACGGGCATGGGCCGGGCGTTACCGGCAACGATTTGAACGCTTATGCTGCGGCAGGCGTTACCAGCGACCATGAGGCAACGACGAGCGCGGAAGGTTTGGAAAAAATCCGCCGCGGCAGTTATTTGATGCTGCGTGAAGCAAGCGGCGCGCATAACCTGTTGGAGCTGCTGGAATGCGTTACGCCGCTGAACAGCCGCCGCTGCTGTTTAGCAACGGACGACCGCCATTTGGACGAACTGGTAGCGCAGGGCAGCATTAACTACATGGTGGAAATAGGCGTTACGCACGGCTATCCGGTGGAAATGCTTTTGCAGATGGCGACGCTGAACACGGCGGAGCGCTTCCGTTTGTACAACAGGGGCGCGCTGGCACCGGGTTACATTGCTGATATTAACGTATTTACCAATTTGCAGGATTTTACGCCGCAGTTTGTGTTCAAAAACGGAAAAAAAGTTGTGCAGAACGGCAAGCTGCTGTGGGAAAGCGAACCTTATCTTAAACCTGCAGCAACCGGTACGGATATTAAGGATTTGGACAGCAGCAGGCTGAAAATCGCGGCGGAGCCGGATAAAAAAATAAAAGTCATCTGCGTGGTGCCGGAACAGATTTTGACCGCGCAGCGCACCGAAACGCCGCTGTGCATTAACGGCGAAGCGGTAAGCGATACCTCGCGCGATATTTTGAAGCTGGCGGTGTTTGAACGCCACCATGCAACAGGCAATGTCGGGCTTGGCTTTGTGCAGGGTCTGCATTTAAAACGCGGCGCTGTTGCTTCTACCGTGACGCACGATTCGCATAACTTGATTGTGGCAGGCACTAACGACGCCGACATGCTGACGGCGGCTGCGGTGCTGCGCAAAGAAGGCGGCGGTATCGCCGTGGCGGTGGACGGTGAAATTAAAGCAATTTTGCCGCTGCCGTTTGCAGGACTCATGTGCGGCGAAAAAATCGAAGCCGTCAACCGCAAAATAAAACAGCTGTATTACTGGACGGGCGAACTTGGCGTGCCCGAAGGGCAGAACATTTTTATGACGCTGTCCTTTCTCGCGCTGCCGGTTATCCCACATTTGCGGCTGACCGATAAAGGCCTTGCCGACGTAGATAAATTTACCCTGACAAGTTTATGGGCATAAAAAATACCACACTGGCTGCTAAGCAGTTCAGTGTGGTTATTTTTTGCTTATTTTAAGTTTTCAGGTACTTCTTCACATTCGGCAAGCAGTTTCTTGGCGTCGATGTACTGCGCAATGCCTGCGGCAACTTTTTTGGATTCTTTCATTGCCAGAACCACGGTAGCCGGGCCGTGTACAACGTCGCCGCTGCTGAATACGCCGGCACGCGTCGTCATGCCGTAGGGGCGCTCGCGCGTGATGACAAAGCCGCGGTCGTCAACCTGAATGCCCTTGGTGGTGGAAACAATCCTTGCCGCCGGGCGCTGGCCGATAGCGAGGATTACGCAGTCGCACGGCAGTGCTTCCTGGCCGCCTTCTTCAACAAACTGGCCGTCCTCGGTTTTTACAATGTGCTGAACGAGTAAACCTGCCAGCGCAGTTTCGTCGTTTTCGCCCGGCTTGGCACGCATGGCATTCAGCGCGCGCATCTGCTTTTTGTTCAGGTAAGCAATCGGCTGCTGCAAAAAGTTAAACTGCACGCCTTCTTTAACGGCCGCTTCGTATTCGCTCGGGAAGCAGGAAATTTCTGCTTCGGTTTTATGGTAAACAATGGTAACATTCTGCGCCCCGCGGCGGATAGCGGTACGGGCTGCGTCCATTGCCACGTTGCCTGCGCCGATAACGATAACATTATCGCCGGTGTGCAGAAGCGTTTCGCTTTCGTCGAGCTTACCGCTGTCGGACAGCACAACCATGCGCAGGAAGTAAGTTGCGGTTAAAATGCCGGTCAGTTCGTTGCCGGGAATGTTCAGCGTGCGCGGCAGGGAAGTGCCGGTGCCCATGAAGATGGCGTCATAGCCCATGTTGAACAGGTCGTCCACGGTGTAGTCCGGACCGATGAGCACGTTGGTTTTAATTTCTACGCCAAGGTGCAGCAGTTCTTTAATTTCACGGCGCACAACATCTTTATTCAAGCGGAATTCCGGAATGCCGAACAGCAAAATGCCGCCCGGTTCGCTCTGGCCTTCAAAAATAGTTACGGCAAAATTCATTTTTGCAAGGTCGCCGGCAACTGTTAAGCCTGCCGGGCCGCTGCCGATAACGGCTACTTTACCGCGTTTGCCGTTGGAAGGCGGCAGCGGTTTCAAATTGTTCTCGTGCGCAAAGTCGGCAATAAACATTTCAAGGCTGCCGATTTCGATGCCGTGCTTGTTCTTGGCCATTACGCAATGGGCTTCGCACTGGCGTTCATGCGGGCAAACCCTGCCGCAGATGGCGGGAAGGTTGCTGCGTTCGGAAATAATCTCGTAGGCAAGCCCGATGTTGCCTTCGCTTAACGCGCGGATAAATTGCGGAATATTGTTTTCTATCGGGCAGCCTGTCCTGCACAGCGGACGGGCACAGTTTAAACAGCGCCTTGCTTCGTTAATCGCTTCGGAAGTAGTCATGCGCCTGCTCATTATTCTTCACCTCGTGTTGTATTTTATCTGTTTTTAAACGGCGTTAAAATTTGTTGCTAATTTATTTTAGCATAATCAGGCGCTAAAGTGCAAACAACTTTACAAAATATCGTGACAGAAAATTAAATTTACATTAAAGAGAACTTGATGATTAAAAAATCGCATATTTGTGTTATAATAATAGTACATTTTATTTAATTTGGTAAAGGAGAAAAGCGTTGTGAATAAAGATGAATTAAAAGCTAAAGTGTGTGCGGCTATTGACGATTATAAAGATAAAATTGCCGCTATCGCCGACAGTATAGCTGATGAGCCGGAGCTTGGCTTTAAAGAAGTAAAAACATCTGCCAAAGTTGCGGCGTTTATGCGTGAGCTTGGTATTGAACCGCAAACAGGCCTTGCTATTACCGGTGTAAAAGCAAGGGTGAAAGGAGCAAAACCGGGCCCGACAGCTGCTGTTTTGGGAGAACTTGATGCTGTCGGCTGCCCGGACAGCTGCAAGGCCGATCCGCTTACAGGTGCTGCTCATGCCTGTGGCCATAACTTGCAGATTGCAGTAATGCTGGCGGTTTGCTGTGGTATTGTAAAGTCCGGTGCCGCACAATATTTTAGTGGTGATGCTGTATTTTTCGGCGTACCGGCGGAAGAGTATGTTGAAATTGAATATCGCAAACGCCTTGCTGAAGAAGGCAGGATACACTTTTTAAGCGGCAAAGGCCAGCTTATTTATGAAGGTGCTTTTGATGACATTGACATGGCAATGCAGATGCACGCCGATAAAAATATGCCGGAGCCTACTGTTTCTGTTGGTGAATCAAGCAATGGTTTTATCGGTAAAACCATTCAATATGTGGGCAAAACTTCGCACGCGGCAGATGCACCGGATCAGGGAATTAATGCACTTAACGCTGCTATGTTGGGGCTGATGGGCATTAACGCACTGCGTGAAACTTTCCGCGAGCGTGATGTAGTGCGTGTACATCCGATTATTACCAAAGGCGGCGACCTTGTTAACAGCGTTCCTGCTGATGTGCGCATTGAAACCTATGTGCGTGCCAAAACGATGGAAGCAATTGAACAAACACATCATAAAGTTGATGCTGCTTTAAAAGCTGGCGGCGATGCAATCGGTGCACAAACCATTATTCACACTTTACCGGGTATGCTGCCTTTATCATGCAATAAAACCATGAATGAGCTTTTTGTAAAAAATGCCCAAATTGCCAATCCGCAGGTTAATGTTAAGGACGCAGGACATTTCAGTGCATCTACAGACATGGGAGATGTATCGCACCTGATGCCGGTAATTCATCCGTTTATCGGTGGCGTGGACGGCTTTTTACATACAGCAGATTTTCACGTTGTAGATTTTGATGCTGCTGTTATTTTGCCAGCCAAAGCTTTTGCCATGATGCTGGTAGACCTTTTGGCAGACGATGCCGCAGAAGGCAAAAAAATACTGGCAGAACATAAGCCGCTTATGACGAAGAAAGAATATATTGAAAAGCTGGAAAGCTATTTCAGTTAATTATTAGGGGGGATTATTGTGTATAATTTTAAGCTGCACGCCATAGTGCTAATTTTGATTATTGCTGCTGAAATGATTGGCAATATTTCTTTTAAAATAGGTATTGGTACTATTGTACTTTTGCCGATGCTGTACGCGTTGATTATGGGCATTTTTACAGCTCCTAAATTTTTAAAAATTGTTAATCTGAAAGATATGAATGATGCAAGTTCGCTTATCGGCATTACGCTGATGCTTTTAATGGCACGCTATGGAACTTTGGTAGGACCTACATTGCCTGAAATTTTAAAAGCTTCCCCGGCACTTGTTTTGCAGGAATTTGGTAACCTCGGTACAGTGCTGCTTGGCATTCCTGTTGCAATGTACTTTGGTTTAAAACGCGAAGCTATCGGCGCAGCACATTCTATTGCCCGCGAACCGAACGTGGCTCTTATCGGCGAACGCTATGGTCTTGACAGTGCTGAAGGACGCGGAGTTATGGGTGTTTATATCAGCGGCACTGTATTTGGTACAATTTTCTTTGGTATTTTGGCAAGCCTTGCCGCAGCGTATCTGCCTGTTCATCCTTATGCGCTGGCAATGGCAGCAGGCGTAGGCTCCGCTAGTATGATGACCGCAGCAGTTGGTTCGCTTACGGTAATGTATCCTGATATGGCAGAACAGATTGCGGCATTTGGTGCAGCAAGCAATATGCTTTCCGGCCTTGACGGTGTGTATATGTCCATTTGGATGGCACTGCCGCTTAGTGAATGGCTTTATAAGAGAATTTATAAATTTAAATATGGTGTTGAACCTTCCGGGGAGGATGCTGCAAAATGACTTTAAAAGATTCGCTTATAGTATTATTTATCGTTGGAGCAATGTCGTTAGTTGCCAATGTTATCGGAACGCCTTATGGCGTCATTGAATCAATTCCCGGTCTGTTAATTTTAATTGCTATGGCTATTACTGGTATGGCAATGGCCAAGTTTTTGCCCGGCAATATTCCGGCTGTTGCTTATGTGGTAACGCTGGCTTGTCTGCTTTCATATCCCGGTGTTCCCGGTAGTGAGTATGTAAACGCATACGTTAAAAAAGTTGGCTTTTTGCAGTTGTGCACGCCAATTCTGGCGTATGCCGGTGTTTCTATAGGCAAGGACTTGGACGCATTCGCAAAAAGCGGCTGGCGAATTGTTGTTATTTCCTGCATAGTTTTTATCGGTACCTATATCGGATCAGCAGTTATTGCACAGTGCATTTTAAAAGCGTTGGGACAAATCTAAACGGCATAACTTTTTCGCCACTTTGTATTTTTATCGCCCGCGGCATATTGAATTTGCGGCGGGGATAAAGTAAAATTAAATATAGATTTAAATGTGGAGGTAAATATTATGTCCGAAATTTTAGCAACTGCTGAATTTTCCAGCGTCATTCATAATAACGAAGTTTGCGATGAAATCGTAAAATGGGGCAACGCCAACGGCTACCCGCTGACGAAGGCAAAACTTTACAACTCGCTCGGCGGCGCTTATGTCGGCTTTGCGCCGGGATACATGATTAAGGCAACCCGCCGTCCGCCCGTTCCCGGAGGCTGGGATGTTGTTGTGGAAACCTACGAAGCCGAAACCCGTATCATTCCGCTGAACGTCAACAACGAAACAGGCGAAACCAACCGCTTTATTTTAAAAATGATTGAAGAATACAAAAAAGAAGGCCTGACGATGGAGATGGCTGAAACCTGGTACGAATCCTACGGCACTTACCTGCGCGATTTAAAAGTTACCGGCCATCCGATTTTAATCAACGCCTTCGAGGACTTCATCGAAAACATGCGTTAACAGCAAAACAAAAAGCACTTCACCATTACGGCGAAGTGCTTTTTTATGTCCGTTTTAAATTACTTTCGTCGTCCAGTCCTCAATGTTCCAGACGGCGGTTACCCAGTCTTCGTAAAATTCCGGTTCGTGCGATACCAGAAGCACGCTGCCCTTAAAATCAATCAACGCGCGTTTAAGCTCCGCTTTGGCGTCCACGTCCAAATGGTTGGTAGGTTCGTCCAGCACCAGCCAGTTGACGTTTTTCAGCATCAGTTTGCACAGGCGCACCTTGGCAGCTTCGCCGCCGCTTAAAACAAACACCTTGCTGGTAATATGCTCGTTGGTCAGTCCGCAGGCTGCCAGCGCGGCGCGTACTTCGTAGTTCGTCATGCCGGGGTACTCGTTCCACACATCTTCCAGCGCCGTGTTTTCGTTTTTGTCGCGTTCTTCCTGCTCAAAATAGCCCGGCTCCAAAAACTGGCCCAGTTCAATTTTTCCGCTTATGGGTGGGATAATGCCTAAAATTGTTTTCAGCAGCGTGGTTTTGCCCAAACCGTTTACGCCGCGGATGGCGATTTTCTGCCCGCATTCGATTTTAAAGCTGACGGGGCGGGTCAGCGGCGAATCGTATCCCAGCACCAAATCTTCGGCAACGGCCAGATAACGGCTCGGCGTGCGCGCTTCTTTAAACCGGAAGTGCGCTTTCGGTTTTTCGCGCGGTTTTTCAATCATTTCCATTTTGTCCAGCTTTTTCTGGCGGCTCTTGGCCATGTTGGTGGTTGCCACGCGCGCCTTGTTGCGGGCGATGAAGTCCTCCAGCTTGGCAACTTCCTGCTGTTGGCGTTCGTAAGCAGCTTCCTTCTGCGCCTTGTAAATGGTGTACATTTCCTGGAACTTGTCATAGTTGCCGGTGTAGCGCGTCAGCTCGCAGTTTTCCAGATGGTAAATGACGTTAACGACTTTGTTCAAAAAGCTGATGTCGTGGCTGATTAAAATAAAAGCGTTTTCGTAGTTCTGCAAAAACTTCGTCAGCCATTCAATGTGTTCCACGTCAAGGTAGTTTGTCGGTTCGTCCAAAAGCAAAATGGAGGAGTTTTGCAAAAGCAGCTTGGTCAGTAAAACCTTGCTGCGCTGGCCGCCGCTTAATTCCGATACGTCGCGGTCCAGCCCGATGCTGCCAAGCCCCAAACCGTTAGCGGTTTCTTCAATCTTGCTGTCCAGCGAATAAAAGCCGCCGTGCTCCAGCTCCGTCTGGATTTCGCCGACAGTTTCCATCATTTTATCCATTTCTTCAGGCGTGGCGTCGCCCATTTTTTCATAAAGCTCCAGCATTTCCGCTTCCATTCTGTACATCTCGTCAAAAGCGGTACGCAAAACCTCGCGGATGGTCATGCCCTTCTGCAAGGTGCTTTGCTGGTCGAGGTAGCCTACGGTCACTTTGCCGGGCCATTCAACCCTGCCTTCATCCGGCAGCGTGTGGCCGGTAACAATATTCAAAAAGGTCGATTTGCCTTCGCCGTTGGCGCCGACGAGACCGACATGCTCGCCGCGCATCAGTTTGAAGGAAACGTTCTCTAAAATCTGGCGTCCGCCAAAGGAATGCGATACATTGGTGACATTTAAATAGCTCACGTTAAAATCCTCTCTTAAAATAGCGATATGCACAATTTTATCGTAAACGGCGGCTTTTTGCAAAGGATTTTTAACGACGGCGCAGAATATAACAAATATTTAACAGGAGAGGGCTGATAACATGATTTTTGGACATAAAACCGATATTGAAAAATTACTGCCTTACGTCAGTGAAGATTTGCAGAAGGCGCTGAAATATTTAGCAGCGACGGATTTTAGCAAAGTGCCTAACGGCAGATACGAGCTGGACGGCGAAAAAATGTACGCCAACGTAGATACCTACACGACGGAGGACAGCAGCAAAAAGAAACCGGAAGCGCACAACAAATACATCGACGTGCAATACCTTGGCAAAGGCTCGGAAAAGATTTATTTTGCGCCGCGCACGGCTGACGTGAAAGTTGTGGAGGATTACGCCGCCGAACGTGACCTGCTGTTTTTTGAAAACATCGCCGAAAAAGACAGCGTTGTTTTAAACGCAGGCGACTTTGCCGTACTGTTTCCGTGGGAGCTGCACCGCCCCGGCTGCAACGCTGACGGAACGCCGAGTGACGTGCAGAAAATCGTTGTAAAAATCGCCGTAAAATAATTTTTAAAAATTTTTCAAAAAAGTGTTGACAAGAAGGCGCTGAAACCGTATAATAGCATATGTGGTCAGCACCACAGTGAAATTCCCCGATAGTTCAGCCGGTAGAACACCTGACTGTTAATCAGGGCGTCGTAGGTTCGAGTCCTACTCGGGGAGCCACCTGGCCGGTTGGTCAAGCGGTTAAGACACCGCCCTTTCACGGCGGTATCGGGGGTTCGATTCCCCCACCGGTCACCATTCGGGCGCTTAGCTCAGCTGGGAGAGCGTCTGCCTTACAAGCAGAATGTCAGCGGTTCGATCCCGTTAGCGCCCACCATCGAAAATCAGCAGTCTTCTAACGAAGGCTGCTTTTTTTATTCTGCCGCAACTTATGAAAGCAAATGGTTTGTGCTATTAGGCGACAGCTAAAACTGCGTCGGCTGAATTTATGGTAATAAATTTCAGGAGCCCAGCCGCGCAGCCTGGGCGGAATCGGAGAAGACGCAGCATTTTAGCCGAGCCGTAATAGTATAAACCGTTTGCTTTTGATAACGAGTAAAATTGTAATCTTTAATGTAATTTAATTATTTGCTTTTGTAATTAACCCGTGCTATAATAAAGGCACAAAAGCGAAAATGCTGTCACCAGACATGGTGCACGCAAAAGAAAAACCGGGAGTTGCAGCTCCCGGTTTTTTATTGGGCTCACTGTGATTTTACAGGTATCTGTCGAGCCACTTGCAAATATAATATGCAGTTATACTTGCCATAACAGATACTAAAAATGCGAAAATGCTGTCAAACATAGTACACCTCCTTCCTGCTGGAAGGAATCACAGCTTTTCTATTATGCCTGACAAATATAAAACTGTCAATATTTTACACCAAATAAAAAATCCCCGCAGTTTGCTGTTCATTGGCATAGAATAAAAACTCCGGCTTAATGCCCGGAGTTTTTTCGTTTTCTGTATTCACTTGGTAAAATTTTAAAAAGTGCTTTGAAAGCAGAAGTAAATTTACTTTGGCTTTTGTAGCCGCAGTTTTTGGTAATTTCAGAAATGCTTAAGTTTGTTTCATCAAGCAGCTTTGCTGCATAACGCAGACGCTGCTCTTTGGCATAAGCACCGATGCTTACACCGTAAATGTTTTTAAACGCTGTTTTTAAGGTTGTGGTGTTAAGGTGATGGCGGAGCGCCAGTTCTTTAATGGTTAAGCGTTTGCTTATATTTTGTTGCAAAAGGCTATGTATTTCACGGATAACAGCTTCGTTGCCTGCCGTGTATTCCGGCAGTAGGGCTTGCGGTGAAAGCTTAGTGTTTTGCAGCAAAATAAGCAGCTCATAAAATTTTAAACGGGCATAATTTAAAGTGTTTTTATCCGGCAGGTTATAAAACCCTTCAAAAATAGTTTCAGTCTTATTGTTTCCTGCCAGCGAGGTTATTTTATTGCTTTCGCAGAATTTTTGGCAGAGTTGGTTTACGTCAAAAATGTCGCCGAACAGTTTAAGTGGGCTGGTTTTTAATTTTGCCAGATCAATGCAGATGGTAAGCCCTTTGTAAAAACCCTGCGGAAATTCCATTAAAGATTGAGTGCAGGCCTGCATACTGTGCAGTGAATAATCGCCGTAGTTAAGATAAATACGGCTGCCGCTTTTCATGTTCCAGCGCAGCTGGCCGGCTTTACAATAATTAATTTGTATAATGCTGTCAATTTTTTCATGCCTTAAATGCACCGGGTTACTGCCAAAATTAAGATAATATAAATCTACGCCGCTAAAAAGTTCTGTTTTGGCAAGGTTGTTGTCGGCACCGTTGTAATAAATAAGCTGCTGAATATTTTTAATGGTGTGTTCCTTATCCATAAAAACCACCCTATTGGAAATAGTTTTAGCCCTTTTGGCAATACTAAGACGGCAGACATTGCCGCTTTGCGCTGACTATATTATATTATAAACACAATAAATGCGCAAACATTCATGTATTGCGATAAGGAGGTTTATAATATGACGAAACGTAAAACAGGGCTGATGTACAGCGATGCTTTTGCCGGTTATAAGGTTTGTGACGGTTATCTGGTGCTTGCCAAAGAGGGCAATCCGTGGATTACGGCTGATGATTATTATGATACGCCGGAACGCGTAACACAGGCTTATACAATGCTGCAAAAATCGGGGCTGCTGGGCAAACTGGTGCCCATCGCGCCGCAAAAGGCGGATAAAAAAGAACTGGTTGGTTTTCATTCGCAGGAATATATTGACAAGCTCGATTCTTTAAGCCAAACGGGTGGCGGTGAAGTTGGCGAACTTTGCTATATCGGCCCCGGCGGGCTTGATGTAATAATGGAAGCCGTAGGCGGCGATTTACAGGCGCTGGACGCAGTGATGAGCGGCGAGGTTGACAACGCTTTTTGCTTGCAGCGTCCGCCCGGAGCGCATGCCGAACGCGATATGGGCTTTGGTTTTTGCGTGGTTAATACTTTTAATATTCTGGCGCAGCGTGCCCGTGAAAAATATAATTTAAAACGCGTAATGATTATTGATTTCGATAACCATTATAAAAAGGGCATTGAAGATGCGTGGTATGATACGGATGAAGTTCTGTATGCTGAGGTGCATCAATCCGGACAGGTTGCAGAAAACAGCGCTGCCGACCGTAATGCCGATTATATTGGCACCGGCAATGGTAAGGGCTATAATGTAGTAATACCAATGCCCAGCGGCGCTGGCGACGATGCTTACATTAAAGCGTTTGAAGAAATTATTGTGCCCGTGGCAGACCAGTACAAACCGGAACTGGTAATTGTGGTGGCAGGTTTTGCTTCTAACATTTTTGACCCGCTGTGCCGCCAGCAGTTAACTGCCAGAGGTTACAAAAAGCTGATGGAAATTATTTGCGGTATTGCGGAGCGTAACTGTCAGGGCAGGTTGCTTGCTGTGCTTGAAGGCGGCAAGGGTAATTACATGTCCTTCTGCATACATAAGGTGCTGGAAGCAATGAGCGGCGAAGAAACGGATGTGCCTGATATTACCGAAGGGCTGATTGTGCGTAATTATTTGACCCATGACCAGCGGGAAGCTATTGATAATGTAAAGCAAATACTTACGCCGTATTGGAAACTTTAATAATAAAATCGAACATGAATAAAAAAGCCAAAGCAAAATGCTTTGGCTTTTTGCGTATTAGTATTTAATTATTCCAGTTCAATGCTTTCGCCGACGGGAACAACCAGCACTTTTGCGCTGCCGTCCGCTTCAACTTTTGCTTTGTAAGCGTCAACATCCTGCGCAATCAGCGGCCAGGTGTTGTAGTGTACGGGGATTACATATTTAGCCTTCAAAAATTCAGCGGCAATCGCTGCGTCGGCCGGCCCCATGGTAAAGTTATCGCCGATAGGCAATACGGCGTAATCAAACGGGTCAAGGCGCTGTAAAAGCTGCATGTCGCCAAACAGGGCAGTGTCACCGGCAAAGTACAGTTTGGTGCCGTAAAAATCTACAATAAAGCCGCAGGCATGGCCGCCCGGTACGCCGCTGCCGTGGAAGGCAGGCACAATACGCACATGGCCGAAATCAAATTTATGCGTGCCGCCCAGATGCATGCCATGCGCTTTGCAGCCGTTTTCACCGGCAAGGCCTGCAACTTCGGCGGTGCTGATTATAGTGGCATCGCAGGCTTTGGCGATGTCAAAAGCGCTGCCGATGTGGTCAAAATGCGCGTGGCTTACCAAAATGTATTCTACATTCAGCTTTTTTAAAGCTTCGGTATTGCCTGATGTTTCGGTATCGTACGGGTTAAATTCGGGGCAGCTTTCCAGATACGGGTCGAAAATAATGTTGTGCCCTTCGTGGCTTAACATAAAGCAGGCGTGGTTGATATACTTAAACGTGGTTGACATGTAATCATCTCCTTTTGAATAGCTTTATTTTATTATAGCACAACCGCTTTTCATTTGTGAATTGTTTGCAACAACAATAAAACGCCTTTACAGTCTGCCGCTGTTTGATGTAAAATTTATGTGTATGTTTGCAGTAATTTTTAATTTATAATACAGCAAGGAGAATGCAAGTGAAATTTAATAAGCGTACCATTACCGCCATAACTTTAGCATGCTTAACGGCTTTTGCAGCCAGCGCCCAGGCATCGCCTCGCGCGGTGACGCCGCCCAAAATTACCAAAGGCACTGTGGCAACGGCAGCAGCCAAAATTGTAAAAAACAGCATTAAAAAAGCCAAAGACGATAAAGCCTCTGCAACCAAACCGGCAGCAACCAAAGCCAAAGCGGCTAAAAAAACGCCTGCCAAAGCAGGTACTTTTAATACAAAAGGTTTGCCGAAGGATTATAAAAAAATAGGAATTTTCGGCGAAGCCAAGGCAACGCCGGAACAGGCGGCGGCGCTGATTTATTTGAACAATCCCGACCCGCAGCTGAACTGCTCCGTTGATGAGCTTGTGCATTTGTACTGGGACGAAGCAGGACGCGAAGGCGTGCGTGAGGACCTGGCGCTGGCGCAGGCGATTGTGGAAACTGGCTTCTTTAGCTTTACCGGCGACGTTAAACCGGAGCAGAATAATTTCTGCGGGCTTGGCACAACCGGCGGCGGTGTTGAGGGCGAATACTTCGACGAGCCGGAAATCGGTGTGCGCGCACACATCCAGCACCTGCTGGCCTATACAACCAAAAAGCACCCTTCCACGGATATTGTTGACCCGCGTTATGAGCTGGCGCATGCCATCCGCATGGAGCGCGGCATTGTAGACACCTGGAGCGGGCTGAACGGCACGTGGGCTATGGGCAGCCATTACTGCGAAAAAATTATGCGCACCTACCAGAACATGCTGGATTTGGACAAGCATGATTTAAAGGAAGCCGAAAAGGCCAAGGCTGAATACCTGAAGAACTACATGGGCAGCCATAAGGACGAGGACAAAGATAAAGACAAGGATAAGGAAACGAAGCCTGAACATAAGCTGACAATGCGTGAACGCGTCGAGAAGATTTTGAAAGAAGGAAAGTGATTTAATGCATATCGTACTGGTTGAGCCGGAAATCCCGGGCAATACCGGCAATATCGCGCGCCTTTGCGCGGCAACGGGCTGCCACCTGCATCTGGTGCGCCCGCTGGGCTTTTCTGTTGAAGATAAATATTTAAAACGCGCCGGGCTGGATTACTGGCATCTGGTGGACATCCATTATTATGACAGCGTTTACGAAGTGCTGGAAAAATACAAGGATAACCCCAAATTTTTGCTGACGACCAAGGCGCATAAGCGTTACAGCGACGTGCAGTACGGGCCGGACAGCCTGCTGATTTTCGGCAAGGAAACGGCAGGGCTGCCGGAAAAACTGCGCAACGAATACGCCGATTGCTGCGTGCGCATACCGATGATTGCCGAAGCACGCAGCCTGAACCTTTCCAATTCCGTCGCTATTGTAGCGTACGAGGCTTTGCGCCAGCAGCCGGATTTTGCCGGGCTGACTGTTTAACGGAGGAACTATGATTGTTTTAAAAGAATTTGAATTTGACGCCGCGCATTACCTGCCGGAATACAACGGCAAGTGCGAGCGCCTGCACGGGCACACTTATAAACTGGTGGTAAAAGTACAGGGGACGCCCGACCACGAGGGCATGGTCATCGACTTTATCCGCCTGAAAAATATCGTTAAGGAAAACGTGCTGGTACACTTGGACCACGCCTGCATTAACGACATTCTGCCGCAGCCGTCGGCAGAAAACATCAGCGTGTGGGTGTGGAATAAATTAAAAGACCTGCTGCACGCCGATAACTACGATTTATACGAAGTGGAAGTGTGGGAAACCAAAACCAGCGGCTGCATTTACAGGGGTGATTTGTGATGAAGGACGTACAATCCCAGACCGATATGCGCCGCATACCGCTGAAGCATGTCGGCATTAAAAACCTGCGCTGGCCCGTCATCTTAAAGGATAAGGAACAGGGCGAGCAGCACAGCGTTGCCACCATCAGCCTGGCGGTTGATTTGCCGCACGAAATCCGCGGCACGCATATGAGCCGTTTTGTGGAGTGCATGCAGACAGTCGGCGCCATCAGCCCCAACGGGCTGGAAGAAGTGCTGGACACTTTAAAAACGCATTTGCAGGCCGAAAAAGCCTTTATCCGCATGGAGTTTCCGTATTTTATTTATAAAACTTCGCCGGTAACGGGGCAGCGCGCGCCGATGGATTTAAACTGCGTGCTGACCGCCGAAAAAGAGGACAAGTTTAAGCTGCGCATTATGGCGGAAGTGCCTGTGCAGACACTGTGCCCGTGCAGCAAGGAAATAAGCGATTATGGCGCGCATAACCAGCGTGCACTGGCGCGGATTGAAATTGAAGCGAACGGGCTTGTATGGATTGAAGAACTGGCGGCAATGGCCGACGCCGGTGCAAGTGCGCCGGTTTACAGCCTGCTGAAACGCCCGGACGAAAAATTTGTGACGGAAAAGGCTTACGATAACCCGCGCTTTGTTGAGGACGCCGTGCGCGAAATTGCGCTGCGCCTTGAAGCAGACAAGCGCATTAAATGGTACGAGGTTACGGTGGAAAGCATTGAAAGCATCCATAACCATAACGCTTTTGCCTGTGTGGAAAAGGGCTGGCAGCCATGATTATAAAACTGAACGAACATAACTTACAGCGCGAAATTGCCCGGCTTGGCGTACACCCCGCCAGCTGCGGCATTTTTGCCGCTAAAAGCAAAATACTGCCGCTGAAGCTGACGCAGGTGCGCACACCGGCGGCCAACATTTTAAAACAGGAAATGTTGGCGGCGGGCGGCGACTGCGCTGTGCCCGGCAGCTGCATTTTAAACGAAACTAAATATGTGGACGCGGTGCTTTTGGGCACGGTTAAGCATTACCGCATTCTAGCACGCAAGCTGGCGCAGATGCCGTTTTTCGGGCTGGCGCAGGTGCGCGAGGAGTTGCAGAAATTTTTAGCGGCACAGCAGCCCGTAACAGTTTTGGCTGATGGGCGCAAGCTTACTTATGAAAAGCTGCGCATAATGGGCATTTTAAATGTAACGCCCGATTCGTTTTACAGCGGTTCGCGCGTCGGCGCGGATGTTGTGGCAAAGGCGGAGCAGATGCTGGCGGACGGCGCTGATATTCTGGATATCGGCGGCGAAAGCACGCGTCCGGGCAGCGATGCCGTAAGCATGGAAGAAGAAATCAGCCGCGTAGTGCCTGCCGTTGAAGCTGTAAAAAAAGCGCTGCCGCAAAGCGTTATTTCCGTCGATACTTACCACGCCGCCACGGCGCAGGCAGCCATTAACGCCGGTGCGGATATTATTAACGACGTTACCGCATTAACCGGCGACGAAGCCATGGCGCAGGTTGCCGCTGCTGCTAAAGTGCCGGTGGTTTTAATGCACATGCGCGGCACGCCCAAAACCATGCAGCAAAACTGCGAATATGACGACGTGGTAACGGAAGTCGCTGCATATTTAAAACAACGTGCGCAAGCGCTTGGCGAACTTGGCATCGGCGCAGATAAAATAATCCTTGACCCTGGCATCGGCTTTGCCAAAAATACGGAGCAGAACCTTGAACTTTTGCAGGGGCTGGATGCCTTGACGGCGTTCGGTTATCCGGTGCTGCTCGCAGCATCGCGCAAAACCGTTATCGGGCAGACGCTGGGTGACCTGTCGCCGCAGGAACGCCTTGAAGGTACTATCGCCCTGAGCTGTGCGGCTGTGTACGCCGGTGCAAACATGGTGCGCGTGCATGACGTTAAAGAAAACATCCGCGCAGTGCGCATGCTGGAGGCGGTTTTATGCAGGTAACGGCTTATGTGGCACTGGGCACCAATCTTGGCAGCCTTAAAGAGAACCTTGACGAAGCTTTGAAACGCCTTGCGGAAAAGGGCTTGAAGATTACGAAGATTTCAACTTATATTGACACCGACCCATACGGCGTTACCGACCAGCCGCGCTTTTTAAACGCCGCCTGCGAGGTACAGACAGAATTATCCGCGCAAGCGCTGTTAAAAATGCTGCTTGAAACGGAGCTGGAGATGGGGCGCGTGCGCCTGCGCCGTTGGGGCGAGCGCGTTATTGATCTGGACCTGATTTTTTACGGCGGCGATGTTATTAACGAGCCGAACCTTATTGTGCCGCACCCGGATATGCAGAACCGCGATTTTGTGCTGCGCCCGCTGGCAGAGATTGCGCCGCAGAAACAGCACCCGCTGCTGCAAAAAACTATGGCGCAGCTGTGGCAGGAATATTTACAAAAGAAGGAACAACAATGAACTACGAACTTGACGCGGAACGCCTTGTAAAAAGGTTTACCGCTTACGCACAAATAAACACCGCTTCCGACGAGAGAAGCACGCAGCTGCCCAGCAGCGAAGGCCAGTGGCAGCTTGCGGAATACTTAAAAAACGAACTGACGGCGCTGGGGCTTACGGGCGTAAAAGTAACCGATAAGTGCTATGTGCTGGCAGAACTGCCCTCAAATACGGAGGCTCCTGTTATCGGGCTCATTGCCCACATGGATACCAGCGGCGAGGCAAGCGGAGAAAACGTGCAGGTAACAATGCACAAAGCATGGGACGGCAGGGATATCGCCCTTGCGCCGGACTGTGTTTTAAGCACTAAAAACTTTCCGGAAATGTCGGCTTACATTGGTCAGGACATTTTAACGGCTGGCGGCGCTACGCTGCTCGGCGCAGATGACAAGGCGGGCCTTACTGCCATCGTCAGCGCGTGCGAATATTTGCTGGCGCACCCGGAAATCAGGCACGGCAAAATTTTGCTGGCCTTCACGCCGGATGAAGAAATCGGGCGCGGTACGGACGGCTTCCCGCTGGACGAATTTAAGGCTGATTTTGCTTACACCGTTGACGGCGGCAAATTGGGCGAGCTGAATTACGAAACCTTTAACGCCTGCAACGCCAAAATAATTTTTAACGGCGTGTCCGTGCATCCCGGCAGCGCCAAAAACAAAATGCGCAACGCCGTAACCATGGCGGCGGAGTGGCAAATGGCATTGCCGCAGGGCGAAAAGCCGGAATACACCGAAAATTACGAAGGATTTTACCACTGCCTGCGCATTGAAGGCGGCACCGACCGCGTGGAGCTGGATATGATTCTGCGCGACCACGATAAAAACATTCTGGCAAAACGCAAACAGCTGCTGCTGGACTTGGCTGCCTTTATGAACGCCAAATATGGCGCGGGCAGCGTGGAATGTAATTTGCAGGATGTGTACTGCAATATGAAGGAATACATCACGCCGGTGTTTGAAATTGTGCAGCGTGCCGAAAACGCCATGCGCGAAGCAGGCGTTGTGCATAAGCTGGTGCCGGTGCGCGGCGGTACGGACGGTTCGCGCCTTTCGGAAATGGGCTTGCCCTGCCCCAATATTTTTACCGGCGGGCACAACTTCCACGGACGTTTTGAATATCTGCCCGTGCCTTCGCTTGTAAAATGCACCGAAGTGCTGCTGAACATTGTAAAAGCGTAAAAATTAAACAGTTACAAACAAAATAAAAAACTCCGCAGTTTTGCTGCGGAGTTTTGTTTGTGGAGTTAAGGTTTTACTCTAAAGATAATAGTTGAGTTAATATCTGCTGTTCTGATGTCGCAGGGTTTATTTCCGGGCAGGAAAATTTGCAATTCATAAAACCAAAGGCAAAGCAAAAAGTTATCAATGAATTTTTGCGAGCGTCTTTTTAGACCGTAACGTTTTAATAAGGTGCGTAATTTTATTATAACGTAATCGCGCTCACTTAAATAACGTATACGCAGCCTTATACTTTTGAAAAACAAATCCAAATCAGAATAATCGGCAGTAAAATCACCGTCAGAAATTTCTATGTCTCGTGATGTGAGTAAATTTTTTATTGACGGAAATTCTGCGTCGATAGTTTCTTTATCAAAAAAATAATAGCTCCAATAAGAGGCAGTTAAAAATAATTTACGCCGGTTGTTTTTGTATTTTAGGGCAAGTAAATTTTTTTCGTTTTCTGATATTTGCTTTAGTATGTTTGAAAATTCAATAACAGTTAAATTTTCGCTGGATAAAATAGCGCCTAAATCAAGAGCTGTGTAATAGAATGGCTGTAGTTCTTTTAAGGTTACCATTATTTATCACTCTTTTTACGATTGCAACTCCTGCAAAGTATTTGTAGGTTTTCAGGAACACTTTTGCCGCCTTTGTTTAATGGTACAATATGGTCAACTTCAAAACCCTTCCAGTTAATATTAGTTATACCACAATTTGCGCATTGATAATTACCGTCAGCATTTTTTGACTTGTCAAAAGTAGTTTTGCGTAAGTAATGTTCATATCGTGGAGCAATTTCTTTGATTTTATAAAGGGGTAAATTTTCTATTTTGATTTTTGGATTTTTTATGTTAGGCGGTTCAATTGGTTCTAAAATTTTATCAATTTCAATATCTATATGACGTTTAAATATAGTTCTATTTATAAAGAACAATCTTAAAATATTATTATCATTATCATTCCAAAGATTGTCAATATATTCTTTTTCTTCTACGCGATTTAATTTTTGACTGATAATGTGTTTGGCAATTTGTGCAACATCTAATCTGTTTTTATCAATATAATCAAATGAATAAAATTGAGGGGAAGTAGAATATTGAGCATAGTATTTTAAAATATTTAGTACATCTTCTTCTGCGTATGGTGGAATAGATTCGTATTGGAAAAATCTATCGTGACATTCGGCTTCCATTTTAAATAATATTTCATCAGGTAAATTTTCATCATCGCAGTTATATTCTTTAAAAAGATAAGGTAGATAATTTATAAAGTCATTATAAGATTTTTCCGTATTATTATATACCATTACTTCGCAGGTATGGTCTGTACCGTTTTCTTCGTTATAGGTAAAGGTATACATGCCTAAAGGTATTCTTTGACTGAAAGGAACGTTTTCAATCATTGTAGTATCAACTGTGTCATCAAGAAGCTTGGCAAATTCTTCTAATTTAGCGATAGAAATGAGCATTATATCGCGTTTAGCACGTTCTTTAGGTTCTTCATTGAAGAAATCGTTGTTGCCTTCAAACAGGCTTTCAGGATTAACCCATGCAATACGCTTATCCCAGTCATCAATAAAAGATACAATATAAGCTTGTGCTGTGCCGCCTGCTTTAACGCCGCGCAATGCTCTGCCAACCATTTGCGTCATTAAAATTGTAGAAACTGTTGGACGAGCGAGGAAAACGGTTTGCGTTTGTGGTAAGTCTACACCTTCGGTTAAAATATTAACATTGATTAAAACATTAATTTCTTTGTTGCGGTATTTTTCAATTTTTTCTTCATTTTCTTTTGAGAGATTAATTAATAATTGTCCGTCTAAAATAGAAGAAACAATATAATCTGCTTTAATGCCTTCTTTTTCAAATACAGCTTTTAATTGAATAGCATGATTGATATTAACAGCAAAAACAAGAGTTTGACCGTATTGTTTTTGGTTGTCTTTATATGTTTTAACAATAAGGTTATTGCGGTCTTTACTTGCTATCATCTTTTTAACGATTTTTTCAGGGATATTGTCAAAATGCTGGATTTTATTCCAATCATCAATACTTAAATCATCACCATAATGTTCTTCGGTATAGTAATGTTCAAAAACAGGAGTGGAGAGAATCTGACGTTTGATGAGTTCTTTGAGATTAATAGCATAAGCCATACCAAGGTCGCCGTAAACAGCGTCATTTTTCTTCATATCAACACCATCAGAGTAGATTTTAGAAAGTAAACCTTCCTCTTTAGCGCTGGTACGGAACGGTGTTGCTGTTAAACCGATAAGTTTTAAATTAGGGACGAGTTCTTTAACATGGTCTATAATTTTACGGTAAGTTTTGGCAATTGAATGGTGTGCTTCATCGATAACAAAATAAAGTTCATCTTCACCTTTTAACCATTCATCAAGGCAGCTTAAATTTCTGCCGAGACTGTCTTTACTGGCAATAATAAGCTGGTCATCAGGTTTAATATCAATAGTCCTGCCATGGTTTTCTGCACCGGAGATGATACGGAAGGTAAATGAAGAAGTATGAGGAAGGTTAGAAATAAATGCTTGTTTTCCAAAGGAATCAAGTGCCTGGTCAAGCAGCATTTGACGGTGTGCTATCCAAAGAACCTTTTTCTTTTTATCAATGGCGTTTTTTAAGAGCCATACGGAAGCCGTGTAAGTTTTACCGCCACCTGTAGGTAAAACTACCATTGTTGCATAATGAGATTTTTCGTTTATTTTATCAAGGCATTGCATTGCTTTTATTTGATGGTCATAAGCAATTCGAGTGTTTTGTGTTTTTTTACGCAGAATTTCACCGGAAGAAGTTGATTCAACAAATTCGATCTCTGGTTTCATGACGTTCATCCTTTCAATAAGTGTATATAATTTAGTATATCACCGCGTAAAATAGATAGCAAATATTATAGAATTAAGAATTATCAGGATATAAAAATAGCCCAAAACTGACTATAGCAGTTTGGGCTATTCACCTATTCACTTTCAAAATTTTGCTTTGTCTTTAAACGCTCTGCCGAAATCGGTAAGGGTTAAATCGGCGTAGCTGAAGTCGGCGTCGTTGAGCATGGCGCGGTCAAGACGCGCGCCGTTAAGCTGTGCGTGCTGCAAGCTTGCGCGGGATAGCCCTGCGTCCGTCAAATCTGCGCCGGTAAGGTTTGCGCCCGTCATTTTGGCGTTGTACAAATTGGCGTGCGTTAAAACAGCGTCCGTCAAATTTGTTTTGTACAGCCAGCCGTAAGATAAATTGGCGTAGCTGAAATCGGCTTTGACGGCGTTGGCGTTGTCAAGCGTTGCTTCCATAAGTTTGGCGTAAGCAAAGTTAGTGTTTGGCATATCGCAGCCGCGCAGGCTGGTGCGGAACAGCGTTGCGCCGCTGAAGTTTGCTTTATCTAGCTTGCTGCCGTTTAAATTGGCGTAGCTTAAATCCGCACCGGCTAAATCGGTACTGCTTAAAGTGCAGCCTGCCAGCACGGCGCGGTGCAGGTTAGCGTTTTTTAAATCAGCGCCGGTAAAATCCGTGCCGTTAAAGCGTGCGCCGTTTAGGTCTGCGCCGCTTAAATCAATGCCTGCCAGATTCAGCCCGCTTAAATCAGCGCCGCTTAAATCGCCGCCGGGGCAGCTTACGCCGCTTTGCACAAGCTGCACATGGTAGCTGCTATAGGCAAGTGCCGCCGTCGGTAAGGCCAGGCAGCACATCAGTGTCAGTAAAAATTTCTTCATAAGTACCTCATTCGTTAAACATCTGCGCCAGCTCTTTGGGGTCGGCGGGCAGTTCGTCCAAAATTTTCCACGGCTCACATTCTGCAAGCTGTTCGCGCGTGTAGGTGCTGCCTGCCAGAACAACAAGACAGCGCGCGCCGATGGCTTTGGAGCATTTTATGTCGTTGGGCGTATCGCCGATAAAGAACACGTCAGCGCTGCTAATTTCCTCGTCCGGGTGCAGCAGCTGCAAACGCCTTAAGGCGATTTTGGCAAGCTCGTCGCGGTCTTCGCTTAATTCGCCGCAGACGGCATAATGGCTGTCAAAGTATTTATCGATGCCGTAGCGGTTTAATTTGGCGTAAGCGCCGGTGGTGGTGTTGCCGGTTAAAAGGCAGGTTGTAAAGCCTTCCAGCCCGTCAAAATAAGCCAGCGTTTCCGCCACGTTCGGCATTAAGCGCCCCTGACGCTCCTGCAAATATTGCGGCAGCAGGCGGTGGTAGTTTATCAAAAGGTTGGCGGCGTCAAAGGTGCGGCAGCGCCCTTTGATATCAATGCAGATTTGCTTGATAATCTGCGAATCGGTCGCGCCCGCCAGCGGATGTGAGAACTGAAAATCTTCAACGCCGAACTGCTGCTTGATGCAGGCGCGCAAGGCGTCCGCCCCTGCCATACCTGTTAACAGCAGCGTGCCGTCGATATCCCAGAAAATGTATTTCATAAAACCCTCCGTTATTACTAAAAGAAAAAGCTGCCGTTGGGCAGCGTTTTAAATGGATTTGGGGCGCATCATCAGCTTGGATAATTTTTTGCCAAAGGTTTTGGCTTTGCGGATGATTTTGGTGTGCGATTTGCGGCGCGGTTTCATATCGCTTTCGTTGCCGAAGTCGCCGCGTTCCAGATAGGTGATTTTGGATTTATCGGGGTTGAAGTAGTGGCGCATAAAACGTGCCAGCCCGTCCGGGTCAGCCTCTTTGAAGCAGGTGAAAATGTCAATCGTGGCAAAGCCCATGTCCGGGTAAACGTGCATGGTGATATGCCCCTGCTTGCAGTGCGCAAACACGGAATATTCATCGATGCCGTCCTCGTCGTTGACGTATACGCCGCTCGGTTCCATGCCGAAGCGTGCCGCGGCGTCGCTGAGCATGTGCTCGATGCCGATAACGTCGTCCAAGAGAATATCGCTGCAGTTATACATATCGATGGCAATTTGTGTGCCGATGGATTTCAAAGCAGACCCTCCCAAAATCAATAAAACGTATTTAATTAATTATAGCCAATTTCCGGGGCATTGTCAAAAAATATCGCGCCGGGCGCGGTTTATAAACGGCGCAAAACATGCTATAATAAACTGAACATTTGTTTTGCACGGCGGTGAGCATGTGGAAGAATTACAGGGAACACTGGAAAATGTAATATACCAGAGCGATGACGGCGGCTTTTGCGTGCTGCGCGTTAAAACGGCGGCGGGGCTGGTGACGGTTACTTATAAAGGCATGGCGCCCTACATGGGCGAAAACATTGTGCTGACGGGCGACTGGTGCGAGCACGCGCGTTTTGGGCGGCAGTTTAAGGCTGAAAGCCTGCGCGTTGTTAAGCCCAGCACGACGGACGGCATTGAACGCTTTTTGGCAAGTGGCGCGGTGAAGGGCATTGGGCGCACGATGGCGGCGCGCATTGTGGAGCATTTTGGCAGCCGCACGCTGAGCATTATGGAAAGCGAACCGGAACGCCTGACTGAAGTGGCTGGCATTGGACGCAAAAAGGCGGAGAGCATTGCCGCTTCTTATGCGGAGCTGAGCGAAATGCGCGAGCTGATGCTGTTTTTGGAGCAGCACGGCGTCAGCGCCAACTATGCGCCCAAGCTGGCGGCGCGTTATGGCGGCACGGCACTTACCCGCGTGCAGGAAAACCCATACGCGTTAGCCAGCGAAGTAACAGGCATAGGCTTCCGCACGGCGGATAAAATTGCCATGGCGCTTGGGTGCAGCCGCAGCGACAGGCGGCGCATTGAAGCGGGGCTGGTTTACGCGCTGAACATGGCGGGGGCGGCAGGACATACCTGCGTGCCGGAAGAACTTTTGGCGCAGGAAACCGTTAAGCTTTTGCAGATAGAACCGGCGGCGGTGAAGGAGCTGTTTAAGGAACTGATTGACGAGGACCGCCTGCGCACGGAAGAAGTGGGCGGCCTGCGGCTGATTTACCCGGAATATCTGTATCAGGCGGAAACGCAGGTTGCCAAACGCCTGCTGGCGTTAAAAGACGCGCCGGGCAAAATCCGCAGCGTCGATGTGGAAAAAATAATAGCCGATTGGGAGCGCAAAGCGGGCATCCAGCTGGCACAGGCTCAGAAGGACGCAATTCACGCTTCGCTTAAATACGGCGTGTTTGTACTGACCGGCGGACCGGGTACAGGTAAAACCACCGTAACCAAAGGCATTTTGACGGTGCTTGAAAAAGCAGGCTGCCGCATTTTGCTGGCAGCGCCTACGGGCAGAGCGGCAAAACGTCTGGCAGAATCCAGCGGACACCCGGCGCTGACGGTGCACCGCCTTTTGGAATACCAGCCGGACGGCAGCGGCTTCAACTTCGGCAAAAACGACAGCGACCCGCTCGACGCCGAAGCAATCATTATCGACGAAGCTTCGATGCTTGATATAACTTTAATGTACCATCTGCTGAAGGCAGTGCCCGGCGGCTGCCGTTTGATTTTCGTCGGCGACGTGGACCAGCTTCCTTCCGTCGGTCCGGGCTCGGTTTTGAAGGACATTATCCGCAGCAAAAAAATGCCTGTCGTAAGGCTGGAAAACGTCTTTCGCCAGGCGGAGGTAAGCCCCATTGTGCGCAACGCCCATCGGATTAACCACGGGCAGATGCCGGAGTTTGCCCCGCACAGCGACTTTGAATTTATCGGCTTAGACAACGAATTTATGGCGGCGGATTACGTGGCGCAGCTGTACGCAAATATCGCGGCGGAACACGGGCTACAATACGTGCAGGTGCTTTCGCCCATGCACAAAAACCCCTGCGGCGTGCAAAATTTAAACAAGGTTTTGCAGCAGCATTTAAACCCGCCCGCGGCGGATAAGGGCGAACTTGTTTTGTCCGGCGGCTCGGTGCTGCGCGAAGGCGACAAGGTAATGCAGATACGCAACAATTACGAAAAAGAAGTGTTTAACGGCGACATCGGGCGCATTGTGCGCATCGACGGCGGCAACGTGACGGTTGCGTATGAGGATAGCGGCAAGCCGGTGTTCACATCGTTTGAGCAGGAATATGAATACGCAGGTATCGGCGGTAACAAAGTTGTTTACACCGCCGGTGAAACGGACGAGCTGCAACTGGCTTACGCCATGAGCGTGCATAAATCGCAGGGCAGCGAATACCCGGTGGTAATACTTTTAATGGTGCCGGGGCATTACATTATGCTGCAGCGTAATTTGTTCTACACCGCAGTGACGAGGGCGCGGCAAAAAGTTGTTATCATCGGCAGCAAAAAAGCAGTGCAGACGGCGGTGCTGAACGATAAAACGCGCAAACGCTATTCGCTGCTGGCAGAACGTTTGCAGGAACAGGCAGACGTATTTTAAAACAGATTGGTGATAATTTGAATATATTACAAAACTGGTGGCAAACGCTGGTAAGCGTGTTTTTTACGCAAAGCTGCGCCGTGTGCGGCAGCGAAGTGGAAAGCGGCGTGTTCTGCCCAAAATGCCGCAGCGCAAACCTGATGCTTGAACCCATGCCGGGGCTGAAATATCTGGACGGCGCGGTAATGGGTTACAAATATGACGGCGCATTAAAAGACATGCTGCACAAGCTGAAATTTGAAGGCGAGCGTAAATTTTTGCAGCCGCTGTCAGAAGAAGCAGCGTTTATGGCGCGGGCATACGGCGGCAGAAAGTTTGACATGGTGGTTTCCGTACCGACCGACGTACAGCGGCGCAGAGAGCGCGGCTATGATATACCGGAAGCAGTGTTTAAAAACGCACTGGCAAAGCATGGCGCGTGGCAGCCTGATGTGCTGATGCGTATAAAACCGACAACGCCTCAGTACGGTTTAACGCCGGGTGAGCGCCGCAGCAACGTGCGCGGCTGCTTTAAAGCGGCAGGCAACGCCCGCGGCAAAATCATTTTATTGGTTGACGATATTTTAACCACCGGCGCAACGCTGGAAGAAGCTGCCAAAACACTAAAAAACGCCGGCGCAAAAAGCGTTTATGCTTTAACACTGTGTGGCAGTTTGGAAAATTTTAGGGAATAAAAATTAAATTTTTGATATAATTAAATTGTAATTACAAAATGGAGGGTTACAGCATGAATTATAAATTACTCAATAAAAACCGTCTGCTTGCTGATATAGAATTATCTGACAGCGGTTTTATTGTTGATATCAATAAAATAATTGATGCCGAGGCTTTTCCTGTTGGCGTAATTACAGATAATAACCTGAAAAATACAGTAGGAAGGCTTAACAGCTGGTGGCAGGGCAGAGCAATACCTGCCAGCCGCGACGGCTTAAAACAAATTCTTCAGGCTTATGATATAGAAACAACAACCAAACTTTCTGCAAGAAGTCTGGGCTTGAGCCTTTCTGACCAATATTGGATTAAACCTGCCGGAAGTGATATTGAATGGCAGGACGTAAACTTTTTTACAAATAAGTTTTCAAATGACCTTGGCGATGCTTTTTTCAGCCGTGGTTCATCAAAACCGAATATCAGTCCTATGACGCCGGATGCCAGCAGCAACGGCTGGTTAAAAAAGAAATGGACGATTATTGACGGAGAAAGATATCTTGCTAAAGCAGGTTCTGTTCCATTACTTCAACAACCATATAATGAAGTTGCGGCATCTCAAATTATGCAATTGCTTGGCATAGAGCATGTTGAGTACAGGCTGGTTATTGAAGAAGACAGGCCGCTTTGTTTGTGCAAAAATTTTGTTGATACAGAAACTGAATTTGTACCGGCAAATTTAATCAGGAACGTATTGCCAAAATCTAAAAATGATAATGAATATACACATTTTCTTAAATGTGCGGAAAAGCTGCAAATTTCCAATGCCAAAGAGTACCTTAACAGCTTAATGACAATAGATTTTTTAATAGAAAATACTGACCGTCATTATGGTAATTTCGGTTTTAGCCGCAATGTAAATACTTTAAAATTTGTAGGAGCTGCGCCGGTGTTTGACAGCGGCACCAGTTTTTGGTGTGAATCGCTTAACAGCGAGATAGGCAGCTGGCAAAAAGTAATGCCGTTTAAGGAAACACATAAAGAACAAATCAGGCTTGTTGATAGTTTTGATATCAATTCTAATGAGCTTGAAAAAGTTTCTGAAATAGTAAAAACAGTTTTGAGTTCCAGTCCGTATCTTGATAAAGAACGTGTTGAAAAAGTGACTGTTGCGGCAGAGAACCGGGCACGCGTTTTGGGTAATATTATTAACGAAAGAAGTCAAAAATAACAGCATAATAAAAGTAAATTAAAAATACCATCCCCGCCGTATTCGCGGTAAGGATGGTATTTTTTGTTATAAAATTTAATCTGAAATAAAGTACACTTTATGGAAAATAACGCAGCTTACGAAATGTTGATGTTTTCGTAATGCTGGGCGCGGTAGCGGAAGGTGGTCAGCGGCATGTTGCATTCTTTTGCGGCGGTGATGCCGGTAATTTTGCCTGCCTTCCATTTCTGATATGCGGCGTGAAATCCATCGGGCAATGGTTTGGGCGGCCTGCCGAAACGTATGCCTTTGGCTTTAGCGGCGGCAATGCCTTCAGCCTGTCGCTGGCGGATGTTAATACGTTCGTTTTCTGCCACAAAACTGAGCACCTGCAAAACAATGTCGCTTAAAAACGTGCCCATTAAATCTTTGCCGATACGGGTATCTAAAAGCGGCATATCCAGAACAACAATATCAATCTTTTTAATTTTGGTAAGGTAACGCCATTGTTCCAGAATTTCCGTGTAATTTCTGCCGAGGCGGTCGATGCTTTTAATAAAAAGCAAGTCGTTTGCCTTAAGCCTGCGCAGCATTTTTTGATACTGCGGGCGTTTAAAATCCTTGCCGGACTGCTTATCAACATATAAATTTTTCGGCGGTATTTCCATTTTGCGCATGGCAATAAGCTGCCAGTCCTCATTCTGGTCATAACTGCTGACGCGGATGTAACCGTAATTTGTAGCCATAGTGCCCTCCTTAAAAATGTTTCTAACCATAAATAGGCTTTTTTGCAGAAAATATTAACCTGCTTTTGGCAAAAAGGGCATAAAAAAACAGCTGTGATGTTATCACAGCTGTTAAAAATTTTCCGCTACCGGGCGGATTTTTTTATGCCGTATTCGCATTTTGTCCTTAAATCAATTTCAAAAATTCTGTTCCACGGAAGTCGGGCTTTTGGTTCGATGCCGGTGAAGTAGTATTGGTTTGCGCCGTCCGTATAAAACGGCGTAAGCCCCAGATTGGTGTACAGCAGTTTTGTTTTTTCGCGGTAGATGAAGCCTTCGATGATATCTTCCGCAAAGGTTTTGTAAGCGGGTTTAAGTTCAACAGGGTCTGCGCCGCGCAGTTTTAATTCGGTTGTCAGTTTGTGGTGTAGCAGTTTTTGGTAGCAGTAGTCGTCCAGCAGGCGGTCAACCATAAAATTAAGGTTGGCAGCGTACAGCGCAGGCAAATTTTGCGGCGGCAGGGTTTTAAGCTGCCCTGTAAAAATTGCGCTTTGCGCGACTGCTGTGCCCGCCGCGTTGCCGAAGGTGTTCCACGCTGCGTAGGAGGCAAGTTTGTTGATTTGCACATCGTTATCTAAAAGTACCGGCAGCAGCATTTGTTTGCTTTCGTAATCTTCGCTGCTGTCGATAACGGCAACGTGCCTGCCTTCATCAAGCAGTTGCTGCAAACGCTGTGCCATTCCGTCCGTGGCAGGCTGTTTTTCACTGCCGCAGTGTACAAATAAAATTACATCGGCGTTGTTAATATCCTGCGTAAGCGTGCCGCCGCTGAATTTTATTTTGTCAATCAGCGCGGCTTCTGCCGTTACCGCCATGTAGGGCATAATGGCAACGGCGGCGTCCGGCGTGGTATATTCAATGTAAAATTTCGGCTTGTAGTTGTGTGTATTGCAAAATCGCCGTGCCACTAACATCTGGGCAATTTCATCAGCGCCGCAGGTGGTAAGGCTCTGGCTGTTTAATCCGGCGCGGTGCATATAGGCATCCGCGTGGGCACGGTTGCGGTTGGGCAAACCAAAGGGCTGGGCGTCGTCCTGCCCGATGATGAGCGTGTAATTTTTGCCGCCGCAGATGGCAGCAAGCTGTTTGTTAAAAGCGTCGTTGTTCTGGTACAGCGTGTTATATTTTTGCAGTATCTCCGCCGGTATGCGGGCTTTGATTTCTTCCAGCTTCCGGGTGGAAGGGTAGTCGCCGAACTGCTCCACAATATCGCGCAGGGTACTGTAACGCATTAAGTGCCATTGGTACCACGCGTCGGGCAGCAGGTTATCGCTGACGAGCAGGCGCGGTATTATGGAAAAGATTGTAATATCGCCCGCGGGCAGATTGTTGAGCGTTGTAAAAAAGTTTTGTTCATCGGCGGCAGTTCCCAGCGGCAAACGCGAGCCGAGCAGCCCGCCGTGGATTAGCAAATCGCCGGAGATGACGGCGGCGGGATAGTTTTGAATGTTTTGATTAAGCCACGCCGTTAATTTTGTGCGGTCGGCAGGATTGTGGTAGTTGTCAAGAAGTTCGTTTGGGGGTACAATTACATCTATGGAGGCAAGCCTGCCTAAATCCTGCGCCAGCGTTGTGCAGGGCGGGCGGCTGTCTAACGGCAGCAACAGCATTTTATCCTGCATGGGCAGGGGCGTTGGCACGTAAGGCGTGCTGGCATGCAGCCCAAAATAGTAAAAAATAAAACTGCAAAGGGCGAGCAGCAAAAGCAAAAATTTTTTCATGTGCGTCCTCCTTTGCAGTGTGTGGTTACAGATATTATATTACATTTACGGAGTTTTTTAAATGAGGATTATTACGGGCAAGGTGCGCGGGCTGAAGCTGATGACGCCGAAAAACTGGGACGTGCGTCCGACGGCGGACCGCGTGAAGGAATCGCTGTTTAATATTATCGGCAGTAAAATTGTGGGGGCACGGGTGCTGGATTTGTTTGCCGGTACGGGCAACCTTGGGCTGGAGTGCTGGAGCCGCGGCGCGGAACACATTGTTTTTACGGATATGAGCCGCGAATCGCTGCGTTTGGTGCAGAGTAACATTGCCAAATGCCGTGCGGAAAACGAAACGGAAACGCTTTTGGGCGATGCGGTGCAGCTGATTGACCGTTTGTACAAAAAAGGCGCGCGCTTCGATTTTGTTTTTGCCGACCCGCCGTACAACAAAGGGCTGGTGCAGAATGTTATCGCCGCGCTGGCACAAAGCCCGCTGTTAAACGACGGCGGCTACCTTGTGGCGGAGCATTCCGCGCATGACGATATCGGCACATTGCCGGAAAATTTTGAGCTGATACGCTGCGAAACTTACGGCGAAACAAAAATTAGTTTTATTCGTTTTGCAAAAATATAAAAATATGTTACAATGTAGAAAGGTATGGCAAATTAAAGGATAATTAAAATTTATGTAGAATATTGCCAAAAATAACCGTCTGCAAAGCAGATTTAGGAGGTCAAAATTGTGCGCAGAGCAATTTGCCCGGGTAGCTTTGACCCGGTAACCAAGGGTCATTTGGATATTTTTGAACGGGCAAGCCAGATGTTTGATGAGATTGTCATCAGTGTATTTCACAATCCGGGAAAGGAAAAAGCAATGTTCAGCATGGAAGAACGAGTTGAAATGCTGCGCATGGCGACGGCGCATATACCCAATGCAAAAGTAACCTGCTTTTCGGGCCTGCTGAATGAGTTTTGCAAACAGGAAAAAGCGCCTTTCATCGTCAGAGGGCTGCGTGCTTTTTCGGACTTTGAATATGAATTTCAGCGCGCGCTGCTGATTAAAAAAATTGATAACAACCTGGAAACGGTTTTTATTATGACTAACGCCAACTATTCGTTTTTAAGTTCTTCCGGCGTGCGCGAGCTGGCCACCTTCGGCGGCTGCATTCACGGCCTTGTGCCGGATTGCGTGGAAACGCGCATTAAAGAACTGCTGGCGGAAAAACACTTATTGTGATTAGAAAGAGGATGATAAGATGATTGATAAGAGCACGAGCGCAAACTTAGACAGAATTTTTGATGAAATGTATAATCTTATTTCCGCTGCCAGCAGAATTCCGCTGACGGATAAAATCATTGTGGAAGAAAGCGACCTGGCGGAAATCCTTGACGATTTGAAGGAAGCGATTCCCCGCGAGGTAAAAAGCGCTGCCAAACTGCTGGAAGAACAGAAGGCAATCGTAAACAAAGCGCATGAAGACGCCGATAACATTGTTTTGCAGGCTAAAACCGAAGCTGACCGTATTCTGGAAATTGCCAAATCGGAAGCTGAACGCCTTGTGCGCCAGGAAGAAGTTGTGCAGCAGGCACAGGCTTTTGCCGACGATGTTAAAAGCGTTGCCGAACGCAATGCGCAGGAAGTTAAGGAAGAAGCCGACGCTTATGCAGAGCGCGTAAAAATGGATGTGCTGCAATACGCCGACGATATGCTGGCATATTTAAGCGGCAATTTGCAGTCTGCTTTGCAGGGACTGAACGACAACCGCGGTTCCGTTAACGAAGAACGCCGCAAACTGGCTGCGCCGCAGCAAAGCGAATATTATGGCGACGAACTGCCGGAAGAAGAAGAAGAAAAATAACAGCAAACAACAAAGCCGTTTACCTTTTGGGTAAACGGCTTAACTTTTTTATTGCGGTATGTAAAGCGGCGAACTGGTAAAATCGCTGTTGTATAAATTTTTATGGTTATGGCGCAGCAGCCCGCAAATATTGGCAGCCTTAACGTCAAGTTCCAGTTGCTGTACTATTTTGCTATCGCGTTCAGCGTTGCCGGTAAGGCAGTTTTTAAAATTGCGCCCCAGCTTGGTAATGACGGGCAGTGCGGCGTTTTTACGCATATCGCCAAGCAGATCTGTGCCGCGGTTGTTAAACGCCAGCAAGCGCAAATATTGCGGTTCTGCCTGCGTAAAAATTGTTTTATCAGCATCAAGCAGCAGCTGCATTAACAAACGGCGGATGCGTGATTTTGTGTAGCGTTTGGTGGCAGCTTCATTTATAATTTGCTCAATGCCGGAAGCGCCTGCCAAATCTTTCAGACGGTTTTCCAGCCCTTCGCTGCATTCGCAGGCAGCGGCAATCTGCGCGGGCGCAAGCATTTGCAGGCGGTAAAGTACAAGCGCGTTTAAAACGGCGGCGTCGTAGCCAAGCGCATTTTCTTTTGCTGCTTGCTGCAACAGTTCATGCGTTTGCGGCGGCATCTGCTGTAAAATTTTTTCGGTTAAGCCGTTGGCGGCATATTCCATGCGGATGGCACTGGCGCTGGCGGTGCTGCTTTCAATGTCGTTATCGTTATAGCCTGCGCCCTGGCGGCGGATGACGAGCGGCTTGATATCCGGTGCGTATTTTTGCAGTGCGCGGCAGTATTCCAGCGCTAAAATATCGTTGGATTGGTTCGCGTCAAACTTAATGCCTGCATCGGCTAAAAGCTGCGTTTGGGCGGCGGCGTAGGAGCTGCCGCTTTTTATAATTTCGCGCAGTTCGTTTTGGTGTGCGTTAATATACGCTGCTGCCTGCGTCAGTGTTTCTGCGTCGGCCGTTTCCGCCCCGAAGGCGAGATATTTAACAACGCCTGTCGATGCTAAAAGCTGTACCGCACCGGCGGCAAAAAATTCCGCGCTGCGGCAGCTGAAAACCGTTGGCAGTTCAAACACAACATCAACGCCGCAGTTAACGGCGCAGGCTGTACGCAGCCATTTATCCGCAAAGGCAGGCTCGCCGCGCTGCATAAAACTGCCGCTCATTACGGCAACGGCGGGCGCGTTTTCACCAACAAGGCGGCGCGCTTCGGCAAGGTGCAGGGCGTGACCGTTATGGAAGGGATTGTATTCGGCTACAATGCCGATGGCATTTTTCATAGGTTCTCCTTACAAAGTTTTACTGGCGGTTAATAGTTAAATAGTGTATACTAATAGTATATTAAATTTTACCCGTATGTGCAAAACAATTTGAGGGGTGAAAATAGAGTGAAGGTTTTTGTTGTAAATTGCGGCAGTTCTTCAATTAAATACCAGCTGATAAATATGGACACCGAAGCGGTGCTGGCCAAGGGCCTGATTGAGCGTATCGGCATGGAAGGCTCGGTGCTGAAGCACACGCCGGACGGCAAGTATACTGTGGATATCAACATCGACGTGCCAAACCACAGCTTTGGCATTAAGCTGGCGGTAGACGCGCTGACGAATCCGGATTACGGCGTTATTAAAAGCATGAACGAAATTGACGCTGTGGGGCACCGCGTTGTCCACGGCGGTGAACGCTTTGCCGATTCCGTTTTGGTTACTCCGGACGTGCTGAAAGGCATTGCCGCCTGCGCGGAGCTTGCGCCGCTGCACAACCCGCCCAACTTAAACGGCATTAAGGCGTGCATGGCGCTGATGCCTAACGTGCCGCAGGTTGTTGTTTTTGATACGGCTTTCCACCAGACGATGCCGAAGGAGGCATATCTGTACGGGCTGCCTTACGAACTGTATGTAAAATACGGCGTGCGCCGTTACGGCTTCCACGGAACTTCGCATAAATATGTGGCGCAGGAAGCTGCCAAAATGATGGGCGGCGAAACGAAGGATTACCGCATTATTACCTGCCACCTGGGCAACGGTTCCAGCGTGGCGGCGGTAAAATACGGGCGCAGCATTGATACCAGCATGGGCTACACGCCGCTGGACGGGCTTGTTATGGGCACGCGTTCCGGCGAGATTGACCCGGCGATTATTCCGTTTTTGATGGAAAAAGAAAACATGAACGCGGAACAGATTGACGATTACCTGAACCGCCGCAGCGGTGTTTTGGGTATCAGCGGGCTTTCCAGCGATTTCAGGGATTTGGAGAGCGCGGCGGCACGCGGGGATGAACGCAGCCAGGTAGCGATTGATATTTTTGCTTACCGCGTAAAAAAATATATCGGCGCTTATGCGGCGGCGATGGGTGGCGTGGACGCGATTGTGTTCACGGCAGGTTTGGGCGAAAATTCTTCCTCCATGCGCGAAAAAATCTGCGCCGGTCTTGAATATTTAGGCACCGGCATTGACGGGCAGAAAAACAAGGTGCGCGGCAAAAATCAGGAAATCAGCATCGACGGGGCAAAAGTAAAAATTTTTGTTATCCCGACCAACGAGGAGCTTGTAATTGCGCATGATACGGTTAATATCTGCCGCCGCATTATAAAATTGTAAGGCGTTTGCGCATAACTATTACTTGACAAAGGCAGTTTGCGCCGCTATAATTGATACGATTGGTGAAATATGATAAGAATAAATGTCGCAGAAATCAAAAAAAGACTTGTCGGCAGTAAAACGTTTGCGTATGAGCTGACGCCGGACGAGCTTGACATTACGGATACCGATTTGAAGGTAACGGCGCCCATCCAACTGGAAGGCGTTGTGGAAAATGCCGGTGACGTAATTTTGCTTAAGGCTGATGTGAAAACGGAAATTGAACGTACCTGCGGACGCTGCTTAAAGGTTTTTACAGAACCGCTGGCAGCGCAGGTGGTTGAAAAATTTTACCCGGCAGGAGCAGAAAACATTGAAAATGATGCTTTTATCTATGAATCAGATCTGCTTGATATAACAGAGCCTGTTCGAGAGAGCCTCCTTTTGGCAGTTCCCTTGCAGTCACTTTGCAGGGAAGATTGCCGTGGGCTGTGTCCGGTCTGCGGGGCTGACAGAAATGAAGGCGACTGCGGCTGTGATGCAACTACGGTTGATCCCAGACTGGCGGCATTAAAGCAATTCATCAAAAATTAAATTTTGCCTTATGCTTGAGGAGGTGTAGCAACGATGGCAGTACCAAAAAGAAAAATGTCTAAAGCGCGCCGTGATTCCCGCCGTGCGAACTGGAAACTTACCGCTCCCGGCTTAGTTGAATGCCCGCAATGTCATGAAATGAAAATGCCGCACCGTGTTTGCCCTGAATGTGGTTATTACAACGGCAAACAGGTTGTAGCAAAAGACGCTGAGTAAAAATTACCCCCGTAAGCCATTGGCTTGGGGGTTTTTGCTTTTTGCGGCAAAATTTTTAAGGAGGCCTTACGGTCTCTTTTTTATTTGTGAAACTAATTTGAAATAAACGCTGCCTGATAAATTTTTGCTTGCATTTTTTGTGATTGGAGCTTATAATTACTTCAGATATTAGTATCAGGTATTAAAATAAGGTGATGTTATGAATTCTGCTAAAAAAGTAATACGGCATGAGCGTTTGTTTAAGATGCTGCAAAAGAACCCTTTTTTAACGGATGAGCAGCTGGCCAAAAACCTTGCGGTTAGTATTCAGACTATCCGTCTGGACAGGCTGAGCCTTAACATCCCGGAGCTGCGCGAGCGCACACGCCAGATGGCCGAAAACGCGCAGGTAAAACTGAAAGCGATTGACAAAAAGGATATCGTCGGCGATTTGATTGACCTGGAGCTCAACCATTCCGGCATTTCCATGATGAAAATCACTCCCGATATGGTGCTGGAAAAAACCGGCGTGGCACGCGGTTATTACATGTTTGCCATGGCCAATACGCTGGCGCTGGCAGTTGTGGACGCCGAAGCGGCGCTGACAGGCGTGGGCAACGTAAAATACAAGGTGCCCGTTTACGCCGGTGCAACTCTTGTCGCCAAGGCGGAAGTTATCCGCAGGGAGTTTAACAAATATATAATTTGGGTTAAAATAAGAAATAACAACGAAGAAGTTTTCCGGGCAAAATTTATAATTGTACCCTGCCCGGACGAAAGGACACAGGCAAATGAAGATCGCGCTTGACGTAATGGGAACGGACTATGGCCCGAAGGAACTTGTGCTTGGAGCGGTACAGGCGGTAAAAGAATTTAACTGTGAAATTGTGCTGGTAGGCGACCCGGTAGTTATTAAGGACCTGCTGCACGAATATAAAGCAGATGACGAAACGAGATTAACTATCTGCGAAGCAACCGAAGTTGTAAGGATGGACGAGCATCCTTCGATTGCGGTAAAAACAAAAAAGAATTCATCCATTGTTGTGGCAACGCGCCTTTTGCGCGAACATAAATGCGACGCGCTGGTATCTTCCGGCAGTACGGGTGCGGCAGTAGCGGCAGCGCTGTTTTACCTTGGCCGCATTAAGGGCATTGAACGCCCGGCCATTGCAACGCCGATACCGAACCTTACCGGTACGACGGTGCTGCTCGACAGCGGCGCGAAGGTTGATGCCAAGCCGGAACACATGGTGCAGAGCGCACTTATGGGCAGCGTTTATTCGGAACTGATGTTCAATGTCGAAAAACCGCGCGTTGGTTTATTGAATATCGGCGAAGAAGAAACCAAGGGCAACGAACAGGCTTTGGCAACTTATCCGCTTTTGAAAGAGCAGAAGCACATTAACTTTATCGGCAACGTGGAAGGCCGCGACATTAACAAAGGAACTGTTGACGTTGTTGTTTGCGACGGATTTGTCGGCAATGTTGTTTTAAAGTTTGCAGAAGGGCTTGCAAGTGCTATAATGGTAGTAGTTAAGGATGCGATTTTGCAGGGCGGCTGGCGTGCCAAACTGGGCGGCTTCCTTTTATTGCCGGTGCTGAAGGCGCTGAAAAAACGCGCAGACGTTACCGAATATGGCGGAGCGCTTTTGTTGGGCGTTAAAGCTCCGTTCATTATCTGCCACGGCAACAGCAAGGCTAAATCCATTACCAGTGCCATCAGGGTGGCAATTAATTTTGCCGAGCGCGACGTGGTAAAACATATTGCGGAAATCGTAGTTAAAGACGAAGAAAAATAAAGAAACGAGGATAGATACATGACTAAAGCTGTAAAACAAGTAGGTATTTTGGGCGTAGGCAGTTACCTTCCGAGCAAGGTTCTGACCAACCATGACCTTGAAAAAATGGTTGACACTACCGACGAATGGATTGTACAGCGTACCGGTATCAGAACCCGCCATATTGCAGCACCCGAACAGGCTACCAGTGACCTGGCGCTGATTGCTGCAAGGCGCGCGCTTGAGGATGCAGGCCTGACCCCGAATGATATTGACCTTATCATCGTGGCAACGGCAACGCCTGACTACGGCGTATATCCTTCCACCGCCTGCCTTGTGCAGGACAGACTGTGGGCACAGCATGCGGCAGCGTTTGACCTTTCCGCAGGCTGCACCGGTTTTGTTTACGGCGTAAGCGTGGCTTCGCAGATGATTGCCAGCGGACTTTACAAAAAAGCTCTGGTTATCGGCGCTGAAACCCTTTCCCGCATTCTGAACTGGGAAGACCGCAACACCTGCGTACTGTTCGGTGACGGTGCAGGCGCAGCAGTTCTGGGCGAAGTTGAAGAAGGTTACGGCATTCTTGGCCTTGACCTCGGCAGCGACGGTGCAGGCGGAATTCATTTGTATCAGCCCGCAGGCGGCAGCCGCAGGCCGGCCAGCCACGAAACGGTTGACAACAAAGAACATACTGTACACATGAACGGCAACGAAGTATTTAAATTTGCCGTTAAGGTTATGGGCAAAACGGCTAAAAAATCGCTGGAGCAGGCAGGCTTAAGCAACGAGGATATTGATATGCTGGTACCGCATCAGGCCAATATCCGCATTATTCAATCTGCTGCCAAGCATTTTAAAATGCCGATGGACAAAGTTTGGGTAAACATTGATAAATACAGCAATACTTCCGCAGCATGCATTCCTATCGCTTTGGCGGAAATGCAGGACCAGCACGCTATGAAAAAAGGCGACAACTTACTGCTTGTTGCTTTCGGTGCGGGCCTTACCTGGGGCAGTATTGTGCTTAAATGGGCTAAATAAACGACGGAAGAGAGGTTTTGTGAATGAGTAAAGTAGCATTTATTTTCCCGGGCCAGGGCTCCCAGAGCGTTGGCATGTGCAAAGATTTGTATGACAATTATGCGTGCGCACGCAGAACCTTTGAAGAAGCAGACGAAGCTTTGGGCTTTTCTATCAGCAAACTGTGCTTTGAAGGCCCAGAAGACCAGCTGCGCCTGACCTTCAACACTCAGCCGGCTATTTTAACAGCTAGTGTTGCCTGCGCAAGAGTGCTTGCCGAAAACGGCGTAACCTGCGAAATTGCGGCAGGCCACAGCCTTGGTGAATATTCCGCGCTGGTACAGGCTGAAGCGCTTGATTTTGCTGATGCTGTACGCATTGTACGTAAAAGAGGCCAGTTCATGCAGGAGGCTGTTCCTGTCGGTGAAGGCAGCATGGCAGCAGTTCTTGGCATGGATACCGATAAAATCGTTGAAATCTGCCGCGGCATTGAAGCCGAATGCGGCGAAGCAGTACAGGCAGTAAACTTTAACTGCCCCGGCCAGGTTGTAATTGCCGGTGCTGTCGGCGCTGTTGATAAAGCGCTGGTTGCTTTGAAAGAAGCTGGCGCAAAACGCGCAGTGCTTCTGCCGGTAAGCGCTCCTTTCCACAGCACGCTGCTGCAGCCCGCTTCCGACCGTCTGGCAGAAGTGTTTAAAACCATTACCTTCCATGATGCTAAAATCCCCGTTATGGCTAATGTAAACGCCGAAGAAGAAACCAAAGCGGAAGCAATTAAGGAAAGCTTAATCCGCCAGGCGGCTATGCCTGTGCTTTGGGAAACCGGCGTAAGAAAAATGATTGCAGGCGGCGTTGATACCTTTGTTGAAGTTGGTCCGGGCAAAGTTCTGTGCGGTTTCAACAAAAAAATCGACAAGAGCGTAACTTCTTTAAACGTAGAAGACGAAGCAAGCCTTGCAAAAACACTTGCTCATTTCCAGGAGGTACGTTAAAATGCAGTTAGAAGGCAAAGTAGCTTTAGTTACCGGCGCTTCCCGCGGTATCGGCAAAGCCATCGCGCTGATGCTTGCCGAAAACGGTGCGGATATTGCCGTTAACTTTGCAGGCAGCACCGCAGCTGCGGAAGCAGTTGCCGCTGAAATTGAAAAAATGGGCAGAAAAGCAATTCTTGTCCAGGGCGATGTTTCCAAAGCCGAGGTCTGCGCAGAAATCGTAGACAAGGTTGTAAATGAACTTGGCCATATTGATATTCTCGTCAATAACGCCGGCATTACCCGCGACACCCTGCTTCTGCGCATGAAGGAAGAAGATTGGGACGCAGTTTTGAACACTAACCTGAAAGGCGTATTCAACTGCACCAAAGCTGCCGTTAAATATATGGCAAAACAGCGCAGCGGCAGCATTGTAAACATCAGTTCCGTTGTAGCGCTGATGGGCAATGCAGGCCAGGCCAACTATGCGGCTGCCAAAGCAGGCATCCTTGGTTTTACCCGCAGCGTTGCCAAAGAAATGGCTGCGCGCGGAATCCGTGTAAACGCTGTTACCCCGGGTTTTATCAAAACCGATATGACCAGCGTTCTTTCCGAAAAAGTTGTTGCAGCTATGGAAGCTTCCATTCCGCTTGCCCGTCTGGGTGAGCCTGAAGATATTGCCAAAGCGGTATTGTTCCTTGTAAGCGATAATGCCGCTTATATAACCGGCCAGACTTTACATGTCGACGGCGGTATGGTAATGTAATAGTGTATTATCAAACTACCTTGGAAGGAGGTGAATCGTAATGAGCACTTTCGACAAAGTTAAAGACATCACTGTAGAACAATTGAGTGTTGACCCGGAAGAAGTAAAAATGGAATCTTCCTTCATCGACGATTTGGGTGCAGACTCTCTGGATATCGTTGAACTCATCATGGCTTTTGAAGAGGAATTCGGCGTAGAAATTCCTGACGAAAAAGCAGAAAAAATCCGCACTGTTGCGGACGCAGTTAAAATGTTGGATGAAGAAAAATAATTTATCCACAGTTTGGCGGGAGGCAAAATGCCTCCCTGCCAATTTAAATAAGCAGCATCTTAACCAGAAATGGGGGATATTTGTTGAAATTACCAGTGCTTAAAATAGGTAATAAAGTAGCTGAAATGCCGATATTTCAAGGTGGCATGGCAATCAGGCTTTCTACTGCGCGCCTTGCCGGTGCGGTAGCGCGTGAAGGCGGCGTTGGCCTTGTGGCTGCGTCCGGCCTGGAACTTGATGAGCTGCGCCAGGAAATCCGCCTTGCAAGAAAGCTCAGCGAAGGCAGAGGAATGATTGGCATTAACGCTATGGTGGCAGCGCGCGCTTTTGCCGACCTGATTACAACAGCGGCTGAAGAAAAAGTAGATTTGCTTGTTGCCGGCGCCGGTTTTTCAAGAGATATTTTCGCCATTGGCCGCGCCTACAACGTTCCGGTAGTACCTATCGTTTCTTCGGTAAAGCTGGCTAAAATCTCCGAAAAACTCGGGGCATCGGCTATCGTTGTCGAAGGTACGGAAGCGGGCGGCCATCTGGGAACGCAGGAATCCATCAAAACCATCCTGCCGGGCATCCTTAAAGCGGTTAACATTCCTGTTATCGCGGCGGGCGGCGCGGTTTGCGGTGCCGATGTGGCTGAGCTGTTGAAGCTTGGCGCCAGCGGTGTGCAGATGGGCAGCCGTTTTGCAGCCAGTGAGGAATCCAACGGCGCACCGGCTTTGAAGGAATTTTACCTGAAGATGACTAAAGAAGATGTGGTTCAGATTGACAGCCCGGTCGGCTATAAAGGCCGCGCTATTTTGAACCCGTTTGCGCAGAAGGTTTTGGACGGCACTCAGCCGAGGCCGACGACCTGCGACGCATGCCTTAAACACTGCTCGCGCAGCTTCTGCATTATCAGGGCGCTGACCCGTGCGCAGCAGGGCGATGTTGAAACCGGCCTTGTATTTACCGGTGCCAACATGTGGAAGATTAAGGAAATTCTGCCTGTTAAAGAAATTTTCAGAAGGCTGAAAGAAGATATAGAAAAAATTTAATTTTGAGGTGATTTGTTTTGAAGAGAAGAGTTGTTATAACCGGCGTGGGCGCAATTACCCCTATCGGCATCGGCAAGGAAGAATTCTGGAACAATCTGGTTGCAGGTAAATCCGGCGTTGGCCCGATTACCCAGTTTGATGCTTCCGAATACGGTACTAAAATTGCCGCTGAAGTAAAAGATTTTGATTTTGCCCAATATGGCGATAAAAAAGAAGGCAAACGCATGGACCGCGTTACCCAGTTTGCCGTTGCTGCGGCAAAAATGGCTGTGGAAGATGCCAAACTTGACCTGAACGCTATCGACCCTGTAAGAGCAGGCGTTTGCGTGGGCAGCGGCATCGGCGGCATGCACACCTACCTGGAACAGACCCTGAAATTTGCTGAAAAGGGCCCTTCCAAAATCAGCCCGTTCTTTATCCCGATGGAAATTCCGAATATGCCGGCAGGCCAGATTTCCATTGCGCTTGGTTTCAAAGGCCCTAACATGGCTATCGTAACCGCTTGCGCAACCGGCACCAACTGCGTTGGCGACGCTTTCAGAATTATTCAGTACGGCGACGCAGATATCATGATGGCAGGCGGCAGCGAAGCAGCTATTAACCCGCTGGCAGTTGCAGGCTTCGGCAACATGAAAGCACTCTCCACTAAAAACGATGAACCTGAAAAGGCATCCTGCCCGTTTGATAAAAAACGCGACGGCTTTGTTATGGGCGAAGGCGCAGGTGTGCTTGTTCTTGAAGAACTTGAACACGCACTGAAACGCGGCGCGCATATTTATGCCGAAGTTGCAGGCTACGGCATGACTGCCGATGCTTACCATATCACTGCTCCGGACCCGAGCGGCGAAATGCCGGCTGAATGCATGGCATTGGCAATTAAAGACGCTGGCATCAGCCCGGACGAAGTTGATTACATCAACGCGCACGGCACTTCTACCCACAGAAACGACCTTAACGAAACCATTGCCGCCAAGAAAATTTTTGGCGACCATGCTTATAAAATGATGATCAGCTCCAACAAATCCATGACCGGCCATTTGCTGGGCGCTGCAGGCGGCGTTGAAGCTATCGCAACCGCACTGACCATTGATACCGGCATTGTTCCGCCGACCATTAACTATGAAGATCCTGACCTTGAAGAAGGCCTTGACCTTGACTATGTTCCGAATGTTGCACGCAAAGCTGAAGTAAGAGCTGCGCTGTCCAACAACTTCGGCTTCGGCGGCCACAACGCCTGCATCCTTCTTAAAAAATATAAGGCATAAGCAGAAACGGTGATTGCCATGCAAAGTAAACGTAAGGACGAGCTGCTTGAGTTTTGCGGGCTGCTCGGAATTACAATGGACAATTTAGACCTTTTAAACACGGCACTGACGCATACCTCCTTTGCGCACGAATCGAAGGAGCAGCCGCGCCCGGTGCATAACGAGCGCATTGAGTTTTTGGGCGATTCCGTGCTGAGCATTATCGTCAGCACCTATATGTATAAGCATTTCCCCAAGCTCAACGAAGGCGAGCTGACCAAGTTCCGCGCGCACATCGTTTGCGAAACCTCGCTGGCACAGTATGCGCATAAAATTTCGCTGGGTAAGTATTTAAGGCTCGGTAAGGGCGAAGCTTCCTCCGGCGGACGCGAAAGGGCTTCCATTCTGGCCGATGCGTTTGAATCTGTTTTAGGCGCGTATTACATTGACCAGGGGCTGGCAGCGGCAGAAAAATTTTTGCTGGGGCTGATGAAAACCGAACTTGATTTCATCTGCGAACACGGAATTTATTCCGATTACAAAACACGTTTGCAGGAGATTGTGCAGCGCGACGGCGATGTGGAAATTTCCTACGAGCTGATTGATTCCAGCGGACCGGAACACAACAAATCGTTTACGACGGTGGTTTCGGTTGCCGGTAAAGTTGTCGGCAAAGGCGTGGGCCACAGCAAAAAAGAATCTGAACAGCACGCGGCAAAAAGCGCTTTGGAAAAACTTAAAAAATAAAACTGACGGCTTTGGGCTTAAACCCGAAGCCGTTTTTTATTGCTGTTTTAGTGTTGCGCGCGTCGGCGCGAAAAAGTATACTTATTATAGTAATAACATAAAAGGAAATTTAAAATGAGCATTATTCCGATTTTTATTCCGCATGCGGGCTGTCCGCATCAGTGCGTTTTTTGCAACCAGAAAAAAATCAGCGGGCAGAAAAGTGCATCGGCGCAAGCCGTGCGGGAACAAATAGCAAAATATTTACAGTGGATTAAGCCGGGGCGTGATAACGAAGCAGCTTTTTACGGCGGTTCGTTTACCGGGCTGGACGCTGCTTTGCAGGAGCAACTTTTTGCGCCTGTTGACGAGCTTTTACGTGATGGCGTTATCGGCAGTGTGCGCTGTTCTACAAGGCCGGATTATATAAGCGCCGAAAAACTGGCACTGCTGAAAAAGCATAACCTTACTACGGTGGAACTTGGCGTGCAGTCGCTGGACGATAAAGTTCTGGCTTTGGCGGAACGCGGACATGATGCGGCAAGCGTTGTGCGGGCGGTGCAGCTTTTGCGTGCCTACGGTTTTAACGTGGGCTTGCAGCTTATGTGCGGCATGCCGGGGCAGACGTCGGCAAGTTTTTTGGCAACGGTAGCCCAAAGCATTGACTTGAAGCCTGACTTTGTGCGCTTGTACCCGCTGCTTGTCATTAAGGATACGCCGCTGGAGGAAAGTTACCGCCGCGGTGAGTTTAAGCCGCTGGCGGTTGAAGAAGCAGTTGAGCTGTGCGCGCAGGCGTGGGAGCAGTTTAATGCCGCAGGCATTAAAGTTATCCGCACCGGTTTGCAGCCTGATGAGGAATTGTGCAGTCCTGGCAATATCGTTGCAGGGCCGTTTCATCCCGCCTTTGGCGAGCTTGTTAAAAGCCGCGTGCTGCGCCGGAAGGTTACACCGCAGGTTTTGCAGTTGCTGCACGGCGGCAGCACCAAAATAAAAATTTATGTGCCGCAGAACGATGAAAGCAAGCTGCGCGGGCAGAAAAATGCCAACATTAAATACTGGCAAAGCCTTGGCGCGCAGATTGAAGTTGTTAAAACGGAAGGCATATTTAAAGTGGAGGCTGCCGATGAGTGATGTTTGCAGGTGCTTTGCGCCGGTGGAGGATGAAAATTGCCGTATTTTGATTTTAGGTTCTATGCCCGGCGAGCGCAGTTTGGAATTGCAGCAGTATTACGGGCACAAAAATAACCGCTTCTGGCGGATGCTGGCGGAACTTGTGAATAACGGCGGACTGCCGGAAGATTATGAGGAGCGCAAACAGATGCTTTTGCGCAGCCGCATTGCGCTGTGGGATGTGATTGCATATTGCAGGCGCGAAGGCAGCCTTGATTCTGCCATCCGCGAAGAAGAATACAATGATTTGCAGGGCTTTTTGGCGGAGCACCAGCAGATTAAACGGATTTGCTGCAACGGCGGCAAAGCTTACAGCGCGCTGCAAAAATATTGCCGCCGCCATCCGTTAAACGCCGTTGAAATTTTGGCAATGCCTTCAACAAGTCCGGCCAATGCCAGATGGAATTTGAAAAATTTAAAAGAAAAATGGGCGGTTGCCATTTTAAATTGACCTCAAATTTAAGAAAATTTAAAGATTTTTAAACTTTTTTTGAGAAGCGCCTTGGAGTTTTTTAAGGTGCCGAAGCTGAAAAAGGGCATAAAAAGCGGCTCTTTTGTGTTAACTATCTTACACAAAAGCCAAAATGAAACACTTGGCAACGTGGAAAGAAAGAAGCGCATAAAATGGGCGTTTAAGCCTGCAAAAAAGTTGCAAAAAAATATTGACAAGGCTTTTTTGTAATGGTACAATATATCAGTATCACGGAACAGTTATGCCCTTTTTTAAGGAGGATGGCCCGATGCTGAAGCAGTTAACAGAAGCAACTAAACATGTCGTTGGTGTAAAACAAACGGCAAAAGCGGTTGAAAAGGGAACGGCAAAGCTGGTTTTTGTAGCAGCCGACGCCGATATCCGCATAAGCCGCCCGCTTTTGGAACGCTGTGAAGCCGCCGGTGTTGAAGTAATAACGGCGGAAACAATGCAGGAACTTGGCAAAGCCTGCGGCATCCACGTAGGGGCTGCTGCCGCCGCGGTGCTAAAAGACTGATAGGGACTTCTGCAAAACAGAAGTTTTTATAATCATTCAAATCTAATTATTCGGGAAGGAGGTGCCGATATGCCTACAATTAACCAATTAGTCCGCAAAGGCAGACAGGTTGCAGTTGAAAAATCCACCGCTCCGGCATTGAAAGAATGCCCTCAGAAACGCGGCGTTTGCACCAGGGTTTACACTACTACCCCTAAAAAACCTAACTCTGCTCTGCGTAAGGTTGCTCGTGTCCGTTTGACCAACGGCATCGAAGTTACCGCATACATTCCGGGTATCGGTCACAATCTGCAGGAACACAGCGTTGTTCTTATTAGAGGCGGAAGGGTAAAAGACCTTCCGGGCGTGCGTTACCATATCATTCGTGGTGCACTTGATACTGCTGGCGTTGCAAATCGCAATCAGAGCCGTTCCAAATACGGCGCTAAACGTGCTAAAGCAAAAAAATAAGCAGTAACTGAGAGATTGACACAACGAAATGATTAGGAGGGAAACACATGCCTAGAAAAGGCCCTGTTACTAAAAGAGACGTACTGCCGGATCCGGTGTATGGCTCCAAATTATTAACCAGATTCATCAACAAAATTATGCTTGATGGCAAAAAAGGCGTTGCAGAACGCATTGTATATGATGCTTTCGACCTGGTTCGCGCTAAAACCGGCAAAGACCCGTTGGAAGTATTTGATGCGGCTATGAAAAACGTTATGCCGCTGCTCGAAGTACGTGCCCGCCGCGTAGGTGGCGCTAACTACCAGGTTCCGGTAGAAGTACGTGCTGACCGCAAAACCACTCTTGGTATCCGCTGGCTGGTAAATTATTCCCGCCTGCGTGGTGAAAGAACCATGTATGAACGCGTTGCAGGCGAAATCATGGATGCCGCTAACGGCACCGGTGCTGCAGTTAAAAAACGCGAAGATACCCACAAGATGGCTGAAGCAAACAAAGCGTTTGCTCATTACCGTTGGTAAAACCCTGATTTATCTTAGAGGGAGGATTAAGAAGTGGGCAGAGAATTTCCGCTTGAGAAAACAAGAAATATCGGCATTATGGCTCACATCGATGCCGGTAAAACCACCACGACCGAACGTATTCTGTTCTACACCGGCCGCGTTCATAAAATCGGCGAAACCCATGAAGGCGCTGCTACCATGGACTGGATGGAACAGGAAAAAGAACGTGGTATTACCATTACTTCCGCTGCTACTACCTGCCACTGGAAAGGCCACCGTATCAACATCATTGATACTCCGGGCCACGTTGACTTCACTGTAGAAGTTGAACGTTCTCTGCGTGTTCTTGACGGCTCCGTTGCAGTATTCTGCGCCAAAGGCGGCGTTGAACCTCAGTCCGAAACCGTATGGCGCCAGGCTGACAAATACAGCGTACCGCGTATGGCTTACGTAAATAAAATGGATATTACGGGCGCGAACTTCTATAATGTAGTTCAAATGATGAAAGACCGCCTCGGCGCTAATGCAGTGCCTATCCAGCTGCCTATCGGCTACGAAGATTCCTTTGAAGGTATCGTTGACCTGATTAAAATGCAGGCTATTGTTTACGGCGATAAGCTCGGCAAAGACGAAGAATTCGTTGAAATTCCGGCAGAAATGAAGGAAAAAGCTGAAGAATACCGTCAGGCTCTCATCGAAGCAGTTGCTGAAAGCGATGACGAACTGATGATGAAATACCTCGAAGGCGAAGAACTTACCGAAGAAGAAATCATGACCGGTATCCGCAAACAGACCATTGCCTGCAAGATGACCCCGGTTTGCTGTGGTTCTTCTTACAAAAACAAAGGCGTTCAGCCTCTGCTTGATGCAATTGTTGCTTTCATGCCGGCACCGACCGACATTCCTCACATTAAAGGTGTTATTCCTGAAACCGGCGAGGAAGATGAACGTCCGTCCAGCGACGAAGAACCGTTTGCAGCTCTGGCATTCAAGATTATGACTGACCCGTATGTTGGTAAGCTCGCATTCTTCCGCGTATATTCCGGTACTCTTGAATCCGGTTCCTATGTTTATAACTCTACTAAAGGCAAACGCGAACGTATCGGCCGTATCCTGCAAATGCATGCAAACCACCGCCAGGAAATCGAAAAGGTTTACGCAGGCGACATTGCTGCTGCAGTAGGTTTGAAAGATACCACTACCGGCGATACCCTTTGCGATGAGAAAGCTCCGATTATCCTCGAGTCCATGGTATTCCCTGATCCGGTTATTTCCGTAGCCGTTGAACCGAAAACCAAAGCTGACCAGGAAAAAATGGGCATTGCTCTTGCAAAACTTGCCGAAGAAGACCCGACCTTCCGCGTTCACACTGATCCGGAAACCGCACAGACCATCATCTCCGGTATGGGCGAGCTTCACCTCGACATCATCGTTGACCGTCTGCTCCGCGAATTCCACGTTGGCTGCAGCGTAGGTAACCCGCAGGTTGCTTATCGTGAAACCATCCGCAAATCCGTTAAAGCTGAAGGTAAATTTGTTCGTCAGTCCGGCGGTAAAGGCCAGTACGGCCACTGCTGGCTGGAACTCACTCCGCTGGAACCCGGCGAAGGCTTCAAATTCGACAACAAAGTTGTCGGCGGTGCTATTCCGAAAGAATACATCGGGCCTGTTGAAGCAGGTGTTAAAGAAGCTATGGAAAACGGCGTAGTTGCCGGTTATCCGATGGTAGATATCGGCGTAACTGTTTACGACGGTTCTTACCATGAAGTCGACTCCTCTGAAATGGCATTTAAGATTGCCGGTTCTATGGGCTTCCGTGCTGGTGCACTGAAAGCTGACCCGGTTATCCTTGAGCCTTACATGAAAGTAGAAGTTACCGTTCCTGAAGAATACATGGGCGACGTTATCGGCGACCTGAACAGCCGCCGCGGTCGCATCAACAGCATGGAAGCACGCAACGGTGCGCAGGTTATCGACGCATTCGTTCCGCTGTCCGAAATGTTCGGTTATGCAACCGACCTTCGTTCCAAAACTCAGGGCCGCGGCAACTACTCCATGGAAGTTGACCATTACGAAGAAGTTCCGAGAAATATTGCTGAAGCAATTGTTGCTAAAAACAAAGGCACTCAGGCCTAAGAATTTACCCGTCTAAGGAGGAAACAATAAATGGCAAAGCAAAAATATGAAAGAACAAAACCCCATGCTAACATTGGCACCATCGGTCACGTAGACCATGGCAAAACCACTCTTACCGCTGCAATCAC
>CASFJU010000004.1 GCA_949295115.1 uncultured Phascolarctobacterium sp.
GCCGGGCAGACGCAGTTAACACGCAGGCGCGGCGCTGTATCCAGCGCCAGGGCGCGGGTAAACGCAACCACCGCCCCTTTGCTGGCGCAGTAAGCAGCACAGCCGTAATTGCCGCTTATACCGGCGTCCGAAGCGACGTTTACCACCGCGCCCGCTGCCGCAAAATGCGGCAGCAGCGCCTGCGTTAAAAACACCGTGCCTTTTACGTTCACGTTAAAAATTTCATCAAACTGCTGCTCCGTCAGCATTTCCATACTTTGCTCGCTGTAAATGCCTGCGCTGTTTACCAAAAAGTCAACGGCACCGGCTTTTTTTATCTGCGCCGCCGCGCTTTGGCAATCGCTTACCTTACTCACGTCGCAGGCAATAAAATGCACTTTATCCGTGTAAGCGTTCTGCAGTTCAGCCAAAAGCTGCGGCTGCTTGTGCCGTGCCAAAAGCCAAACTTCCGCGCCGTCCTCCAGCAGCGTTTTGGCCGCTGCCAGCCCAATGCCGCTGGTGCCGCCGCTGATTACCGCGCGTTTACCTTCACATCCGTAATTCATCTTCCGCATCCTTTCTTTCCGGCGGCAAAACCATAATTACCGTGGTTTCTTCGTCGGGTATGCTTTCCATACTTACCTTTATGTCGTGGCGCAGGGCAATTTCCCGGGCAATAGCCAGCCCCAGCCCGCTGCCGTTTTTGTTGGTTTCGCCGCGCGTTTTGTAAAAGCGCTCAAACACATAGGGCAAATCCTCCTGCTTAACGCCGCTGCCGTGGTCCGTCACAGTCAGGCGGTCGCCGCGCAGGCACAGCTCAACCTTGCCGCCTTCGTGGCTGAACTTAATACTGTTGTCCAGAAAAATCATCAGCATCTGGCGCAGGCGTCCGTAGTCGCCCTCAATAAGGTACAGGTTTTTGTCCAGCTGCAAATCAACCTGCACATTCTTTTGCTGCCCAAGGTGCTTGCTGGCGCGGGCAGCGTCCTGCACAACATCGCACAAATTGATGACTTCCTTCTCAATTGGGAAGTCCGCATTCTGCAAGCGCGAAAGGTCCAGCAAATCGTTAATCAGCCGCTGCAAAAACAGGCTTTCGCTCAGCATTTGCTTGTAATACTGCTCAACTTCAGCGGGGTCGGTAACAACCTTGTCGTTCAAGGCCTCCAGGCTTCCGCGGATAACCGTTACCGGCGTGCGCAGTTCGTGCGATATGTTGGCGATAAAGCTACGGCGCAGTTTTTCCAGCTTGCGCCCGGCTTCGTCGGCGTCCAGCAGGCGGTCGCCCAGTTCGTCCAAAGTATCCGCCAAAGCGCCGATTTCGTCGTTCTGTTTGATGTTGCAGCGCTCGGTGTAATCATGCTCCGCCATTTTGTGCGCCACTGCCTTCATACGGTTCAGCGGCTTGGTAAACTTCCAGCTGAACAGTACGCTCAGCAGCGATACCAGCAGCAGTGCAATTGCGCAGGACAGCAGCAAAATTTTTACGCCCTCCCACGTGGCGGACTGCAAGCCCTGCACGGGGTAGTGCAACAGCACAACGGCGCGAATGCTGCCGCTTTCATCGTACACCGGCGCGGCGGCGCACAGCATAATCTCCTCGCGCACGGGGTTAAAATCTTCGGATACCGATACCGTGCCTTTAAAAGCCGTTTCCACGCAGTTTTTTGTTACGTCCGGCAGCTCATTAAACTCAATGCTGCGCATGGGCGGTTCCGGCTTCTGCGGAGGCAGTTCCATACCCTGCTCCAGCATGCGGCGGTGGTGCCCCATGCGGTGATGCATACGCTGCGGCAGTTTCAAGTCGCGGCTTTCATCAACCACCCACACGTCTTCCATGGTAATGTTGTTGATGTAGCTGATAAAGCGTGTGTTGGCAATGCCGCCGCGCTCCTCCAGCCAGCGGGCGTTTTCGCTCAGCACCTCTGCAATCCGCACGGCGCGCTGCTGCAATTCCGTCCGCTTCATATCAATGGTATGCGCGCGAAAAAAATGCGCAAAGCTGCCGCCCACCACCAGTGCGAACACCAGCAGCACCGCTGCAAAATATAAAGTCAGCTTTAAAGCTATTTTGTTATGCATTTACTTTCTCCTCAAACCGGTAGCCTACGCCCCAGATGGTTTTAATCTCCCAGCCGGGGTGTTCAATTTTATCCAGCTTGGCGCGCATGCGCTTAATGTGCGAATCCACCGTGCGGCTGTCGCCGTAGTAATCGTAGCCCCACAGGCTGTCCAAAAGGTTATCGCGCGAGAACACCTTGCTGCTGTTTTTGGCAAGCGTCCACAAAAGCTCAACCTCTTTTTTGGTCAGCGCCACTTCTTCGCCGCCCACGGTTACAGCGTACTTGTCCAAATCAATCACTAAATTATCGTAACTGTACGTGTTGCGGTTTACTTCCTCACGCGGCTGCATGCGGCGCAAAATCGCGCGCACACGCGCCATAACTTCGCCCGCGCTGAAGGGCTTGATAATATAATCGTCCGCACCGATATCAAGGCCCATTATTTTTTCAAAATCTTCGCCGCGCGCGGTGACCATAATTACCGGCACCAGCGATTTGGCACGCAGCTGGCGGCACACTTCAAAGCCGTCCATTTTGGGCATCATCACATCCAGCAGCACCATGGCGATATCGGCTTCGTTGTCGCGGAACAGGCGCAAAGCTTCCTCGCCGTCCAGCGCCACAATCGGCTCAAAGCCCTCTTTGCGCGCATAATTGGATAAAATTGAAGTAATTTGTTTATTGTCATCAGCAATCAGCATTTTTGCCACTGCCATCATCCTTTCACAAAGAGCTATCTATATTATACAACCAAACCCCTTGTTTTTAAAAGTTTAAGGTGATGCAGATGGTTTGCCGATTATTTTTGCGTTATAATAATAGCAGGCAAATGCAGAAAATTTGTGACAAAACTGCCCGAAAATAAATTATTTTTGCCATAATTTTGCCATAACCATCCTGTACAATACAGATAAGCTAAAAAGTAACCACACAGATAAATTAAAGGAGTGACCAGATATGTTGAAAAACAAATTGATGAAATCTTTGGTTGTTGCCGGTTTAATCTGCGCCACCAGCGTACCGGTTTTTGCGGCTGAACAGCCCGAAGCCCCGCAGCCGACCATGCGCGAAAGAGTAGAACAGATTTTACACGAAAACGATAACAATGTGCGCCGCCCCATTCCGCGCCCCGCACGCCGCGGCCCCCAGCTGACGGAAGAACAGCGCCAGGCACGCGAAGCAGCACGCATGGCGTGGATGGAAATGACGCCGCAGCAGAAATTTGAACAGCGCCAGCAAATGCGCGAAGACTTTTTGGCACAGCTGCCGGCCGAAAAACGTGCCGCCATTGAACAGCGTGCCGCCGAAGCCAAAGCTAAATGGGACAGCATGACCGAAGAACAAAAACAGGACGCTATGCGCGATATGTTCCGCAGCTTCCGCCACCGCGACGGTTTTAAACTGCACCATGGTTACGGCCCCGGCCACGGACGCGGCTGGCACTGCGACGGACCGCGTGACCGCGACCGCCACTACGACCGTTACCACCATGACGGACACTGCGACTGGGGCGACCGCTGCCCGTACTACGAGGATGACAAAAACTAATCCTCTGTTTTAAGCCTAACCTTTAACATAACTAATCCAAATCCAACTTTCCCCAAAATTTTAAGCTAAAACTAATCCATAACCTTTCCCCTCCGATAAAATAAAAATCACGGTTGATACCAAAAGTATCGGCCGTGATTTTTTTATGTAATTTATTTACAACGACGCCACGCGGATTGTTTTGCCCATGGCATGCAAAATTTTGAAAATATTATTTAAACTGGGATTTATTTTGCCATTTTCAATTTTAGCTATTGTTGATTGGGCAATGCCTGTTTTCTGGCTTAAATCTGTTTGCGTTAAATTATTGGCTTTTCTCGCTTCAACAATTTGCAGTAAAAAATCTGCCCGGTCTTTAATTATAGCCAGTTCTTCAGGCGTATATATTTCATTAAAAAAGTCGTCAATATCTGAACCAACATATTTATCATTCACTTTAAGATCTTTATCAGCCATTTCATTCACTCCTTACGTCAATCTGCCTGTTAATCAAAATCTTATATCTGTTCAAGGCTTTATCAATCTCTTTTTTAGGAGTTTTCTGCGTAGACTTTTTGAAAATATGCAGTAAGTAAATACTGTTGCCTAAAATACAGCAGTATAAAATTCTTCTGTTTTTAGGGCGCAACTCCCAAATCGGTCCTTGTAAATGTTTTATGTACGGTTCACCCAAGGCATTACCCTTTGCTTTAAGCATGATTAAAAATTCCGAGATTGTTTCCAGTGTATCCCGCGTTGTTTTTTCATTGGTTAATGCCATATCTTTTAAATATTCGCGGACAGGCTCACGCCCATTACTTGTTTTAAAAAATTTTATTTCAAATTTTGTTTCCACTGATACCTCCTTCCATCCGCTCTTTATTCTCTCCAAGAATATTTTAACATATGCAGAATAAAAAAACAACCTGCCGTAGTAATACAGCAGGTTGCTAATAATTATTTAATTTTTACTTTTAGCTTAATCCTGTGCTGCCAGGCGTTTGTAAGTAGCAAGGCGCTCTTTAGCGTCGTGCTCGGTCTTTTCAAATAATGCTTCTGCCTGGTCGGGGAACTGTTTTAACAATGCGGAGTAACGTACTTCGCCCATCAGGAACTCGCGGAAATCGCCGGTAGGCTCTTTGCTGTCGAGCGTAAACGGATTTTTACCCTGTTCCTTCAGTTCCGGATTGTAACGGTAGTTAGCCCAGTAACCGCATTCAACCGCACGTTTTGCTTCCAGCTGGCTGCAGCCCATGCCTACCTTCAAACCGTGGTTAATGCACGGCGCGTAAGCAATAATCAGGGACGGGCCGTCGTAAGCTTCTGCTTCGGCAATAGCTTTCAGGGTCTGGTTTTTATCTGCGCCCATCGCGATTTGCGCTACATAAACATAGCCGTAGCTCATGGCCATCATGCCAAGGTCTTTTTTGCGGGTGCGTTTGCCGCTGGCCGCAAATTTGGCGATAGCAGCGGCAGGCGTTGCTTTGGAGGACTGGCCGCCGGTGTTGGAGTAAACTTCGGTATCAAATACCATTACGTTTACGTTTTCGCCGCTGGCAAGCACATGGTCCAGACCGCCGTAGCCGATATCGTAAGCCCAGCCGTCGCCGCCGAAAATCCAGTGGCTGCGTTTTACAAAGTACTGGCCAAGTTCTGCGATTTCCTTCAGCAGCTGGTTATCGCTGTTTTCGGCAGCCAGTGCCGCTTTCAGCGCTTCAGCGCGTTCGCGGGTGCCGTCGCTTACATTCATGTTATCCAGCCATGCCTGCATTGCCGCTTTCAGGCCTTCGCTTACAGGCAGGTTCAAAGCTTCTTTAACCATTTCAGCAACACGTTCGCGCGTATGTTTAACGCCCAAGCACATGCCAAGACCGTATTCGGCGTTGTCCTCAAACAGGCTGTTTGCCCAGCTCGGGCCGTGGCCTTCTGCGTTCTTGCAGTACGGCATGCTCGGTGCGCTGGCTCCCCAGATAGAGGAGCATCCCGTTGCGTTGGCAATCATCATGCGGTCGCCAACCAGCTGTGTAATAAGTTTGGCATACGGGGTTTCGCCGCAGCCTGCGCACGCACCGCTGAACTCAAACAGCGGCTGTTCAAACTGCACGCCTTTAACGGTGTTTTTATTCATCGGGTTCGCTTTAGGCGCAACCTTCTTCATTGCGTAATCCCAATTTTCGGTTTTGGCAAGCTGGGTTTCCAGCGGTTTCATAACCAAAGCCTTTTCCTTCGCCGGGCAAACCTGAGCGCAGTTGCCGCAGCCGGTGCAGTCCAGCTGGGATACAACCATGTGGAATTTAAGGCCTTTCGCGCCGATAGCGTCTTTAGACAGCATACCGGCAGGAGCGTTAGCCGCTTCTTCTTCCGTCATCAGCACGGGGCGGATGGCTGCATGCGGGCAAACAAAGGCGCACTGGTTGCACTGGATGCATTTATCAATCTGCCATTCGGGCACGTTGATGGCGATGCCGCGTTTTTCGTAAGCTGCTGTGCCGCTCGGGAAGGTGCCGTCCTCGTGGTCCTTAAATGCGCTGACAGGCAGTTTGTCGCCTTCCAGACGGTTCATCGGCACAAGAATGTTATCAATAAAGTCGTTGCCGGATTTCGCTTCGGTTACAGTATCGGCAGCGTCTTTCCAGCTTGCGGGCACATCAACCTTAACAATCGCGTTAACGCCCATGTCGATAGCGGCGTTGTTCATGTCAACAACGTCCTTGCCCTTCAGGCCGTAGCTGTGTTCAACGGCTTCCTTCAAGTATTTAACGGCGTCGTCCAGCGGGATAATATCGGCCAGTTTGAAGAACGCCGACTGCATAATCATGTTAATGCGTCCGCCCAGACCGATTTGCTGCGCGATTTTTACAGCGTCGATAATATATAAGTTAACATCGTTTTCCGCGATGTAGCGTTTAATCTGCCCCGGCAGATGTTTGTCAAGTTCGTCCACGCCCCAGTTGCAGTTAAGGAGGAACGTGCCGCCTTTTTTCAGTCCTGCGGTAACGTCGTATTTATCTACATAGCTCTGGTTGTGTACGGCGACAAAGTCCGCAGCATTGATGAGATACGGCGCGCGGATAGGCTCTTTACCGAAACGCAGGTGCGAAACGGTGATACCGCCGGATTTTTTGGAATCGTAGGAGAAATAGCCCTGCGCGTACATATCGGTATGGTCGCCGATAATTTTAATAGCGCTCTTGTTCGCGCCAACGGTACCATCGCTGCCAAGGCCCCAGAATTTGCAGCTCTTGGTGTCCGCGCCGGTAACGTCGATATCGCGGCTGGCCGCAAGAGAAGTATTGGTAACATCGTCAACGATGCTGATGGTGAAATTGTTTTTCGGTTCTGCTGCTTCAAGGTTTTCGTAAACGGCAAGGATGTCGTTCGGAGTCAGATCTTTGCTGCCAAGGCCGTAACGGCCGCCGATAATCATCGGGTTGCGGTCGCTATCGTAGAATGCGCCGCGCACATCCATGTACAGCGGTTCGCCGAATGCGCCCGGCTCTTTGGTGCGGTCCAGCACGGCAATGCGTTTAACCGTCTGAGGGATAGCCGCCATAAAATGCTTAACGCTGAACGGACGGTACAGGTGTACAGCAAGTAAACCAACCTTTTTGCCCTCTGCGTTCAGTTTTTCAGCCACGGTCTGGATGGTTTCGCACGCGCTGCCCATAGCGATGATGATATTCTCGGCATCGGGCGCGCCGTAGTAATTGAACAGGCCGTAGTTGCGTCCGGTGATTTTGTTGATTTCGTTCATGTAATTTTCAACAATCTCCGGCAGCGCGGTGTAATAGCTGTTAACAGCCTCGCGGGTCTGGAAGTAAATATCCGGGTTCTGCGCCGTGCCGCGTATAACCGGGTTATCCGGGTTCAAAGCGCGTTTGCGGAAAGCATTGACAGCGTCCCAGTCCAGAAGTTTGCCAAGCTCATCGTAATCCATAACTTCAATCTTCTGAATTTCGTGGGAAGTACGGAAACCGTCGAAGAAGTTTACAAACGGTACGCGGCCTTTAATGGCGGATAAATGCGCAACACCGCCAAGGTCCATAACCTCCTGCACGCTGCCTTCCGCCAGAAGCGCAAAACCGGTCTGGCGGGTTGCCATAACGTCCTGATGGTCGCCGAAAATCGAAAGGCTGCTGGTTGCCAGCGCGCGCGCCGATACGTGGAACACGGCCGGTAAAAGCTCGCCTGCCATTTTATACATATTAGGAATCATGAGGAGCAGGCCCTGCGATGCTGTATAAGTGGTAGTGAGGGCACCGCCCTGCAAAGAACCGTGCACAGCGCCGGAAGCGCCTGCTTCGGACTGCATCTCCTGCACCTTTACAGTCTGGCCGAAAAGGTTCTTCTTGCCCTGGGCAGACCATTCGTCAACAACCTCTGCCATCGGCGAAGACGGAGTAATCGGGTAAATAGCTGCCACGTCGGTAAACGCATAGGATATATAAGCCGCAGCGGTATTGCCGTCCATGGTTTTCATTTTTGTCATGTGGTTCCCCTCTTTCCTTTATTAACTGCTGAAAATTAGTTGTGCGTAAAACTCCGCATATAATTAGTATACACTATTTATGAGGGTTTGTAAATTTTATGAAAATGTATACAACAGCGTTTTTACAAGCAAAAAGGTACGGCGCAAACCGTACCTTTAATATTGCTGCTTAATTTTTAATTACACAATCTTTTCGCCGTGGTATTCTTCGCCGCCGCCATCGGGAAGCTCGTTGTAACGGCGCGTCCACAGGTTTTCGTATTTAACTGCCTGAGCGTGGGTAGCGTCGGTGTTTTCCGGCAGCTGTTTGATAACTTTGGCAGGTACGCCGGCAACAAGGCTGTACGGCGGCACGATGGTGTTTTTGGTTACAACCGCGCCCGCTGCAACGATGGAGCCTTTGCCGATAACAGCGCCGTCCAGAACGGTGGAGTGCATGCCGATGAGGCAGTGGTCTTCAACGGTGCAGGCATGCAGAAGCGCGCAGTGCCCAACGGTTACATAATCGCCGACAATGCAGGCATGGCTATCGGAAACATGCAGCACGCTGTTATCCTGAATATTCGTATATCTGCCGATTTCAATACGGTTTACATCGCCGCGCACGGTTACGTTATACCATACGCTGCTGTATTCTTTCATTTCCGCCTTGCCGATGACTACTGCCGTTTCGGCGACAAAAGCCTTCGGGTCAATTTTAGGGGTATTGCCTTCAAATTTTTTAATAAGCATTGTAAGATTCCTCCTTTATGCTGCTCACAACTCTATTGTATTCTGTATACAAAATTTGTCAAGGAATTGGCGGGGATTTTACCTTAAAAATAAAACCCCTGCCAAAACCGTTAACTTATTAACACTTTATGCCCTCGCCATGCCGCGCACTTTGGTAAGGTAAGTGTAAACACCGGCGCACACCAGAATAAAACCGGTCAGTACAAGTATCAGGCGCGTCGGCAAAAAGCCGCCTAAAAAACCGCCCAACAAAGGCCCAACCACGCCGCCGAACTGCTGCGCGCTGGTAACAAGCCCAAACGCCTTGCCGCGGACGGAAGGGTCGGTAACTTCAACAAGGCGCGCGTTAATGTTAGGCACCGCGCCTGCCAGGAACAAGCCGTAAACAAACGTAACCGCCGCGTACTGCCAGATGTTGCTGACAAAGAACTGGCACATATTTATTGCGCCCGCGCAGATAAACACCAAAAACAGAGTTTTGGTATAACCGCGCTTTTGCCCGCGGTTGCCCCAGTACGGACCGGCGATAATACCGGCGATACCCGCCAGCGAGAAGATAACGCCCGCCGTTTTAACAACGTCGTCATTGACAACGCCGCCCAAAAGATACGAAACGTACATGGTAATCAGCGGCTGCACAATCATCACACAAACCTGCACCAGAAAGAACATGCTCATAACAAACAACAGGCCTTTGTTTTGCAGCGAAGCGCGCAAATCCGCCCAAACGTGTATAACTTTGCCTTCGCCCTTTTCGTGCCCAATATCGCGCACCAGCGCAATAACCATAATTGTGGCAATTAAAAGCGCCACCGCCGCGATATAAAACGACATGCGCATGCCGAACCACGCGCTGACGTAACCGCCGAGCATCGGTCCTAAAATGCTGCCGCTGGCAACCGCCGTCTGCATAAGACCCATACCCCAGCCCATTTTAACCGCCGGCAGCGTGGATGAAACGAGCGACAGCGCCGCCGGTACAAAGCCGCTGACAAGGCCTGCCAAAAGACGCACGCCAAAAAGCTGTTCCGGCGTCTGGCACATGCCCATCAGCGCATAGCTGATTGCCAGCCCGAAGCCCGCGCGGATTGCCATCAGGCGCTGGCCTATTCTGTCCGCGTGAGCGCCCCAGTACGGCGCCATAACCGCCGCCGTAAAAAACGTTACGCTGTAAATAAGCCCCGTCCATTCATTAACATCGCTTTGCGCAACGCCTAAATGCTGCAAAAGGTACACAGGCAAAAACGGCACGCACATGGTGTAGCTGGCGCAGCAGAAAAACACGCACACCCATAATACGTACAGGTTCAGCTTCCAGTGCAGCTTACCGCCGCCCCTGTCCTCAAAAATATTCATAATATCATCTCCGCACGATAATATCTTATATTAACATTTTATCATACCATAAATATTTAGTGTGACATTTGTGTAAACTCATTGCACAAAAGGGGTTGTTGCGGCGCGGCGGCGGATATTGTATAATAAATTGACTACATTAAATAAGGATGTGTGACCGTGAAAGGATTTAAAAAGCAGGAACTTGAGCAGCAGGGCTTTATGGGTAAGCTGTTTGGCAGCAAGCCCCAGCAGAACGCCTTTGCCGAAATAAATAACATTCTGACGGACGCAGCAAGCGCCGCCGAACTGACTAAGGACGCAGCCGCAGATATTTTTAAAAAGTGGGGCTGCAAGTTTAACGACGGCAATATGGACCAGCGCAGCGCCATTTACCGCAAGGTTGCGGACAACGCCTTTACCTACGCCAAGGACAAGGACGACGCGCTTTTGGCTGACCGCGCCCATATGGCAGAAATTTTGGAGATACCGGAAAACCTGTGCCGCCTGGCGGATAACGGCGCAAAAAAATCGGCGTATTTTGCACGCTGCCGCAACATCGTCAACGGCGAAGAAACCTTGGATATTAAAGCCATTAATGAATTGTTCGGCTACGATTATGAGGACGGCTTTGACTTCCGCAAGCAGGTGTTTAACGATTATTTCAATGGTGAATTTGACCGCATTGCCGAAGCAAAACGCTTTACGCCGGACGACGAACAGCACCTGCGCGATATGTGCGCCAAGCTGGATATTCCGTATGAATTTAAAGCAAATATCGACAACGCGCTGACAAAGTACCGCTATCTGTGGAACGCTGAAAATGCGCCGCTGGGCAATGTTAAAGTTGACTTCCCGCTGGAAGAAGGCGAAATCTGCCACGCGGCAGGACAGGCTTATTTGTGCGAGGTTAAAACCGTTGCCAAAGAGGACAACTACTATCAGCTGACCCGCAAGCTGCGTATTGATGAAACTATTTCCTTTAAGGGCGAGCATATCGAGCACCCTCAGATTATGGAAGAAACGGCGGTTATCACCGACGCAGGCTACCTGTTTTTGACCAACAGCCGCATTATTTATTTAAGCAAAAAAATGGCTAAGGAAATCCGCCTGGACGATTTAAAAACGGCCGACCTTTCTTCTAATATCATTTACGCGCATAAAAACGACGGCGAGAGCCTTTCCTTTAAAATGCAGGACGACGCTGCCGAAGTTATGTTTGCCATTTTGCGCCGCATTTTAACCGACAGGAACAAAAAATGAAGGACTTAATCCGTTTTGCAATGCCTGCCGATGCCGTGCGCATTTTGGAAATTTACGCGCCGTATATTACGGATACCGTTATCTCGTTTGAATACGACGTACCGTCGCTTGCGGATTTTACCGCACGCGTGGAAAGAATCAGCAACAAGTATCCGTACATTGTGTATGAGCACGACGGCGTGGTAGTAGGTTACGCTTACGCGTCGCCGTATATTGAACGCGCGGCGTATGATTACACTGTTGACCTGTCCGTTTATGTGGACGCAGCTTATTGCGGGCAAAGCATCGGCGAATGTTTATATGCAGCGCTGCTGGATATTCTGGCAAAGCAGGGCTTTTACAACGCTTATGCCTGCATTACCGCCACCAACCGGAACAGCCTTAATTTTCACAAACGCATGGGCTTTACCGACGCCGGTACGCATCCGTTAGCCGGTTTTAAACACGGCAAGTGGCTGGACGTTTGCTGGTATTATAAACGCTTACAAGCAGATACCAACCCGCCGCAGCCGCTGAAACAAATCAGCAGCTTCAATAACGGCGACTTATTGCAGCCTGACGAAACGTATAGAAAATGAGCTTAATACGCAAAACAACCTGCCGCAGCAATGCAGCAGGTTGTTTTTTATTTATAACGTCTTGACTAATTTTTACTTTTCAAGCATAATATAAAAGCCGTGACTCTTTCCGGTAGGAAGGAGGTGTTTGGATGACGACAATAATAATCCCCTTCTTTGTATCTGTCGCAGCAAGTATAGCAGCGTACTATATTTGCAAGTGGCTGGACAGATACTTATAACCACGGCCAGCACATAAAAAACCGGGAGTTGCAGCTCCCGGTTTTTCTTTTGATGTGTCTGAATGACAACAATCAATCCCTCTTTGTGCTTACATTATAGCACGGTTCATTATAAAAAGCAAAATTTTATTTGCGGCAGTTTTTGCACTTATCCAGATATTCGCCGACAATTTTGACTGCGCAGTAATCGCCGCACATGGAGCAGGCTTCTTCGTCTTCCTTGTTCTTTTTATCTCGGTAGGCCTGCGCTTTAACAGGGTCAATGGCAAGCTCAATCTGCTTTTTCCAGTCCAGTGCCTTGCGTGCCTTCGCCATTTCCAAATCCCAGGCAACAGCTTTAGGCAGCCCTTTGGCGATATCGGCCGCGTGGCCTGCAATACGCGCCGCAATTACGCCCTCACGCACATCGTCGATATCGGGCAGCCCCAAATGTTCAGCCGGCGTTACATAGCACAAAAAGTCCGCGCCGCTGACAGCCGCCAGCGTACCGCCGATAGCGGAGGTAATATGGTCGTAGCCCGGCGCAACATCCGTCACTAAAGGTCCCAGCACATAAAACGGCGCGCCGTGGCACACACGTTTTTGCAGCTGCATGTTGGCGGCAATCTGGTTGTAAGGCACATGGCCCGGCCCTTCCACCATTACCTGCACGCCTTTATCCCACGCACGCTGCGCCAGCTCGCCAAGGTTCAAAAGTTCCTGCAGCTGCGCACGGTCGCTGGCATCGGCAAGGCAGCCGGGGCGCAAACCGTCGCCCAAACTAATTGTCACGTCGTATTCGGCGCAGATGTCCAGAATCTCGTCATAATATTCGTACAGCGGGTTCTCCTTGCCGTTATGCAGCATCCAGCCAGTAATAAAGCTGCCGCCGCGGCTTACCACGTCCATCACGCGCCCTTCGCCGGTCAGCATGTCCAGCACCTTTTTGTTAATGCCGCAGTGTATCGTCATAAAGTCCGCACCGTCCGCCGCCTGCTGGCGGATAACGTCAAACAAATCCTCTTTCGTCATCTCCACAACGGCGCCGCGTTTTTTAATCGTTTCCACCGTCACCTGATAAATCGGCACCGTGCCGACCATAACCGTGCTGGCATTAATAATCGCCCTGCGCGATGCATCGATGTTGTCGCCCGTGGATAAATCCATCACGCTGTCAGCGCCCGCGTCAATCGCCGCCTGCAATTTTTCAAGTTCCGGCTCCGGGTCGGGAAAGCTGCTGGACGTGCCGATATTGGCATTGACCTTAACGCTCAGCCCCTGCCCCACGCCGCGCGGCGTTACGTTTTTATGGTTTATGTTAAGCGGTATGGCAATCGTGCCTTCGGCCACGCCCTTGCGGATAAATTCTTCCGTCACGCCCTCGTAGGCTGCCACCTGCTTCATCGCTTCGGTAATAATGCCCTGACGGGCAAGCTGCATTTGTGTTGCCAAAAAATCACTTCCTTTGCTGTTGATGTTTTTATTATAACCCAAAACCGTGCAACTCTCCACCGCTTTTGCAGATTTTTTAAAATTAGTCTTTACGTGTATTTAATAATTATTTTTTATTTTTCACATAAATATCAACATTTACTTACTGATTAGTGCTATAATAAAATCAGCAAAGAAATTAGGAGGCGATTATATGTCACGCTTTACTTTACCACGCGATATTTACTACGGGCCGGGCGCCCTTGATGAATTAAAGGTTCTGGCTGGCCATAAAAAAGCCATGATTTTAACCGGAGGCAGCTCCATGCGCAAAGGCGGCTTTTTGCAGAAAACCGAAGAAGTTTTGAAAGCCGCAGGCCTTGAAACCGCTCTGTTTGAAGGCATTGAGCCTGACCCTTCCATTGAAACCGTTATGAAAGGCGCGCAGGCCATGCGCGAATTTGAACCGGACGTTATCGTCGCTATCGGCGGCGGCTCGCCGATTGACGCAGCCAAAGCCATGTGGGTATTTTACGAACACCCCGACAAAACATTCGACGATATTAAAAATCCATTCACTATGCCGAAGCTGCGCAACAAGGCAATCTTCGTAGCCATTCCGTCCACCAGCGGCACAGCTTCCGAAGTTACCGCCTTTTCTGTTATCACCGATTACAGCACCGGCATCAAATATCCGCTGGCCGATTTTGAAATTACGCCGGATATCGCCGTTATCGACACCGATATCCCGCTGACGATGCCGCCGAAGCTGACTGCCCACACCGGCATGGACGCTCTGACACACGCCATCGAAGCTTATGTTGCCACTGCGCGCAGCGAATTTTCCGACGCGCTGGCATTAAAAGCCATCGGCGATATTTTTGACAACCTGCTTGACAGCTACCACGGCGATAAGGAAGCACGCGGCAAAATGCACATTGCTCAGTGCCTCGCAGGCATGGCGTTCAGCAACGCGCTTCTGGGCATTGCCCACAGCCTGGCGCACAAAACCGGCGCTATCTTCCACATTCCGCACGGCTGCTGCAACGCAATCCTGCTGCCTGCAGTTATCCAGTACAACAGCCGCGTTGCTATGTCCCGCTATGCTGCCATTGCCCGTTACCTCGGCCTGCCCGGCGGCACCGATAAACAACTGACCGATTCGCTGGTTAAAGCTATTATGGAAATGAACAAAGCGCTGAACATTGCGCAGACTTATAAAGACAACGGCGTAAGCGAAGAGCTGTTTAAGGAGCACGCCGACGCTATTGCCCACAACGCAGTGCTTGACCCATGCACTTTCAGCAACCCGCGCCCGATTGACGACGCAGCCATGAAAGAAGTGCTGGCCTGCGCTTACTACGGCAAACCGGTAACTTTCTGATTGCCATTTCAATAAAATCAAAACACTGTAAATTTAATGCCGCTGCCCAAAAAGCAGCGGCATTTTTATTATTATTTATACACGTTTTTATAAAATCTATTCAGCGCAAACTAAAATTCCGTCCTAATCATCATGGCATTAATTTTAACTCTTTCAAGCATAAAATGTGTTAAATTAACAATAATTCACACTTTTTACGGCATTTAAGGTTGTTTTTTGTTGTATTTTGTGCGAAAATATAATAGTAATTGTGTAACTTGTGTTTGGTTAGTTGGGAGTAATTTTACATGGAACCGGTAAAAAAGCAAAAACGTAAAATAAACGATAAATACACTTTAATGCTGATACCGCATAACGGTAAAGAATCAAAAAGCTATAATTTCCGCAGCAGTGTGATTGCCAAAATCGGCATTGTTTTCTACATTTTATTATTTTTCGGCATTATCGGCGCGTTAAGAACTTCGATAGTAGTTTACGACGCCTACGCCAGCCAGCATGAGCTTGCTGCCTACCGCAGCGAAAAAGCCGCACAAGAACAGAAACTGGCTGATTTGCAGAAAGAAAACGAAAAAATGCAGCAGGAAATGGCTGAAATTTCCGCACTGGAAAATGAAGTACGCAAGGAATTGGGCAACAACAAGCAGCCTTCCCGCGGAGGCATTGACCGCAGCCAGTACATGGGCCAGGGCGGCCCGCTACAGGCTGATATAAAAATGATTGACGTTTATGCTGCACAGACCAAAAACCTGCAGGCAGAAATGCAGCAGAAAAAAGAAAATCTCAACAATCTGCTGGCTCAACTTAAAGAACGCAACGCACGCCTTAACGCCACCCCGGACATCTGGCCGACGGCCGGCGGCAGCATTACCTCTTACTTCGGCGGCAGGGCAAACCCGTTCAGCGGTTACGGCTATGATTACCATCCCGGCATTGATATCGGCAACGATTACGGCGCACCCATTTACGCCGCTGCAGACGGATATGTTGAATTTGCAGGCTGGTTCGGCGGCTACGGCCGTTATGTAAAAATCAGCCACGGCTACGGTTACGAAACCGCTTACGGCCATATGTCTTCTATCGCCGTTTCCAGCGGCGACTATGTTAAAAAGGGCGAAGTCATCGGTTATGTTGGCAGCAGCGGTTACAGCACCGGCCCGCACCTGCATTACGAAGTTATTATCAACGGGCAGGATTCTGACCCGCTTGAGTTAATACACTAATTTGAAGTTCAATTCATTAAACCACGCCTTTAACGGCGTGGTTTTTTATTTGCCAAACTGTAAACTCCGTTACAAAATTGCTGCGGCAAAAAGCTATTTTTCAAAAAATTATCTGCTTTTGTTGACAAGCGGCGCAAAACTGCTATAATTACCCTATAAATCAATACAGCCAACACGATGATGGAGAAGCTCTGCGCTAAACTTGCAGAAAGCCGCCGGTTGATGCGAGGCGGCAGTAAGGCGTAAGTAAGTTCCGCTCCGGAGATGCGAATGACGAATTCGACGGGTACCGCCCGATACAGCGTACTAAAGATGGCCGTATGGCAATTTGGGTGGCAACGCGGGTAACTCTCGTCCCATGTGGGATTGAGGGTTTTATTTTTTATCCGCGCAAGCACAAAGCCGCGGCTGAATTTGGGTGGCACCACGAGATAGAGAAGCTCGTCCCAAGGACGGCTTCTCTATTTTTATTGCAGGAGGTAACAACATGGAAAGAGTTTATAATTTTAACGCAGGCCCTTCCGCCATGCCGCTGGAGGTTTTGCAGGAGGCGCAGGCCGAATTTTTAAACTACAAGGGCACTGGCATGGGCATTATTGAAATGAGCCACCGCAGCCCGGAATACGCCGCCATGCACGCGGAAACCAAAGCGCTTTTGCGCGAGCTGATGAACGTACCTGACGATTACGAAATTTTATTTATTCAGGGCGGCGGCAGCCTGCAGTTTTTGATGACGGCAGCCAACTTCCACACCAACAAGCGCACAGCTTACGCCAACACCGGCGTATGGGCAAAAAAGGCGATGGCTGAAGCCAAACGCTTCGGCGAAGTTTACGAAGCAGCATCAAGCGCCGATAAAAACCACAGCTACATCCCCGCCGCGCTTGATATCAAGCCGGACACATCTTACCTGCACATCACCGCCAACAACACCATTTACGGCACGGAATGGCAGGACTTCCCCGATGTAGATGTGCCCGTCATCTGCGACATGTCGAGCGACATTCTTTCCCGCCCGGTGGATGTTACAAAGTTCAACCTTATCTACGCAGGTGCGCAAAAAAATTTAGGACCGGCAGGCGTAGTTATTGTAATAGTTAAAAAGAACTTTTTAGCAACAGCGCGCAAGGATTTACCGCCGATGCTGAGCTACCAAAACTACGCCGATAACGATTCGCTGTATAACACGCCGCCGGTATTTGCCATTTACATGGTCAACAAAACGCTGCACTGGATTAAGGCGCAGGGCGGCATTACCGCTATTGAAGCGCGCAATAAGGAAAAGGCGCAGCTTATTTACGATGTTATCGACAACAGCAACGGTTTTTACTGCGGCCACGCGGATAAAGCAAGCCGCAGCCGCATGAACATTACGTTTAATCTGCCCTCGGCGGAAATGGAAAAGGATTTTATTGCCGAAGGCAAAAAGCGCGGTTTTATCGGCATCGGCGGGCACAGGCTGGTTGGCGGCTGCCGCGTATCAGCCTACAACGCCGTAACGGTGGAAGCCTGCAAAGCACTTGCTGATTTTATGAAAGAATACCAAAACCAACACGCATAAACGGAGGAATGAAAAATGACGATGAGAATTCTTGTAAGCGACGATGTTAGCGAAAAAGGCGTGGCGCTGCTGCGCGAACATTTTGACGTTGACGTTAAAACCAACCTGCCGACGGAAGAACTTTTGAAAATTATCGGCGAATACGACGGGCTTGTAACCCGCAGCCAGACGCAGGTGACAAAGGACGTTATTGACGCCGCCAAAAACTTAAAGGTTATCGGCCGCGCGGGTGTAGGCGTTGACAATATCGACATCCCCGCTGCGACGGCACGCGGCATTGTTGTGCTGAACGCACCGGAGGGCAACACCATTGCCGCCACCGAACACACCATTGCCATGATGATGGCGATGACGCGCCACATCCCGCAGGCGCACGCTTCCATTCAGGCAGGCAAATGGGACAGAAAAAGTTTTGACGGCATTCAGGTGCAGGGCAAAACGCTGGGCATTATCGGCGTAGGCCGCATTGGCAGCCGCGTAGCCCTGCGCATGCAGGCGATGGAAATGACCACCATCGGCTACGACCCCTACATTACCGAAGAACGCGCGCATCAGGTAGGCGTGGAACTGGTATCGTTTGACGAACTTTTGGCAAAATCCGACTACATCACCATCCACACCCCGCTGACGAAGGAAACGCACAACATCATCGACGCCGCTGCCATCGCCAAAATGAAGGACGGCGTGCGCATTGTCAACTGTGCCCGCGGCGGCTGCGTAGATACCCAGGCGCTTGCCGATGCCTTAAAGAGCGGTAAGGTCGCAGGCGCTGCCATCGACGTGTACCCCGAAGAACCGCTGACGCCGGACAACAACCCCTTCATCGGCATGCCGCAGGTTGTGCAGACCCCGCACCTTGGCGCAAGCACCATTGAAGCGCAAATCGGCGTCGCCGTGGACGTTGCTTACGGCGTTATCGACGCGCTTGAAGGCAAACCGGTTATGACCGCCGTCAACATGGCGCCCATCCCCAAAAGCGTTGCCAGCGTTATCGCACCGTACTTTAAACTGGCGGAACGCATGGGCACCATCGGCATTTATCTGGCCGAAGGGCCGATTAAGGCTGTGGAAATTGAATACACCGGCGAGCTGGCACAGACGGAAACGCAGGCGCTGACCACCGCCTTTTTGAAAGGGCTTTTAAACCCGATTCTGCAGGACAGCGTCAACTTTGTCAACGCGCCGGGCATTGCCAAAAAACGCCATTTGCAGGTGCGCGATATAAAATCTCACCGCACGGGCTATTTTTCTACCGCAATTAATGTTAAAATAGAGACAGATAAGGGTGAGCATACGCTGACCGGCACATTGTTTGACGGCAAGGAAGCCAAAATCGTGCAGATTGACCGCTTCCGCCTCGACTTCAAGCCTGAAGGCTATCTGCTGCTTGCCCCGCACATTGATAAGCCTAACATGATCGGGCAGATTGCCACCGTGCTCGGCAGCGCAGGCATTAACATCAACGGCATGCAGGTGGGCAGCACCGCCATCGAAGGCACCAACTTAATGGCCATCGCCACCGGCGGCGACATTCCCAACGACATCATGCTCAAGCTGCGCGGCATCGAAGGCATTATCGATGTAAAACTGATTAACTGTGAGGGATAAATATGGTACGCATTATTTTAATCCGCCACGGCGAAACCAACTGGAACATACAGGGTCGCTATCAGGGTCAGGAGGACACCCGCCTGAGCGAACGCGGCTTTGCGCAGGCAGGCATGCTGGCGCAGGGGCTGAAGGATGTGCACATTGACGCTGCTTTTTCCAGTCCGCTTAAACGCTCGCTGTTAACGTGCAGGGCTTGCGCCGATTTACACAAACTGCCGGTGCGCACCGATGAGCGCCTGACCGAAATTAACCACGGCGCTTGGGAAGGCGAACTGGCCTGCGACATTGAAGCGCGCTACCCCGAAGAATTTAAGCAGTGGCACACGCAGCCGCAGCTGGTGCAAATGCCCGGCGGCGAAAACTTGGAGGACGTGCGTAAACGCGCCCGCGCCGCTTTCGACGAATTTGCACAAAAATACGACGGCAAAACGCTGCTTGTTTCCGCGCACGACGCTGTTAACAAAGCCATCATCTGCGACGTGCTGGGGCTGGATATGAGCCACTTCTGGAACATCAAGCAGGACAACGCCTGCATTAACGTGCTGGAATGCAACGAAGGCGTATGGCGTGCCGTGCTTTTAAACAGCACCACCCACCTCGGCTATCTGTTCAGCGGCATCGAACAGGCAGGTCTGTAAAACATCATAAAGCGCAAAAAATCCACGGAAAATTCCGTGGATTTTTATTTTGCATGGCGTTAAAATTATCTTTTCATGAACATATAAATCTGCTATAATAATAAACGCTGTGACTCTTTCCAGTAGGAAGGAGGTGAACGCATGGAGAAACCATTAACTGCTTTTTTGGTAGCCGTCGCGGCAGCTGTAACAGCGTATTACATCTGCAAATGGTTGGATGGCTTACTATAAGCTCACAGCCAGCCTAAATTAAAAAACCGGGAGTAGCCGCTCCCGGTTTTTTTGTTGCGTGCCCACATGGAACACCATCAACTGCTTTTGTAAGTAAAGCATAACACCATTTTACTAAACCGTCAAGTAAAAGAAAGTTAAAATAATATAACGTGCCTGCAATCCACATTAACCCCTAATCTGTCATACGCCGCAAATTTATGGTATAATATAATTTAAGTTAAATCTCCGCTTTGGCGGATTGCACGATATTGATAAAGCGAGGTAAGAAAATGCAGAAAATTATTTTAACGGGCGACCGCCCGACCGGCAGGCTGCACGTTGGCCATTACGCCGGTTCTTTAAAAGAGCGCGTGGAGCTGCAAAACAGCGGTGAATACGACAAAGTTTTTATTATGATTGCCGACGCTCAGGCACTGACCGATAACGCCGAGCACCCGGAAAAAGTACGCCAGAACGTGCTGGAAGTTGCGCTGGATTATCTGGCCTGCGGCATTGACCCGGAAAAATCCACCATCTTCATTCAGTCCGCCGTGCCGCAGCTGACCGAACTAACCAGCTACTACATGAATCTTGTTACGGTATCGCGCGTACAGCGCAACCCGACCGTTAAAACCGAAATTAAAATGCGCAATTTTGAAGCCAGCATCCCCGTGGGCTTTTTCACCTACCCCATCAGCCAGGCTGCCGATATCACCGCCTTCCGCGCGACGGCAGTGCCCGTTGGCGAAGACCAGCTGCCGATGCTGGAACAGTGCAAGGAAATTGTTGCCAAGTTCAACGCCGTTTACGGCGAAACGCTGACCGAGCCGGAAATCATCCTGCCGGGCAACAAAGCCTGCCTGCGCCTGCCCGGTCTTGACGGCAAAGCCAAGATGAGCAAGTCGCTGGGCAACTGCATTTACCTTGCCGATGAAGAAGACGTTGTTAAGCAAAAAATTATGTCGATGTACACCGACCCGGACCACATCCGCGTGCAGGACCCGGGCAAGGTTGAAGGCAACCCCGTGTTCATCTACCTCGACGCGTTCAGCCGCCCCGAACATTTTGCCGAATTCCTGCCGGAATACGCAAACCTTGATGAGCTGAAAGCACATTACCAGCGCGGCGGTCTGGGCGACGTAAAAGTTAAAAAATTCCTCAACAGCGTAATGCAGGCCGAGCTTGCCCCCATCCGCGAACGCCGCAAAATGTGGGAAGCACGCCTTGACGACGTGAAGATGATTTTAAAACGCGGCAGCGAAACCGCCCGCGAAGCAGCTGCTGCCACCCTGCATGATGTACGTGCCGCCATGCAGATTAACTATTTTGAAAACTGGAACATTTAATTTAAGCATAAAAAATCCCGCATTAAGCGGGATTTTTTATTTTACATGTAATTACAGGGTTTTGCCGTAAGCGTCGGCGTCCAAAATTGCCTGTTTGAATTTTTCACGGGTCATTTCGTACGGAACTTTCTTCCATTCGAGGATTGCCGGTGCGCGGTCAAGGATTTTTTCAAGGCCGGCTTCGTCAACTTCAATTTCCGCTAAAGTTACAGGCAGGCCAAGTTCTTTGTTGAATTTAGCCATTTTATCGCGCAGCTCAAACTGTTTATCGCAGGTCAGCAGCACGATAACGCCGAAGGAAACCACTTCGCCGTGCATATGGCGTTCTGCGCAGGCAAGCCCGGTGTAAGCATTGTAGAAGCAGTGACCGAGCGAAGAATTATAATAATAATCGTTTTCGGTCGTGGTCAGGTTGGAAACAATGCCGGTGCTCATGATAATGTCCAGCGCAACTTCCTGAATTGCTTCGGAAACCACGTTGTTGCGGCAGTCCTCCAAAGCCTGTTTGCCGTATTCAAACAGCGGGCTGGTGCAGGCGCCGCTGATAGCACGTCCGAGCAGCGGGGTGTTAAGCAGTTTTTTGCCTTCGGTGGCAATCAAAACTTCGCACTCTTTGCTCAGCGCATCGCCGATGCCTGCCCACAAAAGTTTTTCCGGCGCTTCGGCGATAATTTTGGTGTTAATAAAGGTATGTTCAGCGCAATGCTGCGGATAGTAATAACCTGCCAGGCTGCCGTCCAGCTTGTACATTACGCAGATAGCGGTGCAGGCAGCGCAGTTGGAAGCGATGGTCGGGAAAGTGAAAACAGGCTTGCCCATTTTGTCAGCCATCGTTTTGCAGCAGTCAACGGCACGGCCGCCGCCAACGGCAAACACCATGTCCGCGTCCTGAACCTCTTTGGTATTCATCAGTTTGTCAACATTTTCGTAAGTAGCATTGCCGCCGTACCAAAGTACGCCGGTAACATCAAGGTGCCCCTTAACAGCTTCCAAAATAGCGTCCTGCGCCTTACTCAGCGCGGTTTTGCCGCCGATGAGGACAACCTTTTTGCCATATCTTGCCGTCACAGCCGGGATTTCGTTGTAGCAATCCGAGCCGACGCTGTAATTAGGTAAATAAACACTGTACGTAGTACTCATTTTAACAACACCTTTCGTCTATTTTACTCTGTCATGATACTAATTATAAACATTTTGCGCCGTTTCGTCAATATAGTGTAACATTATAATGCACTTAAAAAAGTAAAGTTACCGTAAAAAACTTACAAGCGTATACCAAACCGGCGGAACCAGAAGCGAAGGCAGCATGTTCAGCGTCTTGCAGTCGCGCAGCTGCAAAATGCCAACGCCGCTGCTTATTAAAAAAATCCCGCCCAAAAGCGAAATCTCCGTCATCATGCCCGCCGTCAGGTACGGCTGGATGACACCGGCAAACAGGTAAATGCTGCCCTGCCAGCAAAACAGCACCAGCGCCGCCAGCGCAATGCCAATGCCGTAGGCAGATGAAAGTATCGTCGACGCCACCAGGTCCATTGTCGCGTTGGTAAACAGGTAAGTATTGTTGCCGTTCAGGCGGCTCTCAATCGGGCCCAGTATCGACAGCGTACCAATACAAAACAAAAGCACTGCCGTGGATAAACCTTCCGCCAGCTTGCTGCCGCCCTTCGCTTTGGCAAGCAAAGCGTTAAAATGCCCGTAAATATCCAGCCGCGTGCCGATAATCGTGCCGATGGCAAGGCTGGCGATAAAAAGCACCGGATATTCGCTTTTGGGCATGTTCTGCACAACGGCGTTAGCGCCAAGCCCGACCGTCGCCAACCCCAGCGCGTCAAACAGCGCCTTTTTATATTTTTCGCTGATGCCGCGCCCCAAAAAACTGCCGACGCAGCTGCCAGTTAAAATCGTACAGGTATTAACAATCGTCCCTAACATAAAATCTGCTCCCTCAACTAAAATAAACGGATACTTTTATTATAAAACCGTTACGGTAAAATGTAAAACGCGCAAATAAAAAACACCCCGCAAAATTGCAGGGTGCTGCACGCTTTGGTGCGGATGACAGGAGTCGAACCTGCACGCCGAAGGCGCCAGATCCTAAGTCTGGTGCGTCTGCCAATTCCGCCACATCCGCATATTCATAGATAAAAAAATGGTGATCCACCCGAGACTCGAACTCGGGACACCCTGATTAAAAGTCAGGTGCTCTACCGACTGAGCTAGTGGATCACATCTTTGGCTGGGGCGGCTGGACTCGAACCAACGCATGCGGGAGTCAAAGTCCCGTGCCTTACCGACTTGGCTACGCCCCAAAAATATGGGGTGACTGGTGGGGATCGAACCCACGCGTAACGGAGCCACAATCCGCCGTGTTAACCGCTTCACCACAGCCACCATATTGCTAAGCAAACGCTTGGCGACGAATGTTATTCTATCATAGCGCGCTGTTTATGTCAATATCTTTTAGCAAAAAACTTAATATAAAAGCGCCAATAATTTTACAAAAGCTGTTTTGGCGTTATTGGCGTTCAAAATACGCCTGTGCCCACGCTAACGCGGATGGCGTTTGTGCCAGCCCGCCGCCTGCCGTTTCGCGCAGTGCGCAGGGCATGCTGTCGCCGACCCACTTCATGGCGTCGATGGCTTCGTCCGCAGGGATAAAACTGCCCACGCCCGCCAGTGCCAGCTGCGCAGCCAGAAGTGCCTGCACCGCCGCGCCGCCGTTGCGTTTAATGCAGGGCACTTCAACCAGCCCCGCTACCGGATCACACACAAGGCCCAACATATTTTTGAACACGATGCTGACGGCGTCGCCCACCTGTTTCGGCGTGCCGCCCAGCGCATCAACAGCCGCGCCTGCCGCCATAGCCGCCGCACTGCCGCATTCTGCCTGGCAGCCGCCCACAGCGCCCGCCAGCGATGCGCGTCCCGCAATGACAAGCCCGATATTGCCTGCCACTACCAGCGCCTTTGCCAAAGCGTCCTCACTTAAATTGCAGTGCTTTTTAAGCGCCAGCAGTACCCCCGGCAATACACCCGCCGCGCCTGCCGTCGGTGCCGCCACAATACGCCCCATAGCGGCGTTGCATTCGCTTACCGCCAGCGCGTAGGTTACAGCGTCGGTTGCCAAATCCCCCAGCAGTTTGTTAAATGCAGGCTGCGCCGCCGCTTCTGCCAAAGTTTTAGCACTGCCGCCCGTTAATCCGCTGTGAGAGCGCACACCCGTCAGCCCATACGCCGCCGATTCTTCCATTACCTTCAGCATTTCTGCCATCTGGGCAAGCAGTTCTGCTTCCGTAATTTCCAAATCTGCCGCGCTGATAGGCACTAAAAGCGCGCTTAAACTTATATTTTTGCTTTCCGCTTCGCTCAGCAAAGCGTTTAAAGAAATTTTATCGTTAGCCATAGTCACCTCAAAGTACGCTGTCTACAAAGCGCACGCTGTCAACCGGCGGCAGCGACGCCAAAAGCTGCACAATCGCAGGCTGCACCTTCTGGTCGCATTCCAGCACCATCGTCGCCAGCCCCCCCTTACGCGCACGGAACACGCGCATGGTGGCGATGTTTACCATGGCACTGGCCAGCGCGCTGCTGACAAGCGCAATTACGCCCGGTTTATCCGTATGCGTTACGAGCAGCGCAGGCAATTTACCGTTAAGCTCAACCTCGTAACCGTCGATAGCAGAAACCTCAACCTGACCGCCGCCGATGGATGAGCCTATAACCTCGCAGCGGCTGCCGTTTTCTGCTTCCAGCGTAAAGCGCACCGTGTTGGGATGCGTCAAATCGCCCAAATTAACCTTATCAAATTTGTAAGCAAGTCCCGCTTCATCCGCGTATTTACGCGCCTGCGGGATGCGTGCGTCGTCCGGCAGCCAGCCCATCAGCCCGGCAAGCAAGGCAACGTCCGTGCCGTGCCCGCGGTAGGTCTGCGCAAAGCTGCCATGCAAATCAATCTGCGCCTTTACGGGCGGCGCGCCCAAAATGCTGGCCGCAAGCAGCCCCAGCCTTACAGCACCGGCCGTATGCGAACTGGACGGGCCAATCATAACCGGCCCGATAATATCAATAATATTCATAATGCTCCTTTATTCCTCACTTGCCAGCGAGCGGTGCCCCAAAGCCACGCACAGCTCATCAAGGTTCAGAACGCCCACCGCCATGTAAATGGCAACGCACAAATGCTCGCCGCTGCGGGCAATGCCAATTTTGCCGCCCACGTTAAAGCCCGCCGCCTTGGCAACAAGCTGTTCCAGCGCCGCATGGGCAGCACCGGCAACCGCGCCCGCGCCGACATGCGTTTCCGTAACAATGCCCTGACGCTGCGCCGCCACCACGGCACGCTCCACAATTTTAACAATGCTCGGCATAAACTCGCCGCCAAAATCCACCGCCGTACTGCGGATGCCGCTTGCCTCCAGCTGCTCTTTTACACGCTGCTCCTCGGTGCGGTTTTCCGTAACAGCAATGCGCAGCGCCGCGCGGCCGATTTCAATACTCGTCAGCTTCTGCTCTGCCATAATCAGTCCTCCTCAACCATTTCCGGCTGCTTGATAGGCGTTTTGTCAAAAACTGCCACCAACAGGAACACTGCAATGCACAGCAGCCATTCAAAATAAATTACATGCTGCAAAACGTGCAGCGCCGGTACAAACTCCCATACTACAAGTCCCAACAGCCCAACCAGCGTAGTCCAGAACGCGCTGCTGCGGCGGCACAAGCCCGGCGCAAACACCGTAAACAAAAATACGCAGGTCAGCGCCGTCGTCATCGAAAGCCCTGCCACCATGGTTTTTAAAATACCGGCTGCGTTAAACGCAAACCACAGCGTAATAATGCCCACCGCCAAAATCGTCAGGCGGTTAATTTTAACAAAATGGTCGTCTGAAACGGACGGATTAATAAAGCGTTTGTAAATATCCTGGCTGAACAGCGTGCCAGCACCCAATAAAATCGTGCAGGCAGTCGATACGTCCGCCGCCCACAGCGCCGCCAGCGTCGTGCCGCTGGCAATCGGGTCCAGCGCCATAACAACCTTCGGCAGCGCCAGCGTTGCGCTGATATCCGGGAACTGCACTTTGCCGATAATGCCTAAAAGCGCGCATAAAAAGCCGACCGGGAAAATGAGTAAGCCGCCCAAAATAAAACCGTTGCGCGCAGTTTTCGCGTCACGCGCGCCGCAGGCAATCTGCACAGGGCCCTGCGCCGTAATGGCCTGCGTAATCATAACAATAAACCAACCTATAATAACCGCCAGCGGGATACCGGCAAACGGATCAAACCAGTCTAAACCCACAGGCAGCTGCGCTTTAATCGCCTCAATGCCGCCGGTGTGGTTAACCGCTGCTACGCAGCTGTACAAAATGCCAACGTAAATCAAAACCACGCTGACGATATTGCTGAGCCCGCTCGACCACAAGCCGCCAATCAGCGTAATGCCGATAAATACCACGGCGCTGACAATCATGCCGCCGTGAAAATCAAAATACTCCGGCAAAAGCGAAGCTAAAATCGCGCCGCCGGCGAGATACTGCAACGCCGTAATGACGGACATGATGATTACAAGCCCTACCGCGCTGATAACGCGGCCTTTGGTATCATAGTATTTTTCAAAAAATTCCGGGATTGTTGAAACCTTCATCGCACGCAGCTTGCCCGCAGCAACAAGGCCCATAATAATCGCGCCCGCGCTCCACGCAGCGTTGTACCAGCCGGCCGCCATGCCAACCTTGTAAGCGTTTTCCGCAACGCCGACGGTTGAAGCCGCACCGACCGCAAGCCCAGTAATGTTAACGGCAATCAGCACCGGGCCCAGCTTGCGCCCCGCAAACAAATACTCGGCAGAGCCTTTATCCGCCCTGCTTTTAACGTAAAAACTTATTGCGAACAGCATCGCAATATACAAAACAACAATAATCAACTGGATATTCATCCTGCTGCACTACCTTTCTACACAAAATCTTCCGGCCTTCCTGCCAAACTACCCTCCTGCTCTAAAATTATTTATATTATACCAACAAATTATATTAAAGAAAAGTAAAACATCCGCCTAAGCGGATTAAAATTTTGTAAAAAATTTAACTAAACGCGCCTTTTAAAAGGATTTTATGTTTTTACGGCGAATAAAATATAAGTTACAAAGTGTTTAAGCAAACAGAAGGGAGGGACTGCCAATGTACAAAATTATGAAAAGCACTAACAACGGCATCGACGAACTGGAACTGGACGGCCTTGAAAAGGGCTGCTGGATTGATATCGTCAGTCCCTCGCCCGAAGAATTGCACGAAATAGCCGATGCCACCGGCATCCAGATGGACTTTTTAAGCGCCGCACTGGACGATGAGGAAAAATCCCGTATCGAAACCGAGGACGACCAGATACTGACCCTTATCGACATCCCTGTGCTGCGCAGCAACAAGGATTACGACACGCTGCCTCTGGGCATTATTTTATCGGCGGATTATATTGTTACCGTTTGCTTGGAGCCCAACGCCGTCATTGCTGATTTTTCGTCCTACAATTATAAACTGTTCAGCACTTTTAAAAAGACGCGCTTTCTGTTCCAGATACTTTATAAATCCGCAACACTGTACCTGAAATACATCCGTATCATCATCAAACGCACGGACGAATTGGAACAGCACCTGCGCAAATCCATGGAAAACAGCGAGCTGTTCAACATGCTGGATTTGCAAAAATCTTTGACATACTTTACCACGTCCCTGCGCAGCAACTACATTGTGACGGAAAAACTGCTGCGACTGCGCAGCACCACACAAAGCGCGCACCTCATCAAGCTGTACGAGGAAGACGAGGACTTGCTGGAAGACGTTATCATCGAATATAAACAGGCTATCGAAATGGTTGAAATGTACAGCCACATTTTAAACAGCATGATGGAAGTGTTCGCCTCCATCATCAGCAACAACCTGAACTTAGTAATGAAGTTTCTGGCATCCGTAACGATTATTCTGGCTATACCGACCACTATCGGCGGCTTGTGGGGCATGAACGTGCCCGTGCCGCTTACAAACAGTCCCTACGGCTTTTTGATTATCGGCGGCGGCTCGCTGGTACTGGCTGGCTTTATCGGCTACCTGTTCTGGAAGCGCCGTATGTTTTAAGGAGCAGTAATGAGCAAAATTTTAGCAGAAGAACTTTTGGCAGGCATCATCCTTGCCGATAACGACAACGAAGAATACATCTACCTGCCCGGCGGCGAAGTTGGCAGCGACAACCCGCACTGCGTGTTTGAACGCCACGGCGAACGCTGCGGCGACCTGCCGCTGGAAGAAGCCGTTGAGCTTGCCAAACGCCTGCACCTTGCCCCCGGCAAACACCCGGTAATGGGCGACAGGTCGTATTGAGGAAGTATACGCATAAACAAAATCAGCACCTATGCATAAGCACAAGTGCTGATTTTTTATTTTTCCTTATTTAATTACAATTACAGGCACGGAGGCGTTTTCGATAACGGCCTGGCTGACGCTGTTTTTAAACAGCCCTTCAATCGCGCCGAAGCCGCGCGTACCGAGAACGATAGTGTCGCAGCGCTCCTTAATGCAGCATTTAATAATTTCCGGCGCAGGGCGGCTGCCGATAACCAGCGTGTAGGAGCACGGTATCTGCTGCTGGTCGATTAAATGCTTGGCCGCGCCCAGAACGTCGTTGCCCACCTGCATGGCAGGTTCGTTTACGTTGCCCGCCAGTTCGCTTTCCAGCGGAAGCTGCGGCGTATGCGTAAGCCCTTCCTTCGCTACGGTAAGCACCACCATTTCGGCGCCGTTCATTTTGGCAAGCGCCATGGCATATTCCAGCGCGCGCCACGAATATTCCGTACCGTCGATAGCAACCAATAATTTTTTCAGCATAGTATCACGTTATTTTACAATCAGTACCGGCACCGTTGCATACTGGGAAACCTTGCTGCTGACGCTGCCGAGGAAGAATTCAGCAATGCCGGACAAACCGCGCGAGCCGATAACGATAGCATCGGCCTGCACTTTTTTAGCCAGCGCGATAATGCGTTCCGAAGGATGTCCTACTTCCATATCGTAGCTTACTTCATATGGATAGTCGCCAACAATGTCTTTAGCGTAAGCCAGCACTTTGTCGCCGATGCGTTCCAGTTCGCTGTTGCCGCGGCTGATAGTGCTGTGGTCCAGCGGCACTGCCAGAAGGGCTGCGTTGTTATACGGCTGGATTACGTTTACTACAACAACTTCACTTTCAAACTTTCTGCCAATTTCCAAAGCGTTATTAAGTGCGCGCCACGAAGTTTCAGAACCGTCGACCGGCACCAGAATTTTTTTAAACATACTAAACACCTCCCGATATGGCTTTCCATATCTTCTATGTTCTAAAAAGTTCTACTTTTTTTATAAAAATCCTGCCTTGGCAGATATTTTTACGTCAGCGTTCCTCGCGGTCATAAGGCAGGCCCAAAGCCTGAGGCGCTGCACTGCGCCCGCCGCGGCGTTTTAACACCAGCACCAGAACCAGCACCGTAAAGATGTAGGGCAACATGTTGAGGATAAAGCCCGACACAGGAAGCCCCAGCACCTGCAAATTAAAGCCCAGCGCGTCGATGCCGCCGAACAGGTACGAGCCTGCCATGGCACGCCACGGGTCCCACAGGGCGAAGATAACAAGCGCAACGGCAATCCAGCCGCGCCCTGCCGTCATGTTCTCCAGCCAGCTGGGAGCATACGCCAGCGAAAGATACGCACCGGCAACGCCTGCCAGCGCGCCGCCAACGATAATGTACAGATAGCGCAGACGGAACACGTTAATGCCGGCCGCGTCAACAGCAGCAGGGTTCTCGCCCATCGCACGCAGGAACAGCCCGCTGCGGGTTTTGTAAAAATACCACGCCGCCAGCGGCACCAAAAAGTAACTTATGTAAACCAAAGCGTCCTGTTTAAACAGGATGCTGCCGATAACGGGAATATCGCTTAAAACCGGCAGGGCAATTTTGCCAAACACCGCGCCCGCAGGCTGGCCGACGTAATCCTGACCGAGATAGCCGCTAAGACCCGTGCCGAACAATGTTACCGCCAAACCGCTTACAACCTGATTGGCACGCAGCGTTACCGTTAAAAAGGCGTGAATCAGCGCAAGCAAGGCACCTGCAACAACCGCCGCCGCAACGCCTGCCCACGGGCTGCCGAAGCTGTTGCCCGCAATAAAGCCCACGCACGCGCCGATAAGCATCATGCCTTCAACGCCAAGGTTGATAATGCCGCTGCGCTCGCAGATAACTTCGCCCAGCGCGGCGTATAACAGCGGCGTACCCATGGTGATGGCGGCCGCGAGCAGGGAAACGATAAAATCTTCACTCATTGTCCGCACCACCTTTCACAATACGCAGCTTGTAGCCCGTAAAAATTTCCGTACCGACGACGAAGAACAACACCGCGCCCTGCAACATTGTCGCCGCCGCTGCGGAGATGCCCATGGTTTGCAGCATGAAGCCGCCGACGTGGATAACAGCAAACAAAAACGATACCAGAATAATCGCGGGCGGGTTTAAGCGTGCCAGCCACGCGATGATGATGGCCGTGTAACCGTAGCCCGGGCTGATACCGTGCTGCAGCTTGCCGACAATGCCGCTTACTTCAACCATGCCTGCCAGACCGCAGACCGCGCCGCTGATGAACATTGCAAGCAAAACATTGCGCGGTATGTTCATGCCCGCATAGCGCGCCGCCACCGGGTTAGAGCCGATGACTTTGGTTTCGTAGCCCCATTTGGAGCTTTTAAACAGCACCGTAAACACAGCCGCTGCAATAAGCACTACAAAAATACCGGCGTGCACACGCAAATCGCCGAAGCTAGGCAGCATCGCCGCATCGGGGAACGCCGCCGTCAGCGGGAAGTTCAGCCCGTTCGGGTCGCGCCAGTCGCCGTACACCAAATAATCCACCCACAGGATGGCGATATAGTTCATCATCAAAGTGCTGATAAGTTCGTTTACCAGCCAGCGCGTTTTAAACCAGCCGGCAAGTAATCCCCACAGGCCGCCTGCCAGCGCGCCCAGTACAAACATCGCGGGCAGCATGATAACCGCAGATAAATCCGGAAAGTTAAGCGGCACCCACGTTGCGGCGCACGCACCCATGTAAAACTGCCCCTCCGCTCCGATGTTCCAAATCTGCATACGGAAGGCAACGGCAATGCCCAAAGCGCACAGCGCCAGCGGAATCATTTTGACGATGGTTTCGGATAAACCGTAATCGTTGCCCAGCGCACCGCTGAACATGCTGTCATAAACCATCAGCGGGTCCTTACCGGTAAGGGCAAAAAACACGCCGCAGAACACCAGCGCCATCAGCGCCGAAGCCACAGGCAGGCCAATCTGCGCTTTAACGCTTTCGCCAAGGCGTTTTTCAAGCACTACCTTCATTTGCCCTCACCTCCGTCTTCCGTCACGCCGGCCATCAGCGCACCGATTTTTTCAATGTCCATATCCTGCACGGCAAATTCGCCCATCAGCTTACCGGCAAACATTACGCCCACGCGGTCCGCCAAAGCGGCAATTTCTTCCAGTTCTTCGGATACCAGAAGTATCGCCGTGTTCTGTTCCTTTAATTTTAAAAGCAGCTTGTGCACGGCTTCAATCGCGCCGATATCCAGCCCGCGCACGGGGTAAAGCACAACCATCAGCTTGGGTTTGGCGGCAATTTCGCGCCCCAGCAGCAGCTTCTGGATGTTGCCGCCGCTCATCATTTTAACGGGCTGGTAAATGCTGCCCTGCTTGATGTCAAACTCCTCAACGGTGTGCTTGGCGGCGCTGACAGCTGCCTGCCATTTAATGCGCCAGCCATCGGCAAAGCGCCCATTGTATTCCTTTAAAATTATATTGTCCACGCTGCTTAAATTGGGGGCAAGGCCCGTGCCAAGGCGGTCCTCCGGCACATAGCTGATGCCCGCTTCAATTTTTTCGCGCGGCGTTTTATTGGTAAAATCATCGCCGCAAAAATACATTTTGCCGCCCATCGCCAAGCGCATACCGGCAATAACCTCTGCCAGCTCGCGCTGACCGTTGCCGCTGACGCCGGCAATGCCGTAAATCTCGCCCGCGCGGATTTCAAAGCTGACGTTATCCAAAGCCAGCGTATGCATATCGCCCAGGGCGGATATTTTTTCCAGCTTCAGCACAACGTCGCCCGAATGCGACTCTTTGCGGTCGTAATTAGTGTTTAGCTCGCGCCCCACCATCATCTTAATCAGCGACGCACGGTTGATTTCCTCTTTCGTCATATGACCGCTGACCACGCCGCTGCGCAGTACGGTAATGCGGTCCGCCAGTTCTTCAACCTCGTTCAGCTTGTGCGAAATAAACACTACCGCGCAGCCGTTATCCGCCATTTTGCGCAGGTTGATAAACAGCTCGCGCGTTTCCTGCGGCGTTAAAACTGCGGTCGGCTCGTCCAGAATCAGCACCTTGCTTTTGTGGTACAACATGCGCAAAATTTCCACACGCTGCTTTTCGCCCACACCAAGCTGCCACACATGGGCGTGCGGGTCAATTTTAAGCCCGTAGTAACTGCTTAACTCCGCAATGTCTGCCTCAAGCTGCGCCGTATCCAGCTTAAAGCTGCCGTGCGTATCACTTAAAGCAATGTTTTCCGCCACGGTGAAGCTTTCAATCAGCTTAAAATGCTGGTGCACCATGCCGATGCCGTTTTTTATCGCGTCCGCCGGTGAAGAAAACTGCGTTTCCTTACCTTCTACAAGAATTTTGCCCTCGGTAGGCTGGTACAGGCCGGTTAAAATACTCATCAGCGTACTTTTGCCGCTGCCGTTTTCGCCAAGTAAGGCGTGGATTTCACCGGGGTAGAGTTCTAAGTTTATTTTGTTGTTGGCTATTACGCCCGGGAAGCGTTTTGTAATCCCGAGCATGCTTATTAACGGTGTTACCATTGTTCCTTCCCACCCGTTTTGTTATTTGCCAAGCTTAGCGCGCTCGCCAATCTGCCTTGCCACATGCACGCCGCTGGCGCTGGCCTGCGAAAGCCCGCGCGTAATGCCAGCACCGTCGCCGCAGGCAAACAGGTTCGGAATCTTCGTTTCCAGCTTGCCGTCAAGCTCAAGGCGCGCACTGTAAAACTTAACTTCCACGCCGTACAAAAGCGTATCGGCATTGGCCATGCCCGGCGCAATCTTATCCAGCGCGTAAATCATTTCAATAATATCATCCAACTGGCGCTTGGGCAGAACAAGGCTTAAATCGCCCGGCGTTGCATTCAGCGTCGGCTTGGTAAAGCTCTTTTTCAGGCGGCGCTCGTTGGTGCGGCGTCCGTTAATCAAATCGCCGAAGCGCTGCAAAAGCACGCCCCCGCCCAGCATGTTGCTGAACGAAGCAATGCGCTTGCCGTACTGGTGCGGCTCGGTAAACGGTTCGGTAAAGGTGTTGCTTACAAGCAGCGCAAAGTTGGTGTTGTTGCTGTGCAGTTTCGGGTCGCGGTAGCTGTGGCCGTTAACCGTTACAATGCCGTCGGTGTTTTCGGCAACAACATAACCGTTCGGGTTCATGCAGAAGGTGCGCACCAAATCGTTGTAACGCTGCGTGCGGTAAACCAGCTTCGCCTCGTAAACCTCGTCGGTGATGTGCTTAAACACCTGCGCGGGCACTTCCACACGCACGCCGATATCCACCTGGTTGTTGATGAAGTTCAGCCCCAGCGTTTTGCATTGTTCGGTAAACCATTCCGCACCGGCGCGCCCGGGCGCAGCAATTAAATATTTGCACTCCACTTCGCCCTTGCCGCGTACCGGCAAAACAAAGCCGTCGCCCTCGCGGATAATGCTTTCCACATGGCTGTTGCATTCAATGGTAATGCCATGCTCCAGCAGATATTTATAGATGTTTTCCATTATAATCAAGTTGTTTTCGGTGCCCAGATGGCGCACTTTGGCGTTTAACAGGTGCAGGTCATAGCCCAGCGCCTTCGCGCCGATGGTGCAGTTTTTGGTGCTGAAATATTCGCCCGGCGCACCGTGGCGGCAGTTCAGTTCATCAACGTAGTCGATGAGGTCGATAACCTCGTTGTGCGGCAGGTATTCATTCAGCCAGCCGCCGAACTCCGTCGTAAAATTGTACTTGCCGTCCGAGAACGCACCCGCACCGCCAAAGCCGCGCATAATATCGCATGGCACGCAGCGCAGGCAATGGTCAACTTTTTTCATCGCCAGCGGGCATTTGCGCTGGTCAATCGGGTGGCCTTCCTCCAAAATAACCACCTTCAGCTCGGGGTATTTCAGCGAAAACTCATAAGCAGCAAAAACGGCGGCAGGTCCGCCGCCGATAATGGCAACATCAAATTTTTCTCTCATAAAGTATCTCCTTGGGGATATTTTTATTTTTTAGCCTCTTTGGCTTTTTTAGCTTCTTCTTCGCGCATGTAATCAGTTACCAGGCAGTTGCTTTCTTCAACCAGTACCAGCGCTTTGGTGGCGTGTTTTTCCAGCCACGGCAGGATTTTTTCAATGTTTTCATGCGTATCGACGATTTCCACAACAACGGGCATATTGGGCATACCGGTAAAAATCGAACCGATTTTGTGGTCAATGCCGCGTTTGGTGCTGGCATAGCCGCCAATGCCGCGCGATACAGTGCCGCCCGCCAGCTTCAGGCGCATGGCTTCTTCAATAACCGCTTTATAAAAGGGCTTATCGTCTAAAATCAAATCTTCTCCGGTGTAAACTTTTAAAAAGGTAACTTTTTTGAATTCCATAAGATCACTGCCTTTCACAAAACTTCGGCTAGTGCAAAACTACCCTACGTTAATTATACAACAAAATCCTGCACAAAAAAATAAACCCTGCCGTAAAAGCAGGGTAATTTTTTAAAAATATTTTGCTATGTCGGCTGCATGCGGCAGAATAATATCGGGGTGGATGTTTTCCTTTTCGATATCCTCCAGCGTTGCTTCGCCGGTCAGCACCAGCACGGACAGGATGCCGTTGTTCAGCCCGAAGGCGATATCGGTGCTCAAACGGTCGCCAACCATGGCGATTTCATCTTTTTTGTAGCCGGTGCGTTCCATAACAACGTCAACCATATAGTGATAAGGCTTGCCAGTAATTGCCAGCGGCTTTTTGCCGGTCGCCGTTTCAATCAGCTTCAGCATTGCGCCGCAGTCCGGTATAAACTCGCCGCCTTCAATCGGGCAGCGTACGTCGGGGTGCGTCGCCACATAGGGCACGCCGCGGTCAATCAAACGGCAGGCAATGGCAAGTTTGTCATAATCAAGCGACATATCAAAACCGACAACGACGTAATCTGTTTTTTCTTCCAGCAGCGTCGTCAGCTTAAAGCCGCCCTTGATAATCGTTTCCTTCAATAAATCCGTGCCCAGCACGTAAAGGCTGGCGCCCGGTTTAAGCTGCTGCATGTAATACACAAAGGCGTCGCTGCTTATCAGCACGTTTTTGCGGTCTACAATAATGCCCAGACGGCGCATTTTTTCCACATAGTGGCTGTGCCCCTTGGACGAATTGTTTGTTACCAGGTAAAAATCCCTGCCGTAGGAACGCAGCTTTTTAAAAAAGTCGTCCATGCCGGGGATGAGCGTATTGCCCAAATTGATCGTGCCATCCATATCAAACAGAAAGCATTTTATATCTTTCAGGCGTTCTAAATCTGCCATGCGTTTCTCCTCAGCTTAAAAGCAGGCGGTCGCTGTCCAGCGTGTTGCCGGCCGCTTTTTCAAACATTTGCAGCAGGTCCTGCGTGGTAAGGTTTTTCTTTTCGTCGCCCGCAACGTCAACCAGAATACGGCCGTTGTACATCATAATCAGCCTGTTGCCGTAGCGCAAAGCGTCGCGCATGTTATGCGTAATCATCAGCGTCGTCAGCTGGTCGCGGTCAACAATGCGTTCCGTCAGCGCCAGAACTTTGGCTGCGGTTTTCGGGTCAAGCGCCGCCGTATGTTCGTCCAGAAGCAAAAGCTTCGGTTTTTTAATGGTAGCCATTAAAAGCGTCAAAGCCTGCCTCTGCCCGCCGCTAAGTAAGCCAACACGCGCGGTCATGCGGTTTTCCAAACCCAAATCCAGCTCTTTCAGCATTTCCACAAACCAATCGTGGTCTTTTTCGTTCAGGCTCCATTTTAATCCCGGCGTTTTGCCGCGCCTTGCGGCGATAGCCAGGTTTTCTTCAATCATCATGCCGGCAGCGGTGCCCATCATCGGGTCCTGAAATACCCTGCCGATGTATTTGGCGCGTTTGTGTTCCGGCGTTTTGGTAATATCCGCACCGTCGATAACAATTTTGCCGCTGTCCACCGGGTAAACGCCCGCAATGGAGTTGAGCATGGTGGATTTGCCCGCGCCGTTGCCGCCGATAACGGTAACAAAATCGCCGGGGGCAAGGTGCAGCGAAAGGTCCTGCAAAGCAACTTTTTCGTTTATAGTACCTGCAAAAAAGGTTTTATGGATATGTTCAACGTGCAGCATTATTTCACCGCCTTTCTTGCGCCGACTTTATCTTTAACAAGCGGCAGCGAGAGTGCAAACGCTACGAGAAGCGCCGTAAACAGTTTCAAATCGTTAGGCGGCATGCCCATTTGCAGTACCGCGGCAATTACAATACGGTAAACAACACTGCCAAGTATTACGCTGACAATGCAGTTTTTAAAGCTGCGCGTGCCAAACAGCACCTCGCCGATAATTACGGAGGCAAGGCCGATAACGATGGTGCCCGTTCCCATGCCGACATCGGCAAAGCCGTTGTTCTGTGCAATCAGCGCGCCGCTTAAAGCAACCAGCGCGTTGCTGATTAAGAGGCCCAAAATAATCGTCACGCGGGTATCAACGCCCTGCGCGCGAATCATCTGCTGGTTAAAACCGGTCGCGCGGATGGCGGCGCCGATTTCCGTACCGAAGAACCAGTAAATAAACAGGCCGCTTAAAAGGGCGGCAATAGCGCCGACGGAAAGCACGGTGTAAACATTATCCAGATTAAACCATGCCTGCATTTCGGTAAAAATTGTATCAATGCGCAGCAGCGACAGGTTGGCTTTGCCCATAACGCGCAAGTTTACGGAATACAGCGCAATCATGGTTAAAATGCCTGCCAGCAGTGCCGGTATTTTCAGTTTAGTGTGCAAAAGCCCGGTAGCGACGCCAGCCAGCATACCGGCAATGGCAGCGCAGATAAAAGCAACGGCTACGGAATACCCCTCCGAAAGCATCGACGCCGCCACGGCAGCGCCTAACGGAAAGCTGCCTTCAACAGTCAAATCAGCAATATCAAGCACGCGGAACGTAATGTAAACGCCCAGTGCCATAATCGCCCACAACAGCCCCTGCGCTATTGTCGGCATTAAAATGTCTATCATCTAATCTCCTCCAAAAGTAGCAGTAAAAGCGGGCTCCCGCGCAGGAAGCCCGCAATGAACCTTTTATTTTGCTTCCGCTTCTTTTAAAACTTCTTCCGGAATGGTGTAACCGAGGCGGTCAGCAACAGCCTTGTTGATGGTAACTTTAAACTGTTTCTGGGTTTCAACCGCCATGTCAGCCGGTTTGGCTTCGCCTTTCAGAATTTTGGCTGCCATTTCGCCGGTCTGCTTGCCAAGTTCATAATAATCAATGCCGATAACAGCCACGCTGCCTTCGGTATCCGGCCAACCGCAGGTCATAACCAGTTTGGCAGGCTCGGTAACGCTTATTAAAGTCGGCACCGCCGATGCCATTACATTATCGGTAGGCAGGTACAGGCAGTCGATATCGCCGATAATGCTCTGCGCCGCCTGCTGGATATCGTTTACGCTGGAAACGGTCGCTTCCTTAATTTCCACGCCGCGTTCCGCAGCATATTTTTTCAGCAAATCCACCTGCATCTGGCTGTTAACCTCGCTGGAGGAATAAATCGTGCCGACTACTTTGGCATCGGGCACAAGCTTCAGCAGCAAATCAAGCTGTTCTTTAATCGGGTTCATGTCGCTGGTGCCGGTTACATTGCCGCCCGGTTTATCATTTTTTGCCACCAGCTTGGCAGCTTCGTAATCGGTAACGGCCGTTGCCACAATGGGGATATCCTTCGTGGCGTTGGCACAGGTCTGCGCCGCCGGTGTGGCAATAGCGCAAATCAAATCAACTTTATTGCTTACAAAACGGTGGGCAATGTTCTGCAAATTGCTCTGGTCCGCCTGAGCGTTGTGTTTATCAAAGGTAATGTTCTCGCCTTCTTTAAAACCGTTCGCCGCAAGGCCGTCCACAAAGCCTTTGTTGGCAGCGTCCAGCGACGCATGTTCAACCAGTTGCACAATACCTACATTTGCAGTTTTCTTTGCTGCCGTTTCTTCTTTTTTATCGCCGCCGCAGCCGCCAAGTACGCCCGCAGCCATAGTCAAAGCCAATGCCGCAGCCAGGGCACGCATTTTTTTGGATAACATCATTATCAGTTCAGTCCTTCCCTATGGTAAACTTTTGCATTTAATGCGGTTATTTTACAACTTCCGCATTTTGCAGCACGTCCTGCGGGATGGTTATGCCAAGGCGTTTTGCGCCTGCTTCGTTAACGACGGTTTTAAACTGCTTCTGAGTCTGAATTGCCATCTCTGCCGGTTTGGCTTCGCCTTTTAAAATTTGGGCTGCCATCTCGCCGGTTTCCTTACCCAGCTGGTAGTAATCAATGCCCAGCGCTGCAAGACCGCCCGCCTTTACCTGGCCTTCTTCGCCGCAGATAACAGCAAGCCCTGCGTTATCCGTAACGGAAACCAAAGTCGGAATAGAAGATGCAAGAACATTGTCAGTAGGCACGTAAACCACGTCAACCTTCCCTACAAGGCTCTGCGCTGCCTGCTGAATATCGTTTACCGTAGAAACCGTTGCTTCCACAACATTGACGCCCCGTTCAGCAGCCGCTTTTTTCATAATTTCAACCTGCATTTGAGAATTTACTTCGCTGGAGCAATAAATAGTACCGATGGTTTTAGCGTCAGGCACAATTTTAAGCAGCAAATCAACCTGTTCCTTAATCGGGTTCATGTCGCTGGTGCCGGTAACGTTAGCGCCCGGTTTTTCGTTGCTTACAACAAGTTTGGCCGCTTCATAATCCGTAACAGCGGTTGCCACAATGGGGATATCCTTCGTGGCGTTGGCCATAACCTGCGCTGCCGGTGTCGCGATAGCGCAAATCAGGTCCACCTTGTTGTTGACAAAACGGTGGGCAATGTTCTGTAAATTGCTTTGGTCTGCCTGCGCGTTCTGTCTGTCGAAAGCAATATTCTCATTTTCTTTGAAGCCTTTGTCCGCCAGGCCGTCTACAAAGCCTTTGTTGGCGGCGTCAAGCGCACTGTGTTCTACCAGTTGTACAATGCCTACGTTTAACTGCGCTTTACTTCCTGCTTCCTGTTTTTCGCCGCCGCAACCCGCCAGAAGCCCCAATGCCAAAAGCAAGGCTGCGCCTGCAGCAAATTTTTTCAAACTTCTTTTTTTCATAATATCCATCCTTCCATTCTGCAAAATACCCCTCAACAAAAAACAATACTACTATTTTATCATCTATTTTACCATTTATCCGCGTAAAAAACAAACTCCATTAAACAAAATTTTAAATTTTTCTGCCAATTAGTGGGCGATTGTATACGTTTTGAGGACAAAATTAAAAATTTATCGGTTAAAATACAAAACAGGGAGCATCAGCTCCCTGTTTTCATCCCTGCAATACTTTGCGGGCTATGTCTTCGGTTACGATGAGATGCGTTACAAGGCCGGTGCGCAGTGCGCCAAGCACTGCTTTGCTTCCCGCCGTCAGCCCGATGGCTATTACTTTAGGCGTCTGCCCCAGCGTTTTCAGCGGTATGCGAACGGCAAAATCGCCTGCGCCGCTGATAAATTCGCCGCGTACATTAAAATAGTACGAAAGTAAACTGCCAACTGCCTGCTGGCGTTCCAGCGCGTCCTCAAAACGCAGCGCCGTTGCTTCATCCGGCACGCTCGGGTAAGCGCGTATTTCTGCCAGTGCCGCCGTCGCTGTCTGCCACAGCTGCGCCGCCTGCTTAAAGTTTTCCGTGCTTTCAACGGCGTCGCGTGCCTCGCTGCTGTCGGGGAATGCTTCCGCATCCAGCCAGAAGGCTTCGCGTCCGCTGCCCGCTAAAAGCTGCGACAGTTCGTTAACGCGGTAACCACGGTTTGGTATCGCCGTTTTGCCGATAAGCGGAAAGATTTTGCCGGTTCCTTTCATGCCGCCGTCCAGCGCCATTTTGGCAGCCACTTCGCCAAGCGTGTAGCCCCAGCCAAGCCCGACGGCTTTTTCGCCGCGCAGCACATCTTCCAGATACACGGCGCTGTGGCGCAAAAGTTCATCACGCGGGGCGTTGGGCAGAACAATGCCGCCCTTAATGCCAAAACGCTGCCCCAAAAGTTTTAACAGTTCTGCATCGCCTGCAGCCGGTGGACGGATTTCGATATGGACAATGCCTGCTTCGCGCGCGTGCGCCAGCATTTTGCTGACCTGCGGGCGCGATACACCGATTTTTGCCGCCACTTGTGCCTGCGTCAGCCCGTCTTCGTAATAAAGGCGCGCCACCTGCACCAGCGCGGCAAGTTCTTTATCGGTCAGCAATTATTTTACTTCTTCCATTAATTCCATCAAAATGCCGTCCTTCATGATAAAGGCGATGCGGGTATGTTCGTCTGCCATCCACGGTTCTACAACCACGCGATTGGCTTTCAGCTGCTCGTCCATGTCGTCTACCATAAAGGCAACGTGCACCATGGTTTGCAGTTCCTGCGGCAGCGGGGTATCTTTTTCAAAACGCAGGTATTCAATGCCGAACTCATTGGTTTCGGGCGGTACGATGTGCGTTTTAATGCCTTCGGCGTAAATGCTGCCTTCCATTACTTTATCGGTCGGTACACCAACGTGTACATATTTTTTCATCCGTCAGTCCTCCTTCATCAGCTGGTAAGCTTTATAGGCTTCTTCCGGTTTGGCACCTTCGTGGATAACCATGCGGATAGCCTTCAGCATGGCAACCGGGCTTTCGGCCTGCAGTACGTTGCGGCCCATGTCTACGCCGGCAGCGCCCTCGCTGATGGCACGGTAAGCCATTTGCAGCGCGTCAAGCTCCGGCACTTTTTTGCCGCCCGCGATAACGATAGGTACCGGGCAGGCTGCGGTAATCTGCTCAAAGTTTTCGCAGTAGTAGGTTTTAATAATATGCGCGCCGAGCTCTGAAAGCAGGCGGGTTGCCAGTGCAAAATAGCGCGTAGTGCGTTCCATTTCCTTGCCGACGGCAACAACGCCCAGTACGGGGATGCCGTAACGCTCGCCCGCGTCGACGGTGCGCACTAAATTGTTCAGCGAACCAAGCTCGCCGTCCGCACCGACAAAGCACTGCACTGCCATGCAGGAAGCGTTCATGCGGATAGCGTCTTCAATACCGACGCCGATAACGCCGTGGCTCATGTCGTCTTTCAGCACGGAATTATCCGCCGTGCAGCGCAGGGCAATCGCCTTGCGGCAGTCGGGCGGTACGCAGGCACGCAGCGCGCCGCGCGTCGCCATCAGGCAGTCCGCATATTTCATCAGCTGCGGAATCACCAGGTCAAGGCGTTCCAATCCGGCGGTGCTGCCCATAATATAGCCGTGGTCAAACGCCAGCATAATGGTGCGGCCGTCAGCGGCAAAAATCTGCGACAGCCTTGTTTTCATACCCCATTCGGCGTGGCCCATGCCCTTAACGTGAAAGGTCTGCGCGGGCGGCTTAATGCCGATGCCGTAGTCCTTTGCGATAATGTTTCCTTCTTTATCTGCCATAGCGCTTCACCTTAGTTTCTGTAATACGGGGTGCGGCACGGAGCGTTCCACAGTTCGGTCAGTTCGTCGTCCATGCGCGCAATAAACATCTGGAAGCCTGCGGTTTCCTGAACGGTCAGCAGTTCACCGACGTGGCTTGCAACAACTTCAATGCCTTTTTCCGCAAGGTATTTGTGGCATTTGCGGTAAACAATCAGCTGTTCCATCAAAGTGGTTGCACCGCTGCCGTTAATGATAACCATCAGTTTTTCGCCGCTCTTAACGTCAAGGTCTTTCAAAAGCGCGTCCATCATAATAACGGCGGTTTCGTCCGCGGATTTCATCGGCATGCTACCGCCGCCGCCTTCACCGTGCTGTCCCATGCCTACTTCCATCATGCCGTCTTCAATATGAGCAATTTCCATGCCGGTTGCCGGATGGGTTGCACCTACGCACGCAACGGCGATGGTTGCCATGTTATCAGCAAAACGCTGTGCGATAGCGGCAACTTCTTCAAGGGATTTGCCCTGAGCAGCTGCTGCACCGGCGATTTTGTACAGAGGAATGCAGCCTACCAGACCGCGGCGGTCATCGGCATTGGAGCGCGGCGCGTTGGCAACGTCTTCCTGCGTAACAACTTTGGCAACATTGATGCCCAGTTTTTTAACCTGTTTCATCGTCAGGTTGCCGGTCAGCATATCGCCGGCGTGGTTCAACACAACAAACAGTACGCCGTGGCCTTTGTCCGCCATTTTAATAGCTTCCACGCAGGACTGTGGGCCAGGCGCAGCAAAAATATTGCCCGCAACGGAAATATCAATCATGCCCTCACCGACAAAGCCGCTGATAGCAGGCTCATGTCCGGTGCCGCCAAGGGTTACGATGGTAACGCGGTCAGCATCTTTTAATTTTTTGTTCACAACAAGGTTGCCGTCTTCCAGAGAAACAATGTCGGAATTGCTCAGCGCAAGGCCTTCCAGAAGCTCCGCGGTTAAATTTTCAGGGTCATTGATAAATTTTTTCATTCTTACAACCTCCGTTAAAATATTTTTGCAAACTTTCGTTGATTATTCCTTAATGCCTTTGGCAAGCCCTGCGAAGAAAATCGCCATGGAAACAGCGCCCGGGTCCTTATGGCCGAGGCTGCGCTCGCCTACGTTTTTAGCGCGCCCGAATTTTGCCACCATATCGGCGGTAGCGTCGGCACCTTTTTGTGCTGCTTCGGCAGCTGCTGCCAGAATCGTTTCAAGGCTGCCTTCCGTTTCGGCAATCGCCGCCACGGCGGGATAGAAAGCGTCAACCAGAGTTTTGTCGCCTTCTTTAGCCTTGCTTACGTCCATAAAATCTTCCTTGGCCTGCGCAAACATACGCTTAAATTCAATATCGGTCAGCTCCTGCTGGTCGTCGATGCCGTCAGCCATACCAGCAAAAATAGTGCCCCACAGGGGACCGCTGCTGCCTGCGTTAACAGCCATGCACGCGTCGCCGATGCCTTCCAGAAGCAGGTTCATCGTAGCAACGGTAATATCGTCGGCGTGCGTTCTTAAAATATCGGCAATATGCCCAATGGCAATGCCGTGGTCGCCATCACCGGCAACGCCGTCCAGCTCGCACAGGTACTGCACGTTGTCTTTCAGGTCAATCGCTGCGGTGTGCAGCATTTTACGTAATACGGGTAAAGTTAAAACGTACATTCTTTCACCTCATTATATTAATATTGATAGTTCCATTTTAACACCTGCCGGAACATTTGTAAATTAATTTTCAGATAATTTAAATGGGATTTTACTTTTCCAAAAAATCAAGGGCACAGCTTTACGCCATGCCCTTCTGTTAATTGTTTTTATTCACACCGTTCCATCCTCTAAAATGCCGAGTTTGAGCCGCCAATAGCGGGAGTAAACCGCACCGGCAGGGTTGTTTGCCAGCACGCGGTCTTTGGTGATGATGCTGGACACCGGCGCTTTGCTTGCCATGGTAAACAGCATGTCGTGACCGACGCACAAACCAACAATGAAGTTCAGTTCCGTACCGGCGTCGTTTAAAAGGCGTGCCTGCGTTTTGGGGTTGCACATCGCTTCGCGCTGCCCCGGTTTAATTTTTTCCAGTTCCAGCAGGTCTTTATCAACAGAGCAAACCTTACAGCAGACGGATTCCACCGCAAAGCCCTGATTTTTAAAATACTGCGCGCAAAAATGTGCTTCGTTGGCAAGGCCGATGCAAAAGGCTATGCCGATTTTCTTCACGCCGAGTTCTTTAGCAAAAAAGGCGCTCTCCTCAAGGCGCGTCATCTTCATGTAGTTGCGGCTTTCGGTCGCCGACGACGCGCGCATCATTCTGCGGTCGTCCTCCGAATAAAATTCACACACCTCGTCATGCGTAAAGCGCGTGCAGTTCTGTCCCTCCGTGTAGCATTTGTGATGCGGGCAAAAAGCACAATTCATAGCAAATCCCTCCTCTGCTGCCTGCGCTTTTAGTATTCGCCGCGCCCGCGTTAAATCCCTTTTATCTTAAATGATACTTTTTCACGCATTTTTGTAGGTCTGCAACAGCTTTTTAACTGGAAATACTTCCTATTTTATGGTATCATTGTAGTTGTATCTTTATGTAATTTTTTATGTCAGTATAAGGCAGGTTATTATGGAAGAAAACCTTTTCCGTTATCCCGCAATGCTAAATTTAAACGGCAAACGCTGCGCCGTTATCGGCGGCGGCAAGGTAGCTTTGCGCAAAACGCGCACGCTTGTGGCTGCCGGGGCAGATGTAACCGTTATCGCGCCTGCGGCGGATGAAAACTTAACCGCGCTTGCGGCGGACGGCAAAATTAAACTTGAGCTGCGCGGCTATGAAAGCAGCGACGTAAGCGATTGCTTTTTGGTTGTTGCCGCAACCGACAGCGCCGCACTGAACCGCCAAATTGCAGCGGAAGCGCCCTGCCTTGTAAATGTAGTGACCGAACCGGAGCTTGGCAATTTCAGCGTACCGGCGCAAAGCATGCGCGGCAGATTGAGCTTTACCGCGTTTGGCGGCGGGCTGCCTGCTTACACGGCGCTGTTAGCGCGCGACATTGCCAGAATCTACGGCGATGATTTTGCTGAGTTTGCGGAATTTCTGCACAAAGCACGCACACGTTTGCAGCAGCTTGACCTAACGCCGAAAGAACGCACCGCCTTCTGGCGAGAGCAACTGACAGAAGAAGCTATCGGCCTTTTGCACGAGGGCCGCTTAAATACATTAAAGGAGCGCATTAACAATGCAATTGATAGTTTTAGGGCTGAACCATAAAACAGCGCCGGTTGAAGTGCGCGAGGGCTTTAACTTCAGCGCCGACCGCATTGCCCGCATTCTGCGCCGCCTGCGCAATTACGATAACCTTGATGAAGCAGTGCTGCTCAGTACCTGCAACCGCACCGAATTTTACATGGTGCTGGAGGAACCCGTCAGCGGCATGAAGTTTATCCAGACTTTGGTTAAGCACATTGCAGGCACGGCTTATAAAAACGAATATTTTTATAACCTCAGCGGCGTCAACTGCGTGCGCCATCTGTTTAAGGTTGCGTCCAGCCTTGATTCGCTGGTTATCGGCGAGGGCCAGATTTTAAGCCAGATTAAGAACGCTTACCAGATTGCCCGCGAAAACGGCATGACGGGCACTGTTTTTAACACGATTTTTAACCGCGCCATTGCCACCGGCAAGCGTGTGCGCACGGAAACCAAAATTGCGTACAGCTCGGTGTCGGTATCCAGTGCCGCCGTTGATTTAGCAATGGATGTGCTGGGCAGCATTGAGGACGCCAACATTTTAGTGCTGGGCGCGGGCCGCATGAGCGAGCTGACTGCACGCCACCTGATTGACAAGGGCGCAAAGACGATTTTCGTCAGCAACCGCAACTACGACCACGCCAAAGAGCTGGCCGACAAGTTTAACGGCACGGCGATTGCCTACAATAAATATCTGGAACAGGCCGAAACTTCGGACATCATCATTACCAGCACCGGCGCGCCGCATTACGTTATCCGCGAGCGCGACATGCGCGAAGTAACGGCAAAACGCAGCGGCAGGCCGCTGATTTTAATCGATATCGCGGTACCGCGCGACGTTGAACCGAGCGTTGCCGACCTGCCGGGCATTACACTGTACAATATCGACGACCTGGAAGGCGTTGTTGACACCAACAAACACTTCCGCACGCACGAGGCGCAGATGGCAGAGGCAATTATTGAAGAAGAAATTGCCGAGCTGAAAGAACGCCTGCGTTACCTGACGATGCGCCCGGTAATGGTGCAGCTGCACGAAAAAATGAACTTTCTGCGCGAGAAGGTGCTGAAACGCGCCTTTGCCAAAATGCCGGAACTGAACGAGCACGAACGCCGCATTATCGACATTATGACGCAGCGCCTTGAACATAAATTTTTGCGCGAGCCGATGACGGCAATGAACGCCGCTGCCGGTACGCCGGACGAGGAACGCCTGCGCAAGATGATTTGCGAGCTGTTTTTGCTGAACGATAAAGGAGAGGACTACATCGGCGATGAAAACAAATTTGATTATTGGGACTAGGCAGAGCCTTTTAGCCCTGTGGCAGAGCAACTACATTGCCGGACGCCTGCGTGAGGAATATCCCGGCTGCGAGGTAACGCTTAAAAAAATCGTTACCAAGGGCGACCGCATTTTGGATGTGCCGCTGGCAAAAATCGGCGATAAAGGCCTGTTTACCAAAGAAATAGAACAGGAGCTTTTGGACGGCACGATTGATTTGGCCGTACACAGTTTGAAGGACATGCCAACCGTACTGCCGCAGGGGCTGTGCCTTACGGCGATTACCGAGCGCGCCAACGCCGGCGACGCTTTTGTAAGCAACAAATACAACAGCATCGAAGAAATGCCGGAAGGCAGCGTACTGGGCACCAGCAGCCTGCGCCGCCGCGCGCAGTTTTTGGCAAAACGCCCGGATTTAAAAATTGTTGACCTGCGCGGCAATGTCGATACCCGCCTGAAAAAGCTGGACGAAGGACAGATGGACGCCATTATTCTGGCAGCAGCCGGGCTGACCCGCCTTGGGCATGAAGACAGAATCAAACAAATCATCCCGCAGGATTACTGCCTGCCCGCTGTCGGACAGGGCGCGCTTGCCATTGAATGCCGCAGCGATAATTTTCAGGTCCGCCAGATGCTGGACTTTTTAAACGACACGCCCACCAAACAGGCGACCGATGCCGAACGTGCCTTTCTGGGGCTTTTAGAAGGCGGCTGCCAAGTTCCTATCGGCGTGCACGCCGAAGTTAAAGACGGCCATTTAAACATGACGGCTGTAATTGCCTCGCTGGACGGCAGCACGCTGCTGCGCGATACGGCAGAAGGCGAAGCAACCGACGCTGTAGCTATCGGCCGTGCTTTGGGACAAAAAATGCTTGATAACGGCGGTAAGGAAATTCTTGCCGCTATCCTGTAAGGAGAGGAATATATGACAAAACAAGGAAAAGTTTACCTTATCGGCGCAGGCCCCGGCGACCCCGGTCTGCTTTCCATCAAAGCCATGGAGTGCTTAAAGGCGGCGGACGCCGTTGTGTATGACCGTTTGGCTGACCCGCGCATTTTAAGCTACGCCCGCCCCGATGCAGAAATGGTTTATGTTGGCAAAGCCAGCGCCAACCACACTATGCGCCAGCCGGATATCAACAAACTGCTGGTTAAGCTGGCAGCCGAAGGCAAAACCGTGGCACGCCTTAAGGGCGGCGACCCGTTTGTATTCGGGCGCGGCGGCGAAGAAGCGATTGAACTTTTAGAAGCAGGCCTGCCCTTTGAATTTGTACCGGGCGTAACCAGCGCCATTGCCGTTGCCGAATACGCCGGCATCCCCGTAACGCACAGGCATGTGGCAACCAGCTTTGCCGTTATCACCGGGCACGAAGACCCCACCAAAGGCGAAAGCACCATCAACTGGTCCGGCCTTGCCACCGGCGTTGATACGCTGGTATTTTTAATGGGCGTGGAAAACATCCCCAAAATTACGCAAAAGCTGATTGAAAACGGACGCGCCGCCGATACACCGGCAGCAGTTATCCGCTGGGGCACGCACCCCGAACAGCAGACCCTTGTTACCACCGTTGGCAGCGCCGCTGCCGATGTTGCAGCCGCAGGGCTGAAACCGCCCGCCATTTTTATTGTGGGCAACGTGGTAAAACTGCGCAACCAGCTGCGCTGGTACGACAACAAGCCGCTGTTCGGCAAAACCATTGTTGTTACCCGCGCACGCGCGCAGGCCAGCGAACTGACTAAACAGCTGGAAGCGGAAGGCGCAAAAGTTATTGAAGCGCCGGCCATTAAAATTGTGCCGCCTGCCGATTATGCGCCGCTTGATGAAGCAATCAGCAAAATTGATACCTATAAATGGCTGGTACTTACCAGCGCCAACGGCGTTAAAGCCTTTTTTGCACGCTTAACCGCGGCAAGCAAGGACGCACGCGCACTGGCAGGCATTAAAATCGCCGCTATCGGCTGCGGCACTGCCAAAGCACTGGCAAACTGCGGCTTAACCGCCGATTTGGTACCCGCAACCTACAAAGCCGAAGAACTGGCAGAAGCCATGAGCGCAGAACTTGCCAAAGGCGACAAAGTGCTGCTGCCCCGCGCCAAAGAAGCGCGCGAGGTACTGCCGGAAACGCTGCGCAAACTGGGCGCAGAAGTAGACGTTATTACCGCCTACGAAACCGTCGCAGTTTGCGATAACGCCGACGAACTCATCGCCGCGCTGCAAAATAAAGAGGTGGACATGGTTACCTTCACCAGCTCCAGCACCGTTACCAACTTCCTTAAAGTGCTGGGCGGCAAAAAAGAGCTGCTTGAAGGCGTTGCCTGCGCAGCCATCGGCCCCGTAACCGCCGCCACCTGCAACAAAAACGGTATAACACCCGCCGTAACCGCCGGTACATTTACCATCGCCGGTTTAACGGATGCCATAAAAAGCTATTACACTAAGGAGTGATTAAGATGGGCTTCCCCATTTACCGTCCGCGCCGCACGCGCGCAACCGCGAACCTGCGCAGCATGATCCGCGAAAACAAACTTTCCGTTGAGGATTTGATTTATCCGCTCTTTGTCGTTCCCGGCAAAAATGTTAAAAACGAAATTGAATCCCTGCCCGGCAACTACCACTGGTCGCTTGACCGCCTGCCGGAAGTGCTGGACGAAATCGTTGACCTGAAAATCCCTGCCGTTATTTTATTCGGCATCCCTTCTTATAAAAACGCTACCGGCAGCAGCGCCTGGGATATGGAAGAACCAGTACAGCAGGCCTGCCGCCTGATTAAGGAAAAATACCCCGACCTTGTAATTGTTACCGACGTATGCCTGTGCGAATACACCGAGCACGGCCACTGCGGCGTTTTGGAAAACGGCTGCACCGTCAACAACGACGCTACCCTGCCGCTGCTCGCCAAAGTTGCCGTATCCCACGCCAAGGCAGGCGCCGATATCATCGCCCCTTCCAACATGATGGACGGTTATGTTCAGGCTATCCGCGCTGCGCTGGATGAAAACGGCTTCAGCCATGTTTCCATTATGGCTTATTCAGCTAAATACGCATCTTCTTACTACGGCCCGTTCCGCGCCGCTGCCGATTCCGCTCCGAGCGCAGGCGACCGCAAAGGCTACCAGATGGACCCCGCCAACAGCGACGAAGCACTGCGCGAAGTTGAACTGGACATTGAAGAAGGCGCAGATATCGTTATGGTTAAACCGGCGCTGGCATTTATGGATATCATCCGCCGCGTAAAGGACACCTTTAACCGCCCGCTGTGCGTTTACAATGTCAGCGGCGAATACGCCATGGTTAAAGCCGCAGCCCAGAAAGGCTGGATTGACGAAAAACGCATTGTTATGGAAACGCTGACCGGTTTTAAACGCGCCGGCGCGAAAATGATTATTACCTACCACGCTCTTGACGCAGCACGCTGGCTGCGCGAAGAATAAGGAGGCAGCCATGCAGCACGCAAAATCCGAAGCGGCTTTTGAAGAAGCCAAACAATATATCCCCGGCGGCGTTAACAGCCCCGTGCGTTCGTTCCGCAGCGTCGGCGGCATTCCGCCGATTATCGCAGGCGGCTGCGGCAGCAAGCTGACCGACATCGACGGCAACGAATACATTGATTACGTTTTAAGCTACGGCCCGCTGCTTTTGGGTCACGCTCATCCGGTTGTTACCGAAGCCATCAAAAAGGCTGCCGAAAAAGGCTCGTCCTACGGCGCACCGACGCTGGCTGAAACCGAGCTTGCCAAACTTGTTTGCCGTTTAGTGCCTTCCATGGATATGGTACGCATGGTAAACAGCGGCACCGAAGCAACCATGAGCGCACTGCGTCTGGCACGCGCTTACACCGGACGCGACAACATTGTTAAATTCATCGGCTGCTACCACGGCCATCACGACAGTCTGCTTGTAAAAGCAGGCAGCGGTGCAGCAACGCTCGGCGTACCCGACAGTCCGGGCGTGCCGAAAAATGTTGCTGCCAACACCATTACCATTCCGTTCAACGACGAAGCGGCACTGGAAGAAGTTTTCCGCACGCAGGGTGAAACCATTGCCGCCGTTATTATGGAACCGACGCCCGGCAATATGGGTTTAGTTCTGCCGAAGGACGGCTACCTTGCCAAAATCCGCGCCATTACCAAAGAATATGGCGCGCTCCTCATCTGCGATGAAGTTATGAGCGGCTTCCGTTCCTGTCAGGGCGGCTCGCAGGCACTGTACGGCATCGACCCCGATATCACCTGCCTGGGTAAAGTTATCGGCGGCGGCCTGCCGGTAGCTGCTTATGGCGGCAAACGTGAGATTATGGAAAAGGTTGCGCCGGTCGGCCCGATGTACCAGGCCGGTACTTTAAGCGGCAACCCGCTGGCTATGGCAGCAGGCATTGCCAACCTTACTTATATGGAAGAACATAATGTGTGCGCCACGCTGGAAAGCCATGCAGCAATCCTCGTCGGCGGGTTGGAACGTGCGGCAGCCAAAGCAGGCGTGCCCGTTCAGTGCCACCGTTTAGGCTCGATGTTTACCGTTTTCTTCAGCGATAAACCCGTTACCGATTACGCATCGGCCTGCGCCAGTGATTTGGACGCTTTCCGCATTTACTTCCACAGCATGCTGGAACAGGGCATTTACCTGCCGCCCTCCCAGTTTGAAACCAACTTCATCTCGCTGGCACATACGCCGGACGACATTGCCAAAACCATTGCCGCCGCTGAAAAAGCATTTGCAGATGTAGCCACAAGCAAAAAATAAAACCCAAAAATTAAACGCCATCAGGATTAGCCAAAATTATTCCTGATGGCGTTTTTATCTTTTCTTTTATATATAAATATGCTATAATTATGAACGCCTCCCATTTAGAAAGGAGGTGTTACCATTGGAGGTATTTAATCGTATCGCAGAGCATCTGCTTGCTCCGTTGTTTGTTGGGATAGCAGTCGCCTACTTTTCATGGTGGCTGAATAATCACAAACACTAAAAAGCAGAACAAGCCGTGTAGTTGCAGCTGCACGGCTTTATTTTATTTATGAAAAAAGGACGTGTTGCAGCACGCCCTAATTTCGTTACCCATTGGGGTATTTAACCGTTTGTATAATTATAATAAATCTAATACTGTTTTTTGTCAAGCGATAGCTTATTTAACAACTACATTTTTAACAGCCTGACGGATTTTATCCATGCCGTTTTTGGTGGAAGCAAGGCTGTCGATGTACATCATAGAGTACTGCGCGCCGATGTAGTTGCGGAAGCGGTTGAAATGTTCGCCTTCCAGACCTGCCTTGCTCATGCCGTAATCTTTGGCAGCAATTTCTTTAAGGATTGCCACGGATTTCTGGCAGGCCGGGCCGCTGAGTACGAAGTCATGGTCGCCGAGGCTGGTGATATAGCCCTCCTGCTTATGCGGAGTCGGAATGGTGTCTTTGGAAGTAACAAGGCCGAGTTTTTCGGCGTCCTTACCGGCAATTACAGCGGCTGCTTTCAGGTAACCGGCAACAATCTGCTCGTCCTTGCCGCTGGGAATGGTATGCGCACAAGCCTGTGCAACAATTTCTTCAACCGGGAAGCCGCGGTAAATAACTTCGGCGATGCTGAAAATGTGGTGCGCACCGGTGCCTGCAATCTGATATTCGGTCAGCGAGGACTGGTCTTTCTGCCACTGGAACACCAGCGGTTTTGCCAGATCGTGCAGTGCCTGTGCGGCTATTACAATGTCATGGCTGAGGGCACTGTTGAACAGGCCGGTATAGGTGTTGTAAATGCCTTCGGAAATTTGCAGGTTGGCTGCAGTATGCGTTGCAAGCCCGCCCGGATAAGCGTGGTGGCTGGCGTAACCACTGCCCGGCGCAGAATAAAACGGCTGCGGCAGGCCGCCGTTATACGGAGGCATAAAGTTTTCCAGCGAGGTTTTGCTGCTGTCAAGGAGTCCCGCTGCTACCAGCTTATTATAAACGGTGCGTTTGCTGCCCGGCAGCTGGTAATTGTTCATAAATGTCGGCACGGGGTTGTTGATGATGTCCATCGTCATGCGTGCCAACGAACGGTCCTGAATAGTTTTAACAGCGTCTTTAATCTTCTGGTAAGAAAGCTGCACCAGTTCGGAATTGGCTGCCAGCGTAACAGCGTCCGGCAAATTGTTGTAAGCGGCTGCCTTGACTTTAGCGCCTGCCGCAAAGCTCATGCCCGGCATGTTCAGCATGGCTGCGCCGATAGCGGCACCGGCAGTCATCTGCAAAAATTTTCTGCGCGACATTTTGTCGTTTAAATTCGTCATTTTAACTCCTCCAATTTCAAGAGTATTCTAAACTATTTTGATTATAACGAATGATTATTTAAACGCCATTAAGCCGGTGTAAAACTTTAAGTGCCCCAACAGCCGTTTACGTAAAATTGTGCAAAAAAATAAGGCACACGCCATAGCGCATGCCGTAAATTTTTTATTTTACTCTGCGTTTTCCTGTTCTTCTACCTGAAGCGCTGCCAGGCTGAACTCAGTAATTTTTGCGTTTTTATCCAGCGTGAACACGATGCTTACGGCCGGTTCGCGGTTGAAGGACGCAATATAGGTCAGGCGGTCGGCTTTGTCAAAGCGCTCAAAAGCGAAGAATTTGGTTTCCTTATGGTTGCCGAATTTTTCCTTAACCTGACGCTGCATAGCGATAAAGGTGTTGACGTTCATGTTTTTGGCAAGGTCGGCGCTCATGGCTTTTTCAGCGTCCTTATAGCCCAGCGTGTCACTGGCAACCAGCGCCGTAATAACTTTCTGCGCCGAATTTTCCGCGCTGTTCAGGGCGCTGCTGTTTTCGGTTGCAAAGCAGCTTGCCGCAAAAGCCAGCGTTAAAAGCGTAGTCAACAAAACAATAAATTTTTTCATAAAATCGCCTCCGGTTTAATTTTAATATTTAACCGCTTGCGCGGATTATTTGCTGCTTAACATATACATCGGGTCAACATACTCGCCGTCAACCAGCACTTCAAAATGGACATGCGGACCGGTGCTGTAACCGCTGCTACCTGCAAAGCCGATGAAATCACCCTTGCGCACAACCTGCCCTTCTTCAACGGCAATGCCGCTCATGTGCCCGTAGGCGGTTTCGTAACCGTTGCCGTGGTCAAGCTTAACGTAACGCCCGTAGCCGCCGCCGTTCCAGCAGGCCATTTCCACTGTGCCTGCCGCCGCTGCATACACCGGCGCGCCAAAATCAACGGCAATGTCGATGCCGGGATGCCAGTCGTAACCGCCGCCAATCGGCGCCATGCGCCCGCCGTAATCCGAACTGATTACGCCGCCTTCCGTCGGCCATAAATCAGGAAAAGCGTTCAGCGAGTTGCTGCGTTTTTCCATCGCTGCTAAAAGCTCTTTCATCGAAGCTTTTTTATCGTCAATCTGCTGTTTAATGTTTTTGTTCTGCACTTCCAGAACGCCAAGCCGCTCCGGCATGTTCATCCCGGCGGGGCCGCCCTGACCCATGTATTCCGGCTTTACCGCCGTGCTTTCGTCCTGCGCTGCCGTGCACAGCTGCAATCCTGCTTCCGGGTCGCGTATCAGCGCGCGGCGCAGACGGCTTTCCAGCGTTGCCATTTCGTTCATGTCGCGCAGCATTTTTTCGTTGTCGTCCAAAAGGCTCTGCATGCGCTCCTCGTATTCCGCCTTATGCGCGCGGTAATCGGCAAATTCCTGCTGCAAGCCGTGGTAACGCATAAACGCATACGCCGCGTAAACGCCAAAGCCCACTGCCGCCACAGCCAGCACCACCGCTGCCTTAAACGCCAGCGCCGGTATTTTGCGCGTTTTGCCTTCCGGCGATGTAAATGTATAAAACTTATCGCTCATTATTGTTCCCTCTTATTTAAAATAACCAACACGCTGACCCAACGCCAGCACCCTGCGCCCGATGAACGGAATATCCTCAAGGTCGTCCTTGTTCAAACCGCCGACGCCCGCCAGCGCAACTGCATACACCGGCACGGCAACAGCCATCGCCGCAAGGATTGACCATGCGCCCCAGCCCGCGCCGATAAGCAGCACGCCGTACACCGCCGCGCCCATTGCCGCCGATGCCAGCGCCGGTTTAATAATGCCGCCGATGCTTAACGAATAATGCGCGTGCTTGTAAATAAACAGCATGTTCAGCACCGCCGCAATGCCAAAATCGGCCAGCGTCGCTATGGAAGCGCCGTTAATGCCAAGTTCCGGTTGCGCCGTCAGCACCCAGCTTAAGCAAACCTTAACCGCCGCCGCAAAAATCATGGCGATAACCGGCAGCGCTGTTTTGCCAAGACCCTGCAAAATGCCGGTGCTTATCTGGTGCAAACCCAAAAGGAAAATGCCAAAACTCATGGTACGAATCGCGCCCGCCGCGCCCGGCGCGTTGTAAATCAGCGCCGCCACGTCGCCCGCCAGCAAATACAAGCCGACGGAACACGGCAGGGTAATAATCATCGCCACGCGGAAGGCCGTGCTGATTTTTGCCTTAATGCCCGCCGCATCTTTCAGCGTGCGCGATTCGGAAATCGCAGGCACAAGGTTTATCGTCATTGCCGCCGTAAAAATGGTGGCAAGGTTTACCAAAGGCACCGCCATGCCGGTCAGGTAGCCAAACAGCTCCGTCGATTCGCCGACGGAAAAGCCCGCCGCTTCCAACCGCTGCGGCACAATAAGTAAATCCAGATTGGCAACCACCGGCAGCATCAGGCTTGACATTGATACCGGCAGCGCCAGTTTTAACAATCTTGTAATAATCTTGCGGGCACTTTCCGGCTCTTTCGTCATCGCCGCGCCCTGCATTTTATCTTTCAGGCTGCGTTTAAGGCGCGCGTAAAACCACATCAGCACCAACAACGCACAGAACGCGCCCACGCCTGCACCCATACTTGCGCCGCCCGCCGCGTATTCCAGCCCGTACGGCATAAACATGTAGGCAAAAACAATCATCGTCACAACGCGCATCAGCTGCTCCACCACTTCGGAAGCCGCTGTCGGCGTCATAATCTGCCAGCCCTGCAAATATCCGCGGAAGCTGGCAAGGAAGGTTACAAAAAATACCGCCGGTGCCAGCGCGATGATGGAATAATAAGCGCGCGCGTCGCGAATCCAGTGGTTCTCAATCAGCCAGCCCGCGCCAAACCATAGCGCCGAGCTGAATACCAGGCCGCTTAAAAACAGCAGCCGCAGCGATACGTTGAACACCCTTTTCGCGCCGAAGAAATCATTCTCCGCCACTTTTTCCGCCGTAATGATGGAAATTGCCACCGGTATGCCCGCCGACGAAACCGTTATCGCCATCAGGTAAATCGGAAAGCCCATCTGATACAGCCCGATGCCCTCGCCGCCGAGGATGCGCGAAAGGATAATCCAGTTCAGCGAGCCGATGATTTTAACAACCATGCTGGACGCCGTAAGGATTAACGTGCCCTTCAAAAATTTTTTGTTGCCTGTGCTGCCATTATTTTCTGACATACGCGCCGTCCTGTTCTACAAATAAATACTCATTATAATTATCTCTTTAAAAACGTATTTTGACAAGTCTTTTGCAATTCTTTTCACAAATTCTTCCGCTTTGGCGGATAGCTTATTGCACTTTGGCCGTTAAATTGCTACAATTAAATATATAAATTACGGACGGAGGTTAAACGATGAAAAAATTACTTGCTTGTTCCCTCATCGCCATGCTGGCCTGCGGCGCACTTTTAACAGGCTGCGGCGGCGATAAAAAAGACGAAGCGGCTGCCGGTAAAACCAAAGCTGCTTTTGTTTATGTAAGCTCGGCTAAAGACGGCGGCTATTCCATGGCGCACGAACTGGGCCGCCAGTACGTTGCCAAAAATATGCCGGAAGTACAGACTTCCTTTATGGAATCCGTACCGGAAGGCGCTGACAGCGAGCGCGTTATCAACCAGCTTGCCGCGCAGGGCAACAAAATCATTTTCACCACCAGCTTCGGCTATATGGACCCGACGATTAACGTCGCCAAAAAATTCCCGGATATTACTTTCCTGCACTGCTCCGGCTTTAAAACCGCAGAAAACGTCGGCACTTACTTTGGCCGCATGTACGAAGCGCGCTATGTAACCGGCATCGTTGCAGGCAAAACCACCAAAACCAATACCATCGGCTTTGTTGCCGCTTTCCCGATTCCGGAAGTTATCCGCGCCATCAACGCCTTTACCCTTGGCGTACAGAGCGTGAACCCGGACGCAACCGTTAAAGTTTTGTGGACCAACACCTGGTACAACCCGACCACCGAAAAACAGGCTGCGCTTACGCTGATTGACGCCGGTGCGGACGTTATCGCCCAGCACCAGAACACCCCCGGACCGCAGCAGGCTGCTGAAGAACGCGGCGTGTACGGCATCGGCTACAACGTAGATATGTCTGCCAACGCACCGAAGGCTTCCCTGACTTCCGCCGTTTGGAACTGGGGACCGTTCTATGAAAAGACCATCAAAGAAGTTGAAGCAGGCACCTGGAAATCCTCCGCTTACTGGGGCGGCATGAAAGACAAAGTTGTCGATATCGCTCCTTACGGCCCGGCCGTATCGGACGAAACCAAACAGCTGGCTGACGCTGCCAAACAGAACATCATCGACGGCAAGCTCGTTGTATTCGCAGGCCCGCTGTATGACCAGACCGGCACAGAACGCGTACCGGCAGGCCAGGCTCTCAGCGATAAGGACCTTCTTTCCATCGACTGGTTCGTTAAAGGCGTAGACGGACAGATTAACAAATAATTTTATTTGCAGGCGGCTCATGGCAATCCATGTGCCGCTTTTGCTTTAAGAGGAACTTACCATGGTTGATAAAATTAAAATCCGCGGCGCGCGCGTACACAATTTAAAAAACGTCAACGTAGATGTGCCGCTGAACAAAATCGTCGGCATTGCGGGCGTATCCGGCAGCGGCAAATCGTCGCTGGCTTTGGGCGTACTGTATGCCGAAGGCTCGCGTCGTTATCTGGAAGCGCTCAGCACCTACACACGCCGCCGCATGACGCAGGCCACCAAAGCGCAGGTGGACGAAGTGCTGTACGTACCGGCGGCGCTTGCACTGCATCAGCGCCCCGGCGTACCCGGCATACGCAGCACCTTCGGCACGGGCACGGAACTGTTAAACAGCCTGCGCCTGATGTTCTCGCGCCTTGCCAGCCACCGCTGCCCCAACGGGCATTATGTGCCGCCGACGCTTGCCGTCGCTGCCGAGCAGCAGTTAACCTGCCCCACCTGCGGCGCCAAATTCTGGCCGCCCGGTGCGGAAGAACTGGCGTTCAACAGTCAGGGTGCGTGCCGCACCTGCGACGGTACGGGCATGGTGCGCACCGTTGACCGCAGCACGCTGGTGCCGGACGAAAGCCTAAGCATCGACGAAGGCGCAGTTGCCCCGTGGAACTCGCTGATGTGGTCGCTGATGACGGACGTGTGCCGCGCTATGGGCGTGCGCACCGACGTACCCTTCTGCGATTTGACGGATAAGGAAAAGGACATTGTTTACAACGGGCCAGCCGAAAAAAAGCACATTTTTTATAAAGCCAAAAGCAGCAACCAGGCAGGCGAGCTTGATTTTACCTATTACAACGCAGTTTACACCGTGGAAAACGCGCTGGCCAAAGTTAAGGACGAAAAAGGCATGAAGCGCGTGGAAAAATTTTTGAAGCAAGATGTTTGCCCCGACTGCCACGGCACACGCTTAAGCGACGCCGCACGCGCGCCTAAACTGCGCGGTATCGGGCTTGACGAAGCCTGCCAAATGACGCTGACGGAACTCATCAAATGGGTGGACGGCGTACCGCAAACACTGCCCGAACCCATGCGCCCCATGGCAAAAAGCATTTGCGAATCCTTCCAGAGCGTTGCCAAAAGGCTGATGGATTTGGGGCTGGGCTATTTAACGCTCGACCGCGCCAGCAGCACGCTCTCCACCGGCGAACGCCAGCGCATGCAGCTTGCCCGCGCCGTGCGCAACCGCACAACCGGCGTGCTGTACGTTCTGGACGAACCCTCCATCGGGCTGCACCCCTCCAACATCGTCGGGCTTACCGGCGTTATGCACGATTTAATCGCCGACGGCAACTCCGTCCTGCTCGTCGACCACGACACGCAAATTTTAAAAGCGGCGGACTGGCTGATTGAAATGGGGCCGGAAGCAGGCGCAAACGGCGGCCGCGTCATCGCCGAAGGAACTATCAGTAACATTGCCGCCGACAAAAATTCCAGAATCGGCCCGTTTTTATCCGCCGGGGCGGATTTACACGTGCACCCGCAGACACCGGCAGAGGAAATGTTCAGCGAAGGGCGCATCCACCTTGCCACCGGCGCCATCCACACCGTTAAACCGCTGGAGGTTGACATACCCAAAGGCAGGCTGACGGTTGTAACCGGCGTCAGCGGCAGCGGCAAAACCACGCTGATTTTGGAAAGCCTTGTGCCGGGCCTGACCGCCGCCATAAACGGTGCTAAACTGCCGGAACACGTGCTGGCTGCCGAAGCGGACGGCATTAAAAACGTAAAACTGATTGACGCCACGCCGATTGGCATTAACGTGCGCTCCACTGTTGCCACCTACGCCAACGTACACGACGAGCTGCGCAAAATTTTTGCCCGCACCGCCGCTGCCAAAGCGCTTGGCTTTAAAGCAGGCGACTTTTCGTACAACACCGGCAAACTGCGCTGCCCCACCTGCGACGGCACCGGCGTAATTAACCTTGACGTGCAGTTTCTGCCGGACGTGCAAATACCCTGCCCGGACTGCCGCGGCAGCCGCTACGGCAAGGACGCGGGCAAAGTTGCCTACACCAACAACGCAGGCAAAGCGTACACCCTGCCCGATTTGATGGACATGGACATTACCACTGCCCTTACCGCCTGCGCAGATTTAAAACTGGTACGCCAGCGTTTGCAGGTGTTGCAGGATTTGGGGCTGGGTTATTTAACACTGGGCGAAGAAACGCCGAGCCTTTCCGGCGGCGAAGCGCAGCGACTGAAACTTGCCAGCGAAATGGGCAAAACGCAGAGCGACGCCGTCTTTATCTTCGACGAACCGACCATCGGCCTGCACCCGCTTGACGTGCGCACACTGCTCGGCGTATTCCAGACGCTGATTAACAGCGGCGCAACGGTTATCGTCATCGAACATGACCTTGACGTTATCCGCAATGCCGATTACATTATCGACATGGGCCCGGGCGGCGGCGAAGAAGGCGGGCGCATTGTTGCCACCGGCACGCCGCAGCAAATAAAAACCACACCCGCCAGCATCACCGGCAGGTTTATTTAAAATAACAGTTTTTATGCTATAATGAAGAAAATAAACTTTCTACCGGCACGATTACTTATGGAGATATTAAGAACGAAGCGGAATATGAAGCAGGCAGCACCGGCGTAAATGTAAATATTGATAACGGCGCAGATTATAACGAAAAAGGCGTAACGCCTAATATTGGCATGCCTGCCGAAGATGAAGCCGAAAGCACAACCAAGGCAACGGTTTCTGAAGGCGAAATTGAAATCCGCGATAAAGAAAACCAGAAACAAGACCTTGCAGGCCTGAACCGCGATACGCAGAACTCCCTTAACAAACTCGGTGAAATTTTTGATAAGGACAGCATTGAAGAACGACAGGAACTGGCAGGACTGTTTGGAGAGCTTGTTTATAATGAAATACATAAATTATCAGTAAATAAAGAAATTGAATTAACACTGGAACTTATTGAAGCTGAGAAAACAGGAGATATAGAAAGAATTAATTCTTTAAATAAAGAGATTGATTCGTGGAAAGATGGCGGCACAAATAAAATTCTACTTCATGCGATTACTGGTGGCATTATGTCTGAAATTACTTCTGGAGATTTTTTAAGTGGAGCAACAGGCAGCGGGTTTAACGAAGCAGTAATGGATTTAATTAAGAAATCTTCTGCTGACCCAGCTACACAACAGTTTATCAGTGCAATTTTAGGTGGTGCGGCCTCTGAAATTATAACTGGTAATTATCAAAGTGGTGCATCTTCAGCTGTTAGTGGAACAAAGAATAATGCAATGTTTGCAATAGCAATTCCTTTAGGTTCTGAAGTTTTAGCAGCTTTGGGGTTAGGTGGAAGTTTGTATTTAACAACAGAAAATGGTCAAAAATTAATTCAAGATACAACAGGTAAAATAATAGCTGCTTGTGATGAGGCTGGTAATTGGATTGCTGAAACAAGCAATGATGCGAAAGAGTATATTGGTAATAGTATTAGTGATGTTATGATTTACTTTTCGGAACGAAATAAAATCAATAGCATTCCTAATAAAATAAAGAGTGCTTCAGATAAAATTAATTTAAATTTGTTTAAGAGAAATAATGGTGTTCCGCCAAAATGGCAAGGACCTTTAGGTTGGTACATTGAAAAAGATAGAAGTCCTAATGGTCATGGTGGTAGTGTTTGGAAACTGTTTAATCGTGCTGGTGAAAGGATTGCAACTATTGCAGAGGATGGTAAAATTTTAAGAAAATAATAATTTAGAAAGAAGGCAATTCTTGTGTTTATAGTTAATGAAATTATAGAAAAATGGGGTATAAAAGCTCCCTGTTTAAATCATTATGAATATTTTTTGGATTATTTCTATATAACAATGCCATCTAAAATATATAACATAGAAATGTATCCAGAGGTAATTAAAGATAATGACAAGCTAAAACAAATTGAAATATATTATGATAAAGCAAAACGAAACAAAAAATTAAAGGAATATTATATTCTTGAAGAAAAATATATTAGCGTATTAAAATATTTATGGGTATATAATGATACTGAAATTATTTTAGGAAAATTTTTAGATAAAAAATTTTTAAATATTAGTTTTTCTGAAAAAGAAATAAGAAAGATTAATCAAATAAAAGATAAAACATATAAAATAAATAAGTTTAGTATATTACAAAAATTTGCAAAATTAGGATTACGTGAAAAAGCGACTATTCATTTAGTTTTTAAAAATTTTCAAATTATAGTAATTATTACTGGATTATTAATTATAATAGTAGATTGCGGAAATCATAAAAGTTTAATTTGTAAAATAATAAAATATAATAACTTGTATTTTAATGAAAACCAAAAATAAATTTATAATTGAAAATATTGTGTTAATTAATACAGAAATAAGGCTGGTTATAAAATTTGTATGGTGATAAAAGGCTGTTTTACAGCCTTTTATTTTTTTGACATTTAACTAAGTATAATGTAAAATATGCACAGTTAAAAAATAAGATGGCGCTTTGGTTTTGCGCCATCTTATTTTTTATTTGCCTGAATTTTTATATTTTCTAAATTAAACAACTTGCCCTGCCCATAACGCTCCAGCGTTGCCTCAAAACTTTCGTTCCTGGCAGGTTTTATTTTTATCTTCTTTTCTTTATTTGTGTTCAATATTATGCTCCTGCTCCCATTTCTTTACATTGCTGTAAAAGGTTGTGCAGCCCATCCCGTATTTCTTGTAAAGCGATACAGCCGTTACCTTTCCAGCTTTCCAGGCTTTATAATCATCTGACCAGCTTTCCGGAAAAGTTTTTGCGGGGCGGCCGAACTTTACTCCGCGGCGTGCTGCTGCATCAATGCCCTCACGCTGCCGTTTCAAAATACTGTCGCGCTCATTTTCGGCAAAGGTGGCCATTACTTCTATCATGATGTTGTTAATCATTTCCAGCATCATTTTTTGCATCTTGCTGTCATAGGCGCTGAAATCAATCATCGTTGTTGGTATATTTAAAATTCTGATGATAACGCCTTTGGCTTTAAACTCACGCAGGTTATCTAAAATTTCCTGTTTATTACGGCCAAGGCGTTCCATTTCATGCACGTATATAGTAACCGGCAGGTTTATTTAAAACAACATAAACGCATACAAAAACTGCTGTCTGAGCTTTAACACTCAGACAGCAGTTTTTTAATTTCAGCCTATTTCTCTTTCCAGTTCCGTGCCGCGCACCTTCATGGGTTTGTTGTTTTCGTCAACCATTACAACCTTTGGCACAAGGCTCAGCGCTTCAAGGCGTGCCGCCGCACCGTTAAGGCAAATTACGCCACTGCCCGGCGCGCCCGCAATGGTGTAAGTTTCAAGGCGCGAGCCGCTGTTATTGTCAACAATCTGCACGCGCTCGCCCTGCAAAATGCCTGCCAGCTGCATTAAATCGCTGTCGATAGTAACGCTGCCCATATATTCAAGGTTGGCTTCCGTAACGGTAGCGCGGTGGATTTTGCCGTGCATCATTGTGTAAAGCATTTATTTTACCTCCAAAATTACGTTGTCAATCAGGCGGGTACTGCCAAATTTTACGGCAACCGCCAAAAGATACTGCCCGGTTGTTAAAACTTCCGGCACCGGTTTCAGCCCCGGCAGGGCATACATTTCCACATAATCAATATCGGCCATCGGCTCATCGCCGATAAGCTTTTTAACACCTTCCACCAGCTTTTTGCTGTCGCGTTCGCCTGCGCCGAATAAAGTTTGTGCGGTTTCAAGGCTGCTGCTTAAAACAACTGCCGCCGCACGCTCCGCCTTGCTTAAATAAGTGTTGCGCGATGATTTTGCCAACCCGTCTGCTTCGCGCACAATCGGCATAATGCGCAGCTGCACGTTAAAGAACAAATCCTTAACCATGCGTTTAATAACCTCTGCCTGCTGCGCGTCCTTCTGCCCAAAGTAGGCGTGGTCCGGCTGCGCCAGATTAAACAGCTTGCTTACCACGGTTGTTACGCCACGGAAGTGGATGGGGCGGGTGCGCCCGCATAACACTTTGGTAATATCGCCGGTAACTTCAACCCATGTCATGTCCTTACTGGGGTACATTTCCGCCGGGCTCGGCGCAAAAACAATGTCAGCGCCCATACTTTCCGCCAGCTTGCAGTCTGCTTCCAACGTGCGGGGGTAAGCGTCCAAATCCTCATTAGGGCCAAACTGCGTGGGGTTTACAAACACGCTTACCACTACCAGTTCGTTTTCCATTGCCGCCGCTTTAATAAGCGAAGCATGACCCTCGTGCAGCGCGCCCATAGTCGGCACAAGGCCGATAGTTTTGCCGGCAGCTTTAGCCAGCGCAATTTCTTCGCGGAGTTCCGCCACAGTTTTGCAAAGTTTCATTTTTATTCTCCTTTATCAGTACAGTTTATCCAACACGTCGTCGTCAATTTTAAAGGTATGTTCTGCCGCCGGGAAGCTGCGCGACTTAACGTCGGTAATGTAGCCCTTAACGGCATTTACAATCTCACCGTACACATCGGCATAGCGTTTAACAAATTTGGGGCAGAAGCCATCCGTAAAGCCCAGCAAATCGTTGCACACCAGCACCTGCCCGTCGCAGCATTTGCCTGCGCCGATGCCGATAGTTGCCGCCGTTGGCAAACTTTCCGTAACCTTTTTTGCCAGAAGTTCCGGCACACATTCCAGCACAATGCTGAACGCGCCTGCCTGCTCTAAACTGCGGGCGTCGTCCAAAAGCTTCTGCGCTGCTTCCGCACTTTTACCCTGCACTTTAAAGCCGCCCAGCTGGTTTACCGATTGCGGCGTCAGGCCAATATGCCCCACTACGGGTATGCCTGCCTGCGTCAGCTTATGCACCAGCTCGCACACCTCGCTGCCGCCCTCCAGTTTCACTGCCGCGCAGCCTGTTTCCTTCAAAAAGCGGGCAGCGTTATACATACCGTCAACCACGCTCGCCTGATAGCTCATAAACGGCATATCACCCACCACCAGCGCGCCCTGCGCCCCACGCATAACGGCTTTGGTGTGGTGAATCATCTCGTCCATCGTTACCGGCACGGTGCTGTTGTAGCCAAGCACCACATTGCCCAGCGAATCGCCCACCAAAATCATTTCAATACCGGCCTCGCACACGTTTTTTGCCATAGCGTAATCATACGCCGTCACCATCGTAATCGGCTCGCCGTTCTGCTTCATCTGTTTTATCGTCGCCGTTGTAATTTGTTTCATTTAGTTGCCTCCGTTAATAAACTTTCCATTTCCGCTGCCGCGGATGGCGTTATGCTGCCGTTTTCCGCCGCCAGCTTTACAGTTTCTCTGCCAAGGACGCAATAGGCGGATAAAAATTCCTGCGGCAGTGCTGCCAGATGCGCCTTTACCGTTACCGCGTCGCCGCGCGCGATAGGGCCTGTAAGCGCCTGCCCCGCCGTTTTGGCGTTTTGCAAATTGTGCGCCGTGCCGTTAAACAAGGGCAGCAGCAATTTAAATGCTTCTTCTTCGCTTGCCGCCCAGCGGCTGAGCAGTTTTTGCGCCAGCGCCACTACCGTTACGGCGTAGTTGCTGCAAAAGCACGCCGCCGCGTGGTACGCCGCTCTTTCTTCAGCAGGCACGTTAAACGGAACTGCGCCTGCAAGCCGCGCCAAATCGTTTGCCAAAGCCTGCGCCTTAGGCGTTCCGTCCACAGCCATGCCGATGTTTGCCAGACTATCGCGCGGCGCGGCAAAGCTCTGCAAAGGGTGCAGGCTGCCGGTTTCCATACCCAGCTCTGCCAGCGGTGCTAAAACATTACACTGCGCGCTGCCGCTGACATGATAAACAAATTTGCCCTGCACTTCAATTCCGCTGCGCACAACTTCCGCCGCCAGAGCTTCGGCAGCTTCGCCAATCGCCCTGTCAGGCACGCAGATAAAAATCACATCCGCCCTTTGCGCCATTTCGCCCGGCGTAACAAGCGGTATGGCAAGCAATTTTGCTTTTTTATCCGCGTAAGCGCCGCCGTAAATGCCTGCGCAGCGTAAACCCGCCGCACAAAACGCCTTAACAAATGATGCTCCAACTTTGCCCGCGCCTGTTACGCCAAAAGTTAAATCCATAACAACTCCTTTCTGCAAGGATTACCGGAAGCATAAAAAAAGCGTACTCCACCCGGAGTACGCTAAAAATACGCATAAATGCCCAATTTCAGTCACGTCCCGGCAATTAAGTCCAAGCGGTTTTACGACCAGTTTTTTTGCTTTTGCCGCAGCATCTCTGGTACAGCCCGAACGGTGCTGCCCTGCCGCTGCAAACGCAGGTACATAATAGCACAAAGCAGTGCTGCGTGCAAGTAATTTTTTAAAATTTATAAACGCATACAAAAACTGCTGCCTGAACTTTAACCTTCAGACAGCAGTTTTATTTTTCAAGCAATGTTTTCAATTTTTTCCTGTCGGTTTTGCCGCTTTCGTTTTTGGGCAGGGCGTCCATAAAAATTATACGCTTGGGCAGTTCGTGCTCCGTCAGTTTGCCGCGCAGCATTTGCAAAAGCAGTGTTTTGGTTAAGCCCTTGCCCACAACAAAAGCCGCCAGCATATCGCCGCTGTCGCTGTGCATTGGCAGTACCGCCGCATCCTCCACGCCTTCGCAGTCCAGCAGCGCGTCCGTCACCTTCAAGCCGGATATTTTCAGCCCGTTGATGTTGTACATATCATCGCGCCGCCCCAAAAAGTGCAGCATGCCGTCCGCGTCAATGCTGCCGCAGTCACCCAGCGTACAGGGGCGCGCTTTGCCGATGACATGGTACGGCGTGTCAATGTAAATTTCGCCGTCCTTAACGCTTACGCCTACGCCGTTAAACGGCCTGCCAATCAGCGTGCGGTCGTCCGTCATTTCTGCGCCGGTAATGTAAGTAATATAGTTCACTTCGCTTGCGCCGTAATACAGCGTCGTCTCCGCATTGGGCATAATGCGTTTCACCGCCGCCATATCCCTGCGGTCAAAGCCCTGCGACCCGGCGATAATATTTTTAACGCACGCCAGCGGCTCTTTGGTGCTGCGTGTAAGCAGGCGCAGTTTGGCGGGTATCAGGTACACCACGTCGCAGTTATGCCGCGCAATCATCTCCTGCCACAAACGCGGACGAAATTTATCCGCCGCAGCGATTGCCGCCCCTGCGTGCAGCACGCCCATGTACAAATTAAGGTTGCCGGTAAACGCCAGGCTGCCCTGCGCAAACATGCAGCTTGCTTCCGTTATGCCAAACACGCGGTTCTGCTCGTCAAAAAAGCCTGCCCAGCTTGCAAAAGTGCGGAACAGCACCTTCGGCCTGCCGGTTGTGCCGCTCGTCATTACGCCCATGCAAGCTTCCGCCGGGGCGGATATATTGGCAAGGTGTGCGGTATCAGCTTCCTGCGGCGTAAGCACCGGCACTAAAGGCGTGCCGCTCAGCGCGATAAATTCAATCAGCTGCTCGGCTATCGTTTGTTTTTTGATGAAGCAGACGCCGCTTTGCCCCTGCGTTTCGCGCCGCCGGTTCTGCGCCAATTCCGTCAGCCCGCCGTAGGTATAAACCCGTTCTTCTGTTATTAAAGCCGCCTTTTGGGGCGGCTTTGCTGCTATTATATCTAAATAATCCATATTAACATCTCTCAATTAACAGCGCCGTGCCAACGCCGCCAGCCGCCGCAACCGAAGCCACGCCGTACCTGCCGCCGCGCTTTGCCAGCGATTTTAACAGGTGCAGCAGAATAATCGCGCCGGAAGCGCCGTAAGGGTGCCCGTATGCCAGCGCGCCGCCGAAAATATTGTAGCCGTCCTCGTGCCCGGGGAACGCACGGCTGCACAACACGTCGATAACGGCAAACGCTTCGTTCAGTTCAAAGCAATCTATCTCGTTATGAGCAAGCCCTGCTTTTTGCAGCAGCGCCTGCACCGCCAGCACCGCGCTTTTGGGGCTCACTAAAGGGTCGCCGCCTACTGCCGCGCTGCAACGCACTTTGGCCTGCACGGCAAGGTTATGCGCTTTGGCGTAAGTTTCACTCGTCAGCAGCACAAACGCCGCGCCGTCATTGGTCAGGCAGGCATTGGCCGCATTAGTAAAGCTGCCGCCCTCCAAAACGCAGGGCAACCTGTCCAGCAAACGCTGGCTCATTCTGGGGCGGATGCCTTCATCGCGCACCGCGCCGAAGCAGGGCACGATAATATCGTTTAACACGCCGTCCGCCGCTGCCTGCGCCGCCAGTTTGTGGCTGCGCAAAACCCAAGGGTCGCTTTCCGCACGGCTGATATGCTCGCACTCCGCCGTCAGCTCTGCGCCCTCCAGCATCACAGTTTCACGGTGAATGTTCGGCATAAACTTGGCGACGCTGTACGTTTCTTCACCCTTGTAATCCGGGTGGTTGGCATTGTATCCGCGCCGCGGCTGGGTACTGGTGCTTTCAAACCCACCGGCGATAATCACGTCCGCCTCGCCCGCTTCTATTTTTGCCGCCGCCATCGCCACGGCTTCCAGCGCGCTGCCGCACTGCACATCGACGCTTACGGCAGGTATTGTTTCATCAAGCCCGGCTTCCAAAGCCGCCAGCCTTGCAATGTTTCCGCCTGCGCCCACGCCGTTGCCCGCGATTATCTGCTGCGGCACAGCGTTATATTTTTTTACAACTTCCTTCAGCACCGCCGCACCCAAAAGTTCTGCCGGTACGTGCTTATACACGCCGCCTGTCAGCCCTACATAGGTGCGCAGCCCGCCGATTAAACAAACCCTGTCCATCAGCGTCCGCCGCCAATCGCCCTTTGCACCGGCGCGGTGATGTACGCCGCCGCTACGCATTTAACAATGTCCATCGGGATGAACGGCAAAGCGCCGGTAATAATTGCTTTTTCCCAGCCGATGCCGGTCAGCAGGTTAAGCTGCGCCACGCCGAACAGATAAATTACCGGTATGCCGACAACCACACCCAGAAAGGCGCAGCGTTTAAAGCCGTAATTATTGCCGCGCAGCCAGCTGATGATAAACGCCGCTGCCATAAAACCAAAAATATAACCGCCGGTCGGGCCAAACAGCTTGCCCGGACCGCTGGCACCGCCGGTAAACACCGGTATGCCCGCCAAACCCATCAAAAGGTAAGCGCTCATGGCAATCACTACCTGGCGCGGCGTCAGCAAAAAGCCCAGCAGGTTAACAAACACCGTCTGCAAGGATATCGGCGACAGCGAAAACGGCAGCGGAATAATGACATACGCCGACACGCAGTTCATCGCCATGAGCAGCGCCATCTTTACCATATCGCGCGTGCCGTCTGTTTTTGCCTGTGCCATGTTACCGCCCCTTTACCGCAATGCTGAACAGCTCGCGCCCGCCGCAGTAGCCGTCCAGCGCGCCGCGATTTTTATATACGTCAATCGTTTCGCCTGCAAACGCCGGCATTTTAAACTTCACATCCCAGTTCAGCGGCATCGGCTTAGCAAGCTCGCGCCACAAACGCTCAACCATGCACAAGCCCGGCACAACCGGGTTATCACCGCGGTGGATGGAATTGGTATCGTTCACCGCGTCAAGGTAAGCGTTAATTTCGTCCTTGTCAATTACAAAGCTCAACAGCTTTTCGCCCTGCGGCACAACCTCGGGCATCTCGCCGGCGCGCACCAGCGGACGCAAAAGCGTAACCGTCAGCGAAGCAGCCCCTTCGCGGTAAGCCTCCATCACGCCCATGCGGGGCGGAGCCATTTTTACCGGACGCGTTAAATATTCACCGTTTGATAAATCTGTCGCGCGGATTGCGGCCTTGGCCATTACCGCGCCGTCGTAAGTCGGGCCGTTGTATTCTGATAAAGCCCTGATAAGTTTTAACATAGTTCACCACACCTTTACGTTTTAATTATAAGTTTTGCCGTTTTTATTGTCAACCTTTTATCGAGTTGTGGTTAACATTATTTTTTCAGACTTTTGCGAATTTACCGCCGCAGGCATTTTTTTACATTTATATGCTTGTAAATGCCATGCAAACTGCTATAATAAAAGATATTTTTCCGCACCAAAGGAGCATATTATGCCTAAAATAAAACACGCCGAAGGCACGCAGAAGCTTTCGGTTTTTAAAATGACCTGGCCGATTTTCATCGAAATACTTTTGCAGATGATGGTCGGCAACGTGGACCAGTTCATGCTCAGCCACTACTCGCAGCACTCTGTCGCCGCCGTCGGCAACGCCAACCAGATAATCAACATCGTCATCCTCGCGCTCAGCGTTATCAGCATGGCGGCAACCATTTTAATTGCCCAACACCGCGGCGCGGGCAACAAAGAAAAAGTCGCCGAAGTCTGCACCGTATCGCTGCTGGCAAATATGGTTTTCGGCGTTATCATCAGCGCGGCGCTGTTTATTTTTGACGGCTTCTTTTTAGGGCTTCTGGACGTGCCGCCGGATATCTGGGACGAAGCGTCGCTGTTTTTGCGCTACATCGGCCTCTTTATCGTCGTGCAGTCGGCGTATATCTCGTTCATTTCCTTCTTCCGCGGCTATTCGCTGCTGAAAATTACCATGATTTGCTCCGTTGTTATGAACCTCATCAACATCGCGGGCAACTGCGTGCTTATTCACGGCCTCGGGCCGATTCCCTCCATGGGCGTTCTGGGCGTAACCATCAGCACCAACACCAGTAAAGTGCTGGGGCTGATATTGATATTATACTTCTTCCGCAGGTTTATTGATGTTAAACTTTCGTTTAAATACCTGCGCCCCTTCCCCAAAAACACGCTGTATAAAATTTTATACCTCGGCCTGCCCTCCGGCGGCGAATCGCTTTCCTACCAGATTTCTCAGATGGTTATTATGCGCTTCGTCAACGTCATGGGCATCGTCGTCATCACCACCAAAATTTACGCCTACATCATCGCCATGTTCTCGTACATCTATTCGCAGGCGCTGGCCATGGCAACACAAATTATTGTAGGCTTTTTAATCGGCGCTGGCGACCTTGACGCCGTGGAAAAGCGCGTCTGGAAAACCATCCGCCTGTCGGTTTTAATCAGCACCACGCTTACGCTGATTTTATTTTTTAACAGCGACAGCATTTACGGTATTTTTACCGATAACCCCGAAGTGCTGGAACTGGGGCGGCACATCTTTTTGATTGAAGTGTTCCTTGAAGCGGGGCGCGCCGTCAACATGGTAATGGTTATGAGCTTGCAGGCGGCTGGCGATATCAAATGGCCGGTAACGACGGGGCTTGTTTCCATGTGGAGCGTGGCAACGCTGGGCGCGTGGTTCTTCGGGCTACACCTTGGCTGGGGGCTCGTCGGCGTATGGCTTGCCATGTGCCTTGATGAATGCCTGCGCGCGCTTGTCTTTATTTACCGCTGGAAAAGCGAAGGCTGGCGCAAAAACAATTTACTGGAGTGATTCCTATATACAAAAAGAGTCTGGTTAAGTACCAGACTCTTTTTTATTTACCGTATACCATTAAAACCTTATCACGTTCATCAGCCAGAATTTTTATCCGCTCAATTTCCTGCCGCTGCAATTCTAGGCAAAAATCTACAAATCCGTTTAAATCTTCCGTATTTAAAAAGTTAATGTATTTTTTCTTTTCCTGCACCGGAATTACTATCGGCGCCATTTTGTTCTGCAAAGCTGTGTAAACCATCAGCGCACGTCCCACACGCCCGTTTCCGTCCGGAAAGGGATGAATATGTTCAAAACGGAAATGCTGACGGCAAATTGCTTCCACCTTTGCTTTATCATCGGCGGCATTGCTTAACTGATACTCCAAATCCTGACGCCACTGTTCAATATCCATTGGCACGCGGTACGGCGGCGACGGTGTAAAATCTGCGCCGATAACCATATTAGGCTGCGTTTTAAACTTGCCCGGCACAGATTCAATTGCCCCATGGCAAAGTATGGCATGGATTTCCTTAATAAAATCGCTGTTTACCTCTCTGCCATCAAGCAAAAACTGAACCATTTGTTTTGTAAAGGCTTTGTAGTTTAAAACCTCGTTCAATTCGCGCAAATCAATCGCGCGCGGCACATAGCCGTCAATCAAAACGCTTTTTGTTTCGCCCTGCGTCAACGTGTTGCCTTCAATAGCCGTGCTGTGGTGCGCCATCCGCACCATCAAATCATCCAAATATGCAGTTGATAAATAAAGTTCGTTTTTCATTGTTCGTTACACCTTATATTTTACTGATTTTTCATAGCTTCCTCTCTTAACTTTTCCATTAATTCAGGAGGAAAAGCAACAAAATATATTACTTCACCAAAAGAACTTGGTACTATTCTTGTTGGCATTGGAACTGGATCTGTATAGGAGGTTTTTATGTTTCCGTTTTTATCATATAAAACAACGCTATTACATGTAGTTGTCTTTCCGAAGTAATCTACAGTCAAATTTTGCAAATCATAACTATTATCATCTTTATAATAACAGATCCATAAATTGCAAAGTAATTTTTCATTATTTGACGGTGTATAATCAAACGATGTAATATCTATCAATAAATCGGTAGTTTCATTATTATCACTTGCAAAATAAACCCATCTATTCATATCTAAATTGCCATAATCCTTTTGCACTTCTGCATAAGCATTGGGCATTATAGCAAAAACCGTTATTAAGATTGCACAGATAAAACCTAAAATCTTTTTCATACCTATCCCTTCTTTATTCTTCAATCTTTGAAGCTTTTTCTATTTTCTCTGTAAAATCATCAAAAGCACTTTTTATAATACGCTCAAAAACTTCTTTAGGCTTACTATTACCGAACAATTCATCTCCTTCGCGTTCTCTTTTATCAATTCTAGTCCATACATTCGCCTTTGTAGCCATATCATTAATTATAAATTTTACTGTTGTATAAGTCATCGGTACATTTTGAGGTCCTATATATTGCTGCTCCGTTGTATGAGTTGTAACAATTTGACCGCCGTACATACCGTTGCTAACATAATGTGATTCTGTTTTAGGTACGGATATATAATAGCCTTCCTGATATCTGGTTCCAGTCGAATACTCAAGCAATACTGCATTAAAAACCAAATCTATATTCTCATTTACATATTTAATAAAAGTGTTTTCTGCTTCCGACGGATTATTTTTTGCCAATTCTTCGATATTTATTCCATAAAGTAATTCCATATCTTTGTTAACGTCATTTAAATTTTTAACTTTATAGCCTAACGGAACAATTTTATTTGTTACTTTATCTTGTAAAACTTCTAAAAAAATTTCTTCTGTTTCTTTTTCTGTAATACCATTTTTCAATTCATCAGGAACGGTTAAATTAACCAGAATCCGTTTAGCTTTCCCAAAATCATAATCTTTATCAATCCATTCCTGCTTATCAGCAAAAGCAGAAACAGTTATCATCATCAACGCTATTACTAACAATAAAATTCTTTTCATCTCGCGCACCCCTTTCCCTTTATATTAAAATTATACCATATATTAAACCTTTGTTGTATTTAATTCGATTAGCAAATACACGCCACCCTTGCATGTTTTTCTGTATACAAGGATACTTCTGTTGAAACTATTGCAATTAGTAACTTTTTTTAATAAAATATGTACAGTGCTATCCGAAGGAGGGTAAACTATGCAAAAAATTAAGTCTGTATTGGTTGCCAACCGCGGCGAAATCGCCATCCGTGTTTTCCGCGCCTGCAATGAGCTTGGCATCCGCACAGTAGCAATTTATTCAAAAGAAGATACTCTTTCGCTTCACCGCAACAAGGCGGATGAGGCTTACCTCGTAGGCGAGGGCAAAGGCCCTATCGACGCTTACCTCGATATCGAAGACATCATCCGCATTGCGCATGAGCATGATGTTGACGCTATCCACCCCGGCTACGGCTTTTTGAGTGAGAACAGCGACCTTGCCAAACGCTGCGCCGAAGAAGGTATTATCTTCATCGGCCCGCGCCTTGAACATTTGATTATGTTCGGCGACAAGGTTAACGCACGCGAGCAGGCCAAACTGGCAGGCATCCCGATGATTCCGGGCAGCGACGGCCCTGTTGACAGCATTGAAGATGTGTACCGCTTTGTGCAGGCGCACGGCTTCCCGATTATGCTGAAAGCAGTTAACGGCGGCGGCGGCCGCGGCATGCGCATGGTTAACAGCAACGAGGATTTGGAAACCGTTTACAACATGGCCAAATCCGAAGCTAAAAAGGCTTTTGGCAGCGATGAAATTTACCTTGAAAAATATCTGGAAAGCCCGAAACATATTGAAGTACAGATTCTGGGCGATACGCAGGGCAACATTGTGCATTTGTTCGAGCGCGACTGCTCCGTACAGCGCCGCCACCAGAAACTGGTAGAAATCGCACCGGCGTTCTCTCTCAGCCCCGAGCTGCGCAATGATATCTGCAACGCAGCCGTTAAGCTGATGAAAAACGTAAATTACCTCAGCGCCGGCACAGTTGAATTTTTGGTTACGCCGGACGGCAAGTTCTATTTTATCGAGGTTAACCCGCGTATTCAGGTTGAACATACCGTTACCGAAGAAATTACCGGTTTTGATATTGTACAGACCCAGATTAAAATTGCCGAGGGTTATTCCCTGCACAGCAAGGAAATCGGCATCCCCGAGCAGGACAAAATCACCAGCTTCGGCCATGCCATTCAGTGCCGTATTACCACGGAAGACCCGGCCAACAACTTTATGCCCGATACCGGCAAGCTGATTGCTTACCGCAGCGGCGGCGGTTTTGGCGTGCGTCTGGACGGCGGCAATGCGTTTACGGGTTCTGTTATCACCCCGTATTACGATTCGCTGCTGGTTAAAGCTACCACCCACGGCCTTACCCACCAGATTGCCATTACCAAAATGCTGCGCTGCTTAAAAGAGTTCCGTATCCGCGGCGTTAAAACCAACATCCTGTTCCTTGAAAACGTACTGGAACACCCCAGCTTTGCGGACGGCAGCTACAATACTTCGTTTGTTGATGAGAACACCGAGCTGTTCATCTTCCCAAAGACGCTGGACCGCGGCACCAAACTTTTGCATTACATTGCCGATGTTACCGTCAACGGCTACAACAACGTCGGCGTACAGCCGAAACCGGAATTTGCGCCGCTGAATATGCCCAAACCGTTTAAAGGCACTTTGCCGGACGGCACCAGGCAGATTTTGGACGCACAGGGACCGGAAGCTCTTTCCAAATGGGTTATGGACCAGAAGGAAGTGCTGTTTACCGATACCACCTTCCGCGATGCGCACCAGTCGCTTCTGGCAACCCGTATGCGCACCAATGATATGTTAAAGGTTATCCAGACCACGGCGGGCAAGCTGCCCAACCTGTTCAGCTTTGAATGCTGGGGCGGCGCTACTTTTGACGTTGCTTACCGCTTCCTGGACGAAAGCCCGTGGAAACGCCTTGAACAATTCCGCGAAAAATGCCCGAATATCCTGTTCCAGATGCTGCTGCGCGGCGCTAATGCCGTTGGCTACACCAGCTATCCGGACAACGTTGTTAAAGAATTTATCCGCCTGAGCGCGAAAAACGGCGTAGATGTGTTCCGCGTGTTCGACAGCCTGAACGGCATTGACAATATGCGCCTGTCGCTGGACGCTGTACGCGAAGTTGGCAAATTTGCCGAAGCAGCACTGTGCTACACCGGCGATATTTTAGACCCGCGCCGCGATAAATACGACCTTAAATACTATGTAACGATGGCACAAGAGCTGGAAAAAACCGGCGCTAACTCCATCTGCATTAAAGATATGGCAGGCCTTTTGAAGCCTGAAGCTGCTTACCAGCTGGTTGCAGCGCTGAAAGATGCCGTTAACGTGCCTATCCACCTGCATACGCACGAAGGCAGCGGCAACAGCATTTACACTTACGCACGCGCTATCGACGCAGGCGTTGACATTGTAGACGTTGCCATGAGCGCAATGAGCAACGGCACCTCGCAGCCCAGCGCCGCCAGCCTGTACTACGCGTTAAGCGGGCATCAGCGCCAGCCGCACCTTGACGTTAACGCACTGAACGAAATGTCCCGTTATTGGGAAACCGTGCGCCCGTATTACAAAGCTATCGACAACACCGTTTCTTACCCCAACCCGGAAGTTTACATCCACGAAATGCCGGGCGGCCAGTACAGCAACCTGCAGCAGCAGGCTAAGGCAGTCGGCCTCGGCGAGCGTTGGGAAGAAATTAAGGACATGTACCACCGCGTTTCCATGATGTTCGGCGATATCATCAAAGTAACGCCGTCCTCCAAAATGGTTGGCGATATGGCACTGTTCATGGTGCAAAACGACCTTACGGAAGAAGACATCTACGCCAAAGGCGAAACCTTAAGCTTTCCGGCTTCCGTAGTAGAATTCTTTGAAGGACGTTTAGGCGTTCCGTATCAGGGCTTCCCGCAGAAATTGCAGCAAATCGTTCTGCAGGGACGCAAACCGCTTGACGGACGTCCCGGCGCTTCCCTGCCCCCGGCAGATTTTGAAAAAGTACGCGCCACCCTTGCGGAAATGGGCGCGCCTACCAGCGACGAAGCCGTAAGCAGCTACTGCCTGTACCCGAAAGTATTCAGCGATTGGGCAGTGCGCAACGCAGAATACGGCGACGTTTCCGTGCTGGATACCCCGACCTTCTTCTTCGGCATGAAGACCGGCGAAGAAATCAAGGTTGAAATCGAACAGGGCAAAATGCTCGTCATTAAGCTGCTGCAAATCGGCGAAGCAAACGAAGACGGCATCCGTACCATCTTCTTCGAGTTCAACGGCCTGCCGCGCGAAATTGACGTTAAGGACCGCAATGTAAAATCCACCAACGTTACGCGCAAAAAAGCCGACAAAACCAACCCCGGCGAAATCGGCGCAACGCTGTCCGGCTCCGTTGTTAAACTGCTGGTTGAAAAAGGAGCCGCCGTTGAAAAAGGCACGCCGCTTATCGTAACCGAAGCCATGAAGATGGAAACCACCATCGCAGCACCCATCAGCGGCATTGTATCGCAAATCCATGTATCCGCAGGCAGCCGAATTGAAAGCGGCGACTGCCTCATGGAAATCGAAATCAAGGCTTAAGGCAGATAAACTAAAATTACATACCGCACATATAAAAACCACCCGCAGAAAAATCTGCGGGTGGTTTTATGTTGCCCAATAATTAAAGCCACCAATGCCCGTACGGCACTGATGGCTTTAATATTTTACAAATTACTTCTTCCCGGTTTTCGGAGTCAGGTCATATTTTTTAAGGTAGCGGTACAGCGTTACGCGGCTGACGTCCAGCATACCGGCAAGTTTGCTGATATTGCCGCCGGAGGATTTCCATGCCGCGATGAAAGCATCTTTGTCGTACTTCCACGATTTTTCCAGAGTTTTATCACCGGGCAGTTTGATATTTTCTGCTTCAATGATGCTGCCGGGAGTGTGGAAGAAGGCCTGCTCGATAACGCCCTGCAATTGTTTGATGTTGCCGGGCCAGCTGCAGCTTTTGAGCAGTTCCAGTGCTTCCGGTGACAGGCGTTTCGGCGACAGGTTATGCTGCGCAGACATTTCTGCCAGAATATGTGCCGCGATTACTTCAATATCCTTGCTGCGTTCACGCAGGGGCGGAACACGGATGGTAGTATCAAGTACCAGCTCATACAGCGCGCGGGAGAACAAACCCTTATCCGCCAGGCGTTTAAGATTGGAATCGCAGGCGGCGATTACGCGCACGTTGAGTTTTTTGCGCAGACCGGTTTCTTTGTTCAAGAGGCCGTTTTTCAAAGCGTCGGCCAGTTTATCGCCCATTTCTACAGGCAGTTTTTCCACTTCGTCAAGGAACAGCGTGCCGCCCATCGAAAGCTCCAGCTTGCCTGCCGTCGGCTGATGGTCGCCGTCCTCGCTGCCGAAAAATTCTTCTTCCAGTATTTTAATCGGCGCATCGGAACATTTAACGACAATTAACGGCGCTGCTGCACGCGGGCTGGCCTGATGAATGCCGTGTGCCAGACGCTGCTTGCCGGTGCCCGGTTCGCCCTGTAACAAAATATTGTTGTCGCTGCGGGCAATGCGCGATGCTTTATGCTGCAATGCAAGGAACTCGCTTGTTTCGCCAACCATGCTGTACAGGCTGTAACGGGAGCTGTAACCGGTGGCATGGGCAATGGTGGTTTTCAAATCTTCAATGCTCATGCTCATTACCAGCGCGCTTTCAACCTCGCTGCCGACTTTAACCGGCATAACGGTGGTAATATCTTCGTAAGTGCGGTCCTGCGTAATCCAGGTAATCTCGCGGCGGTGCGTGGGCGTGCCCTGTAACGCCTTTTTAATGGGTATATGCTCGTAGTTAAGGAAAATGTCTTCCAGATTTTCCTTGCCTTCCAGGCGGCGTTTGGCGTTGCCGTTGCAGTATTTCAGTTTTTCGTCCTGCCCAATCCAGTAAACGGCAACGGGCAATTCTTCCATCATCATCTGCTGGATGCTCCAGTATTCCAGCATCTGCAAATGCTGCTCAATGGCGTATTTCATCGTTAAGAGCAACGAAAGCAGAAGGTCATACGGCAAATCGTTCTGGTCCAGCGAGAAGAAGGAAATAATGTAGCGGATTTTGCCGCCGACGCAAATCGGCGCACTGCACGCATCGCCGGAATGGCTGTCTTTAATCCACATTTCCGGTCCGAACATCAAAAACGGTACGTTATGCTCGCGCGCAATGCTGATGCTGGAGGTGCCGACGTCTTCTTCCAGCACACGCATACCCTGAATGTCCTCAATTACACGTTGGAAAAACGGCAGCGCATAGTTTTTGATAACATACCCGTCCTCGTCAATCAGCAGCATGCTTAAATTATGAATGTTAAAATGCTGCTTGCTCTGTTCATACAAGCCGTCCACGTATTTAACGATGAATTCGTGCGTTTTCTGATGTTCGATGATTTCCTCACGGCTCAGCTTGTTGATTTTCGGCATCGTTTCATGCGGCAGCCTCATTTTGCGGCAACGCTGCCACGATTCGGCAACCCACGGATGCACGTTGGGGTCAACAATGCCCTCCTCCATAAATTTTTTATAATACAACGCCAGTTTTTCTTTGTTGCGTCTTTCGCGAATCATTAAAGCTCCCCCTTAAATTTATTAAGCTGCCTCGCCGTTTTCAATCAAAACACGGCGCGCTCCGTAATAATGCGATTTCCAGTAGTCGCTGTCCAGCGAATCGAGCACGACCCCGCGTGACGAGGACGCCGTCCAGAACTTGCCGCTGCCGGCATAAATCCCCACATGGGACGCCCCTGCGGCATAAGTTGTAAAGAACACCAGATCGCCCGGTTTCAGCTTGCTTTTTAACACAAAAATCCCGTCCAGCACCTGCGCGTCGGCGGTACGCGGCAGCTTGGCATCATGCTTGCCGAAAACGTACTGCACATAAGCGGAACAGTCAAAGCCCTTCGGCGTGGTGCCGCCGAATTTATAAGGCACGCCCTTGTATTTGGCGGCAGTTTTTACAATGTCCTTGCCGCGCACATCGGGTATGCCTTCCATTTTAAAGGCTTCCCACGAGATTTTATTATAGGTTTTGTTATCCAGCTTGCCGCTCTTTTTCAGCCCGTGTTCCTTCTGGAACTTTTTGATGGCTTCGCCGGTGTCCTTCGACATGCGCCCATCCTTGCGGTCAACGTCGTAGCCGAGCATCTCCAGCTTTTGCTGCGCCACCGTCAGCTTCCAGTCGCGCGCCGGCGTTTTGCTTTTGGCCATAGCCATTGCGGGCACAAGGCAAAGCACAAGCAGGCAGCAGATAAAAACAGTTAATTTTTTACGCTGCATTGCAGTCCTCCCTTCTTTCAGCAAAACTGCGTTTTGATAAAATCATTTCGTCAAAACATTACAAAACGGTAAAATCGCTTTTAAAATAAGCAACTTATAATACACTTTTCGAATATATTATATCGCATTTAACAGTTTTTGAAAAATATTTTTTAACGGCTTTGTCAATTTTATTACATTTATTTTGGTCCGTTTGCAGGCGTTGGCGTTTTGTGCTACACTAAAGCCATGATGAAAAAACTTACATTAATAATCCTTGCAATTTTAATACTTGCGCTGACGGCCTGCAAAAGTAACAGCAGCAGCACTCCTGCGCTCGGCAGCGGCAGCGTGTACTTCCCTGTTTACCAAATCACCGCCCCGGCGGATGGCAAAATACTGGGGCTGATTCTGGAAAAAGGCGAGCGCATCGGGCAGGAGCAGCCGCTGTTTGCCGTTGACGACCAGCAGCTTGCAACCGAAATTAAAGAGGCTGCCACGGACGCCGCCCGCACCGAAGCGGAAATAAAAGCCATGCAGAACGGTCAGAACCGCGCCGACAACACGGCAGCAGTTGCCGCCGCACAGCAGCAATACGAACAGGCTGCGGCACAGGAAGCAAAAATGGCATCGCTTTATAAGCAGGGCGCCATTGCCCGCCGCCAGTACGAAGCAGCAAGCGCCGCCAAAGCAGCAGCGCAGGCAGCATTAAGCGCGGCGCAAAGCGCAGGGCAGCCGGTTAAAGCATCGCCGGAAACCATTGCCGAAAAACAAAAACTGCTGGAAGAACAGCAGCAAAAATATCACGCCCTGCTGCAAAAACAGCTGGCGTTGGAGGAAGAAAGCCCCTGCACCGGCATCGTTACGGAAAAATACCTTAACGCAGGAGATACCGCCGCTGCCGGGCAGCAGGTTCTTGCAATCCGCGATCTGGAAAATTGCAGCGCCGTTATAAAAATATCCGCGAAAGCGGCGCAAAATTTAAAAGTTGGGCAAAGCATTACCGCCCGCGCTGACAGCATTAACAAAAATTTTAACGGCAGCATTGCCAAAATTGAAGGCACCGACGTGACGGTGAACATTGACAACACTTCGTTGGATTTAAAGGAAGGCATGGAAATAAGCGTCACCGTAAATTAACAAACGCGGGGCACTGTTATGTGTTATAATAAAAGTATCAAAGCAATAAAGGAGGATCTTAACTATGGCAATATTTGATAAAATTGGCGAAATCGCCAAGATAGCGGCCAATAAAACCGAAGAAATCACCAAAACCATCGGCGAGAAAGCCGAAGCCGCTATGGAGATCCAGAAACTTACCTCGCTGGTAAGCAAAGAAGAAAGCAAAATTGAAAGCACCTACAAAAAAATGGGCAAAATGGTTTGGGAAAAATCGCAGACCTGCGACTGCCTGCCCGACGAATTTAAAGCTGAATGCGAAGCTGTTAAAGCAAGCCTTGCCGCAATAGAAGATTTGAAATTCAAAATCAGCAACATTAAAGCTACCGCCTTTAACGGCGATGAGCCGAAAGTTACCTGCCCCAACTGCGGTGCGGCTGTAGGCATCAGCGCCAAGTTCTGCAGCGAATGCGGCAGCAAGATGGAGCCTGTTGAAACCGCTAAAACCGTAGAAGCGGAAGTTGTAGGCGAAGGCGCCGAACACAAAACCGAAGCGGAAGCCGAAGTTGAAGTAATCGCGCCGGAAGCAAAACCGGCAGAAGAAGAAAAACCTGCCGAAGAACCCGCCAAAGCGGAAGAAGCAAAACCCGAAGAAAAATAATTTTAACCATTAAGCGTGCAGCAATTTAAGCTGTGCGCTTTTTCTTTGCCATTTTCAGAAAACAATCCGCGCGCAAAATGCTATAATAATATTGTTTATAAATTTACGTTAAGGGGTTTTATATATGCAGCAAACAAACAGCTTTAAAGGCATTGCCATGCTGTTATTATGTGCTTTTATCTGGGGCACTGCTTTCGTTGCCCAAAGCGTCGGCGCGGATTTACTCGGGCCGTTCAGCTTCAACGGCATCCGTTCATTTTTGGGCGCGTTTTTTCTGGTGCCGTGCATAGCGGTGATTGATAAATTATCCGGCAAACCGCTGACTTTTTGGGGTACGGACAACGACCACAAGCGCGGCGATTTGATTACCGGCGGCATTTGCTGCGGCGTACTGCTGACCGTTGCCAGCACCTTGCAGCAGGCTGGCATTGCTTACACCTCTGCCGGTAAAGCCGGGTTCATAACGGCGCTGTACATCGTCATCATCCCAATTTTGGGGCTGCTGGTTAAAAAGCACGTCACTTTCATGCAGTGGGCGGCTGTCGCCGTCGCCGCCGTCGGCATGTACTTCATCTGCATTAACGAAGGCTTTTCCATCAACAAAGGTGATTTAATCATCCTTGGCTGCGCCGTTGTTTTTGCCGTACACATCATGGCGATTGAACGCTTTACGCAGCTTGTTGACCCGGTGCGCATGTCCGCCATTCAGTTTTTTGTCTGCGGCTGCTTAAGTCTGCCCGTTATCGTCTGGGCGGAGCAGCCAACCCTTGCCGCCATCACCGCTGCGTGGCTGCCGCTGGCACACGCCGGCATTATGAGCTGCGGCATTGCCTACACCCTGCAAATCGCCGGGCAAAAATACGTCAACGTCATTCTCGCGTCTATTCTGTTAAGCTTGGAATCCGTCTTCTCCGTCCTCGCAGGCTGGGCACTTCTCGATGAAACTCTCACCTTACGTGAAATTGGCGGCTGCGCCCTCGTCTTCATCGCCATCCTGCTCGCGCAGATGCCGGAGAGGAAGTAAAGAGTTCGATTTGAAATTTGAATATAAACAAAAAATCCGACGCATACGCGCCGGATTTTTTATTAGTTTCAAGATATAAAAATTTAAAAAGTCAATGCACCGGTCAGATAGCAAACAACTGTCATAACAAGCGTTGTGCCCATTGCCCAAAGGAACATAAATTTTTGATGTTCAACAAGATTAACACGCGATACACTTATTAAAACCAGAGTAGCTGCTGCAAGCGGACTGAGCGGGAAACCAACGGTCATCTGCCCAAGCACTGCCGCACGGCCGATTTGTACCGGGTCAATACCAAGAGATGCCGCCATTTCATAAATAACCGGCAGCACGCCAAAGTAATAAGCATCCGTCGGGAAAACAAGGCTTAACGGCACACTGGTAAGGGCAACCGATAACGGTAATAAGCTGCCCATATGTTCCGGAATCAAAGATACCAAAGTTTTTGCCATTTCAGTAATCATCTTTGTTTCAGAAAGAATACCGGTGAAAGCACCTGCCGAAAATATTAATGTAACTATCATTAATACTTCCGCAGAATAAGCTTTAAGCCTTTTGGTTTGTTCTTCCAGATTAGGATAATTAACTATCATAGCCAACGCAAAACCCATCATAAAAATTGTTGCCATCGGCATAATATCCATCAGCAAAACAATAATCATGATTACGGTTAAAATAAAATTAAACCAGAACAGCTGCGGTCTTTTTGCGCTTTGGTCCTCGCCAAGTCCGTCAAAAGTATGCTCATCAATCTGCATAACGCCAAGACGGTTGCGTTCTTTTTTGCCGATATAATAGCAGGCAAAAAGTACCCAAGCAATACCTGCCGCCATTGCCGGGACAATCGGTGTGAAAATAGTAGAAGCATCAGTTTGCAGCACTGCCATAACACGGGTTGTCGGGCCGCTCCACGGCAACGGGTTCATAACGCCTGCCGCCATACCTACGGCAAACGGTAAAATAAGCGGGTTCATTTTTAATTTTGTCGTTATCGGCAGCATTGCGGAAACCGAAATAATAAAAGTAGTTGTACCATCGCCATCCAACGAAACAAGCATCGCCAAAATGGCTGCCCCAATGGTAATTTTTACAGGATCGCCTTTAACAAGTTTTAATATCTTGTTAACCATTGGGTCAAAAAGCCCGGCATCAATCATAACCCCAAAATAAATAACGGCAAAAATAGGTATCATAGCAGACGGCGTAACTTTAATAACGCCGGTAATCATCATTTTACCTATGTCAAATCCAAAACCGCCGATAATTGCAGCAATAACAGGTATGCTTATCAGCGCAGTCTGTATCGACAATTTTTTAGTCATTGTCGTATATAAAAATACAATAATGGTAGCAAAGCCTAAAAAAGCTATCATAATTCTACCTCCCCGTCATAAATCCTAATCCAAAAAAATTTTAAATACGTGCATCGTTTTCTTTTATAATTTTTACCATTTCACAGCACGCATCTACTAAGTAATTTACTATTTTTTCTCCGCGTTCAGCGCTGGAAACAAAAGGATTGCCCATTACTCCCTGTTTGGTAACATCAAGCATATCCATGTAAAGATTAAACGGCACACCTTTTACCATACCTTTTTTCAATCCGGTTACAGGAACGCCTTTGTATTCTTTAATGTTTTCAACAGGATTCAATAAATCCATACGCATATGCTCCGGATACAAGTAGAGCATTACCGATGTCAGCGGGTCTCCGCCATGACCGGAAGAATCAGGGCCTTCGCCGTAAATTTCTTTTTTAGCTTCGGGTGTTAATCCCTGCCATAAATCAATTGAAAAACAAACAATGCCTTTTTCACGGCGGACTTTTCTTGCAACATCTTCTATAGTAGGAGTATTACCGGCATGTCCGTTAATAAAGAAAATTTTAGTAACACCATGTTCGGTTAAACTTTCAACAACATCGGTAATAACAGCTTCTACAGTAGAAGGACGGAGCGAGATTGTACCGGGGAAGCAGCGGAAATATTCACTGCAGCCAAACGGAATAACCGGAATATAATAAGCTCCGGATTTTTCAGCAACACGCTTGGCAATAGCTTCTGCCGCCAGATAATCGCCCGTTAAAGACTGAATCCCCTGCTGTTCCGTAGAACCCATCGGAATAAGCACAACCGGGTCAGTTTTAAAAGCATCTTCAATCTCTTTCCATGTCATTTGATATAAAGCATGTTTTGCCATATTGTTCACTCCTTTTGTAATTCTTTATTATAATATTATAATATTATAATTTTTCTGAAAAATCAAGAAATACATTTTGCCGACACGCTTTAATTATGTTATTATAATAATATAAAAATCAAAAAGGAACTTACAATGAGACAAACACTAAACCTAAAAATTTATCAGGACTTATACAATAAAATCCGCAGCCATTTCTATAAGCCGGGTGAGCAATTGCCTACCGAAAGCGCTCTTGCCGAAAAATACGGTTCCAGTCTGGCGCCTATCCGTCAGGCACTTGGCAGGCTTGAAAGCGAACAGCTCATTATCCGTCAGCCGGGCAAGGGTACTTTCGTTTCCCACTCCGTACCTTGGGAAAACATGCTGATGATGAGTGGTTTCGGCGCACATTTCATCGATAAAAAATTTACCGATGCAGATATTTACTGCAAAACTATCGAGTGCTGCACCAAATTAATGCCTAACGAGCAGGCAGAACTTTTTAAAACCAGCCCACGCCAATATACGTTTCTTTCCAGAATCCGCTATGTGGAAGGCAAACCATTATTCTTCCTTAATCATTATTTTGCTTCTCCATCACCTGAAGAAGTTTCAGCGCATGGAGAAATTAAATCTATCCGTGCATTCCTTTCCTCGTACGGTTTTAAACCTGTTTACGTTCTGGAACGCGTCAAAGCCGTAGCTGCCGATAAAGATTTAGGTAATATCTTTTCCGTTCCATTCGGTTTTCCTCTGCTGAAAATAATGCGTAAAGAATTAAATGAAAATTACGAACCCATTATTTTCGGCGAATATTATGTAAACTCTGACATCTGGGATTACCGCGTTCAGTATAATGCTAACGAGTTTTAAAGCTAATCCTAAATTTAATTATTATTTTTATGGCTTTAAACATTATAATATTATGATATTAAGGAGGCGTTATAATGTCAGCTGTTTTATCCGTTATGAAAGAACTTGAACCTGAATACATTAAAATCAGGCGTTATCTTCATCAACATCCGGAATTAAGCTACAATGAAGTTAATACCACCGAATTTATTAAGCAGGAACTTACAAAATACGGTATAGAAGTTTTTAATAACGGCAAATTTACAGGCGTTATTGGCGTTTTAAACGGTTCTGCCCCCGGCAAAACCATCGCCTTAAGGGCGGATATTGATGCCCTGCCGGTAAAAGAAAATACCGGCCTTGAATTTGCTTCCGTTAACGAAGGCTGCTGCCATGCCTGCGGACATGATTTGCATATGACAACTCTGCTTGCCGCTGCACGTTTATTAAGCAAATACCGTCATCGGCTGCAAGGCACTGTAAAATTCTTTTTCCAACCTGCCGAAGAAAAGCTCGGCGGTTCTGAAACTATAATCAATAACGGTTTTTTAGAAGATGTTGATGCAATTTTTGGCATTCACACATGGCCTGATGTTCCCGGCGGTTCTATTGGCATAAAAAAAGGCCCTATGATGGCCGGCTCCGACAGTTTTAAAATTACAATTACGGCTCCCGGCGGGCACGCTGCTCACCCGCACAAAACACCTGACCCGATTGCCGCAGCTGCTTATATGATAACCCAGCTGCAAACAATTGTTGCCCGTGAACTTAATCCGTTGGATTCTGCCGTTATTACAGTAGGCAAAATGACAGCGGGAACTGCCGCTAATATAATCCCCTCAGAAGTTGTTTTAGAAGGCTCCATGCGTTATCTGCTGCCGGAAACACGCAAAAAAATACACGAAAGCATAAAACGAATCGCTGAAGGTACTGCCATTTCACTGCGCGTACACGCGGAAACCGAAATCATTTCCGGCTGCGGACCGGTTATTGGCACTGACGAACTTGTTAATATGGTCGAATTATCTGCCGATAAACTGCTTGGAACAGATAAAATTTCAATTTTACCTGCTGCTTCCATGGGGTCGGAAGATTTTTCCGCATACCTTGCCGAAAAACCGGGTGCTTTCTTCCGTATTGGCACAGGCACCGATAACCCTAATTCACATTTAGCATTGCATAATGGCAAATTGCTTTTCAGTGAAGATGCCATTGCCGCAGGCGCTGTAACTCTTTGCGGAGTTGCTTTCCTGTTTACCGGTTCTGATTTTTCCGCACTCGAATGATGCACATAAAAAACCTTCCGTTAAAATATTAACGGAAGGTTTTTTCTATTTATCTTCTACGGTTAATTTTAAAACATCCGGCCTTGCATAATGCCCGCACACGTCAAATTCCATACGGCTGGCACTAACCTTCTCCATATCAAGTTCGGCATATATTATAGCCTCTTTATCCCATACCGGCTCTGTTAAATAATGCCCGTAGGGGTCAACGATACAGCTGCCGCCACGGCAGACAATATCCGGCAGTTTATCAATTTCCGCATAAGTTGCCAAATCAGCAGGGTAAGTATCTTTAGTAAAGAACATATCGCAGTTTATAAAATAACAATGTCCCTCAATCGCAATATGTTTAATTGTACTTTGCCATTCGTCATTATCATTGGTATTAGGTGAAATATAAAGCGTTATACCCTTTTGGTAAAGCGCAGCCCTTGCCAGCGGCATATAACTTTCCCAGCAAATCATACTGCCCATAGAGCCCCACGGTGTTTCTGCAACAGGGAAATAATCCTTATCGGCATCGCCCCAGACAACGCGTTCCGAACCGGTCGGTTTTAATTTGCGGTGTACGGTAATTTCTCCTTCCGAAGAGATAAATAAATTAGTATTATACAGCGTTGCCGTTACAGCATCACGTTCAGATACGCCTATGCTAATCCACGCTTTTGCTTCTTTAGCTGCTTGGGCTAAAACATCGGTTTCCGGTCCCGGCACTACGATAGAATTATCATAATAACGCTGCCAGTCTTTGCGCCCGTCTGCATTACGGCTGCCAACGGTAAAACCAAACGTCATGCCATATGGATAACCGGGAATAAAAAGCTCCGGGAAAACAATCAATTCTGCTTTATTAGCTGCACATTCTTTGATTAAGCTTACAGCTTTTTCCACGCAGGCTGTTTTGTCAAATAACACCGGCGCAGCCTGCACAACAGCAATCTTGCAATATTTTTGTAAATCCTTCATAAAAACTCCTTAATATTCATTAAACCCCGACAGAAAACTGCCGGGGTTTATTTTATTAAACAATTTCGCGGGGGACGAATACCCCATGCTGAAATCATTTAACAGTTAATTTGCAATCAATACGCACCTCTGAATTTCATGGCTTCGTCCAGACGGTTGAGGGCTACGATATAAGCTGCGGTACGCATGTTAACATCATATTTTTTAGCGGTATCGTAAACCTGTTTAAACGCGCCAATCATCAGCTGGGTCTGTTTTTCGATAACTTCTTCTTCGGTCCAGAAGTAACGGTACAGGCACTGTACCCATTCAAAATAGCTTACGGTTACGCCGCCGCCGTTGGCGAGGATATCCGGCACAACCAGAATGCCTTTGGCGTCGAGGATTTCGTCAGCTTCCGGAGTCGTCGGGCCGTTAGCGCCTTCAACAACAATTTTGGCTTTAACGTCAGCCGCATTGTCTTTGGTAAGCTGCAGTTCCATTGCGCACGGAGCAAGTACGGTAACTTCCATTGCCAGCAGGTCGGCGTTAGTGATAGCTTTGCTGCCCGGGAAGTTTACTACGCTGCCGGTTTCCTGTACATGTTTTTCAACTTCGTACGGGTCAAGCCCTGCTTCGTTCATAATTGCGCCGTAAACATCGCTTAATGCCACAATTTTTACGCCCATGTCGTGAATAAGTTTAGCGGTCCAGCTGCCTACGTTGCCGAAGCCCTGTACTGCGCAGGTTGCTTCTTCCGGCTTAATGCCGAGGGCTTTAATAGCTTCGCCAGCTGCAACCATTACGCCGCGGCCGGTAGCTGCGGTGCGTCCCAAGGAGCCGCCGATGCAAATAGGTTTGCCGGTAATGAAGCCCGGTTCATACTGGCCTTTCAGCTTGCTGTATTCGTCCATCATCCAGCCCATAATCTGAGCGTTAGTATTCATATCAGGGGCAGGAATATCCATTTTTTCGCCGATAATCGGAGCAATCTTGTCGATATAACCGCGGGTCAGGCGTTCCAGCTCGCCGGTGGAAAGCTTAGACGGGTCAACAATAATGCCGCCTTTACCGCCGCCGTAGGGCAGATTGGCAACTGCGCATTTGCAGGTCATCCAGAAAGCCAGCGTTTTTACCTCATCCATGTTAACATTTTGATGATAACGGATGCCGCCTTTGGCAGGGCCCATAATGGTGCTGTGCTGGCTGCGGTAGCCGGTAAATACCTTGGTTGTGCCGTCGTCCATTTTAACTGGAATGGAAACCTCAAGCGTGCGTTCCGGGCAATCAATAATTGCCGCAGCGTTCGGGTTCAGCTTCATTACCTCGATAGCTTTGTGCAGAGGTATCTGCGCCATTTCAAATAAATTCATAATCCATGCCTCCTTTTAAATCATCTTAAATTTATGATACAGTAAAATATATTTTTGATGATATAAAATACTGTTCTTACTTCAATTATAACGCCTACAAAAACACCCGTCCACTGATTTTTGCAAATATACAAAATATTTAACAAATTTACCAGCTGCGGTTCAAACCTTCAAATTCGGGGAACTCGTCATAAATTGCTCCAAAATTAATACCGGCAATGGTCTGCCCCTTGTATTTTTTGCGCAGGTCCTCCATGCCTTTCAGCAAATGCTTGCTGGTAATGCCGCACTCTGTGGATAAATAGGCTTCCACAAACGCCGCCAGATGGTCGCATCCTTTCAACATTCTGCCGTCTACCGGCTTATAGCCATGGCCGTCGACGTTGTATTTTGTGTTCAGTTCTTCCTCGCTGCATTCAGCAGGCTTGCCTTCCAGCATGACGCGGTTGGTAAACTCGTTTTGCGTAAAGTAGCTGATTTCTTCGTGCCAGCCCCACGGTAAAAGCGGCAGCAGCTTTTCGGCAACCTGACGTTTTTCGATGTCCTTAATCAAATCGTCCAGCCCTTCAACAGAAGTTTTAACCGGCGAGATGATGTCGCGCGTCAGCACCTCCGGCAAATCGTGGAACAGCCCGCACAAAAAGTCGTTGACCACGCGTTCGTCCGAAGCGTTGAGCTTCGCTGCGCAAAAGTAACCCAGAATTGCCACAATCAGCACATGCCCCATAACGGAAGTTTCCGGCACGCGCGGCGACTGCGCCCAGCGTTTCTGGAAACGCAGCTGCCCGACAAGGTCGATGAATTTGCTGGTCTTGCCTTTCAGCGAAAGCTTTTGCACACCGGCAAGGTCGTAATGGTCCTCAATCTCGCTTTCAATAGCGGCTTTGGTTTCTTCCACGCCGTAAATGCCCTGATTAAAATGGTAGATAATGCCAAATTCCCACTGCGTGGCAAGGTAATGCGCCGCACGCAGCAGTTTTTTCTCCAGGCGGTATTCCTCAGGATGGTCAAACCAGCGTTTCAGCTTGGCAAAAAACACCTCATCCATATCCGGCACGCGGCGGGAAAGCTGCTCGTAAATCCATGCGTTCAGCTTGCGCCCATGCACGCGCATCAGCTCGTGATAAATCGGCGGTTTAATATCCGTCAAAATAATGCGGTGCATAAATTCAAAAATTCCGCCTTCAATTAATACGCGCCAGTTAATTTCTGCGTTGTGGTCCTGCTCCTCATACTTGGCGATAATATACAAAATCATCATTTTATGCGCCTGTTTGTCCAATTCTGTAAAGCCATTAGGGCGGATATGGTCATTCCAGCGCTGAATATGCGCTGCTTCAAACAAAAATTCAATAAATTTTTTATTCAGCAATTTTTTCACCTCATAAATTACTTATTTTTCGGGAAAAATAAGCAAAATCCGTTTTTATTCTTTACAAGGTTTAATATTCTCTGTTTTTGTTGACTCTCCTGCATTTTTTCAAAAAATCATTGATTTTTTTACACAAATCTGTTTATAATATGTTATTATTATAGTTAGGAATATGCAAACAAAATTTTTTATGAAAGGTTGTGACAACAAAAAAATGGAAGAAATGATCCGTTTGCAGGGAATTACCAAAAAATACGGCAATAACCTCATCATCCCCAAGCTGGACCTTACTATATACGACGGTGAATTTTTGACGCTTTTAGGCCCTTCCGGCTGCGGCAAAACCACTTTGCTGCGCATGATTGCCGGACTTGATACACCGACTACCGGCAAAATTTATCTGGATGACGAAGACGTTACCAATAAGCCCCCCTATAAACGTGATGTCAACATGGTTTTTCAACATTACGCACTGTTCCCTCACATGACTGTTGAGGAAAATATAAAATTCGGTTTGATGATGAAAAAAGTTCCCGCCGAGGAGCAGAAGGAACGCGTAGCGCAGGTTTTGTACCTGACACAGCTGGAGGAGTTCCGCAACCGCCGTCCGCAGCAGATGAGCGGCGGCCAGCAGCAGCGCGTTGCCATTGCCCGCGCTTTGGTCAACAACCCCAAGGTGCTGCTTCTGGACGAACCTCTGGGCGCGCTTGATTACCAGCTGCGCAAAAACTTGCAGCTGGAACTTAAAAACCTTCAGCGCGGCCTGGGCCTGACCTTTATTTACGTAACGCACGACCAGGAAGAAGCCCTGACCATGAGCGACCGCATCGTGGTTATGAATAAAGGCGTCATCGAACAGGACGACGACCCGGATACGATTTACCATTACCCCAACACACGCTTTGTTGCCAAATTCATCGGCGAAAGCAACTTTTTTGAATCGGACAATGAAACGCTGGTTATCCGCCCGGAAAAACTTAACCTGTGCCCGGAATACGAGGACGAGGCCGCCGAAAAAACACACCCCGAACCGGGTTATTACGGCACCGTTGTCGATGTTGTTTTCTACGGCACTATCGACAAGGTTTTCATCCGTCTGGATAACTCCAACCAAACCGTTGTTGCCTACCAGTATTTTGACGACGTTAAACGCTGGTCGCCCGATGAACGCGTCGGCATCTGGTGGTACGCGAAAGACGAGGTGAGAGTAACGCGATGAAAAACGGAAAACTGATGGTTGCTCCGGCAATGCTGTGGTTAAGCATCTTTTTCGTTATCCCGCTTCTCATCGTAGTTGCAGTTTCCTTTGCCGGACGCACTCCTTACGGACAAATTATTTTTGAATTTACCACGGACAATTATCTGCGCTTTTTAGAACCGTTATATTTGCAGATTTTTGCCGATACCTTAATCGTTGCCGTTATCACTACGGTGGCTACCATCATCATGGGATACCCGCTGGCGTATTTTATCGCGCGCCTGCCTAAAAAATGGCAGCAGCCGGGGCTGATACTGGTAATGATTCCGTTCTGGATTAACTTTTTAATCCGCTCTTATGCGTGGGTTATCATTCTGCGCACGCAGGGCGTGGTTAACACACTGCTTATGAAACTGGGGCTTATCGACCAGCCCTTGCAGATGCTGTACAACGACGCAGCCGTTATGCTGGGCATGATTTACGCGTTGCTGCCGTTTATGGTACTGCCGATTTACGTTTCCATCGAGCAGCTTGACCTGCGCCTGCTGGAAGCAGCCAGCGACCTCGGCGCATCGCCGCTGACGGCTTTCCGCAAAATTACGCTGCCGCTGACGATGCCGGGCATCGCCGCAGGCACGATTTTAGTGTTCATTTCCTCGCTCGGCATGTTCGTTGTGCCGGACGTTATGGGCGGCGCCAAATCCGCGCTTATCGGCAACCTCATCCAGAACCAGTTTCTCGCCGCGCGCGACTGGCCGTTTGGTTCCGCGCTGTCGATTGTGCTGGCCGTGATGAGCCTTGTGCTGATTATCCTTTATTACAGAGCTTTACAGTCGCAGGAAGGGGGCAAAGCCGATGCAAAAGACGTGGCGTAGCCATCTTCTGTTAGCTTATTCGCTGGTAATACTGGCGTTTTTGTACCTGCCGCTGTTAATCCTCGCGCTGTATTCCTTTAACGAATCGCGCATTAACGCTGTGTGGACCGGTTTTACGCTGGACTGGTACAAAACGCTGTTCCAAAACCGCCGCGTGCTGGAGGCATTGATGAACAGCCTGTTCATCGCCGTTGTCAGCACCGTTGTCAGCACCGTGCTTGGCACCATTGCCGCCATTGCGCTGAACAAATACCAGTATAAATGCAAGCCCGTCATCAATGGGCTTTTATACCTACCGATTCTGATTCCGGAAATCGTTATGGGCCTGTCGCTGTTGGTGCTGTTTGCACAGACGCAGGTTCCGCTCGGTAAAACGACGCTGATACTGGCGCACATCACTTTCTGCCTGTCCTTCGTTGTCATTACCGTCAACGCAAGGCTGGAGGGTATGCGCCACGAGCTGGAACAGGCCGCTATGGATTTATACGCGACTCCTTTCCAGACCTTCCGCTATGTAACGCTGCCGCTGGCCATGCCGGGCATCGTCGCGGGCGCGCTGATTGCTTTTACGCTTTCCATTGATGACTTTATCATCAGTTTCTTTGTGGCCGGGCCTAATTCCACCACGCTGCCGCTATACATTTACGCAATGGTAAAACGCGGCATCTCGCCGGAAATCAACGCCCTTTCCACGCTTTTAATGTGCGCAACCATTTCGCTGGTTGTCATCGCGCAGATTTTGCAGCCGCAGCACAGCAGCAAAAATAATGATTGATGCCGTAAAACCGGTACAATAAAATCCCAAAAAAGAAAGGATGATTTGCAAAATGAAAAAACTTTTGGTCTTTCTCGTTTCCGTACTGACCATGGCCCTGCTCGCAGCAGGCTGCGGAGGTGACGCTGATAAGAAAGATGCAGCGGCAGGAGAACAGCAGGTTCTTAACCTCTTTAGCTGGGCAGACAATTTTGACCCGGAGGTAATTGCCGAATTTGAAAAGCAATACAATTGTAAGGTTAATTACGACGTATTTGCCAACAATGAGGAGCTTCTGGCAAAAATTCAGGCCGGCGGCGCACAGTACGACTTAATCCAGCCTTCTGACTATATGGTTGCTACCATGCTCAAGCTTGATTTGCTGGAAAAAATGAACATGGACAACATCCCCAACGCCAAAAACCTTGTAAGCACTTTGCAGGCACCCGTTTATGACCCGACCGGCGACCACAGCCTGGTTTACACCTGGGGCATTACCGGCATTGCCTACAACAAAAACTATGTTAAAGATGTACCCGACAGCTGGGAAGATTTGTGGAACCCCGAATATGCAGGCCGCCTGATTCTTTTGAACGACAGCCGCGAAACCATCGGCATGGCGCTGAAGAAAAACGGCTTCTCCAACAACAGCACCGACCCTGCTGAAGTTGAAAAGGCTTTTCAGGATTTGAAAGCGCTTGCACCTAACGTACTGGCATTTGACACCGACACCATCAAACAAAAATTCATTGCTGAAGAAGCATGGATTGGCACGATGTGGACCGGCGACGCCAGCTACACTTTAAAGGATAACCCGAACATCGGCTTTGTAGTGCCGAAAGAGGGCGCAACCATCTGGGCGGATACCTTTGCTATCCCCAAAGGCGCAAAACATAAAGAACTGGCCGAAAAATTCATCAACTTTATCTATGAACCGCAAATCAGCGCTAAAAACTATGAATACATCGGCTACAACGACCCGAACGAAAAAGCCCAGGAATTCCACAGCGAAGAATTCAAAAACGACCCGATGCTGAAAATCGGCATGGAAAACATCGACAAGGGCGAATGGCTTATCGACATCGGTGAAGCCCTGCCCATGTACGACCGTTACTGGACCGAACTGAAAACCGCAAAATAATTGTGGTTAAAGGCAAAACGACTGAGTAAAATTTAACAGAAAAAACCAAACCCTCCGTTATTAGTTTAACGGAGGGTTATTTTTATGGTTTTATTGATTTTTTATCTTTTCAAACGTATTGGTTAAATTGGCAAAGTCCTGAAGCGAAAGCGTTTCGCCGCGGCGTTTGGGGTCGATACCTGCAAGAGCCAGCCATTCCTGTGCCTGCTGTGCGGTAATGCCCATATTTTTCAGCGCGTTGCTTAACATTTTACGGCGCAGGGAAAACGCTGCCTTAACAACTTTGAAGAACAACTTTTCGTCGCAGACGTCTACCGGTGGCACAGTGCGGTTTTTGCAAACCACAACGGCGCTGTCCACAGACGGACGCGGGATAAAGCAATCCGGCGGTACGATAAACGCCAGTTCCGGCTCGGTATAATACTGCATTGCTACGGAAAGCGCGCCGTATTCCTTGCCGCCCGGCGCTGCCGTCATGCGCTCGGCAACTTCCTTCTGTACCATAACTACCATGCGCTCTACCGGCAGTTTTTTCTCCAGCAGCGCAAAAATTATCGGCGTCGTTATGTAGTAGGGCAGGTTGGCAGCAACCTTGAAGGTTTTGCCGCCCATTGCTTCGTTTACGTTCAGTTCCAGCACATCGGCGTTGATAACGCGCACGTTGCTGTAACCTTCCAGCGTTTTATCCAGCACCGGCAAAAGGCGTCTGTCCAGCTCAACCGCCGTTACATCAGCGCCGGTTTCCGCCAAAGCCTGCGTCAGCGTGCCAATACCCGGGCCAATTTCCAGCACGGCGTCGCCTTCAGCCAGTTCCGCAGCATCGGCAATGCGGCGCACAACGTCCTCGCTGATTAAAAAGTTCTGCCCCAGCTTTTTGTCGGCATGCAGATTGAACCTGCGTAGTATGTAGTTGGTAACCTCGGGGGTTGCAATTACGGGTTTATTCATCCAAATCTCCAAGCTCTTTCAGTGCGGCGTCAAATTCGGCACGCGTTACGCCGTAAGTGTTCAGCCTTTGCAAAAAAGTTTTGGCGTTGCCGTAGCCAATGCCCAGCAGCCCCGCCATTTTATCGCGCCGTGCGGAGGCCATGCTGCCGCCGCTCAGCCCGTTAGTCATTAAATCGCGTTCGGTAAATTCAAAAGCAGGGTTAAATTCGTGGTGGCGCACCTTGCCCAGCGCAGCTAAAATCGCCGCAGGGCTGGCCTGCTCCACGCCGACGTCGCCATTAGCCGTCGCATCAATACGTGGTATAAACGCCTGCCCGGCTTCGGGGAAACGCTCCGTCAAAAAGCGGCGGATGCGGTTGCCTGCACCATCCGGGTCGGTCAAAATAATAATGCCGCGCTTGTTATAAGCCGCTTCAATCTTTTTTAAGGTGGAAGGCGCCAGCGTAAAGCCGCCGGTTTCAATCGTATCGGCCTCCAGCGCGCGCCTGATGGCCGCTGTGTCGCTCTTGCCCTCTACCACCAAAACTTCTTTCAGCAAATTATCAGTCCTCTAAAATATAAACTTGCACATCGCGGCGGCCCCAGTTAATGGCTTCCTCGTAGCTGTCCATAAACAGGTCTATGCGGTTGCCCACAATTGCGCCGCCGGTGTCGCCGGCCATGGCCACGCCGTAACCGGGAACATACATTTTAGTATAATACGGAATTACGTGCGGGTCAACAGCAACAATGCCGCGTACGGGCACCAGGCCGATGGAAGTAAGCCCCGTGCCGCTGCCGCAGTGAATGGTGTAAGCACTGGCTTCCATGGTAACAATGCGGGTATATTTTTTGCGTCCTTCCGGCGTTTCAACGGACATGCCAACGCCGCGGCGGATGATGGAATATTTCGGGTCTGCCAGCACTTCGCGTGCGATTTCTACCTCTTTGGCGGTATTATCTGTACCGGCAACGGATTTTTTAATAATTTTTACCCTGCCAACGGCTCCCTGATCTTCCACCTTGTGTTCGCCGTAAGGTATGCTTTCGTCATCGTAATATTTAACGGGGATTTCCAAATCCGCTTCTTCGCTGCTAATCTTGTCGCCTTTATTAAGGATATGAATTTCGAGGCCGGAAGTAATTTTGGTTTCCGGCGTCGGGTAAACAAGCTGTTTATCGTAGCGGATTTTTAAATCGCGCAGCGCAGCGCCGACGGTATCTTTATTGGTAAAAAACTTCTGCTCTGATTCACCGCGTACAACGACAATAGGCAGGGCGCGTTTTAAAGTCAGCACCGTTCCCTGCGCACCGTTTTCTTCCTTAATTAAATCGGACTGGCCGACACGCACACCGGCTTCTTTAAAAATTTCGCGCGGCTCTTTCAGCGTGGTCGTTACCGTCTTTTCCGTACCGTCAAATTTTAAAATGGTTACGGCCGATTCGGCAAGGCCGGGATGAGTTTGCCCTGCGAATAAAATTACAAACATAACTGCAATCAGAATGGTTCGTTTCCAAAATGTAACATGTTTGGGCATAAAATAACCTCCTTAATTCTGGGGTATTTTATCACAGGCTTTTTTACAATGTCAAGCCGCCCACTGTTACAACACATTAAGTGTAATTTCAAAAACTTTTAAACAAAAAGTTTTTTAGTAACGCACTTTTATTTCAAACAAAAACGCGGCAGTATTAAACCACCGCGTTTGTATTATTTAATTTTGTTAAACAGCGTCTTCACATTGCGCGTCGTTATCGCCGCAATGGTTTCAAAATCCGTGCCGCGTACCTGCGCCGCATTTTGCGCTACCAGTTCGGTATACAGCGGGCAGTTGCGTTTGCCGCGGTAGGGCACCGGCGTTAAATACGGCGAATCCGTTTCAAACAGCAGCAGCTCGTCCGGCACATAGGCAAGCACCTCGCGCACTTTGGCGGAATTTTTATAGGTGCTTGTTCCGCCGAATCCGAAGTAGTAACCGCGTTTGGCAAGTTCCTTCGCCATTTCCAGCGAACCGGAATAGCAATGGAACACTGCGCGCGTATTTTTCGGCACTTCGTTGCGGAAAATATCAAAAATATCGCCGTGCGCGTCGCGGTCGTGGATGATTACAGGCAAATCAAACTGTACGGCAAGGTCAATCTGCTCCAGCAGGCGCTTTTTCTGCATCTCTTTCGGTTCGTTTTCCTTCCAATAATAATCAAGCCCGATTTCGCCGATAGCGACAACCTTGGGATGTACCGCCCAAGCCGCCAGCTTGTCAAGATAATGTTCGTCCTTAATGCCGGCCAAATCCTCCGGGTGCCAGCCGACTGCCGCATATACAAAATCGTACTTTTCGGCAAGCTGCACCGCAAAGGCGGAACTTGCCTCGTCACAGCCGGGGTTGATAAAACCGTCCATTTCTTCGCCGATTTTAGTAATCAGCTCGTCACGGTCATCGGTAAAATAGTCGGAATCCAGGTGGGCATGCGAATCCCACAAGCCTGTGCGCGACATTTTATTTCACCTTGCTGCCGCTGGCAATGCCCGGTGCGTCTGCAAGTACTAGGTTGCCTTCGCCGTCGCTGGCTGCCAGAACCATGCCGCGGCTTTCAATTCCGCGCAGTTTGGCAGGCTTAAGGTTGGCAATAACAATAACATTTCTGCCAATCAATGCTTCCGGCTCGTAATGCTGGGCAATGCCGCTGACGATGGTGCGTTCCTCATCGCCGATTTTAACCTGAATTTTCAGCAGTTTGTCGGTTTTCGGCACGCGTTCTGCCGCTACAATCGTTGCCACACGCAAATCAAGTTTTGCAAAATCTTCAATAGTAATTTCATCGGCTGCTGCCGGTGCTGCTTTTTTGGCTACTGCTTTCGGTGCTTCTGCCCTGGCAGGTTTGGCAGCAGTTTTTTTGGTTGCGGCAATTACAGTGTCGCCGTCTTCCGTTACTTCAATGCGCGGGAACAGCGGGTCGCCCTTCTGCACTTTGATGCCGGTTGCAAGCTTGCCCCATTCGGCGTCAGCCAGCAAAAAGCTTTCCGGTTTACCAAGGCCCAGCTGCTCGTAAATTTTCGGCGCGGTAACAGGCACAAACGGAGCAATCAAAATAGCTACAATGCGCAGCGCTTCGGCAAGGTTGTACATAACTGCCTGCAAACGCTCTGCCTGCGCGGGGTCTTTCGCCAAAATCCACGGCGCGGTTTCATCAATATATTTGTTAGCACGGCCAATCAGCGCCCAAACGTCTTTAATCGCCTGGTTCAGCTCCATGTGGTCCATGTCGTCTTTGTAATTGGCAACGGTTTCGTTAACCAGCGTAATAAATTCCTTATCGACAGCTTCCTTGCCTTCTTTATGCGTTACAACGCCGCCGTGATATTTTTCAATCATGCTTACGGTGCGGTGCAGCAGGTTGCCAAGGTCATTAGCAAGGTCGGCGTTAATGCGGTTAATCAGCGCGTCGCGCGAGAAGTTGCCGTCGCTGCCCAGCGCAATTTCGCGCAGCAGGAAGTAACGGATAGCGTCCGGACCGAACTCGTCAATCAATGCAATCGGGTCAATTACGTTGCCTTTGGACTTGGACATCTTGTCGCCGTCAACAACCAGCCAGCCGTGGCCGTAAACCTGTTTCGGCAGTTCTTCGCCCATAGCCATCAGCATAATCGGCCAGATAATACTATGGAAGCGAACTATCTCCTTACCAACCAGATGAATGTTGGCAGGCCAGAATTTATGGAACTTTTCTTCATCCGTGCCGTAGCCGATAGCGGTGAAGTAATTCAAAAGCGCGTCGAACCAAACGTAAACAACGTGTTTCTGGTCGAACGGGACAGGAATACCCCAGTCGAAGGTCGTGCGGGTAATGCACAAATCCTCAAGCCCCTGTTTAATGAAGTTAATCATCTCATTGCGGCGCGAAACCGGTTGAATGAAATCAGGGTGCGTTTCGATGTATTCCAGAATTCTGTCCTGATACTTGGACAGTTTGAAGAAATAGCTTTCCTCCGCCATCTTTTCTACCGGGCGTCCGCAGTCCGGGCATTTGCCGTCAACGAGCTGGCGCTCCAACCAATACGATTCGCACGGAACGCAGTACAAACCTTCGTAATTCTTTTTGTAAATATCGCCCTGCTCGTAAATTTTTTGCAGCACCGCCTGTACAACTTTGTGGTGGCGTTCCTCGCTGGTGCGGATGAAATCGTTGTTGGAGATGTTCAGCATCTTCCACAGTTTTTTAAAGTTGGCAACAATGCCGTCGACATATTCAATCGGCGTAACGCCTTTTTCGGCAGCCTTGCGCTGAATTTTCAGGCCGTGCTCGTCACTGCCGGTCAGGAAGAAAACGTCTTCGCCCTTGGCGCGGTGATAGCGGGCAACAGTATCGGCAATCGTCGTGCAGTACGCATGGCCGATGTGCAGATTATCGCTCGGATAATAAATCGGAGTAGTAATATAGAAGCTGTTTTTACTCATCTGGCTTTCCCTTCTTTTATGTTAATTTTGTTTTGCCTTTTTTAAAGGAATTCTTTTGTAATTTTATCACATTCTGCGGCGTTTCGCAAAAATAAACATCATTTCAATCTTCTTCCAGCAACCTGTTATACAATTCTCTTTTCGGTACTTTGTACTGCTTAGCAACTTGTGCAAGGGCTGCTTTTTTATCCATGCCGCCGCTGATAAGTGCTTTTACTTCGTCAAGCGGGTCGGTTGCGGTTTGCGGTTCTTGCGCTGCCGTTTCGCCCTGCGCGATGACAAGGCAGAATTCGCCGCGCGGTGGCTGCGCATCCAGCCACGCCAAACATTCGCTGACACTGCCGCGGAAAAATTCCTCGTGCAGTTTGGTCAGTTCACGCGCTGCCGCCAGCTGCCTGTCTCCCCACGCCGCCAGAATTTCTTTCAGCACGTCCTTAATGCGATGCGGAGCTTCGTACAAAATAATGGTTGAAGGTATATTCTTCCACGCCGCAAGCTGTTCGGCGCGGTTTTTTTTGCTTTTGGGCAGAAAGCCGCCGAAGAAGAACGGCGACGACGGCAATCCCGACGCTATCAATGCGCACAAAGCGGCGTTTGCGCCCGGCAAAGGCACAACCTTAATGCCTTCCTCAATCGCCTCGCGCGCCAACTGCTCGCCGGGGTCGGCAATGCCGGGGAAGCCCGCATCGCTGACAAGTGCGATATTTTTGCCATCCAACAGTTCAGCAATCAGCTTCGGGCCGTTTTTGTCCTTGCTGTGCTCGTCGTAGCGCACCAGATGCCCTTTAATATTAAAATGGTTTAAAAGCTGCAAAGTGTGGCGCGTATCCTCCGCCGCAATAATGTCGGCTTCGCTTAAGGTACGCAGCACGCGCGGCGTGATATCCTCAAGGTTGCCTATCGGCGTCGCGCACAGGTATAAAGTTCCTGCTTCTGTCATTTTGCCTGCTCCTTCGATTTAGCGTAATACGCCAGCGCCTGCTCGCTCAGGCTACCGTCGGCGTTGTACATAATAAGCGGCGGCAAAACATCCAGCCCGTAGCTGCCGCCCTTGGTCATTTCCATTAAAAATATCCACGCCGGTTTGTTAACCGCACTGTGCACCCACTGCAAGCGCTTCGGCTGAAGCCCGAACTCCGCCGCCAGCTGCATGCACTCGGCAAAGCGGTCTGGCAACTGCACAATGGCAAAGCGTCCGCGGTAGCGCACCGCATAAGCCGCTGCCTTAAAAAAGTCGCGCAGGTCAGCCGTTACTTCATGGCAGGCAGCCGTACCGATTTTGCGCGTGTTGCCGCTGTTGCGGTAGGGCGGATTGGCAATAACCAGATCCATGCTTTCCGTTTTAAAATATTTGCTAATTTCGCGCACGTCGCCGTCGATGACGCTGACCACGTCCTGTAAATTGTTATCGGCAATGCTGCGGCGCATCAGCTCCGTCACGCGCGGGTTAAATTCCAGACCCGTGACTTTTGCCGCACCGCGCGCCGCCAGAAACAAGCTGATGGCGCCCGTGCCGCTGCCAAGTTCCAACACCTGCGCTTTGGTTACAAGGTGCGCAAAGGCCGCCACAAAAACAGAATCCGTGGTAAAGGTAAATTCACCGGCGTCCTGCCACACGGTGTAGCCGCAGCCCGGCAGCGAATCGCGTCTGATTCCGCTGTGCACCATTAAATTTTATCCGCCTTTGCTGCGTCCACAATCTCATCCCATTCCACCTGGATGGTGTTGTCCGGCGTAAGCTGTACGGACGCGGTGCGCATAGCGCGGTTGACGCCCATTACGCGGCCTTCGCCCAGCGGCGTAACAACCATGCTACCAACCTTCGGCGCTTCCACGCGTTCCTGAGGCTGCCTTCTGCCGCAAGCGCCGCTGCAATAAACGTCGTTTTCGTATTTCAAGCAGCACATCAGCCTGCCGCACACGCCGCTGATTTTCGCTGGGTTCAGCGAAAGGTTCTGATCCTTCGCCATGCGGATGGAAACCGGTTCAAAATCGCCGAGGAAGGTTGCACAGCACAAAGGCCTGCCGCAGCCGCCGATGCCGCCCAGCATTTTGGCCTCGTCGCGCACGCCAATCTGGCGCAGCTCGATACGGGTACGGAACACCGACGCCAAATCCTTAACCAGCTCGCGGAAGTCGATACGCCCATCCGCCGTAAAATAAAAGATAATTTTGTTAACGTCAAAGGTAAATTCCACATCAATCAAGCGCATGGGCAATCCATGTTTGGCAATTTTGCGCAGGCAGATGTTAAAGGCTTCCTTCTCGCGGATTTTATTTTCCTGCACTTTTAAAGCGTCCTGCTCCGTCGCCTTGCGCATAACCGGTTTAAGCTGCGACACCAGCTTGTTTTCCGGCACTTCGCGCGCACCGATAACGACGGTGCCGTATTCCAGCCCGCGCACGGTTTCCACTATTACATGGTCGCCAATCTCCACGCCGGTATCGACGGGGTCAAAATAATATATTTTACCTGCTTTTTTAAATCGAATGCCTACTACTTTCAGCAAAATCTTCACTCCTTCCGCAGTAAATCAAGTTTTAGTACAAGCGCCTCCAAAACATTTTTGGCGCTTACGTTCTTATTAATGTTCTGCCAGGCTTCCTGCGCCGCGTTGACGCTCTGCCTGGTTGTATGTAAAGGCGTGCTTTGCGCCAAGCGCTCCAGCGCCGTCAGTATATCCGTATTGTAAATTTTGTCCGCCGCGCCGCTCTGCAAAAGCAAAATATCGCGCAGCAGGTACACAAACTGCTCCGTCAGTAAAAGCGCCGCCGCACGGTCGTACTTATCGCCCCAGCCCAAACCGACAATATGCCCAAACGGGTTTTGCAGCGGCAGCTTCTGCAATAAAGCCAGCGCTTCGTGCCGCAGGTCAAAAATACCGGCTTCCTTAAAAGCCAAAGCCCTTCCGGGCGACCCGCCTGCCAGCGCCGCCAGCACTTTAGCGTTATCTATGACGCCGTGCGCCTGTAAAATTTGCTGCACATCATTTAAATCCGGCGCTTCAAACCGCAGGCGCACAACTCGCGACAGCACCGTCGGCAATAACCGCTCCGCCTGCTGCGTGATTAAAATAAACAGCCAGCCCGGAGGCGGTTCTTCCAGAAGTTTCAGCAGGCTGTTGGCTGCCTCCGCCGTCATCTGCCCCGCGTCGTCGATGATGCACACTTTGTGCGCGGAAAGCACCGGCGCAAACGCGGCCTGCTTCGCCATTTCCTTAACCTGCTCAATCTTGATGTCCTTACCGGCTTCTTCCGCCGCCAGCAGGTAAAAATCCGGGTGGGCAAAGCTGTCGTTGGCAATATCAAACAAGCGGCAGCTCTCACATAATCCGCACGGGCGCGCGCCCTGCCCGGTACACAAAAAAGTACGGGCAAAATGCAGCGCCAGCATTTTTTTGCCAATGCCGCCCATGCCGTAAAACAAAAGCGCATGCGGACGGCTGCCGGGCAAAAGCAGCTTCTGCAAAAATTCCTTATTCTGTTGATGCCCCAGCACTTCGTCCCACATAACTACCTCAAATTTTAATAACCGTATTGATAACGCGCAGAATCTCCGCCGTTACCCTGTCCGTATCCTGCAAGGCGTTAATTTTAAAAATGCGCTGCGGGTATTTTTCCGCCAGCAGCATAAAACCGTTGCGTATTTTGTACTGAAACTCCAGCCCCGCGTTTTCGTAACGGTCGTGCACGCCGCGCAGTTCGCGCCTTGCGGCGAGTAAATCCGGGTCGCCGTCAAGCAAAATCGTCAAATCCGGCTGCAAACCGTCCGTGGCAAATTCGCTCAAGCCGTGGATTGCCTCCAGCGGCAAACCGCGCACAACTCCCTGATAAACCTCGGTTGAATCGCTAAAGCGGTCGCACAAAACAATTTTGCCCGCAAGCAACGCCGGTTTAATTACGCGCTCCACATGGTCGGCACGCGCCGCAATGTACAGCAGCGTTTCCGTGCGCGCGTTCATAATCAGTTCCGGGTCCAGCACAAGCCCGCGCAATGTTTCGGCCAGCCTTGTGCCGCCGGGTTCGCGCGTGCAGATAACCTCACGCCCCAAACGGCGCAGCTCGCTTGCCACACGCTCAATCTGCGTGGTTTTGCCGCAGCCGTCCGCGCCTTCAAGGCTGATAAAATATCCCTTACTCATTTATTTAATCACCCGCAGTTCCGTTAATGTATAATCCGCCGGGCCGCTTACGGGCAGCCCCAGCGCCTTCATGCGTTTGCAGTACGCCAAAACATCGGGCGTAACCACTTCACCAGGCCACAGCACCGGTATGCCGGGCGGGTAAAAGCTGACCTGCTCGGCGCAGATTCTGCCCTCCGCCTCATCAAGCGGCACGCTTTCCTTTTCCGCGTCAAACGCCTGACGCAGAGGCATAGCCGGTGTAAAATCCGGCAGTTTGCCGCCGCTTTGTACGGCAAGCGGTTTGCGTTTATGCAGCTGCAACTCTGTAAAAACGCTTTTAATTTCGTCCAGCGCCGTAGTGTAATCCATATCGCCGTCGGCGTAAGTTACCAAAAACAGTACGTTGCCTGCGTCCGTCAGTTCCACGGCAACGCCTTCCTTACGCAGCGCGTCCCCCACTTCCACACCGGTATAGCCCCACGCCGCTGTGTTAACCGTCACTTTCGTAGCGTCAAAGCCTGCCACGCCGTTTTTGCCGACGCAGCTTTCGTCCAAAAGGCGCAGGCCTTCAAATTTGCCAAGCACCCCGCGCAGTTTTGCCGCTGCGTCCAGCGCTTTATCCGCCAGCGCGGCACCTTTTTTTGCCAAAGTGTAACGCGCCGCGTCTAAAGATGCCATCAGCAAATAATTGGGGCTCGTGGTTGTTAAAAGGCTCATCACTTCGGCAGCACGCGCCAAATCAATGCGCCCGCCCTTAACATGCAGCAGCGAACACTGCGTCATCGCGCCCAAAATTTTATGCGTGCTCTGCGCGCAGGCATCGGCACCGCATTGCAGCGCCGATGGCGGCAGTTTTTTGTTAAAACCAAGGTGCGGCCCGTGCGCCTCGTCAACCAGCAGCGCCGCGTTGTGCGCGTGGGCAATTTTGGCAATCGCCGCCAAATCGGCAGCCTGACCGTAATAGTTGGGGCTTGTAACCAGCACCGCCTTAATATCCGCATGGTGGCTGAACGCTTGCTCCACAGCCTGCGGCGTAATCTGCGTGTTGATGCCAAAGGCTTCGTCGTATTCCGGCATTACAAACACCGGCTGCAAATTTGCCAAAAGCAAAGCGCCGGCCACACTGCGGTGCGCGTTGCGCGGAACAAGAACCTTATCGCCCGCCCTGCACGCTGCCATCAGCATCGCATGGATTGCGCCCGTCGTGCCGTTAACGGCAAAAAAGCATTTGTCGCTGCCGTACAGCTTCGCCGCCAAATCCTGCGCTTCTTTAATATAAGTTGAAGGCGCGTGGATATCGTCCAGCTCGCTCATCAGCGATACGTCCATCGCCATAGCGCCCTCGCCAATCTCATGGCGCAAAAGCTCCTCCATCCCGCGGCCGCCCTTGTGTCCCGGCGTATGGAAGGGGTAAACCTTATCGTTTTTATATTTCAGCATCGCTTCTACAAGCGGCATTCTGTTCTGCATAAAAACCTCCAGGGCATAATAACCCATGTTATCTTTATATTTTATCACAGCGCGCGTGCTAATTAAAGCATTTTAAAAATATGCGCCGCGTTTTTAATGTTAAACATTTAATTTACACCCCGGCTATGCTAAAATTATATTAAGGAAGGTAAGCACACGATGAGGGAGGCGGTAACTGTGAAACTGCGCAGCAAACCGATGACCAAAGAACAGATAAAAGAATATCTGCATAAACTGCAGCTGGCAGATTTTGAGCCGAAGCCCGACCTTGCGACGCTGCAAAAGCTGCACGACGCGCATTTAAAATTTATCCCTTACGATAATTTTGACTGCCTTAACAGCAAAATAACGTCGCTTAAGCGCGAGGACATGTTTGATAAACTCATCCTGCACAACCGCGGCGGCATTTGTTTTGAGCTGAACGGTATTTACGCATGGCTGCTTGAATCGCTGGGCTTTAATTTTGTCAACTTCGCAGGGCGTTTTATCAATAAAATCAACGTTTACCAGATGCGCCAGCACCGCAACATGTGCGTGACGATTAACGGCAAACGCTACATCACCGACGTCGGCGTCAACAGCGAAAGCCCGCGCATACCGCTGCTGCTGGAAGAAAACCGCGTGCAGAGCGACGGCATCAGCCAGTATAAATTTACGCGCGACGAATTTTGGGGCTGGCTGCTGTGGCAGAAAGAAAAGGGCAAACCGTGGAAGCGCATGCTGGGCTTTACCGAAGAACCGCAGCTTGAAAAAGATTACGTCTTCCCGTCCTTCTGGTGCGACGCTCATCCCGATTCGCCTTTCAATAAAGAAAAAGAACTTTCCATCTTCCGCGAAGACTGCAATATCACCATCCGCGGCAACTATTTAAAATTTTATCTGGGCGGCAAGGTTAAATACCGCTACAAAATAAAAAACGGCGCCGATTTAAAAGAAGTATTGTGGGAATACTTCGGCATCAACGTCGAATACCAACTGCGGAATGACGGTATGGATTATGAATGAGGTAAGTATGTTTGAAATCTCCCCTTACGCCAAAAAAATATTGAACGTGCTGAACGCTGCTGGTTATGAGGCTTATATTGCCGGCGGCGCTGTACGCGATTTGCTTTTGGGCCGCCCGCCCGGCGATTTTGACGTTACGACAAGCGCAGTGCCGGAAGAAACTGCCGCCGTTTGCAAATCGCACGGCATTAAAACGGTTGATAATTTAGGGCAGAACTTTGGCTGCGTCGTCGCCGTTATCGAAGGGCACAACGTGGAGATAACCACCTTCCGCGGCGAAAGCTACGGCAGCGACGCCCACAAGCCGGAGAAGGTGTGGTTCAGCAAGTCGCTGCGCGATGATTTAAGCCGCCGCGATTTTACCGTTAACGCCATGGTGATGGACGCAGACGGCAAGATTTACGATTATCACTGCGGGCAGGAGGATTTGACGAATAAAATTTTGCGCACCGTTGGCAATGCGCAGACACGTTACAGTGAGGACGCCCTGCGTATGCTGCGCGCCTGCCGCTTTGTCGGTCAGCTCGGCTTTACTTATGTGCAGCAGGACAGTTTGCTGCCGCCCTTTGGCGAAGAAGGCACGCCCTATTACCTGCCACAGAATTTTAAGTTCCCGGTTGAACGCTGCGCAGGTTTATCACTTGAGCGCGTGCGTACGGAGCTAGATAAGCTTTTGCTCAGCGAACACGCAGGGCACGGCTTAATGCTTTTAATGGCAACGGGACTGACGGACGCACACTGCCGCGTTAAAGAAGGCGGTAATTATATAGAAATCGCCATCCTGCCGGAGCTGCGCCATCTGGCAGGGCTGCCGCAGAACAGGCGCTTCCACTGCTACAATGCGTGGGAGCACACGCTGGCCGCCGTCGATAACAGCCCGCGCGATTTAACTATCCGCTGGGCGATGTTGCTGCACGACCTTGGCAAAGGCATGCCCGGCATCCGCGGCACGCACCCGGACGGTTCGCCGAGCGACCACGGGCACGAAGCGTTAAGCGCCGTCATGGCGGAAGAACTTTTAACACGCCTGCGTTACCCGAAAGATTTTAAAAAGCGCGTGGTCTGGCTGGTATCGCGCCACATGCGCTTTGCGCCGATGATGTTTACCAAGGAACGCACGCTGATGCGCTGGGTACGGGCGGAAGCTGCAAGCGGCGAGTTCCGCACCGAAAAGGATTTAACGGAAGCGTTTACGCAGCTGAAGGAAGTGTTTTTGGCGGACATGGGCGCAACGCACGCTGGCAAGAACCCTCAGCTGATGGCAGAAGGGCGCGAGCTGGCAGACGCCGTAATTGAACTGGCGCGCACCAAAATGCCGGTGCATACTTCGGATTTGGCAATCAGCGGCGCAGACTTGCACGGAACAGTGCCTCCGGAAGAAACCGGCACTTATTTAAAATACCTGCTGGCGCGCGTGCAGAGCGGTAACTTAAATAACCGCCGTGATGAACTTCTGACAGCGGCCAGGCACCGCCGCAGCAAAACGGAAACGGCAGAAAATTAAGCCGCGCCTATTGTACGCCGCCGCGCAAAGTGCTATACTAATACTATCAACGGGGACGTAGCTCAGCTGGGAGAGCGTACGGTTCGCATCCGTAAGGCCGAGGGTTCAATCCCCTTCGTCTCCACCAATAAAAAATAAATCCCCCGGGGAATTTCCTCAGGGGATTTTTGTTTTGCCTGCTTTTGTAACGGCTTACGCCGATGTGCAAAGGCAGTTTTATTTTTAATCTTCGTCCAGTTCCGCAAATTTGGCGGCCATGGTAGGATTATTGCGCGTCAGGCGTTTGATGCTTAAATCTTCGGCTTTGTTGTTGGCAAGGCGCAGATTGTTTTCCGACGACATCAATGCCTCCTTGGTTTTTTGTAAATGGTCTATGGTTTTGTCGATTTCCTCAATCGCCTTTTTAAATTTTTCGCTGGCAAGGCGGTAATTGCGCGAGAATTTATCCTTAAACTCGTTCAAATCATTTTCAAAGTTGGAAATATCAATGTTCTGCGTTTTGATAACGCTTAATTCCTTACGGTATTCCAGCGAGTTCTGCGCCGCATTGCGCAGAAGCGTGATGATGGGGATAAAAAACTGCGGGCGGATGACGTACATTTTGGGATAGCGGTAACTGACATCGACGATGCCGGTGTTGTACAGCTCATTTTCGCTTTCCAGCATGGAAACCAGCACGGCGTATTCGCAGTTCTTTTCGCGGCGGTCTTTGTCCAGTTCCTTAAAAAAGTCCTCGTTTTTCTTCTTCGTTGCCGTCGCGTCCATTTCGTTCTTCATCTCAAACATAATGGAAATAAATTCCGTGCCATCCTCGTCAGCCTCACGGTAAATGTAGTCGCCCTTGCTGCCGGTGCGGGCGTCATTGTCCTTTTCAAAATAAGCGTTCTGGAAGCCCGTCGCGCGCAGCTTGTTAAACTCAATTTCGCAGTGCTGCTCAAGGCTTTCGCCGACCATTTTGGTAGACTGGCGCAGCTTGAAATCCTTGTAGCGCTCAATTTCCTCGTCCTTAAATTTCAGTTTTTCCTCGTAGGTGCTGATGATGTTCTGCTCGCGGATAGCGCTTTCCTTTTTGCTGTTTTCCACCTGCGAAGTCAGCTGCAAAATATTCTGCTCTTTATTGAACAGCTCCTGCTGCTTTTCGCTGATCACTTTGTTCACCGCCAGCTCCTTCGCCGTTTCGCTGCTTTGCAGGCGCGCGGTTAATTCGGCAATCTGCTGCTCCTTCTGCACCAGCTCCAGCTCTTTTTTGTTCAGCGCCTCCTGCAAATTGGAAGCCTGCGCCACCTTCTGCATATCAAGCTGGTTTTTCAAATCGTTAATTTCCATCGCCTTTTTGGCGAGCGCAACGTCGTAAGCCTTTGCCGTCGCCGTCTTGGCAAGCGTCACGGCACTTTCCTTTTCCGTCTGGAACTGTGCCAAGCGTTCCTGTATCTCTTTGGTAAATTCCCTGTCCCTTACCTGTTTTACAATCGCAGCATAACCGGTTTCGTCAACCTGAAACACCTCGCCGCACTTGGGGCATTTTATTTCCTGCATTGTGTTCTCCTTATTTATAATTCAGTTTTAAAATTTCATTGCACGCCGCAAGGCCGCAGTCATAACCGTGGTCATACAGCGCTAAAAGTTTTTGCTTGTCCAAATCCAAACGGTCAATTTCTAAAGGCTGCTGCGGGCGGATGATTACCGCCTTGCCCTGCTCGGCCAGCGCTTCCGCTGCTTCAAGCTGCTTGTTGTAATTGGCAGGGCGCTCCGCTAAAATCTGCTGCAAAAGCGGGTAATGCGGGTACCACAGTTTAACCAGCGCTGAAGGCACGGCACGGTGTTTGCGGTAGCCTTTATTGCGCGTCAGCACGATGACAAATTTATCGTAGCCAGCCCTTTGCCCCCGGTCCACCGGGATGGGGTCGGTCAGCGCACCGTCCAGCAAGCGGCGTTTATCAAAATGTACAACCGGCGCAAAAAACGGCAGCGACGCCGAAGCACGCACCGGCGTAAAGTTTTTGCCCATGTCCATCTGCGTGTACCAGATTGATTCGCCCGTTTCGCAGTCCGTCGTGCCAACTTCCAGCCTGCCGGGGTAATCGTAAAACGCTTCATAATCAAACGGCAGCAGGCGGCGCGGTATATCGTTCAAAATAAAATCAAAACCGAACAGCGAGCGCGTGCGCAGCCAGTTTTTTACACTGCAATAGCGGTCGTCGCCGACGAAATCCTCAATTATCCGCCTTGTGCGCCCCTTTTGCCCGGACATATATGAAAGTATGTTACAGGCGCCCGCCGACACGCCGGCAATATGCGGGAACACAAGCTCTTTTTCCATAAAAGCGTCAAAAACACCTGCCGAAAACATGCCGCGCATGCCGCCGCCTTCCAGTATCAGGCTGAGATTGCCGAGTATCATAAAGCACCTCCGTAATTGTTTCTGCCTTTAATTATAACATTTTTTAAATGCGGGGCATATATTTATTTTTTGCGGCGGCAGCGTTATAATAAAAACGTAAGCCAACCTAAACCGGCTTATGAAAGGAAGTAATTATAATGTCTGCTGTACTTGATTATTTAAAAGACTGCGGCGTGTTCTACATCGCCACCACGGACGGTGACCAGCCGCGCGTCCGCCCCTTCGGCGCTGTGTGCGAATTTGAAGGCAGGCTGTATTTTATCACCGCCAACACCAAAAATGTTTACAAACAGCTGGTTGCCAACCCCAGGGTTGAAATTTCTGCCATGAAAGGGCAGGACAGCTGGATCCGCCTTGACGGCGAGGCAAAATTTGATGACCGCCGCGAAGCACGCGTTGCGATGCTGGAAGCAGTACCGGTGCTGAAAAACATGTATAACCCCGACGACGGCGTAATGGTTGTGTTCTATCTGGACAACGTCAAAGCAACCGTCTGCTCCTTTACCGAAGAACCGAAAGAACTGGCGTAAGGGTAAAAATAAACTGCATTGCCAACGGATTGAAAAATCCAACGGCAGTGCAGTTTTTTATTATATTTTTCTTGACTTTGAGCCGCCTCTAAGTTTTATGATTAAAGGGCAAAAGAAAATCCTGCCCCAAGCAGGCTAAAAAGGCAGGGATTATGATGAAGAAAACAGCCAAAATTTTACTGGCGCTTTGCGCCTGCATGGTTATAGGAGGTAATGCTTGTATGGCACAGGACAGAATGGCTGAAAGCGCAGCTACCGTTAAAACGCTTTACGGCACGGAAAACCCGTGCTATGTTAAAGGCTCGCCGGAGCTGGGCGACATAATGCAGAAATTTATTTACAGCGACGTTAACAATCAGGTACAGATGCCGCTGGCGCAGAAGGAACTTTTAACCATTGTGGTTTTAACCGCCAACGCTACGCCGGAGGACATCGGCATCCACGTTAAAGGCGCTTTAAATGCCGGCGCAACGCCGGAGGAAATCCGCGAAACGATTTACCAGACCACGCCTTACGTTGGTTTTGCCCGAGCTAAAAACGCTTTGATTGAAATGCAGCTGGCTTTTGAAGAAGCAGGCATTGAAGAACTTGCCAATCAGGGCACCGTTACCGACGCCAACCGCGTACAAAAAGGCGAAGATACGCAGGTTGCCATTTTTGGCGACAGGATGCGCGGCTTTGCAAATTCCGGCACGGGCGACCAGAAACACATTAACAACTGGCTGAGCGGCAACTGCTTTGGCGATTACTACACCCGCAAAGTGCTGGATTTAAAACAGCGCGAGCTCATAACCTTTACCGCCATTATTACGCTGGGCTGCTGCGACCCGCAGGCTAAAGCCCATGTTAACGGCAACCTTGGCGTAGGCAACACCCGTCAGGATTTAATCGACGCCGCTACCATCGCGCTGCCGTACATCGGCTACCCGCGGACACTTAACGCCATCAGCGCTATTAACGCCGCTGCACCGGCAAAATAAAATCCCCGTCCGCAAAATATATCCGCCCCAGGGCGGAAGCTTTACGAAGGAGGAGTTATGAAGATGAAAGCTAAAAAAATTATTACTTGCACTTTGCGCATTTATGATTATGGGAGGTAATGCCGCTATGGCACAGGAAAAAGCAATACCTGAAGAATTTAACGCAGAAAACATTTTTAAACTGGGGAACCCCAACGTAGCTTACCAGCAGTATTTTATCGGCCAGAGCTATTTGAACATGCTGACCACCGAGCGCGTGCCCGTGGCCAACGTAACTTTTGAACCGGGCTGCCGCAACAACTGGCATATCCACCACAAGGGCGGGCAGATTTTGCTTGTTACCGCCGGGCGCGGCTACTACCAGGAATGGGGCAAGCCTGCGCAGGAACTTAAACCGGGCGACGTTGTAAACATTGCGCCGGAAGTTAAACACTGGCACGGCGCCGCACCGGACAGCTGGTTTGCACATATTGCCATTGAAGTACCGGCTGAAGGTGCAAGCAACGAATGGTGCGAACACGTTACCGACGAAGAATACGGAAAATTAAAATAACACCAAACCCAAAGGACCGGCGCTGACCGGTTCTTTTTTTGCGCCAAACCCATAGCCAAAACGCATAACGGCGGATAATATTTAAGCATTGGACGCGGCGCATTATGCTTTTTATAATTAAGGTAACAAAAGTAGTTTGGAGGGATAGCTATGAAAAAAATCTTTTTGCTGCTGGGCATTGCCGCTGCTTTGGGTTTATCCGCCTGCGGCGGGATGCAGGATACACAGGCCGCACCGGTAGAGCAGACTGCCGCAGCGCAAACTTATAAAGCCGTGCTGAACGTGGACGGGCACAAGCTGCCGGTAACGCTGCGCAGCGAACCGAGCGCCGCCGATTTATACAGCCGTCTGCCCGTAACGCTGGAGTTTAAGGATTTTAGCGGCATGGAAAAGATTGCCTATTTTGATAAGCGCCTTGATGAAAAAGGACAGCGCGTCGGCTGCCACCCGCTGGCGGGCGACCTTTGCGTTTACCAGCCGTGGGGCAATTTAAGCATTTTTTATGTTGATTTTAAGAACGACCCCAATTTAATCCCCATCGGCAGGCTGGAAGAAGGGCTGGACATTATTAAAGCACAAACCGGCAATTTTACCGCCACTTTGGAAAAAGCTGAATAAAGGAGAAGAACGAAATGAAAAAATTACTTTTAACCGCATTGATGTTAGTTTTGGGTTTGCAGGCTTTACCGGCAGGCGCTGCCGCAGCGGCGCAGCCCTTTGTGCGCTGGGCGGTTTACAGCAGCGAAGCGCAAAATACGCCCGCGCTGTTTGAAGCAGTAACCGCGTACAACGCAGAGCTGCAAAAAAACAGCGGCGTGCTTGCCGTCTACGGCGGCGAAGACGAAAATGGCGTAATGCGTTACCTTGAAATTTATAAGGACGAAGCCGCCTGCACCACACTGCAAAACGACGCCGGACTGCAATCCGCCCGCGCGGAAATTGCAAAGCTTGCCAATAAAACCGGCATTTTAAACGCCGAAGCCTTTTTGCTGCAAAGCAAAGTAAGCGGTACCGCCGATAAACCGCGCATGGCAAAACTTGTTATCGACCCGGCGCAGCTTGACGAATATAAAAAAGTGCTGGCTAAGGAAATGACTGCCTCCGTTGCCAATGAGCCCGGCGTGCTGGCGCTTCTGGCAACGACGGAAACCGCCAACCCCAACGTGTTCCACCTGCTGGAGCTGTACGCCGATGACGAAGCCTATAAAACACATATCGCAGGGCCGTACTTTCAGGAATACAACAAAGCCGTGCAAAATATGGTAACGGATAAAGCCCTCATCGTCAACAAATTGCAGAACGTTACCTTAAGCGGCAGAATTTAACGGGCGGTGATTTTATGAAAAAGCTTTTAGTTCTGCTGCTGGCGCTGTTTAACTTTACCGTTACGGCGCTGGCGGCGGAAATCCCCTATCTTGACCGCGTGCAGCCGGAATACCGTGCAGCGGCGGAAAATTTTATGTTCCTTTATACATCTGACGCCGACCTTGAAGCCGCTAAAGCCATGCAGCAGACAACTGCGCTGGGGCGCGAAACTGTTACCGTTCCCGCCAAAGGCGGTGAGGCTGCCGTAACCATGTATGTTTTCCGCCCACAAAATGCGGACAGCGGTAAGCTGCCGGTAATTTATTATTCCCACGGCGGCGGTTATCTGTTCCGCAAGGCGATGGATTACACGGCGCGTTACCAAAACCTTGCCGACAACACCGGCGCGGCGGTAATTACGCCGGACTACCGCCTTTCCACCGAAGCGCCCTTCCCGGCGGCGCTTAACGACGTTTACAACGGGCTGCTGTACATTAAGCAAAATGCCCAAAGCCTCGGGCTTGACGGCGATAACATCGTCATCATGGGCGACAGCGCAGGCGGCGGCTTATCGGCAAGCCTTGCGCTTTACAACCGCGACAACGCAAACATCCCCTTAAAGGCGCAGGTTTTAATTTACCCGATGCTTGATTACCGCACCGGCTCGGACGAATCGCCTTACAGCGACGAATACACCGGTCATATTTGCTGGCTGCGCCCCACCAATGTTTTTGCGTGGGAAAAACTGCGCGGCAAGCAAAACATCAACAGTAAAATGCTGCCATATTTCAGCCCCGCCATGGCGGATGATTTAACAAACCTGCCGCCCGCGCTGATTTACGTCGGCAGCCTTGATTTATTTGCCAATGAGGACATCGCCTACGCCGGCAAACTTGTTGAAGACGGAAACGCCGTTACCATGCACGTTGTGCCCGGACTGTACCACGCCTTTGAAAACGCCAACCCCAACGCGCAGGCCACCCGCGATTTTTGGCAGACCATTTACAGCTACACCAAAACAAAACTGACAGAATAAACTGCATACCTATAGTAAAAAAGCAGGCTTAACGCCTGCTTTTTGTTTTGCCCTCATTTGGCTTTGGTGTTTTTTTGTATCTCGTAGCGCAGATAGTTAAGCCTGTCCAGCTGTTTTTCGCGGAAATGGATTTCATCCAGCATATTGCTGCGCTTCTGGTTAAGCATTTGCAGGCGCGCCGCGTCGCTGTCCTCGCCTTCCACCAGCAGCTTCATGTAATTTTCAATCTCGTCCGTAGCAAAGCCGATGTCGTGCAGCGTCATAATCAGGCTCAGGCGTTCTAGGTCGGTGTCGTCATACTGCCATGCGCCCATCACCTTTTTGACAGCACCGCACAAACCCCAGCTTTCGTACTCGCGCAAAATTTCCAGCGGTATATTGTATCGTTCACTTGCTTCGTAGATAGTCATCCCTTTCACCTCGCTCATCAAATTCACCGCAATAAAAAATGCAGGTGCAATTTCTTACACCTACATTGTATTATGCGTATTAAAAATAATCTAATACCTATATTTTATTGCCGTCCATGCCTGCAATGTATGAGCGGATGTCCTTAATAAACTCCTCCACTGCCGGCGTCATGCGCTGGCTTTTCTTCCATGCCAGCACCGCGCCCGTTTTAAGCGCGGGCGTAAAAGGCACAAAGCGCAAATCGTCATAATAAAGGTTGCCTATGTCAAAACACAATGCCGCACCAACACCGCTGCGCACCATCAGGGCCGCGTTTAAAATCAGCGAATAAACAGCGGCTATTTCCATATTATTGGCATAATCGCCAAACCAGTTGCTCATTTCGTTCTGTGTCAGTTCACGCTTAACCATTATCAGCGGCACGCCAGCCAAATCCTGCGGGCGCACAGCTGTTTTTGCCGCCAGCGGCGAATCAGCCCTTACCAGCACGCCCCATTCTTCTTTTTGCGGCAGGCGGATAAATTCATACTTGCTGATGTCCACCGGCTCTACCAAAAGACCGATGTCCAGCAGCCCGTTTTCAATGCGCTCCTTCACATCATCGGCAATGGCCGTGTAAACATTAAAGCGCACCAGCGGATATTTTTGCCGGAACGCCGCCATAACCTCCGCTACTGCTGCCATGTTGCGTGTTTCGCCGCAGCCGATGGCAATCTCGCCCATCAGGCTGCCCTCACGGCGCGATACTTCCCGCTCGGTGCGTTCCGTCAGTTCCAGAATTTCCTGCGCGCGGCGCTTAAGCAGCATGCCCTCGTCCGTCAGCGTAATGCGGTGACTGGTACGGTAAAACAGTTTTACGCCCAGCTCATCCTCCAGCTGCATCAGCTGGCGCGATAAAGTCGGTTGCGTAACGTGCAGCAGGTTCGCCGCCCGCGTGATGTTTTCTTCGCGCGCTACCATTAAAAAGTATTTTAAAATGCGTAATTCCATTTTTGCCACCTGCCTTACGTTGCCTGTATATATTTATTTTAAAAAAATTTGCGGCTTTGCGCAAGTTGAAACAAACTCCAACAAAAGCTGACCGTCCCCACGTTGTCCCCGGTACACGCTGATTAGTTGTGCCCGTTAAAGAAACAAAAAACGCTGTACCCGCATGGATACAGCGTTTAGCAGATAAAAAAATGGTGATCCACCCGAGACTCGAACTCGGGACACCCTGATTAAAAGTCAGGTGCTCTACCGACTGAGCTAGTGGATCACATCCGTCGCTTCAACGTCAAGCCCGTTTCAGCAACATAAATATTATACAAACCACACAACCAATTGTCAAGCGTTTTGCGGCAATTTATTTTAAAAATTTTCGCGGCGCGCCGCCTTTTATAAAGATTGCCCAAAGCTGTTTACAAAATTTTTAAAAGGTGTATTATATACTATGATGTAAGCAAAAGCTAACCTGTGATAATTTCTTCTTTCGCGTTATGGTTTTTAACGCAAAATACTGGAAATTATGGCAAAACTGTGATAACATAGAAAGCAGACGCAAAAATAAGTTAGTAATAGCGAACACCGCCACATACGGAGGTTTTTATATGCAGATAGGTTTGGATATCGGCAGCACCACTGTTAAAATAGCCGTGCTGGATGATGCCGGAAAGCTGCTTTTCAGTAAATATGCCCGTCATGCCAGCCGCATTACGGAAACAATTAAAAATATTTTGGAAGAACTTGCGGCCGAAATGCCGTGGCTGAAGACCGCGCGCCTTGCCATCAGCGGCAGCGCCGGTATCGGCGTGGCGGAAGGCTGCGGCGTACAGTTTGTACAGGAAGTTTTCGCCGAAAAAATCTGTACGGAACGCCTGAACCCCGACACCGACGTTGTTATTGAGCTGGGCGGCGAAGATGCGAAAATTTTATTTTTAGGCCGCCACTTTGACGCGCGCATGAATGACAGCTGCGCGGGCGGTACGGGCGCCTTTATCGACCAGATGGCTTCGCTTTTAAACGTGCCGACGGAAGAACTTGATAAACTGGCCGCCACCGCCAAAACCAGATATACCATCGCCAGCCGCTGCGGCGTATTTGCCAAAAGCGATATTCAGCCGCTGCTGAACCAGGGTGCGGCTAAAAACGATTTGGCGGCAAGCATTTTAGACGCCGTTGCCAGCCAGGCGATAACGGGCCTTGCCAAAGGCCGCCCCATTAAGGGCAACGTGCTGTATCTCGGCGGTCCGCTGACCTTTTTTGCCTGCCTGCGCGCCAGCTTTGACAAAATTTTAAATTTAACCGGCACCTGCCCGGATAACAGCTTATATTATGTAGCCATGGGTTGCGCCTTCTGCGCGGAAAACCCGGTTGACCTGACGACGCTGATTGACAAAATGCGCGCCGCCGACGCCAACCGCGAGTTTGACCATCTGCCGCCGCTGTTTACCAGCGCAGAAGAATACAGCGCCTTTATTGCGCGCCACACCCGCGACAACGTGCCGCGCGGCGATATCGCAACTGCCACGGAAGCATATCTCGGCATCGACAGCGGCAGCACCACCATTAAAATTGCCGCCGTTGCGCCGGACGGCAAACTGCTGGATTCCTTCTATCAGAGCAACAAAGGCAACCCGGTTATCGCCGTGCGCGATTACCTGACCGATTTTTACAATAAATATCCCAACTGCAAAATTATCGCCAGCGCCGTTACGGGCTACGGCGAAGAACTGATAAAACACGCCTTCCGCGCCGATTATGGAATTGTAGAAACGATGGCGCACTTTATTGCAGCCAAAAGCCTGCTGCCTGACGTTGACTTTATTCTCGACATCGGCGGGCAGGACATTAAATGCTTAAAAATCCATAACGGCTGCATTGACAATATCTTTTTAAACGAAGCCTGCTCCAGCGGGTGCGGCAGCTTTTTGCAGACCTTTGCCGGTATCCTCGGCTACAGCGCGGAGGACTTTGCCAACATCGGCCTGTTTGCCGATAAACCGGTTGACCTTGGCAGCCGCTGCACCGTGTTCATGAACAGCAATGTCAAGCAGGCGCAGAAGGACGGCGCTTCCGTCGCCAATATCAGCGCCGGTTTGTGCATCAGCATTGTTAAAAACGCGCTGTTTAAGGTTATCCGTCCCAGCAGCCCGGAAGATTTGGGCAAACACATTGTTGTGCAAGGCGGCACGTTTTTAAACAACTGCGTGCTGCGTGCCTTTGAGCAGGAACTGAACCTTGAAGTAGTACGCCCGGATATCGCGGGGCTGATGGGTGCCTACGGCGCGGCGCTGTACGCGCAGGAACGCCAAAAGCTGCACGGCGGCGAATCCACTTTAATCAACGCAGAGCAGTTAAAGAATTTTTCGCACACCGTTAAAACCGTAACCTGCGGTTTGTGCAGCAACCACTGCCATTTAACCGTCAACATTTTTGCCGACGGCAAGCCATATATCAGCGGCAACCGCTGCGAGCGCCCGGTAACACACTGCGCGCCTAACGACAGCCTGAACCTGTACCGCTACAAGCTGCAATTACTGGAAGAATTACAGCCCGTACCCGGCAAGCGCGGCAAAATAGGCCTGCCGCTGGGGCTTAACATGTACGAGCTGCTGCCGTTCTGGCACACCTTCTTTACCACGCTCGGCTTTGAAGTAATTACCAGCCCGATTAACGACAAAACCATCTTCCAGAAAGGGCAAAACACCATCCCCAGCGACACCGTCTGCTACCCCGCCAAAATGATGCACGGACACATTAAATGGCTGCTGGCACAGGGGCTGACGAGCATTTTCTACCCCTGCATGACTTACAACGTCGATGAGGACACCTCGCAAAACTGCTACAACTGCCCGGTAGTCGCCTACTATCCGGAAGTTCTGGCGGCAAACATCGAAGAACTGAAAACCATCCACTTCTTCTACGATTATTTAGGTCTTTTAAACAAAAAACGCCTGACGAAAGAACTTTACAAAATGCTGCATCCCGCTTACGCGGATATAAGCGAAAAAGAGATAAAAAAAGCGCTGACGCCTGCCTTTGACGCTTACCACGCTTTTGAGGACAAGGTTAAGGCGCAGGGCAAAAAAATTATTGAAGAAGCCCGCAGCAAAAGCATGCCCATTGTGGTGCTGGCAGGCCGCCCGTACCACACCGACCCGAAAATCAACCACGGCATTGACCGCCTGATTACAGGCTTGGGCGCGGCACTGGTGAGCGAAGACGCCGTTGCCGGTGAAATACCGCGTAAGGATTTAAATGAGGACCTTGAAGTTTTAAACCAGTGGACTTACCACAGCAGGCTGTACGCCGCCGCCAAATACACGGCGGAAAACAGCGACATGAACATGGTGCAGCTGGTAAGCTTCGGCTGCGGCTGCGACGCCATTACGGCCGACGAATGCCGCCGCATACTGGAAGAAAGCGATAAGATTTACACAGAAATCAAAATCGACGATATCGAAAACCTCGGCGCCGCGCGCATAAGGCTGCGCAGCCTGTTTGCTGCGCTGGGCTTTGAATGCTGAAATATTTTTGAAGGAGCAATTTTTATGTCAGAAAACGCTTTGCCGGTTTTTACAAAAGATATGAAAGCCACGCATACCATACTTGTACCGGGTATGCTGCCGTTTCATTTCGCGCTTCTGCGCTCGGCACTGCAAAGCTGCGGCTACAAGGCAGAAATTTTGCAGAATACCGGACGCGAAGTTATCGAAACGGGATTAAAATACGTCAACAGTGATATTTGCTACCCCGCGCTGCTCGTTATCGGGCAAATTATCAGCGCGCTGGAAAGCGGCAAATATGACCTTGACAAAACCGCCGTTATCCTTTCGCAGACGGGCGGCGGCTGCCGTGCTTCCAACTATATTTACCTGCTGCGCAAGGGCATGGAAAAAGCAGGCTTCGGCAATATTCCGATTATCAGCCTGAACGTAAACGGCATGAACGCACAGCCGGGCTTTGAACTGAACCTGCCTATGCTGAAAAAACTTATGGCTGCCGTTATTTACGGCGATACGCTGATGTACCTTGCCAACAGAACCCGTCCTTACGAAACCATCAAAGGCGCAGTAGACGAGCTGGCCAATAAATGGCTGAACAAACTGGAAAACGCCTTCCTTGAAGGCAAGGCACAAGCCACCAGCACGATGAAACAGCTTTCCAAAGCACTGGCGGAAGACTTTGCCGCCCTGCCGCAAAAAGCGGAAGAAAAAATCAAGGTCGGAATCGTCGGCGAGATTTACATTAAATACGCCGGGCTTGGCAACAACAATCTGGAACAGTTTTTGCAGAAACAGAACTGCGAATACATGCTGCCGGGCATGCTGAACTTTATTATGTACTGCGCCGATACCTACCTGACGGACTACAAGCTGTACGGCGGCAAATTCTTCAAATACGGAATTTCCAAAATGGTGATGGTTTATTTGAAGAAACTGGAAAAAATTATGCTGCACGCGCTGGATACCCAGCCGTTTAAGCCGCCTGCCTCTTACGAAGAAACCAAGGCGCTGGTTAAAAACGTAATCGGCTACGGCAACAACATGGGCGAAGGCTGGCTGCTGACGGCGGAAATGCTGGAGCTTGCCAAAAACGGCTACAACAATATCATCTGCGCACAGCCCTTTGGCTGCCTGCCCAATCACATCGCCGGACGCGGCATGCTTAACAAAATTAAGGAAATCGCCGAAGACGCCAACATTTTGCCGATTGACTACGATTCAAGCGCTTCCAAAGTTAACCAGGAGAACCGCATTAAGCTGATGCTGGCAACGGCAGAATAAAACGCAAAAAAATTACCCCGCTTACCATTACGGTAAACGGGGTTTTATTTTTGTTTTTGGTTGTTACGAATTAGTTGGTGCCCTGATAAACCATGCCCTGAATTTCGGTATCGCCTTTAACCTGTACAAAGGTTACGGAGCCTGCCGGGATGTTTACGGATTTACCGGTTACAAACGCGCCGCCGATTACACCGATAGGCCCAAGCACAACCATGCCGCCGATAGTAGCGCCTGCTGCACCGGCAATGGTCTTGGCTTCCTGTTTGGCAATTTCGCCGAGGAATACTTTAACGCGGGTGTTGTCGATTGCATAAAGGAAACCGAAGTCAACGTCGATGCGTGCATCCTGACCGAACATACGCGGGCCGACAACTTTCATAACTTTGCCAAGGCCTTCAGCGCCTTTGGGGATTACGAGCACGTCGTTAACGAATACGTTATCGGCAACTTTATATTTAACAACATCGCCTGCCTGTGCGGTTTTGCTGCTCAGGTCTTCGGCAAATTCCAGTTTAATTACGCTGTCTTTCGGCAGGGTAACGGTTTCAACAACTACAATGCCATCCTGGAAAGCAAGATTTGCCAGACCTTCCAGACGGCTGGCAAGGGAACCGGTTCCAACTTCGCCGTTCAGCATGGTTTCCAGAGATTCAATGCGGCTCTTGGCCGGGCCGCCTGCCGTGCTTTCGGTAAACTGCCATTCAACTGCGCTCAGCTTGGTTAAAAAGCTTGCTTCGCCGCTGCCGGCATAACCGTTAACATAATCATACAAATTGTCAACTCTATTTAAAATCGGGTCGGTAGTAATGGTGCCGTAAATATCGTCTTCAAGGCTGTCCATTCTGCTGACCAGTGCGCCTGCCTGTTCCGTGCCGTACAAAGTTCTTTCCAGCGCGCTGATTTTTTCGCTGGCAGACATAGTTTTCGGCGCTGCGGTTTCTTCAATCGCGGCACTGGCCGAAATTTCATCGCCGCTGGCGGCTAAGGCAACACCCGGGAAAACGGACGTAACAGTAAGCGATAAGGTTAAAAGTAAAGTAAGGAGTTTCTGTTTCATTTTCGTACCTCCATGTTGATATATATAATCATTATAACACAAAGCCGCATAAAAAAATAGTAAACTAATTGAAAACCGGGCCCGCATTATGCTAAGCCCGGTAATTTTTTATGCTTTTAAATATTTGCCAAGGTTTTGCGCCACAGCGTCCTTCATTTCATCCATTTTGGCAAAACGCCTTCTGTGCTGCGCACGTTTGGAAGGCTTTAATTCCTCCATGGATTTGCGGTATTCCGGAATGGGAATTTCGTAAAAGCGCTTGTCGTCAAGCTGGTGCCCTTCGCACTCTGCCCAAAAATCGTCAAGCGAAGTTTTCAGCTTGCGGTCGATACGCACATGGTTCATGGCGTAATAGCCTTCGTTGCTGACGGCGTAAATTTTTTCGCAGCCCAGCACATGCGCCACATTGCGGATGCCGTAGAAAATAAGGTTCTTGGTGCGGTAGCCGAAGAAGGCTTTGGTCAAGCCCTTGATAACTTCCGAACCGTTGGGCGTGCCCTGCAATGCGCCAATCCACAGCGCGGGTTTGCCTTCCTTATCCGGCGCAAGCCAGAACATAATCTGGTACAGCGCTTCCGTATCCCATTTCAGCACCAGCGACAGGCAGCCTTCCTTGCGCTGACCGGCATGGAACCACAGCTCCAGCGTAAGCGGCTTTTCTTCATAGCTGTCCTCCCACAGGCGCAGCATTTCGCCGTTTACGTACAGCTTGCGCAGGGCTTCTTCGTTTAATTTAGCTTCCAGAAACTCCACATGCGCTTTAATCAGCGCAATGCGCTCCGTGTAGTTGCTGTTTTTATAAAAGAACTGGCGCGTGGCCTGTTCCACAAAACTGGTGGTATGGTGCAGCATATCGCGCCTTAAGGGCGTTGCCGCAAAAAAATCCAGCAGCCCGCTGATTTCCGCACTGTGCAGCATGCAGCGCATGCGGAAAACAACGTAGCGTTTCCATTCTTTTAATATCTCTGTCTTGTACAGGCTATGCCCGATATGACTTAAAATTTCCGTATCCATGTCAGCCTCGCAATTGTTTGATATGTTACATTATAACACATCGCAGGCTGCGCTGCCAGTGTTATGCCTTGTCGCGGTTGTACATCGGGCGCAAGCGTTCCTGCATCGGGATTTTGTCCGCCGTTGCGGCAAGCAGTGCCCATTCGTACAGCGTGCTTTGCGCGCCGACCGGCTCCAGCCTGTTGGTTACGCGGCGGTAAGTGCCGTTACTTTGCATCATGTGCGCGCCGACGTTGTCGCGCAGGTACAAGTCAAGCACTTTTTTAATGCGCTCGATATGCGCCGGGGTTTCCACCGGGAAGAACAGTTCAACGCGGTCGTTCAGGTTACGCGGCATCCAGTCCGCACTGGACAGGAACAGCTGCTCCTTGCCGCCGCCCTGGAACCAGAAGATACGGCTGTGTTCCAGCTGCCTGCCGACGATGCTGCGCACGGTAATGTTGTCGCTGATGCCGTCCATGCCCGCGCGCAAACCGCAGATACCGCGGATAATCAGGTCTATTTTAACGCCAGCCATTGAAGCCTCGTACAGCTTCTGGATAACAGGATAGTCAATCAGGGAGTTCATCTTGGCGATGATGTGGCCCGTGCCGCCGTTTTTAACAATGGCGATTTCGTTGTCAATCAGCTCGTAAATCTTTTTGCGCAGGCCGAGCGGCGCCATAACCAGCTTGTTCCATACCGGCGGGTCGGAATAACCGGACAGCACGTTGAAGAACGCCGATGCGTCGCTGCCGAACTGGTCGTTGGCAGTCATCAGGCCCATATCGGTGTACAGCTTGGCGGTGTTATCGTTGTAGTTGCCCGTGCCGAGATGTACATAGCGCTTAATGCCATCGGCTTCCTTGCGTACAACGAGGATAATTTTGGCGTGGGTCTTGAGCCCCATCAAACCGTAAATTACATGGCAGCCCGCTTGTTCAAGGCGGCGTGCCCACAGGATGTTGTTTTCTTCATCAAAGCGCGCTTTTAATTCCACCAGTACCGTAACCTGCTTGCCATTTTCGGCAGCGCGTGCCAGTGCCGCCACTATCGGCGAGTTGCCGCTGACGCGGTACAAGGTCTGCTTAATTGCCAGCACGTTGGGGTCGTCGGCAGCGTCGCTGACAAATTTAACAACGGCGTCAAAGCTTTCAAACGGATGGTGCAAAAGCACGTCGCGTTCGCGCAGAACTGCAAAAATATCGCTGTCGTCAGGCAGCTCCAGCGGGCGCTGCGGTACAAATGGCTCATACAGCCACGGCCACATGCCGGGCAGCGAAGCAAATTTAAAGAAGCAGGTTGCGTCAAGCGGCCCGTTGATTTCATAAACCTCCTGCTCGGTAATATCCAGATTATCGTACAGGAACTTACGGATACGGCTGTTGGCCTTATTATAAATCTCCAGCCTTACGGAAGCGCCGCGCGTACGTGCACGCAGAGATTTTTCCACTTCCTTCAGCAGGTTGTCGATGTCGTCCTCGTCAACTTCCAAATCACTGTCACGCGTAATGCGGAACGGCACAATGTCCAGAATTTTGCAGCCGCTGTACAAATCGCCGCAGTGCTCGTTGATAACGTCCTCCAAAAATACAAAGGTTCGCTTGCTCTCGCCCGGCACTTCAATCAGGCGCGGCAGTACGGAAGGCACCTGTACGATGCCCATGCTGTCCTCGCCCTCCTGATTGGTCAGCTCAACGGCAAGGTTCAAGGTTTTGTTTGCTAAAAACGGGAATGGGCGCGAAGCGTCAACCGCCATCGGCGTCAGTACCGGGAAGATTTCTTCCTGATAATAGCCTTCCAGCCAGCGGCGTCCGCCCTCGCTCAAATCGCTGACACGGCAGATGTAAATGCCTGCGGCACGCAGCTCCTTAATCAGCGAAAGCAGATATTTGTTTAAAAGGCGCATCTGGTCGTGCGCGGATTTGCTGATTTCCGCCAGCTGCTGTTTAACAGTCAGCCCGGCGGCGTCGCGCTTGTTAATGCCGTTTTCAAACTGGTCCCACAGCCCGGCAACGCGCACCATAAAAAATTCGTCAAGGTTCGAGGCGGTAATCGCCACAAATTTTAAGCGTTCCAGGAGCGGCGTGGTTTTAACGCCGGCTTCGCGCAGTACGCGCAGGTTAAATTTTAACCAGCTAAGTTCGCGGTTAAAAAAGTATTCCGGTTTGTTAAGATTGATTTTTTCTTTCTTTTCCATTTATCTTTCCACCCGTTCCAAAACTGCCTGTAATCCGTAAACTTCTTCAAAGAACGATGCCTTGGAAGCAAACGTCCATTCCTCAATCGTCAAATCCTCGCGCGTAACGGCTTCCACCTTCATCACGCCGTTTTTAACATTTACGCGGCAGCTTTTAATTTTCTGTTTGTAGCTGCGGTCCATTGCGTCCGCCAGACGTACCAGCGCGGCAAGTTTTGCCACCAGCGGCATAATCTCCGGCGACATTTGCTCCACGTCGGTGTGGATACTGCCGCTGAACAGCCTGTGCGCATGGTAATAGCTGGCCAGCGCCACAATCTTTTTATCCAGCTCACTGAAGCCAAGCATATCGCTCGACATCAGCAGCTTGTAGCTGTACAGCGAATGGCTGCGCAGCGATACGTACTTGCCGATATCGTGCAGCAGTGCCGTTGCCTGAAGTAAGATGCGGCTGTGGCTGTCCAGTCCGTGGTGCTTGCCAAGTTTATCAAACATCGCCACCGCCAGCTTTTCAACCTGACGGGAATGTGCCTCGTCATAATGGTAACGCCTGCCGATGCTGTGGAACAAGCTAAGCTGCTCCTGCTCCAGCTCTGCGGCGTAATCCCTGTTGGTTTTCGGCCCGATGTGCAGCAGGCAGATGCCGTCGATAAAGCGGTCGTCCGTCAGGATAATTTCCTGTACCTGCACCAAAGCCAAAAGCTGCTCGTACAATAAAATGGTCGGCACAACAAGTTCGGCAATATCCTCGTTAATTTTAAACACTTTGATAATCTGCGGCAGGTTCAGCGCATGCACCGTTTTAAACAGCTGCATAAACTGCTCAGTCTTAATGCGGATAACGCCCGCCTTAAACTCAATGCCCAGCATCTGCAAAAGCAGCTCCGATTCCGCACCGGAAAGCACAAGGTAACGCACCTGCTCGTTTTTCAGCGCGTCCCTTACCGCGCCCATCGTGCTGGAAAGGTATTCCGCCAAAGCCTGGTTAAACTTCATCGAGCTGCGCTGGTTGCGGTTAAAGCTTTCCTTCACACGGATAACGCCGATGTTTAAATTCTGCTGGTAGCGGATAACGTTGTCCTTCACAAAGGTAATGCCCAGCCCGCCGGACGAAATATCCATCATCAGCATGCTCTCATCCACGCCGGTAAGCCCGTCCAGCTTCATCGTGCGGCGGATGGACTGATACTTGGTGTAAATTTCCTCCGGTAAATCAATAACGGTAACTTTCAGCCCCGTGCGGATATAAATCTGGTCAATCAAAAATACGCGGTTCAGCGCCTCGCGCACAGCGGTAGTCGCCTGCATGCTGTATTCCTCAACCTCGTACTCCGTCATCAGGCGCTTAAAGCCGACAAGGAGCTCACAGATTTCGTTAACCATGCTGAACGGGATAATTTTATTTTTAAAGGTTTCCTCGCCCAGACGCACGCGGCGGTTACATTCTTCAAGGATTTTAATGTTGTTCAAATTGCGGTACTGTACAATCTGCATGCTTATCATCTCAGAGCCGAGATGAATGGCCGCAAAAATTTTATATTGTTTTTTTCTCACATGACCACCTCATTTGAGTATTACTTAAATATTTCGACACGTACGCTTCAAATCCTTGCTTTTAACAAAGTTTTTACCGCGCTTTGCAATGCTTTTTACATTTTTTATCCCTGCATGCAGGATTTTTTACTTTTGCCGGTAAATATATAATACTATGTGACTTGAACGGAACAAATTTTTAACCATAATCTGCGGGAGGGATGAACTTTGCAGAGGATTGCGATTATAGATATCGGCTCCAACTCGGCGCGCCTTGTAATAACGCATATTTACAAAAACGGCGCCTACAACATGGTTTATAACCAGAAGGAAGCCCTGCGCTTAAGCCAGAAGACCGACAAAAAAGGCTGCTTAACGCCGCAGGCCTTTACCGACACCATTGAAACAATGAAAAGCTTTGCCCATATGTGCAAGCTGTACCACGCCGACAGAACCATCGCCGTAGCAACAGCCGCCATACGCAATGCCAAAAACGGCGCGGAACTGACAAAGCTGGTTGAGCAGGAAACAGGCATCAGCCTGCACATCATAACCGGCAACACCGAAGCCTATATCAGCTACCTCGGCGTAATCAACACCCTGCCGTATGAAAGCGGCATTATCTTTGACCTTGGCGGCGGCAGCACGGAACTTATTTACTTTCACGAACGCAAAATACTGGAATCCGTTTCCGTGCCTATCGGCGCGGTAAACACCACCGCCATGTTCAACACCCGCAACGTCATCAGCCCCACGGCTTACAGCGACTTAACCTTTTTCCTGCGCACGCGCCTTTCGGAATACCCGTGGCTTAAACAGCCCAAGCTTCCGCTGATAGGCGTCGGCGGCACGGCGCGCACCATTGGCAAAATGCACCAGCGCGCCACCAGATACCCCACCACCAAAATCCATAACTATAAACTGACGGTGCAGGCCTTCCGCGGCATCTTCAACCGCCTTAAAGGCAGCACGCTGGAAGAACGCAAAAAAATCTCCGGTTTAAGCAGCGACCGCGCCGATATTATCTTTGCAGGCGCCGCTATCATCAACGCTCTTTTTGAAGTAACCGGCAGCAAACAGCTTATTACATCGGGCTGCGGCCTGCGCGAAGGGTTGTTTTTTGACTACTACAGCAAAGAACGCAACATACCGCTGATTGCCGACGATATTTTAGCGCGCAGCACCGAAAACATTTTGAACCTGTACACGCCGGATGTAACACACAGCAAACACGTTACGGAACTGGCGCTGCAAATGTTTGACAGCTGGAAACAGCTGCACGGGCTTGGCAAAAGCTGCCGCCGCCTTTTAAAAACAGCGGCGCTGCTGCACGACATCGGCATTACCATTAACTTTTACAGCCACGCGCGCCACGGCGCTTACATGATACAAAACGCCAAACTGTTCGGGCAACGGCGTATCCAAAAGCTATTTCTTCCGCGACCAGCTTTTTACCAGCATGCTGACCCCCAAAAACTGGGACACCGTCAACAAGCTGGCGCTGATACTGGCACTGGCCGAAAGTCTTGATTACACACAAAGCAGCCTGCTGCAAATTAAAAGCGCAACGGTCAGCAAAACCGGCGCCAACCTTCTGCTGCACGCCGACGGCATCCCCGCCATCGAAATGCACCAAATCCGCACGCACTTAAAATGGTTCTCCAAAACCTTCGGCGTCCCGCTGAATATCAGTTTGGTAGAAGAAAAAGAATAACAAAAAATTAAAAGCACCATAGCAAAAACTATGGTGCTTTTCTTATTTATCCATCTTCGTCAGGCTGACAAACTTGGTGAATTGTTTGTGGAAGAACAGGTTGATGGTGCCTACCGGGCCATTACGGTGCTTGGCGACGATAAGCTCGGTGATATTTTTGTTTTCTGTTTCGGGGTTGTAGTAATCTTCGCGGTACAGGAACATTACGATATCGGCGTCCTGTTCGAGTGAGCCGGATTCGCGCAGGTCGGAAAGCATCGGGCGTTTTACCTGACGAGATTCCACGCTGCGGCTTAACTGCGACAACGCGATTATCGGTACGTTCAGCTCACGCGCCAACGCTTTAAGCGAGCGGGAAATTTCGGAAACCTCCTGCTGGCGGTCGCCGCTTAAATTGCGTTTGCCGCTGCCCTGCATCAATTGCAGGTAGTCGACGACGATTAAATCCAGCCCATGTTCAGCCTTTAACCGGCGCGCACGGCTGCGCATTTCCATTGCCGTTATACCCGCCGTGTCGTCGATATAAATCTGCGCCGCGCTGAGTGCGTCTGCCGTTTGTATCAGCTGCATCCAGTCTTCGTCGCGCAGTTCGCCGATACGCAGGCGCTGCGAATCTATGTTGGCTTCGGCGCAGAGCATACGCTGCACCAGCTGTTCCTTACTCATTTCCAAACTGAAAAAGGCAACAACCTTCGGCTTGCCGTCCGTCTGCCTGCCGCTGCGGATAGCCACGTTCTGCACAATGTTCAGCGAAAGCGCCGTTTTACCCATGGAAGGGCGCGCCGCCAGAATGATGAAATCACTGCCGTGCAGGCCGCTTGTCAAGTTATCAAAATCCACAAAGCCGGTAGGCAAACCCGTCAGCCCGTTTTTGTTGTTCATCAGGGCTTCCAAATCCTTAAAGGAATCCATGACGATGTTGTTAATCGGCACAAAGTCGGTGTCCTTTTTGCGGTTGGAAATATCCAGTATTTTCTTTTCGGCAGAATCAATAATGTCGCTGACGTCCTCGCTGCCTTCGTAGCCAAGTTCTGCTATCTCGGTAGCGCTGCGCACCAGCTGGCGCAGAATCGATTTTTCTTCGACGATGCCCGCATGGTACACCACGTTGGCCGCCGTCGGCACGGCGTTGGCCAGCGAGGTAACGTAAGCAATGCCGCCCACGTCCTCCAGTTTGCCGTTTTTCTTCAAAACCTCCGTTACCGTTACCAAGTCAACGGCTTCGTTACGGTTGTAAAGCTCCAGCATGGCGTTAAAAATAACCTTGTGCGCTTCGCGGTAAAAATCTTCGGAACGCAGCTTTTCCATTACTTTGGCAATCGCCTCGCGCTCCAAAAGCATTGCACCCAGCACGGCCTGTTCTGCTTCTATGTTTTGCGGTGGTACTCTGTCAATCATGGCGCTCGCCTTATTCCGCAGCCACGGTTACGGCAAACTCTGCGGAAATTTCCGGGTGCAGTTTGGCAACTGCGGTGTATTCGCCCACGCCTTTAACGGCGGATTTAAGTTCAACCTTGCGGCGGTCGATGTCAAGCTTGGTCTGCTCAATCAAGGCTTCGGCAACGTCCTTGCTGGTTACGCTGCCAAACATTTTGCCGTTGTCGCCCACGCGCACTTTAACAATAACATGCACTTTTTTCAGCTGAGCTGCCAGCATAACGGCTTCGTCCTTGCGCTGGGCTGCGCGGTGTGCTTCGGTAGCCTTGTTCTGTTTTGCTTCGTTCAGGTTAGCGGCGTTGGCTTCCTTAGCCATTTTGCGCGGCAGCAGGTAGTTGCGGCCGTAGCCTTCCGCAGTTTCAACAATATCGCCTTTTTTGCCTAAATTTTTAACGTCCTGCAACAGAATTACTTTCATTGTTCTCATTCTCCTCTAACTGTTTTTTCGCCAGTGCGATTATCTGTTTTTTAACTTCTTCAACACTGATATTTTTAAGCTGCACGCCGGCTACCGTCTGGTGCCCGCCGCCGCCAAGTTCTTCCATTATAATCTGCACGTTTACCGTGCCGTCGCTGCGCGCGCTTACGCCGATGGAATTGTCCGCCGTGTATTCCGTAATGACAACGCTCATACACACGCCGGTAATGTAAATCATCGTATCGGCAGCCTGCGCTGCGATAACCGACGACCGCACTTCCTTCGGCGCGTCGTTGTAAACCGAAATCATCATGCCCGGCTCCGGCATTTCCGCTTCCGCCACAAGGCGCGATTTAATCTGCACGGAATCAAGGTCATCTTTAAACAGCTGCCTTACCATGTTCGGGTCGGCACCGCTGCGGCGCAGAAGCGCGGCCGCTTCAAAGGTACGCTCACCTGTCTGCACAGCAAAGTTTTTGGTGTCTACCACAATACCGGCATACAGCGCCGTTGCCTCGCCCTTGGTAAATTCCAGGCGGTCGTTAAAGTAGCCCACAAGCTCCGTAACCAGCTCGCTGGTCGATGACGACGACGGTTCCATATACTGCAAGGTGGTATTTTTAATAGCGTCCTCCGCCCTGCGGTGATGGTCGATGATAATGCGCAGCGGTATTGCCTCCAGCACCTTCTGGCTGGCGCAAAGCATTTTGCGGTGATGGTCAACCAGTACCAGCAGCGACTTGGGCGTAATATGCTTCAGCGCTTCTTCTTCTTCAACCATAATATCGGCGTAAACATCGTCCTCGTCCATCAGCTTCATATCGTTGCTGCGCAGGGCTTCGGCAATTTTAGTTACCGATTCGTTCTGCCCGCTGACGACGATGTAGGTTTCCTTATTCAGGCTGCGCGCCATCTTGGCCATGCCAATCGCACTGCCGACAGCGTCAAAATCTTCCATGGTATGCCCCATGATAAAGATTTTTTCGGCGTTGGCCATCATCTCATGCACGGTATGCGCCACAATGCGGGCACGCACGCGCGTGCTTTTGGCCGCAACGGTTGTAACGCCGCCAAAAAACTGCATGTTGCCGCCGATGGTAACAACCACCTGGTCGCCGCCGCGACCAAGTGCCAGATCAAGCGCTTTGGCTGCGTTAAGGCTTACTTCCTCAAGGCTGCGCCCGTCGCAGGAAATACCCACGCTGATAGTCGGCGTAATTTTGTTGCCGACCTGTATTTCATGTATCCTGTCAAGGACAGGGAATTTCTTTTCCATTAAATCCTGCAAAGAGGCCTGATTGATGCCAATAAGATAGCTTTCCTTATTATTGGCAAGGATGAATCCGCTTTCTTCTTCAGCCCATTTGCTCAAAACCTCGTTAACTTCGCCGGAGATATTGGCACGCGCGCTTTCAACCATGCCCTTGGTAACGTCCTCGTAGTTATCAAAACGCACATAAGCCAGGCACAGTTTTTCGTTGTCGTATTTCTGGCGCAGCAGTTCAAAATCCGTCACGTCGGTCAGGTAAAAAATCAGGCTGTAGGCTTTGCCGCCATCCTTTTTGCTGTTTCCGCCCGCAGGCACGCGGCAGTGGCGCAGCTTGTAATAACGCCCGTCAATCAAAAGCAGGCGCTCGCCGTCCTTAATGCTTAAAGTGTCAAAGGCGTTTTCCGGCAGGTCAAAAATTTCTTCCGGGCGCTTGCCGTCCACGTTCTTAACACCGGCGTAACCGGCATATTCGGCAAACAGTTCGTTTTTCCACTGCAATTTGCCGTCCTGCCCGAACACCGCCATCGCCACGTCAAGGTTCTGCACGGCGTAATGGCTGGTGCGCTCAATGTTGCGCACAATGTTGTCAAGGTAGCCGTTAAACTGGATTTCCTTATTATAAAAGCTGCGGCGGCTGTACCAGTATAAACCACCCATCGCCACAAGGCCCACAGGCAACCACCACCAGCCGTAATACGTTAAAATTACGGTAAAGCCGGCCGTAAGGCTTAACGGCACCTTCATGTCGTTCCAAAAGTTCCAGATTTTATTAAACATTTTTACCGCTCCCTTTACAGGCTGCGTTCTTTTAATTTACGGTAGTCAAAAACGGATTCAAACGCGCCCAAAAGTTGTATAAACATTCCCAAAAGAGGAACTGTTATTACTAAAAAAACTGCAACTGTTTTTATCCACTGAGGTTGTGCTTTTTCATTCAACCACCAAAACAATACAGCAAACCCCTGAATTGTAAAGGCAAAACCAACAATATAATATAAGTTTATTGCTAAATTCATAATTAATTCAGGTGCGTCTGCGTAAAAAGCCAATACTATCATTGCTAAACCATATGGCCAAATCAAATATTCAGGCATGCGCCATTTTGAAAAAGCCGGTAAAGATTCAAATGTAATACCTAATTTAGCAAGAATTTTACGAGTGCCCCAATAATTACACAATGCTAATAAAGGAGACGCTATAATAAGAGAGCCCGGCAAAACAATCTCCATATTAGCTACAAATTCTTTATACATATTAATAACGGCAACAATTTCTGTTTCACTCATTCCCATAGCACGGCAATAATCTTCTATTTCTACGTAAACACGTGCTATATTTCCAAATATCATAGCAATAGGATTTAACCCTAAAACCAAAATGGATAACAATATATCAAGAACAAAAGAAACTGCTATTGCTAATGATGTAAAGGTCAATATTTTTACAGGCTTATACCGTCTGCACATGCACTCGCCTAAAACTATTGAAGGAAATCCCCACATCGTTAAAATAAATAACGCTTTTACAGGCCCCAGCAGCGAACCAATTACCGCGCAGGCGACGATTAAAGTCATCACGCTCCAGCGCAGGCCGTTGCGCATACCACACACCGCCACAGGCACCGGCCACAGCAAATTAAACAGCGCGCCCAGCACGGGCAGATATGCGCCAAGAATGGCAAACAAAACGGCAACCGCCGCTAAAATACCGGCTTCCACCATTTCCGAAGTTTTTCTTACCAAAGTTTTCCTCCTTAATTAACAGGGCATATGCCCACGTAATTATATTGTACCGCAAAAAGGCAAAAAAGCAAAGTAAAACAAAGCGGCGAAAGAGCTGTAAAAATTGGCAAATCAATGTTAAAATGAAGGTAATTAACGTTAAAGGAGCTTAACAATGGCTGAAAATAAAATCTGCGGACGTTTTGCGCCGTCGCCCAGCGGCAGAATGCACCTTGGCAACATTTTTTGCGCGCTGCTGGCGTGGCTTAGCGCGCGCAGCCAAAACGGCAACATGCTTCTGCGCATTGAAGACCTTGACACCTCGCGCTGCACGGAAGAAAAAGCGCGCGTGCTGATGGATGATTTGCTGTGGCTTGGTTTGGACTGGGATTACGGAGCAGCGCCGGACAAACCTGCAGACGAATATTACCAGAGCCGCCGCAGCGGGATATATAAAAAATACTTTGATGAGCTTGCGGCGCAGGATTTAATTTACCCCTGCTTTTGCAGCCGCGCCGAGCTGCATGCCGCCAGCGCACCGCACGCCAGCGACGGGCATTTTGTGTATCCCGGCACCTGCCGCCGTTTAACGGCGGCACAGCGCGCCGCAAAGATTGCGGGCGCGCACAAATGCGCGTGGCGCATTAAGGTGCCGGCCGCTGATGTTACTTTTGACGATTTGCATTACGGCAGGCAAAGCCTTAACCTTGCGCGTGAATGGGGCGACTTCATCGTGCGCCGCAGCGACGGTATCTATGCGTACCAGCTTGCCGTCGTTATCGACGACGCGCTGATGAATGTCACGGAAGTTATCCGCGGCAGCGATTTATTGACTTCTACCGCGCCGCAGCTTTATCTGTACAAGCAACTTGGTTTTAACGCGCCGCAGTTTGGGCACCTGCCGCTGCTGACAGCGCCTGACGGACGCCGCCTTGCCAAACGCGACCTTGATCTGGACATGGGCGCGCTGCGCCAGCACTACAAAACGCCTGAAGCTGTTATTGGCAAACTCGCTTTTCTTGCAGGACTGCTTGAAAAAGAAGAACCCATTAAAGCCGCTGAACTCATCCCGTTGTTTGACTGGCAAAAAGTACCGAAGGAAAATATCATAGTAAACTAAAAAATCCCCCGCTTTTAGCGGGGGATTTTGTTTTGCAGCTGTAAATTATACGTTGAATACTTTGCCCGGGTTCAGGATGCATTTCGGGTCAAGCGCTTTTTTGATGGCGCGCATCATTTTCATTTCCACGGGGTCGGTATATTTTTCCATAGCAGGCAGCTTCTTCGCGCCGATGCCATGTTCGCCGCTCAGGCGTCCGCCAAGGCTGTAAACATAGGCATATGCTTCGGCGTGGAACTCGCTGAGCTGTTTTTCCCATTCTTCGTCGCTCAAATCGCATTTCAGAATCTGGAAATGCAGGTTGCCGTCACCGGCATGGGCCAGGCACAACAGCTTAAAGCTGTATTTTTTGGAAACTTCGTTCAAATGCTCAATGCATTCGGCAATTTTATCAACCGGCACAACAAGGTCGTCGGAGGTGCTGATTAAGCTCAGCACGCGGGTAGATTCCAGGCAGTTGCGGCGGATTTTCCAAACGCGTTCGTCTGCTTCCAGTACATCAGTCGCGCCGCTGGCGGTGCAGATTTCGTCCAGCTGTTCCATCTTGCTTTCCAGCTCGTCCTCGCTGAAGGTTTCCACGGTAATAATTACATAGTAGCCGTCTTCGTAATGCGGCAGTTTCAGCTCGCTGTAATCGCTGGCGCTGCGCACAAAGCCGTTGTCCATAAATTCAACGCTGGTCGGGTTCAAACCGGCTTTAATCAAATTCGGCACAACGCCGATTGCTTTGTCCAGTTCGGTAAAGATTGCCAGAATATCCAGTTTGTACGGGCACAGCGGCAAAAGCTTCAGGCTGGCTTTGGTGATAACGCCCAAAGTACCTTCGCTGCCCATGATAAGCTGCTCAAGGCAGTAGCCGGTGCTGTTCTTTTTCAGCGTCGAGCCGAGCGTTACAATATCGCCGGTCGGGGTAACGGCTTCGATAGAATAAACCTGATTGCGGGTAGTGCCATAACGCACAGCCTTGTTGCCACCGGCGTTGGTGGCAATGTTGCCGCCGATAAGGCAGCTGTCGGCGCTGCACGGGTCGCCCGCATACAAAAAGCCTTCTTTATTGGCGTATTCCTGAATTTCCAGCGTTCTGGCACCGGCTTCAACAACCATGTACATGCCTTCCTTGTTCAGCTCAAGAATTTTATCCATGCGTTCCATCAGCATTACAATGCCGCCGCAAACAGGCACTGCGCCGCAGGATACGCTGGTACCGGCGCTGCGCGGGGTAACGGGCACATCAAATTCGTTGGCAATTTTCATAACGGCCGCAACTTCTTCGGTGTTGGCCGGGGCAACTACAACCTCCGGCAGATGATGATAGTGCGGGTCGGTTTCCTCGTCGGTTTTGTATCTGTCCAGAACTTCGGGGTCGGTCATTACGTTTTCACTGCCCACTGCTTTACGCAGAGCCTCCAATACTTCTTCGGTGACCGGTTTGTAATTCATCATTTTCTCAAATCCTTTCTACTGTACTACAAAATTAATCCATGTTAAAAATCTTACCGGGGTTCAAAATGCATTTCGGGTCCATTGCTTTTTTAATGGTACGCATTAAGTTCAGTTCGCCCGGGCGGGTATATTTTTCCATTTCTTTCAGCTTCTTCGCGCCGATGCCGTGTTCGCCCGCAAGGCGTCCGCCGATGCTGTAAGCGTAGGTATAAACCTCGTCGTGGAAGGCCTGTACGTTCTGTTCCCATTCCTCATCGGTCAAATCGCATTTGCACAGCACAATGTGCAGGTTGCCGTCGCCGACATGGGCGCAGATAAGCGGCGTAAACGGATATTTTTCGCCGGTTTTCATAACAAATTTAACCGCATCGGCGACTTTATCGCGCGGCACAACAACGTCATCCGTCAGGGATACAAGGCTGATGAGGCGCACGCTTTCCTGGCAGTTGCGGCGCATTCTCCAGATGCGTTCGTCGGCTTCCAGCACTTCCACAGCGCCTGCTTCGGTGCAAAGCTCGTCAAGGCGTTCCATCTTCATATCCAGTTCGTCCTCGTTGTAGGTTTCAACGGTAACGATAACGTAAATGCCGTCCTCATAATGCGGCACGTTTTTGTATTCGCAGTAATCCGCAGTGGTGCGCACATAGGTGTTGTCCATGTATTCAATGCTGGTCGGGTCAATGCCTGCTTTTAAAAGCAGCGGCACAAGGTCAATAGCCTTGTCCGGGTCGGTAAATACGGCCACAAGGTCAAATTTATACGGGCACAGCGGCAAAAGTTTCAGCGTCGCTTTGGTAATAATGCCCAGCGTGCCCTCACTGCCCATAATAAGCTGCTCTAAGCAGTAACCGGTCGAGCATTTTTTCAAACGCGCGCCAACTTCAATAATTTCGCCCGTCGGGCTGACAAATTCAATTTCGTGAACCTGGTCACGGGTAGTGCCGTAGCGCACGGCTTTGTTGCCGCCTGCATTGGTTGCCAGGTTGCCGCCGATGAGGCAGCTGTCGGCGCTGCACGGGTCGCCTGCGTACAGGTAGCCTGCTTCGTTGGCCATTTTCTGAATATCAATCGTCGGCACGCCTGCTTCCGTAACAAGGTACATGCCTTCGGTGTTCAGCTCCAGCACTTTGTTCAGGCGTTCCATCAAAAGCACAATGCCGCCGTAAACCGGGATAGCGCCGTCGGCAAGGCTGGTGCCTGCGCTGCGCACGGTTACGGGCACGTCAAATTTATTGGCAAGCTTCATAATTTCCGCAATTTCTTCGGCGTTAGCCGGTTTAACAACAACCTCCGGCTTGTGGAACTTGCGGCAGTCGGTTTCCTCGTCGGTCTGATAGTGTTCCAATGTTTCGGCGTCGTTCAGCACATATTCAGCGCCCACAACGCCCTTTAATGCTTCAATTACTTCTTCGGTAACGGGAGCATAAGTTTTCATACTTCATCATCCTTCCATAACTGCCCCGCACAGGCGGCGCAGGCAAATACATATCTTTTATAATTATAATACAAAATTGCATAAATTACAAAAGCGCTTACGCTGATAAAAACAAAAAATCCCTGCTGAAAAACAGGGATTTTAAAAATTTTACTTAGTTTTAAAAATTGCGCTGGTAGCTGATACCGATAATTTTGGTAAAGCTGTCGTGAGTGTGGGCATGACCGCCAGGTCCACCTTCTTCTCTAAAAGCAAACCTTAAATCACCAACATCCATCCAACCCAGTGCCAGTGCCACGGTTTGCTTTTCATCATTGTAACGTGCACCAATGGAATAAGTACGGCGGTTGCCGGTCGGCACCATAAAGTCGCCGCCGTCATAAGGAATTGAAGATTCATCATAAGCATAACCAGCCATTACAGTGTATTTATCGCTCAGCTTATGCTCGATACCGATGGCATAACGCCAACCGTCCTCCCAGTTTTTAGCACTGTTATGCATGGTGTCAAATATTGCATTACCTGTACCACTAACCATAATATCAAGATTCTTATAAGTATCCCAACCGGTACGCACTGCATTTAATTCCACACGGGTTCTATCATTAAACTTATGGCTGTAACCGATATGCCAGGATTCCGGCAGCGTTACCTCGCCATAAGCATCACCGGAGAGATCACCAGTATTTCCTAAAATACCCATAGAAGAAGGTACTCCATATGCATTAAAATCTGCTTCCATGGAATGCTTAATACGGCTGCGATATACAACGCCGATTTCGTTTTTATCGTCAAAGGCATAGTTGGCAGCAGCATTCCAGCCCAAAGCATAGCTTTCGCCTTTTGTATGGGTAGGAGAACCGAATACTGTATTTTTCTCCATAGTTAACCCAACATAGTTAACTTCAGCACCAACAGCTGCGCTCCATTTATCGTCAAATTTATGCGCAAAAACCGGCGTAACGCTTACGCCGTTCAGACGAGAAAGAAATGCATTGGTAGAAACTGCAGAATTACGTTCAAATTCAGAAACCATGGCAAAGCGGCTGAAGGCACCGATGCCAAACCAGTCTTTATCATTAATCTTTTTTACATAATAACTGCCGGGTGCAAAACCAAAATGCACACGGTTATTACCATTTTCATGGAAGTTCTCTTTGTATAAATCATATTCACCATGCGGACTGATATAAGTAAGGCTTGCTTTAAAAGCCTCGCCGTCTACCTTGGTAATGGAAGCCGGGTTGTACGCCACGTTGGCAGCGTCGCCTTCGGCAAACATGCGCGCGCCGCCCATGGCAACGCCTTCGGCACTCCACTCGTTAATGGCAAAGCCTTCTGCACCGGCAAGCTGCGGCACGGACAGGGCGCACAGTACGCCCATTGCGATAAGTTTATTTTTTACTTTCACGTCGTCACCCCTGTTTAAATTAGTACCTGTATTTTAGTAGCTGGTACTATTGTAACATATTTGTAAAATTTTGGCTACAAAAAAATACGCCCTCTGCAATTTGCAAAAGGCGTATTTAAAATTATCAGCCGTCAATGCCGCGGCGCAATACAACCGGGCGTTGTTTTTCCCATGGTTTGTACTGCACGGTACTGCAAAATTCGTAGGCTTTGTAGCGTTTGGCAGCATCCGTTTCCTCCGCCGCTTTGGCTAAATCGCGCTCGGCAATCTCGTTGCGCGGGTAATATTTAAACGCTTCGGCGTAAATATCGCTTGCTTTGGCATCGTCACCGGCGTTATGCGCGTCCTCCGCCAAAAATTTCAGTGCAAAATATTTGTACGGGTTTACGCCGTTGTTGTCCTTTTCGGCTTCCACCATCTGCTGCGCTTCCGTAACGGCCTGTTCTTCCTTGCCTGCTTCGCGCAGCACAGTCAGGCGGCGGTAAAACATATCGCCGCGCGCGCAACTGTGAAAGGTGTGCGTATAAGCACGGGCAATGTCGTAAGCCTGCTGCAGATAAGTCAGCGCCGCTTCTTCGCTTTTTGCCAGCTTCCACACAATTTCGGCAATGTCGCGCAGGCACAAAACCTTGTGTTCCGCCTCGCTCAAGCCGTATTCCGGGTCGTCATCCATGTTTGGCTCAACCTCCACCACGGTGCTTAAAACACGCATCGCGCTTTCAGTGTCGCCCATCCAGTAAAGCGCGCGCCCCACAATAGAGCGGCAGCGCCAGTCGTTATAATCCTGTATCATACCCACCGGCACGGGATATTCGCCGTTAGCCAGGCGGGATACATAGCCCATCCATTCCTGCTGGTCCATAATATTTACCTCCTTATATATAAACGCTTTTGTTATCATTCAGCGGTTTAATTATACCATATAATCAGCGGGGCTTAAATAAAAAAAGGCTGCGGCTCACACCGAAAGATGTGCGCACAGCAGCCTAAAATAAGGGAAAGCGTCTGTCAGGCAATGCATAAAAAATATCATTGCACAATGCAAATTATACACTCCTAACAGAGATTTGTCAAGTTTTTCTGCAAATTATTAAAATTATTAACTTTTTGTAACATTTATTACCTTCTATAAGTATCCAAACGGACTAAAGGCAAAATTTACTGTTCCTTTGCAGGCGATGCGTCAGGGACTTCGCCCTTAACATCTTCCCACACCACAAAGTTGGCCTTGCTGAAGCCGTTGAACGTCGTCGCCGAAGCGGAGGTATACGCGCCGCAGATAGGCACGAGTATTAAGTCGCCTTCCTCCTGGCGCACCGTCATTTTGCCGCGGAACATAATGTCCAGCGAATCGCAGCTCGGCCCCGCAAAAGTTGCCGCCACCTGCTCGCCTTCCTTAAAGCTGATGAGCTTGAAATCCCACTGGTCAAACAGCACGCCGGAAAAAGTTCCGTACAAGCCGTCGTCAAGGAAGTACCACGGCTGCCCGCCGCGCTCCGTCACGCCGATGACGCTGGTAATAAGGTTTACCGCCGTACCGCAGATAAAGCGCCCCGGTTCGCACCAGATTTCCACGCCCGGAAAGTCTTCATCAAGGCGCGCGTTGATTTGCTTTAACATCTCCGTAAGGTTAAAACGCACCTTCGGTTCGGGGATGGGGAAGCCGCCGCCGATATCCATAATGCGCAGCTGCATGCCGTTTGCCGCAGCTTCTTCAAAAATTTCGCGCGCAATGTCCAGCGCGTTCAGATACGGGTCGGCACTCGTCGTCTGGCTGCCTACATGGAAGGCAATACCCGCAGCGTCAAGTCCTGCCGCTTTCGCCTTCTGCAAAAGCTCCAAAGCCTGCTCGCGGCCTGCACCGAATTTTTTATTTAAGTCGACATGTGCCGAAGAATTATCTATCCTGATACGCAGGAGCGCCGTTGCACCCGGGCACTCACGCGCCATTTTATCTATCTCACCTGCGCTGTCAAAGGTCATCTTGCCTACACCGGCATTACGGCAGGCACGCAAACCGTTTACCGTTTTCATCGGGTTGGCGTAAATCATCCTGCTGCCGTCCACGCCTAAAGAAGCAAGCCCCATAATCTCGCCGTCGGAAGCAACGTCAAAGTTAGAGCCGAGGTCACGCATCAGCTCCAGAATGCGCCTGTGGGGATTGGCCTTAATGGCGTAAAATACTTTAACGCGCGGCATGTGAGTGCGCAGAAGGTTATAATTTTTTTCAATCTGCTCCAGCGAAAGCACGAGTAACGGCGTTCCGTATTTTTCTGCCAGTGCTTCAACCGCTGCCTGGTTTAACTGAAAATATTTTTCTTTTTTCATATCCACTCTCCCCTTGCCTATGCATTAATTAACGTATATGATTGTACCACAATTTTCAGAAAGTACAATAGGAAAATGAAAGAAATTACAAATTTTTAAAGGAGTTTAAACCAAAACTAAAATAATCACGGATAGCGGCAAATTTAAGTGGAAAAATGCTGATTTTTTAGGATTTTTTCATCATAACGCCCCTATACAAAATATTGTGCCGCCAGTCAAAGTAAAGGACAAAATACGGCAAACAAAAAGGCCCTGCCTTTTAAGGGCAGAGCCATTAAGTTTAAACTGATTATTTTTCCGGTGCGGCAATAACGTCGCAGCCCATGTAAGGGCGCAGAACTTCCGGAATAACCACGCTTCCGTCAGCCTGCTGGTAGTTTTCCAGAATAGCGCATACAGTACGTCCGACAGCAAGGCCGGAACCGTTAAGGGTATGTACATATTCCGGTTTTGCTTTCGCGTCGCGGCGGAAACGGATGTTAGCGCGGCGTGCCTGGAAATCGAGGCAGTTGGAGCAACTGGAAATTTCGCGGTACATATTGGCGGCAGGCAGCCAGACTTCAAGGTCGTAAGTAGTTGCGCTGCTGAAGCCCAAATCGCCGGTGCAAAGGCGTACAACACGGTACGGCAGGCCCAGTAACTGCAGCAGGTGTTCTGCATTGTGAGTCAGCTTGTCCAGTTCGTCCCAGCTGGTTTCAGGTTTAACAATCTTAACCATTTCTACCTTATTAAACTGGTGCTGGCGGATCAGGCCGCGGGTATCACGTCCGGCGCTGCCGGCTTCGCTGCGGAAGCAGGCACTGTAAGCGGTGTAATACTTCGGCAGGTCGTCGGCGTTTAAAATTTCACCGGCATGGTAATTGGTTAAGGTAACCTCCGCCGTCGGGATTAAATAATAATCAAGGCCTTCCAGCTTGAACATATCTTCGGCAAACTTCGGCAACTGGCCGGTACCGAACAGAGTGTTGCTGTTAGCCATGAACGGCGTGAACATTTCGGTGTAGCCGTGTTCTTTGGTGTTAATATCAAGGAAGAAATTGATTACCGCACGTTCCAGACGGGAACCGAGGCCTTTGTAGAAGGTAAAGCGTGCGCCGGTAACTTTGGCGGCACGGTCAAAATCCAAAATGCCAAGCTTTTCGCCGATATCCCAATGGGCCTGCGGCTCAAAATCAAATTTGCGCGGTTCGCCCCAGCGGCGTACTTCCGGATTGTCGGAATCGTCTTCACCGACCGGCACGTCCGGTGCGGGCATATTAGGAATGGTGTACAGAATAGCGTTAAGTTCGCCTTCAATTTCTTTCAGTTTGGCATCGCCTGCGGCAATTTCTTCGCCCAGTGCGCGTACTGCTGCCATCTGCGCGTCGGCGTTTTCACCGGCTTTTTTCATGCGGCCGATTTCCTGAGAAGCGCTGTTGCGCTGGTTTTTCAGTTTTTCAACGCTCAAAATAACTTCGCGGCGCTGTTTATCAAGCTCTAAAAAAGCGTCTAAATCTATTTTGGAATGGCGCTTTGCCAGCGCTTCCTTCACCGCATCAGGATTTTCCCTGACAAAATTCATGTCTAACATGTGCATTCCTCCAAAATTGCTTTGTTAAATAATACTATTATTGTAGCACAAACGGCGGCAATATTAAAGTAAAACGGGAAAAAGGTTTTAATTAAATCGAATTTTTTGCCCAAGCGCCGCCGGTTTTTAAAAATTTTTTACAAAAACACTTGACGGGAGGCGCTAAAGCAGATATACTATTTCTTGCACAGTTGCAAAACTTGCTTGGCCCATTAGCTCAGTTGGTAGAGCACCTGACTCTTAATCAGGGTGTCGTAGGTTCGAGGCCTACATGGGTCACCATGTGGCCGGTTGGTCAAGCGGTTAAGACACCGCCCTTTCACGGCGGTATCGGGGGTTCGATTCCCCCACCGGTCACCATACGGGCGCTTAGCTCAGCTGGGAGAGCGTCTGCCTTACAAGCAGAATGTCAGCGGTTCGATCCCGTTAGCGCCCACCATTTCCTAACTTAATACGGCCCGGTGGTTCAGTTGGTTAGAATGCCGCCCTGTCACGGCGGAGGTCGTGGGTTCGAGTCCCATCCGGGTCGCCATTATGCCTCGGTAGCTCAGTTGATTTTGTCTGTTATTCAAAACCGGCAGGGTATACGCCCCGCCAGTTTATTTTTATGCTGCGTTTTGCGCACGCTCGACGCTTTTCATTTTTACAAGGTCCATTTTTGTTAAGCCTAAATCAATGTTGTCATCCAGTTCGTAATCAATAATCGTGCCGGGCTCAAGGTCAATTTCGCGCCCTTTAAAAAACATCCCGGAAAGCGGCACTACAAAACCTATTGCCGTGCTGACGGCCATGTTGGCGTAGTTGATGCCGCCTTTAATTTTTACGTCCTGCGGGAAGCTGACCGGTTTGCCGTTTGGCAGAAGCACGTCGTCCAGCTTAACGCGGATAACGGCGCTCTGGTTAAAAATGCGGCTGCCGTGCGCTTTGCGGATTACGCCGCCAAGTTCCGTCCCCTGCGGTATGATGACGATGTTTTCCACCGCCAGGTCATCCTTCAGCGTAAATTTAACGCGGTCGCCTTTTTTATGTACATTGCTGTCGAGCTTATCCACCAGTACAAGGTTTAAAACCGTGTCCTCCGGTATGTAGGCGTTACCGGGCTCGACGTCTTTAATTTCTTCCGCCAGTGCGGCATGTGCGTTAAAAAGCAGCAGGCACACCGTAAAAAGCACCGGCAGGTAAGTTTTTATCAGTTTCATGGTTTTGCTCCGTTATCTGTTTTGCATCAGTTTAGCGGCGTAGCTGCGCATCTGTTCGTTGGCCTGCCGTGTAAAATCAGCCGGCGGCAAGGCAAAAGCTGTTTCCGCATCGACGGTGCTGCTCATCTCCACCACGTTAAAGCGCGGCAGGATGTTCACCTCGTAACCCAGCCAATCGGCAGTGCCTTTGGCAAAATAAAAATACATCACGCGCTCGCCCTGCGTCATCATGTCATAATCCTCGCCGGTCAGGCTGCGGCCGCTTTGCGGGCGTTCGTTAAACCAGCTTACCAGCGTTTCGGCAAACGGCAGGCTCATGCCCGGCAGTTCCGGCAGCTCATCATAGGTTTTGTTAACGTAATCAATAAAATACCAGCGCCCGCCTTTGGCAAAAGTACAGTAATCGCGCAGCACCTTGCCTTCGCCGTCGGTGGTAACGCTGCGCTCGGCGTTAATGCCGTTCATTTCATTATATTCCGTGCGGATGTAACGCACCTTCTGCGCCGTTGTCAGTTTGGCGTAAGCGTCCGGTTCCAACACGTCCTTCATGTCGATGGTTTGCTGCACCACGAGATGCACCGGATGTTTATCGCTGTTTAAAGCGCCGCCCAAAAGCTCTATCGTGCGCTGGCCCGGGCCGAAATCCGCCGCTAAGACGCAGGCAGCGTTAAAAATTAACAGCGTGCAGAGCGCCGCAAGGCTTAACAAAAATTTTTTCATGGCGTTCACCTCATTTATAAGATAGTTTAATTATAACATATCCGTTAAGGATTGAAGGCTGTGATATTTTTGTAAAATTTTTTACAAAAGCGCCGCAAGATTTAGAATTTTCTGCCAAATGCACTGTATACATTAAATAGTGTATACTTTTTCCTTGCCATTATGGCATTATATGGTATAATTAATTTTATAAGGCGAAGTAACGGTATGGGAACAACATTACTTCGCGTAAAAAATTTAAAAGAAAAGAGGTATTTCACATGACTGATGAAAACAAAAAAGTTGATGTGAAGGAAACAGCCGATTCCATCATCCGCGAAACCAAGGCTAAATCCAACAACAGCCAGTTTGTTCTGTGGTTTGCGGCGCTGATTCTTGGTGCTGTTTTGGGCTGGATGGGTATCCCGGCTCTGAATGAATTCTTTAATTTCGTAGCAACCGTATTTACCCGTCTGTTCCAGTTTATTGCGGTTCCTACCATCGCGCTTGCGGTTATCACCACGCTGGCAGCACTTGGCGGCAACAAAGAAACCGGTATTATTTTTGCACACGCAGTTGTGTACACCTTACTTACTACATTTTTAGCCGCCTTTATCGGTTTGGGCCTGTACCTGTACATTGCCCCGGATAACCTGCCGGCTGAAATCGTTAACGCTGGTTCCGACGTTGTTAAAGGACAGAGCGTAGCAGCTCTCAGCTACTATGACCACATCCTCGGCGTTATCCCGAACAACGTACTGGCTCCGTTCCTTTCCGGCAACGTACTTTCCGTTATGCTTATCGCTGCTGCAGTTGGCTTGGCACTGGCTTTCATGCCCAGAACCGAAAACCGCGAAGCTCTGCTGAAAATCATCCAGGGCGTTCAGGAACTGGCATTCACCCTTATCCGTGCCATCCTCTACGTTCTGCCGATTGGTATCGTAGCTTTTGCTGGCCAGCTTTCCGCACAGATTGAAGCAGGCGTTATCGTTGGCGCGCTGGGCAAATACACCGCAGTTGTAATGCTCGGCAACGCTATCCAGTTCTTCATCGTTCTGCCGATTATCCTCATCATCCGCGGCCTTAACCCGATTTACGTTATGCGCCAGATGGGCCAGGCTATCGCAGTTGCTCTGTTCACCAAGAGCTCCGCAGGCACCCTGCCTGTAACCCTGGCTTGCTCCGAACAGAACCTGAAATGCAATCCGAAAGTTTCCCGCTTCGTACTGCCTATCTGCACCACCATTAACATGAACGGCTGCGCTGCCTTCATTCTGGTAACCTCTCTGTTCATCATGCAGAACGCAGGCTTTGAAATGACCATGACTACCATGCTGACCTGGGTTTGCATCGCGGTTCTTGCCGCAGTAGGCAACGCAGGCGTACCGATGGGCTGCTACTTCCTGACCCTCTCCTTGATGGCAGGTATCGGCGCACCGATTGGCCTGATGGGTATCATCCTGCCGATTTACACCATCATCGACATGATCGAAACCGCTGAAAACGTTTGGTCCGATGCTTGCGTATGCGCAATGGTTGACCACGACCTGAAAGGCAAACTTTCCGACGACGGCGAAGTTCCGGCTGCTCTGTAATTTGCCATAATAAACAAAAAGCACTCTGATTGAAAATCAGGGTGCTTTTTTATTGCCCAAAACTTTATTAAAACCTGTCAAAAACGGAACGGCTGCCGCACTGCAAACTGCGGGCTGAATAATTCGCCAGCGGGATGAATGTCAATCGCTGCGCTTCCGGAAACAGGTAAAAACCCGTGTACTGGTAGCCGCTGTGCTGCGTAAGCGTTAAGCGCACCATGCACGGCACACCGCCGGACGTGCATTTAAACTGCATATACTGCGAGTTCAGCCCCTGAAAGGTTTTATACTCGCCCGCTTCGACCAGCGTTAAATTTTTCAGCTGCTCCGGCAGACCCAGCGGCGTTACGTCAACCTTTTCGTAGCTGTACTGCGGCAGCGCCTCAAATTCGGTTATCTCAATAACTTCTTCGGCAGGCGTGCCTTTGGCTTTATCCGCAGGCAGCGTTATATGCTTTGTTACCGGTGCTGGCGGCGGCAGTTGTTTTTTGCCTGCCAGTGCCGCTTTAAAAATCTGCGGCGCATCACTAACAGCGGCGGCGTTAAAGCTCATCGCCACGGTGTCGCTCGCGCCTCTGGCAATCATCGGCCCGCTTACAGGCAAGCCTGCCAGCAAATCACTGCCGAACGCATACGGAATCGCCAGGCTGTAGGCCGCGCCTTCTTTATTAACATAGTAAGTAAAATCCGTCGGTTTGGTTAAGTACCATTTTTCCTGCGGCGGCGCTATTTTAACCGTTTTGCGTATTACGCGCGGTTCTTTTTTTACCTGCTGCGTAGTTTTTTCTTTAGCTTCGCCCTGCGGGGCGGATTTTACGTTCTGCGCGTTTTTTACATTACCGTTCTGCACCTGCGTTTTATCTATAACCGGCGGCTTTTTGGCAGCTTTTCCGCTTTCTTTTGCTTCCGGCGCGTTCAGCTGTGCATTAACCTCTGCCAGCATGTCAGACGTGATGGCGTTGGGCGCGTGCTGCACCTGTGCCGCCTGCCCGCCGCCTGTCAACAGCAGGCACGCCGTTAAAATACCGATAGTTTTCTTCATGGTTTACTCCTTTAACGCGGTTTTGATAATGCCGCCGCCGACAACATATTCGCCGCTGTAAAATACCACGGCCTGCCCCGGCGTTACGGCGCGCATCGGCTCGTCGCTGGCACATCCTCCTGACGGTAACGCGTTTTGGCAGTTACACGCAGCGGCGCGTCCAGCTTGTCAATCATAATAAAATTGCATTTTTCCGCAAGCAGGGCTTTACTAAACAACGCCTCCTGCGGGCCGACGATGACGTTACCGTTCGCCATGTCCTTATCGATAACGTACAGCGGGTATTCGTAGGCAATGCCAAGCCCTTTGCGCTGGCCGATGGTGTAATTTATCATGCCCTTGTGCCTGCCCAGCACCTGTCCGTTGAGATGCACAAAATTACCGGCAGCAAGCTGCGTTTTTTCCACGCGCTCAATCAGCCCTGCATAATCGCCGTCAGGCACAAAGCAAATGTCCTGGCTGTCCGGCTTCTGCGCCGTTACCAGCCCCGCCGCTTCCGCCGTCTGGCGTATTTCGTCCTTGCTCACTTCCGCCAGCGGCAAAAGCACATGCGCCAGCTGCTCCTGCGTCAGGCTGAACAGCATATAGCTCTGGTCCTTGCGCAATGCGTGCGTAATGCCCTGTCGCTAAATAATCGCAGCCCAGCGCTTTGGCGTAATCCAAAAGCGCGCCGAACTTGATGTATTTGTTGCAGTCCACACACGGGTTAGGCGTGCGCCCACACTGATATTCTTCGATAAAATGGCGGATGACCTTGCTGCGGAAACAGCCGCACAAATCGACAACCTTGTGTTCAATGCCCAACTTTGCCGCAACCGCCTGCGCGTCCTCAATGTCGCGCTCAATGTTCAGCGCCGCACCCGGCAGCCCGATATCCTCGCCGCCGAACATCCGCGCCGTCGCACCCACGACCTCATAGCCCTGCCGCAAAAGCATCAGCGCCGCCGCCGAACTGTCCACACCGCCGCTCATGGCGGCTAAAACCTTCCTGCTCATTGCTTTTCAAAACCGGCGCAGATTTCGTTAATCTTCGCTTCGTCCACACGCATGGCGGCAATGGTTTTCTCAAACAGCTCGTCCAGCGTCCAGCCAAGCATTTCCGCGCCCTGCGCGATAACCTCGCGGTGGCAGCCCGCAGCAAATTTTTTATCTTTAAACTTTTTCTTCAGCGATTTTACTTCCATGTCGCTTACGCTTTTGGACGGACGCATTAAAGCCGCCGCACCGATGAGGCCGGTCAGTTCGTCAGCCGCAAACAGCACCTTTTCCATCTGGTGTTCCGGCGCAATATCCACGCACAGGCCGTAACCGTGGCACGCCGTAGCGTGAATGAGTTTTTCGTCAATGCCGCGCTCACGCATAATCTCCTGCGATTTTACGCAGTGCTGTTCCGGGTACATTTCAAAATCAAGGTCGTGCAGTAAACCTGCCAGCGCCCAAAAATCGGCTTCATCACCATAGCCAAGTTCGCCCGCGTACCAGCGCATAACGCCCTCCACCGTCAGCGCATGGCGCAGATGAAACGGGTCCTTGTTATATTCCTTTAATAATTCCCATGCCTGTTCGCGTGTTAAGTTCTCCATAAAAATACCTCCAAAATATTTATCGCAAAATTTTAAACAGCTTTATTTACAGCAGCATTTTTCGTCCTGCCACTGCATTAAATCGGCCAGTGTGATGTTATCGACGACGCCGTTAATTGCATTGCCGATGCGCCGCCACACCTCCGTCGTTACGCAGTCGTCCACGCGCGGGCAGCTTACCGGATGCACCGACGCCGCACACGCCACCGGGGCAAGGTCGCCCTCCAGCACGCGTAAGATTTCGCCCACCGTGCAGGTTTCCGGTTCCTTCGCCAGTTTATAGCCGCCCTGCGCGCCGCGTGCGCTTACAACCAGCCCCGCCTTGCTTAAACGGCTGATAATCTGCTCCAGATACTTGTCCGAAATATCCTGCCGCAGCGAAATTTCCTTAACCGGAGTGTAGCCGTATTGATGATTGTTTGCCAAATCGAGCATTAAGCGCAAAGCGTAACGCCCCTTAGTTGAAATCTTCATGCCCAAACTCCTTTCGTAAAAATATTTTACTACTAACGCAGTAGGAATTCAATAAAAACTTGTTTTTTCACCATCCCGCCCGCGGCGGATAAAATAAAAAATTAACGGTTTTTTATTTTGGCTGTATGTGTTAAAATAAAAGCATAAATTTCATTTAAAAAAACTATAAGCCGGAGGCGTTGACAATGGAAAATAAAGAAAACATGGATATTGAAAAAGAGTTTCAGCATTATCTTGATATTTTTAAAAAGGACAAGGAGCTTGGCAAGGCGTTAAGCCTCGTTTCCTTCCCGGCGCTATTCAACGATAAATTTTTGCAGGAGCACAGCAAATTCACTTCGCTGAACGATCTGGTCATCCGCAGCGGCTTCGGCATTATGAACCTGCTGGAAGTTGAAAACGTAAACCAGGAAAAATGGAACGCTTACATTGCCAAAAACAGTAACTGCACCACCTGGTACGAATTTGGCAAGCTGGCGATGATTGAATGGATGAAAGCCAAAATTGAGGAAGTAAAAAACGCAGCCAACTGATTTAAATCCGGCGGAAAGGATGTGAACCCGCGTGGATATTGTACTGCATGCGTTTGAAGGTGTTTTTACCGTCAGCCTGATGGTACTGGCAGGCTATTACCTTGGCAGCCACCACTGGTTTTCGGACGAAAGCCTGAACCTGATTTCTAAACTGATTACCAAAATCTGCCTGCCGTTATATATGATTGTCAATTTAACGGAAACGCTGACGCACGACACGGTTATCCAGATGAGCAGCGGCCTGCCGGTCGCCGTTTCGTCGATGATTATCTGCTTTATCGTGGGCCAGCTTGTTGTGCGCTTTGCCAATATCCCCAGGGGAAGGCGCGGCGTTTTGGCGGCAGTATTTTTTGTTACCAACACAATTTTAATCGGGCTGCCGTTATCGACGGAGCTGTTCGGCACCAAGTGCATACCGTTTGTGCTGGTTTACTACATGGCCAATACCGTAGTGTTCTGGGTTGTGGCGGCACATATCATCGCCGTGGACGGCAGCGAAAAAGTACCGCCGCTGCTTAGCCTGCAAACCTTAAAGCACATTGTTAACCCGCCGCTGACAGGTTTTGCCATTGGTTTTACGCTGGTGATGCTGGAACTGCACCTGCCGCACCCGCTGCTGGTTTCGTTCCGCTACATGGGCAATATGACGACGCCGCTGGCGATGCTGTTTATCGGCGCAGTTGTCAGCAATGCGGACTGGAGCAAAATCCATTTTGACCGCATGATTTTGCTGGCGCTGTTCGGGCGTTTTGTGGTGTGCCCGCTGGGCATTATTTTAATGGCGCCGCTGGTTGGCATCCCGCCCTTAATGACGCAGGTATTCACCATTCAGGCGGCCATGCCCGCACCTTCCGTTTTGCCGGTGCTTGCCAAAAACTACGGCGCGGATTACGAATACGCGGCGACGCTGACGGTTGTTACCACCGTGCTGGCGGTTGTAGTAATGCCGTTTTATATGTGGGTTGTTTCGTAAGCGTTTGCCTTTTTAAATATTTTGCGAACAAATTTTCATAAATATGCTTGACAAAATGTGATGTTCGTTTTATTATATTTATAACGAACAGATGTTTTGAAAGGCAGTTGATTATTTATGAAAAAGCTTATAACTGTAATTATGGCAAGCCTTTTATTATACAGCGGCTATGTTTTGGGCACCTGCGCCGCGGCCGATGAAGTTTACACCACCAAAACCGTAACCGTGTACAGCGGCGACACCATGTGGGATATTGCCTCCCGCTGGACGGAGGACGGCGAGGACGTGCGCGCGGTTATCTACCGCATTTGCGAAGCCAACGGGCTGGCAAGCACCGACTTGCAGCCGGGGCAGAAAATTATCGTGCCGGTGCGCGTACAACTTAACGATGCCAACATGATGCTTGCCGAAGCAGCGAACAACCATTTATAAAAAGCCAAACAAAAAGAGGACTGATAAAATTATCAGCCCTCTTTTTTTATTTCTGCCGCCATTTGCCGGTCAGCACTTTTAAGTAGTTTACTTTATCCGTATCGCCTTCGGTGCTTATCAGCAGCACGCGGGAGCTTTCGTTTAGCCCTAACGCTTTACGCAGCGGCGCAAGCTCCTGCTCCGTCATAATAGCGTCCAGCACACCAGCCGTAACCGCACCCGATTCGCCGGAAACCACCCGCGCGTCACCAGCCGGCGGCTTACCCAACAGGCACATGCCGCGCGCCGCGTATTCATCGCTGCACGCTACAAACGCCGACGCAAAATTATCGATTATATCCCAGCTTATCGTGCAAGGCTCGCCGCAGCAAAGCCCCGCCATCATGCTGTCCATTTTGCCGCCGACCTTATGTATTTGCCCATCACCCGCTGCCGCCGTTTTATACAGGCACGCCGCCTTATCCGGCTCGCAGATAACCGTAACCGGCGCTTTACCGACCCACAGGGCAGCAAAATAACCAAGCACCGCACCAGCCATGCTGCCAACGCCCGCCTGCAAAAACAAATGCGTCGGCACATCGCCGTTCAGCTGCGCGGCAATCTCCTGCGCCATCGTCGTATAGCCCTGCATAATCCACGTAGGTATTTCCTCGTAGCCCGGCCACGCGGTGTCCTGCACCATCACCCAGCCGTGCTTTTTGCTCATGGCGTAAGCAAGGCGCACCGCACTGTCGTAATTAAATTTGGTAATCTCCGCTTCTGCGCCCAGTGCGCGGATGTTGTTCAACCGCTCCAAACTGCTGCCTTCCGGCAGATAAACAACGGCCTTGTGCCCTAACAGCTTTGCCGCCCATGCCACGCCGCGCCCGTGATTGCCATCCGTCGCCGTTACAAAGGTAATCTGCCCCAGCTTTTGGCGGACTTCTTCGCTGCACAGAATGTTAAAAGCGTTTTCGTCCACCGGTATGCCAAGTTTACCGCACAAATATCTGGCAATGGCGTAACTTCCGCCCAGCGCTTTAAAAGCGTTCAGCCCAAAGCGTTTGCTTTCGTCCTTAACCCATATTTTGCTAACATTAATTTTTTGCGCCCATGCAGGCAAATTTACCAGCGGCGTTGCCGCATAGCCTTCAATGCCGCTGTGGAACTTCTGCGCCATATCCGCCTGCGCAGGCGTTACGCTTTGCAGCACCGCCGCATTACGCGCACCTTTATGAAGTACATAATCAAATGCCATAATCCACCCCGTATACCAAAACGGCACAGCCTTTAAAGCTGTGCCGTTGTTTATTCAGTTAAGCCAATCTTAAAACAGTTTTTTCAAAACCATGGTCTGTTCGCGGTCCGGGCCGACGGAAACAATGCCGATTTCCACGCCTGCTACTTCGCTCATGCGTTTTAAATATTTTTTGCAGTTTTCCGGCAGGTCCTCATATTTGCGGATACCGCTGATATCGGTCATCCAGCCTTCAAACTCCTCGTAAACCGGTTCAACCTGTCCCAGAACCTTCAGGCTGGCCGGAATTTGTTTAATTTCTTCGCCGTTCAGCTTATAGCCGACGCACATTTTAATAACCGGCAGGTCATCCAGAATATCCAGACGGGTTACAGCAAGGCAGTCAAGGCTGTTAACGCGCGCGCTGTATTTCAGCATAAATGCGTCCAGCCAGCCGCAGCGGCGCGGACGGCCGGTAACGGTGCCGTATTCGTGTCCGCGTTCACGCAGCATGTCGCCGTCGGCGTTCAGCTGCTCGCAAACAAACGGGCCTTCGCCTACACGGGTGGTGTAAGCCTTAACAACGCCAACCACATGGTTGATGCACAGCGGACCGACGCCGCTGCCGGTTGCCGCATTGGCAGCAGTCGGGTTGGAGCTGGTTACATACGGATAAGTGCCGTGGTCGATATCGAGGAAGGTAGCCTGCGCGCCTTCAAACAGCACGTTTTTGCCGCCTTCAAAAACTTCGCCCAGAACAACGCCGGTATCGCAGACATGCGGACGCAGTTCTTCGGCATAGCCGAGATATTCTTTTAAAACAGTGTCATAGTCAAACGGTTCAGCGCCGTAAATTTTGGTGATGATTTCATTTTTGGCAGCCAGGTTTACACGCAGCTTTTCAGCAAAGGTGTCAGGCTCCATCAAATCGCAGATGCGGATGCCGGTGCGGGCAACCTTATCCATATAGCAGGGGCCGATGCCGCCTTTGGTGGTGCCGATTTTGTGTTCGCCAAGCGCAGCTTCCTGAAGCTCATCAAGGCGTGCATGGTAAGGCATTACAACATGGGCGCGGTCGCTGATTAACAGATTGCTGCAATCAACGCCCTGCTCCTTCATGCCGGCAATTTCTGCCAGTACAACGGAAGGGTTGATTACAACGCCGTTGCCCAGAATATTGATTTTATCCTTGTACAAAACGCCGGAGGGCAAAAGACGCAGCTTGTAAGCCACATCGTCAACCACAACAGTATGGCCGGCATTGGAGCCGCCGGAATAACGCACAACGGCGTCAGCCTTTTGCGCCAGGTAATCAACAATCTTGCCTTTGCCTTCATCGCCCCACTGGGCGCCGATAACTACAACAGATGACATAACTATCTCTCCTTATATAATCATAATCCGAAGCGCGCCATAATGAGGTCTACATTACGCAGCATCGGCTTGGGGTCAAAGCAGTGCTCAATTTCTTCATCGGTGAGGTATTTTTTGATGTCCTCATCGTGCTCAACATTGGTTTTAAAGTCAGCACCCTCCAGCCAGCGCGCCATAGCGTTGCGCTGTACCCATTTGTAAGCGTCCTCGCGCAGTACGCCTTTGCTTACAAGGGCAATCAAAAGGTTCTGGCTGAAAATCAAACCGCCGGTTTTGTTCATGTTGGCAATCATTGCGTCCGGGTAAACCAAAAGCTTGTCCACAATGTTGATGAACTTGCGCAGCATGTGGTCCAGCGCAATGGTAGCATCCGGCAGAATAACCCTTTCTACGGAAGAATGGGAGATATCGCGCTCGTGCCACAGGGTAACGTCTTCCAGCGCGGCAATGGCATAACCGCGCAGCAGCCTTGCCATACCGGAAATTTTTTCGCAGGTAATCGGGTTGCGTTTATGCGGCATTGCGGAACTACCCTTCTGCCCCGGGGCAAAATATTCTTCCGCCTCGCGGATATCGGTGCGCTGCAAATTGCGGATTTCGGTTGCCATTTTTTCCAGCGAAGAACCGATAATGGCGATGGTGGTTAAATAATCGGCATGGCGGTCGCGCTGGATAACCTGGGTTGCCAGGCGTGCAGCCTTAATGCCAAGCTTTTCGCAGACATATTCTTCCACAAACGGGTCGATATTGGAATAAGTGCCGACAGCGCCGGAAAGTTTGCCGACGGAGATAAACTCGCGTGCCTGTTTCAGGCGTTCCATGTTGCGCTCGGTTTCATCCATCCACAGCGCAAATTTCAGGCCGAAGGTCATCGGTTCGGCATGGATGCCGTGGGTACGGCCAATCATAATGGTATGTTTATGCTCGGCAGCGCGGCGTTTTAAAACTTCGTGCAGCTTTTCCAAGAGACCCATCAAAACATCGGCCGACTGCTGCATCATCACGCCCATGGCGGTGTCCTTAACGTCGCTACTGGTCAAGCCCTTGTGGATATACTTGGAAGCGTCGCCGACATATTCGGCAACATTGGTTAAAAACGCGATAATATCGTGGTTGGTAACCGCTTCAATTTCTTTAATACGCTCAATGCGGAAATCTGCCTTCGTCTGGATATCATGCAAAGCGTCATCCGGCACAATGCCCAGCTTGTTCATCGCCTCGCAGGCTAAAATCTCAACCTTCAGCATAGTGCGGAATTCATTTTCCAGCGTCCAGATGTGGCCCATCTCCTGACTGGTATAGCGTTCAATCATACTTTTGCCCCCCATACGGTTTTTTACAATAAGAAACAGGAAGCAGCCTCCTTGTGCCCTTCCTTTTTACTATAAAACTTTTTATCCTCTCTTATCATACCATTTATAACATTTTACCGCAAGGCTATACGTGTTTTTTGTAAAAATATTCCTTGCGAAAAACAAAACGGCGACGCCGATTAAACAGTGCCGCCGTAATAAAACAGGTACAGCGCATACAGCGCCGCCAGAAATATTAAGTTATCCACGGTAAAAATCGCTAAATACTGCCGCCTTAAATGCGGATATTTTGCCGCCACCTGCTTGTAGGAGATTAGGCTTGCCATCGACGCAATCAGCGTGCCCAGCCCGCCCATGTTGGTGCCCACGATGAGCGCCGCGTAATTATCGCTGTAACCACTGAGCAGCATCGCCGCCGGCACATTGCTGATAACCTGGCTGACCAGAACGCTTATCAGCACCTCGTTGCCCATTAAAATGCTGCCGATAAAATCATGCAGGCTGCCGATGTGGTTCATGTTGCCGACGAAAATAAAAAAGAACAAAAACGTAAGCAAAAGCGAATAATCAATCTGTGCAAACAGCTTTTTATTTTTGTACAGCAGCGCCGCCGTAACAACTGCCAAAAGTATAAGGTGCGGCACAAAATGCGCCACCGTTAAAACGCACAGCGTAAACAGCACAAGGTAAAATGCCACGGCGCGCTTGTCGTTAAGCTGCTCCGTGCGCATATCAAGCTGCAAATGCTCCTCCGGGTAAAACACAACCACAATCACCGTCAGCATAAACGCCGCAAGCCCGGTGTAAAGCCACATCAGCTCCAAAAAATCGGGCACGCCCATGCCGGAAAGCGAAAACAAATACAAATTCTGCGGGTTGCCAATCGGCGTAAACATACTGCCAAGGTTCGCGGCAATCGTCATCAGCGTTATTGTGCCGCACATTTTATCCGTCAGGTTAATCATTTCCAAAATCATAATGCCAAAGGGCACAAAGGTAATGAGCGAAACGTCGTTGGTGATGAACATGCTGCTGATAAAACACAAAAACACCAGCGTAAACACAATGCCGCGGCGCGTTTTTACCTTAATTAAAATGCGGCTGCCGATGAACTGCAAAAAATTCTGTTCGCGCAGCCCTTCAATAATCAGCATCAGGCAAAACAGCATTATCAGCGTGTTAAAATCAATATAGCGCAGGTATTGCAGGCTCGGCGGCTCAATCAGGCAGCTTAAAAGCGCCAGCACCAGCGATACGCTTAAAACAGCGTCGCCGCGCAGATAATTTTTAATTTTTTGCGCCACCTGCTTCACCCTTCCCGCACACGGCGATGTAATTTCTGATACATTGTACCACAAATCGGCGGCGATAAAAACGCCTTTGCCAAAATTTTGGCGTGTATTTTTATTTAATTACTTTTGTTGACACGATTATTTAATAGAGTTACACTAATATCAATATATTAAATATAAAACGGCAGATTTTTAAGCGCCGTTACAAAATTACTTTGCATTGTGAGGGAAAGCTTATGCAGAAAAATGTCGGCGCAAAGCTGATGTTCAGCGCGGCGATGGTTATCTTCGGCACGCTGGGCGTTTTTACAAGGAATATCGACGTTACAAGCGGCGAACTGGCGCTGTACCGTGCCGTACTGGCAACGGCGCTTATCGGCGCGTATCTGTTGCTGTTCAATAAAGGCGGGCTGGGTTTAAAATCCGCCGGGCGCGAGCTGCCGCTTTTATTAGCCTCCGGCATCGCCATGGGCATTAACTGGATTTTGCTGTTTCAGGCGTACCGCTACACCACAATTTCCGCAGCGACGCTAAGCTATTACTTTGCCCCCGTTATCGTCACCGTCGCGTCGCCGCTGCTGTTCCGCGAGCGGCTGACTGCCAAACAAATTATCTGTTTTGTCATGTCCACGCTGGGCTTGGTGATGATTATCGGCCTCGGCGGCAATGAAAACGCTAATTTGACGGGTATTTTCTTCGGGCTGGGCGCGGCAGTGTTTTACGCCGCCGTTATTTTGCTCAACAAATTTATTAAAAACGTCGCCGGAATCCAGCGCACCGTTTTGCAGCTGCTGGCCGCCGTCATTACCCTGCTGCCGTATGTGCTGTACAGCAGCGGCATTAACCTCAGCCAGCTGGACGGCACCGGCTGGGCGTGCCTTTTAACCGTCGGGCTGTTCCACACCGGCGTTACCTATTGTTTGTATTTCTCATCGCTGAAGGATTTAACCGGGCAGCAGGCAGCAATTTTAAGCTACATCGACCCGCTCGTCGCCGTCTGCATCTCCGTCCTGCTTCTGGGCGAACCGATGACCGTAACCCAGCTCATCGGCGGCGCACTGATACTTGGCTTTACGCTGTGGAATGAGAAGGAGTAGAAATTAAACAGGTACAACCAAAACAACCCGCCACTACAACGGCGGGTTATTTTTTATCTCGTCAATATCCAGTTAACACCGGCGGCGCTGCGGCTGATAATATCGCGGTAATGCCCGCCGGTGTTCAGTTCGTAAAAAGCATCTATGCCAAGGCTTTGGCAATGCGCAAAAATTGCCTCCGTGCAATCCTGCACCGTTTTAAGGGAAGCATTGCGCGCTTTGCACTCCCTGTCGCCCAGCGAAAAATACAAATGCTGCGGCAGCGCCGCCATTTTATTCGCCAGCGCAAAATCCTTAAACTGCGGATACCACAGCGAACCGCTCATGCTCGCCGCGCGGCTGAACAAATCCGTTTTGTACAGCGCATACACCGTAAACAAACCTGCCAGCGAATACCCCGCCAGCCCGCGCCACAAAACCTGCCCCGGCACCTGCGCTTCCGCCTGCGGCATAATGCGCTCCGTCAGCGTTTTTAAATATTCATCCGCACCGCCGGTAAACATCTCGCTGTATTTAAACAAATTACCCGCCGCCCACGGCGATAACTCCGCCTCCCAGTTCAAGCCGCTGATTGTCACCAGCGTAAAATCCGGGCAGTCCAGTTTCTTTAAAGCATTATAAACCTCGCCTCCGTCATCATTGTACGTCGTTAAATATACCACCGGTTTATCCTCTGCCAAAGCAGGATAAACAGTTACTTTTTTGTTGTCGGTATTAAAGGTAAACATAACATGCCTCGATTAAAATATTAGTTGGTTAAATTATACTCCTTATAATAAGTAATGCAAAGGCAAAAAAGCCAGTATCTGATTTTTACATCAGTACCGGCTTTTTTTCACCTGCCGGTAGAATTTTCTACTGCGTTCAATTACAAAGTTATTTACGCAGCGGCGCGATTATTTTACAATAAAAACAGGTGATAATATGCAGAATATTTTTGGGCAAAATTTACTGAACCGCCGCAAAGCCCTGGGGCTGACGCAGGAGCAGCTGGCGGCAAAATTAAAGGTCAGCTTTCAGGCGGTGAGCAAATGGGAACGTGGCGAAACGCTGCCAGATATTAAGCTGCTGCCCGTGCTTGCATCGCAGCTTAGCACATCTGCCGACAGCCTGTTAGGCTATGAAGGCGCGGCACCCGCCACAATTTACGAAGAACGCTACCGCACGCAGGAATTATACTGGGGCGGCGAGCCAAATGAAATGTGCTACGATATTTTACGGCTGCTGCCGCCGACGCGTCCGCTGAAGGTGCTGGACATCGGCTGCGGCGAAGGCAAGGACATGCTGTTTTTGTCACGCTGCGGTTATTTAACAACCGGTTTCGACATCGCCGCGAGCGGCATTGCCAAAGCTAAAAATTTTGCGGCCAAAGCCGGATTAAATGCTGAATTTTTCCGCGCCGATATGCTGAGCTATACACCCACGGAGGATTTTGACATTTTATTTGCCAGTGGCGTGCTGCATTACCTGCCGCCGCAAAAGCGTCGCAGCATTTTAGAAATTTATAAAAGCAAAATGCCGCATGGCAGCCTGTGCGCGCTGAACGTATTTGTAGACAAGCCGTTTATTAAAATGCCGCCGGATGAAGAAATTGACGGCGCCTACTGGCAAAGCGGCGAGCTGTTTACGCTGTTCAGCGATTGGAAGTTTCACCGCTGTGAACAGGTGATTTTTGATTGCAACAGCGGCGGCGTGCCGCACCAGCACTGCATGGATATTTTGATAGCGCAAAAAATGTAAACAAAAAGGACGGTAAGCTTTAAAAGCTCATCGTCCTTTGTTTTTTATTCACGCCAGATAACGGTGTCGCTCCACGGTTTACGCGGGCGCGGCGCAGGTGCTTCATCCGGGTAGCCCAACGCAAAGGCGGCAAACAATTCTCCGCTGCAGTTAAGCCATTCGCACAATTCGCGGTAAGCAAAGTAAATATCGCAAATCCACAAACTGCCAAGCCCGTGCTCCACCGCCGCCAGCGACATGTTTTCCACAGCAGCGCCGACGGATTGGGCATTGCAGATTTCAAACACGCGGTTTTCCGCGTTCTGCGGCGTCAGTAAATCCAGCCCCAGCGGGTTAACCACAAAAATTACCACGGGCGCCTGCCGCATAATGGCAAGCGTGTTGTGCGCACCGGCAATGTACTGCGCGCTTTCGGGCAGCAGCGGCTGTTGTGCCTCACACTGCAAGCCGCGTTCCATTGCCGCCAGCGCTTCGGCCTTTGCCGCGCCGGTTGTTACCACAAACTGCCACGGCTGCCTGTTTTTGGAGGACGGCGCAAGCATCCCCGCCCGCAAAACTTCTTCAATAATATTGCGCGGCACTTCCGTAGTTTTAAATTTGCGTATGCTGCGCCTTGCGGCGATTGCGTCAAGCATGTTCTTCCTCCGTCAGTAAATCCGACAGCTTTTCAATAATCTGTCGTAAAATTTTGGTGGTTTCATCAAGCGGCAGGGCAAGCCTTTCATCAAATACCATCTGCGGAAGCAGCGGCACATGCACAAAACCTGTTTTAACATTGGTGCCGCTGAAATGGTGCAGCGCCATGTAAAAAATGTCGTTGCACACATAGCCGCCGGTGCAATAACCCAAATGCACGGGGCAGCCCGCTTTTTGCAGGCGTGTTACCAGCTTGTGTACGGGTATGGTGGCAAAATACGCCGCCGGTGCGCCGGGCACAACCGGTTCGCCCCAGGGCATTAAGCCTTTGTTGTCCTCCAGCAGTGCGTCGCGCAGGTTAACGGCAACGCAGTCCGCATGCAGGCGGGTGCTGCCGCTGTCCATGCCCGTCATTAAAATTACATCCGGCTGTACGCGCTCCGCTTCTTCAATCAGCAAACGCCCCGCCGTTCCGTAAATATTGGGCAGCATCAATCTGGTTACGGCAAAGCTGCCGATATTATCCGGCAGGGCTTTTACCGCCTCCCACGACGGGTTGATGTTGTAATGCGCAAACGGGTCAAAGCCCGTCAGTAACAGCTTTTTCATTATTTTGCCATGCGGTAGATTGCTTCCATGTCGTTAATATCCAGCGCCTTAAAGCCGCCGATGGTGCGCGTGTTTTTAAAGCTGCATTTATAGGCCAGCTCTTTAATCTGTTCATCGGTCAGTTGGATATCCATGTCGCTGATTTTTGTCGGCATGCCGATGCTGCGGAAGAAGGCTTCCATTGCTTCAATGCCTTCCAGCGCAATTTTTTCTTCGTCGCCCGCGGTGTAAGGAATGCCGAACACATTAACCGCCAACTGCGCAAAACGCGCCGGGTTAGCGGGCATTACATAGCGCGCCCAGCTGCCCCAAACTGCTGCCAAGCCTGCGCCGTGCGCGATATCAAACATGCCGCCCAGCTCATGCTCCAGCTGATGGCAGGCCCAGTCGCCCAAAGTGCGGTCGCCGGTGATATCGTTGTGGGATAAAGTACCGCTCCACATAATTTCGGCGCGCGCGTCATAGTCCGACGGATTTTTAAGCGCGATTTTGACGTTGCGCATAACATTTTTAATCAGCGTTTCGGCAATGCCGTCCGTTAAATTAAGCTGCTTAACATAGGGTTTAACAAAAAAGCGTTCCAGGCTGTGCACAATAATATCCGTGCAGCCGCTCGCCGTCTGGTATGCAGGCAGGGTGTAAGTCAGTTCCGGGTTCATAACGGCAAATTTGCAGTACGCATAAGGCGAATAAGCGCCGCGTTTCAGCCAGCCGTCTTCGTTGGTAATAATGCTGGCGTTGCTCATCTCGCTGCCAGCAGCGGCAATGGTCAGTACCGTGCCGATAGGCAGGCACGCCGCCGGAGTTTTGCCGGTATAGTAATCCCACACGTCGCCGTCGTTGGTCAGGCCGTAGCCGATAGCCTTGGCGCTGTCGATAACGCTGCCGCCGCCAACTGCTAAAATAAAATCGACGCCCTCTTTTTTACCCAGCTCAATGCCTTCGTAAACTTTACTGAGTCGCGGGTTCGGCACAACACCGCCCAGTTCAACGTGGCTGATGCCCGCAGCATCCAGCGACACGCAGATTTTATCAAGCAGGCCGCTTTTTTTAGCGCTGTGCCCGCCGTAATGGATAAGCACTTTTTTTGCGCCCTGTTCTTTGCATAATTCGCCCACGCGCACTTCCGTGCCGCGGCCGAAAATTACTTTTGTCGGTGCCAAATATTGAAAAAATTCCATTTGTTTCAGCTCCTTTTTAATGCTATACTCTTATGGTACGACAAAACCGGCGGCGTGTAAATATGCGCCAAAAAGTTTTACAATAAGCAGGCGTTTATAAAAAAATGGCGAAGATAATAATACTGTAAGTTTTTAAAGGAGGTTTTACTATGCAGGGCAAAAAATATATAGCTATGGCGCTGGTTTGCGGCTTTGTGCTTGGCAGCAGCACCGCGCCGGTACAGGCAGGCATTTTGGGCACGGTGTTAAAAGGCGGCGCTATCGGCGTTTTGGTTAACCAGTTTGACGACCAGCTTAACAGCGCCATCAACACCTTAACGGGTAAATACGCTGTCAGCAGCGATTACGCTACCAAGGTTGTGCCGGTAATTACCGTCGGCGACGGCAGCTACGCCGGTGCGGCACAGGTCAGCGGCCCGCACGCACAGGTTGAAAAATGCAAGGCTGCCCTTTTGATTGAAGCCTCGTTTTTCGGCAGTTTCCGCGCAAAAGCGCTGATACCGATTGACAAGATTGACATTACCGACGTTAACCGCGTGCAGGGCGTTGGCGTATCGGCACAGATTGACGTAAAACTTTAATGGAGAAAACTTGTGACGGCAGCAGATTTTATCAAAAAGCTACAATTATATAACAAGCCTTCGGTGTTTAACCCGTGGCAGGATTACGACCCCGAGTGCGACATCGGGCCGGAAGCCCCTGTTATCCGCGCGGCGAATTTACGGCGTTACCTTGAGCTGCGCAAAAGCGCGCACTTTTTGTTCATCGCCGAAGGGCTGGGCTACCAGGGTGGGCATTTCAGCGGCATGGCCATGACGAGCGAGCGCATTTTGCTGGGCTGCCACCCAGACGTAAACCCGCAGGCCGTACTGGGCGACTGGGATTACAAACGCACCAGCAACCCCGAAAGCGCGCGCCTGAACCGCACGCAGAAGCTGTACGGCTTTAACGAGCCGACGGCGACGGTGATGTGGAACACAATTGCGCGGCACGGGCTTTCGCCTTACGACACGGTTTTGTGGAACATTTTTCCGTTCCATCCTTATAAAGAAGGTAATATTTTAAGCAACCGCACGCCTACCGGCGAGGAGCTGGACGTTGGCATTGAGTACGCAAGGATGCTGATGCAGCTCATCCCCGGGATGAAGGTGGTCGCCATCGGTCGCAAATCGCAGCAGACGCTGGGCAAATACGGCGTAGCATGCGACTGCGTGCCGCACCCTTCCATGGGCGGCGCCAATGCGTTTAAAGCGGCGGTGGCGGCGCTGTTTGCCGCGCAGGGCGGTGAAGCGAATGGCTAAAACTGATTTTACGCGCGACCAGACCATCAACATCGCCGTTAAAATCGGCAAAATTCTGCTGAAAAGCGGCGCGGAAACCTACCGCGTGGAAGATACCATATCGCGCTGCTGCCTTGTCCACGGCTACGAAGTTGACCCGTTTGTAACGCCGACCGTTATCATTTTGGGCAACGAGGACACCGACAGCTTTATCCGCGTAAGCCGCATTGGCTACCGCAGCACCAATTTAAGCCTCATCAGTGAAATGAACACCATGTCCTATAACTTCCACAAGTGGGATAAAAGTTACGAAGAAACCTGCGCGTGGCTGGAGAAAAAATGGCGGCAGCCTGCGCCATACGGCAAGTGGGCTGTGTGCCTTGCTTCCGGCATCGGCTCGGCGGCGTTTGCGGCCATGCTGGGCGGTAACAGCCACGACTTTATTGCGGCCTTTGTAACGGGCGGCATGGCAATGGTGGTGCTTAAGCAAATTGCTGGCTACCACCCCAGCGCCTTTTGGGAAAACGCCATTGCGGGCGTGGCTATCGGCGCTGTTGCGCTGCTTTGCTGCGCCATGAGCGTGCAATGCACGATGGAAAAAATCATCGTAGGCGCGCTGATGCCTTTCGTGCCGGGCGTGCCGTTCTGCAACGGGCTGCGTGACTACATGGCAGGCAATTTGATGAGCGGCAACTCGCGTATCGCGGAAGCGCTGCTGTTTGCGTCGTCCATCGCCATCGGCATCGCGTTTGTGCTGCGCGTGTGGTTCATCTGGGGGTGGGATTTATGGAAATGATTACCGCCTTTTTCTTCGCCTCCCTTGCGACCATGGCGTTTGCCATTTTGTTTCAGGCGCCGAAAAAAGTCGTGCTTATCGACGGCATTATCGGAGCTATCGGCTGGGTAGTGTTTATCTACCTGCGGCATGAACTTGGCTATACCTCGTTCGTGTCCAATTTTACGGCAACAATTTCTCTGGCGCTGGCCAGCGAATTAAGTTCGCGCATTTTTAAACAGCCGGTAACGGTGTTTGTTATCCCGGGTATTGTGCCGCTGGTGCCGGGGCTCGGCATTTATCAGGGCATGTTTGCCATTATCAACAACGATTACAACAACGGCACTTCCATTTTACTGACGGCCATGACGGACTCCGTCGCTATCGCCATCGGCGTGATGCTGGTATCCAGCCTGTTCCGCGTAATTAAAGTACGCCGCTTCATGCTGCAATACCGCCGTTCCAAACGCCAGATGGAAATGAAAGTAAAGGGTAAGAAATAAAAAGCGTAGCCCTTCTTCCTTGCCAAGATAGACGGGCTGTGCTATAATTATTACTGCAATTTAATATGCGGGTGTAGTTCAGTGGTAGAACAATAGCTTCCCAAGCTATGTGTCGCGAGTTCGAGTCTCGTCACCCGCTCCAGTAAATAAGCGCACTTGCAAATCTTTGCAAGTGCTTTTTTATTGAAAAACCAAAGATAAGACTTATTTTAAGACTAAATTAAAAAATCCGTTAGAGTATTATTACTCTGACGGATTTTTTATTACTCTGCAAATATCGGCGATTTATTTTCGAAAACTACATTGAGCGATTTAATGCAATGCTCTAAAAATTCTTTATTTGCTCCACTAATCAAAAGATAATGAAATATTTGATAGGCCTTAATTTTGATTTCAGACTCATCTTTATCAGCAAATTCATAAATTCGATCTCCGACATACCGTTCCCATTCATACTTAATGATATAGAGCAAAAAAATAATATCTGCTCGAGCAGCTAATGAATATGTTTGTTGACGAATTTCATAATTTTTATAGTCATCTGGCAACTCAATCGGCACATCTACTGTTGTATCACAAACCGTCACTGTTAACGGAAATGAAGAAGGTTCCAAAATTTTAATAACAGATTCGGAGTATTTTTCATCTGAACGGCCAAGCAACCAGTCTAAATTAACAGCAAAAATATCAGCAACAAATTGTAAATTATCAACTGTAGGAGTCCGCTTATTATTTTCCCATAAACTTAAAGTAGATTGGCTTAAATTTATCACATTAAATACTGAACAATATCTTGCTAACACAGAATGAGTTAACTGATATTGCATTCGTATACTTTTTAATCGGTTCGCAAACAGTTCTGAATTAAACACAAAACACACCTCGTACTAAAATAATATTGCAAAATTCATTGACATTATTGCAATAACGCTTTATAATTATTATAACAATATTGCAATTGTAATATTGTTATAATAATAAGGCAATATTAATATATCTAAATTATATCATAGTTGGGACTGATTGAACAGTGAAGAACGCTTTTTGTATAGACAAACGTGTTATTTCCGGTGCCCGCTTTTTGCGTTTAAGCGCTACAGCACAATCACTTTACTTTCATTTAAACGCTGACGCAGATGATGACGGCATCGTCGAAGCCTTTGCAACTGTCAACAAAATACGGGCTAATGAGCAAGACTTAATACAACTCATTCAAGCCAATTTTATTGTATTACTCAATAAAAATGAATTGGTAGCATATATCACGGACTGGGTACGAAATAATAAAGGGCTTGATATACGTTGGCATAAGCAAAGCGAATATCTACAGCTTTTAGCTGATGTATGTCCTGATGCAAAGATTTATGTTGCAATATTACGCAATGGCAAGAAAATTAAATTGTTAACTACGGCCAAAGAAGCCATAATGACAAAGAATACTAATAAAGATAACAGTACAACACAAGAGAATCTCATGGATTCTCTTGATATTCTCAAGCTAAAAACAAGACAAGAGAATAACAATAATAAGTTATTCTCTTGTCTTGATAGTAGTATATATCAATGTCCTACTTGTGATGGTAAAGGAACTGTGGATAACTTGCTATGTGAAACCTGTCATGGCACAGGCTTAATTCAATATCATAAAAAGGAGAAATCAAAATGACTAAAAAATTTTATAGCGTCGCTGAAGTAGTCGATATAATTGGAAACATTAGCAAGGGCAATATTTATCGCCTGATTAAACGTGGTGATATACCTGCTATGTATATTGGGCAACGCCCTTTTGTGCCTTGCAGCTGGGTAGCGAGCAAACTGGCAGAAGCAGATGCGTGGCAAACTAAACATACCACGCCTACCAAAGCCTAATGGCACGCCGGGCATGGGGCGAAGGCTCCGTCTTTTTTGACAAAGTTAATCAGCGTTGGACATGGAGGGGCACATACCTGATAAATGGTATAAAAACTCCAAAAACATTAACTGCAAAACGGCAAATAGATTTAAAAGAAAAAGTAGAAAAATTTAAATTTGATGTCAATCAAGGAGTTTTTGACAGCGCCAATATCACTGTTGCTGATTGGATAAAAAAATATTTAATTTTGTTTGTACAACCTACGGTTCGTCCATCGACTTTTAACACTTATACTGAAAAATTAAACTTTGTTGTGCGAGCCTTTGGAGAACGAAAATTAAAAACTTTAACCCCTATGGAATTACAAAATTTTTTTAATTCTCTTGCTATTGACGGTGGCGCAAAACGACAGGGTCTTTCTCCTACATCTGTCAATACAATTCGCCGTTACTTTAAAGCAGCCTGCCAAGCAGCTGTTAAAAATCATCTGCTTACAGATAACCCTGTCGATGGAACAAAAGCACTCCGCACAAAAAAGCCCGTAATTATTGTAGCTGATGAAGATGAAGTCTTACGCTTGTTAGAAGTAGCTAAAGACGGTTCATATATTTACGAAGGAGTAAAAAACAAAAATTATATTACTGAAAATGAAGGCACTAAATATTATAAACAATGTTTTTTCAATGTAGTTAATTTAGACTTGGCCACCGGATTGCGTAGCAGTGAATTATTTGGCTTACGTTGGCAAAACATTAATTGGGCCAAAGGCTATATCGACTTAAAAGAACAACTATTAATCATCAATGGTAAATATACTTTTTGTGAATTAAAGACTGATAAATCGAAACGCAAAATATACCTAAGTGAAAAGGTTATTGTTGAGCTACGCCGTTGGAAAATATATCAAAATTTTTACGCAGAAATGCTTGGCGATAAATTTGAAAATATACATAATTTGATTTTTACCAACACATTTGGAGGATTTGTAAATGTACAAAACTTTAAACGCCGTTATTATTTTAAGATGCTTTCCGCCGCCGGTATCCAAAAAGGTTTTAACATTCACTCCATGCGGCACACTCATGCAACTTTGCTTTTAAAGCATGGTGTAAAACCAAATGTTGTGGCTGATAGATTAGGGCACAGCAATGCTACAGTAACACTCAACATCTATGCACATGTACTCGAAAATATGGAAGATACTGCACCTAATACTTGGCAAGATATTTTAAAAGGGGAGAATTTATAAAAGCTGGGGTTTAAGGGGTTTACCCCTTGCCAGTGCTATCGTTGGTACCAGAAAGGTACCACGATGGGGAGCTGGCCAATCAATATAATAATAAACGAGGTTGTAAAATGGCACCAAAGTCAAAAACAGGTAAAAATTGCGATTTGCATTTGCGCGTCAATACTCAATTAAAAATATATATCGCTAATAAAGCTTCTGAAAATAATAAAACAATTAATGATTATTGTACAGATATTTTAAAAAATTATAAATATGCCAACCAGCTGATGAATATTGAGGCAATTCAGAAGAAGAAAGTTCGGCTTTTATCAAATTTAGCTAATAATTTAAATCAGCTTGCAAAACTATGTAATAGTGAAAAAGAGGCACCTCAAAAAGAAATGTTGTTAGCTATGTGGAATGATTTAAAAGCAATAAGGTGATTTTATGCCAATACTAAAAGCGATAGATAATCCTGGAAAAAGCGTGGGAACTGTTATCAATTATGCAGATAAAGACCGAAAAAAAGAAATGAATGACACATTATTTTTCGGTATAAATTGTGCTGATAATGCTGAAATTGCAGCCTATCAAATGCAAAAAACTAAAGAGTTTTATAATAAAACCGATGGCAGGCAATATAAGCATTATGTATTATCTTTCGCATCCAACGAAATAAGTATAGAAAGCGCAAAAATATATGCAAAAGAATTTGGCGAACAATGCTTTGGTGAACGTTTTGAAGTAGCTGTTGGCATACATGTAAACAGTGAAGGTGGCAAGATACATGCACATTTTGTAGTAAATTCCGTGAGCTTTATTGACGGCAAAAAGCTACATTTTGGTAAAGAAGATTTGGAAAATTTTAAATCTATAAACGATTGTTTAGCAAAGCAATATGGACTAAAAGTAATCGACCGCAACCCTGAAGCAGTAAAAGCACGAGGCCGCCCTCAAATGTATTCACAAAAAATGTATTGGCAATTTACTCAAAAAATAAAAGATAGCTGGGTTGCTCAATGTTCTGTTTCTGTTAATGAATCATTAAAAACTAACCCAAAAAACTTTAATGAATTTGCCGAAAAAATGCAAGCAAACGGATGGGACACCCAAATACGTGGAAAGAATATAACTTTTAGCTGTATTCAAAATCCCAAGTTAAAAGTACGCGCTAACACTTTGGCAAGAAAGTTTAATAATGATACATTAAGCACAGCTAATATAATGCGAGTTTGCAATACCGAAAACCAGTATGATTTTATTAAAAAATCTGAACAACCAACTTTAACTAAAAATATGACAAATATAGTATCTGCGGTTAAAAATTTATCTCAATATGATAATTCAATACCAACCACAAAAGGATTTAAAGTAAATTTAGATAGTCGGGATGACGACTACGAAAGATAAAAAGGAGAAGATAAAAATGATTAAATCAAATAATAGTTTAAAATTAAAAGGCAATGTTATGAATAAACAAATTACATCTTATCAAAAGCAAATTGACAAGATAACGGAAAATGGTAAAAATGCAGTCATCTTGCGGTATATATATTGGGCTATTATTGTTTTTGGTATTTTGAGTATAGTATATCGCGTGACTAAATAATGAAAATTCAAGAGAAAAAGGAGCATGTAAAAATGTATAAGGCAAATATAGCACCAAAATTAAAAAAGCTTACTGCTAAAAAGGAAAAAATGGAAGTTTTAAAAAAAGAAATAGAGCAGCTTGAAACTGAAATTACCAATGCTAAAAATAAAGAGATCCATCGTTTGTCCATACAATATTTTACTGCTAAAGATGCTGATACGCGTATGCAGATTGAATCTCAAATTAAAATATTAATGGAGTAATACTAAATGGATTTAGAAGAATTGGCAGCACAAGTGCAGCAATCAACGCCGGAAGAAAAAATTTCTAAAAAATTTGATGAAGTCATAGAAACTTTAACAGCAATCAAAGCCCAAAATGAATTAATTTTAAAACATGATAAAGCAATATATAGTAATGTTGTGAATGGTAATAAAAAATTTAATACCCAATTTGAAAAAATATCTCAAATTTTGCTTGCTGCCGATAAAAACATTAATTCTATTATTGGGCATCTTTCGGATATTACAGCACAAGTACAATCTGTAATTATAAGCCGTAATTACGTTGATAATTTACACCTTGCACTTTTGGCGCTTTGCTGTTTTGAATGTTTAATTATAGTTTATATTTCATTTTTTAAATAAGCATTAATTTTGTTTTAAATACGGACAATCACTATTTAGATTGTCCGTATTTTCATTTATGTTTTCAATCGTGTAATATGTTATAATTATACTAATTAAAAGTTTTTTACCGTTGGAGGCAATTACATGAATAAACAGCAGCTTGCATCTAAAATTTGGGAATCAGCCAATAAAATGCGTTCTAAAATTGAGGCTAACGAATATAAAGATTATATTCTTGGTTTTATTTTTTATAAATTTCTTTCAGATAAAGAAGTCAAATTTTTAAAAGAAAATGACTGGACAGACGAATATTTGCCGGAACTTGATGAAAACGATACAGATAACGTAGACTTCGTGCAGAAGAATATAGGTTATTTTATTCCTTATGAACATTTATTTTCGACCTGGATTGCAAAAGGCAACGATTTTACAGCAGATAATGTAAGCGTTGCTTTATCTTCCTTCAGCCGTTTGGTAAACGAATCGCACAAAGGTGTATTTAAAAACATTTTTCAAACGCTGGAAACAGGTCTGTCCAAACTCGGAGCAACTGCTCCTGACCGCACCAAAGCTATTCGCGATTTAATCAACCTTATTAAAGATATACCCATGGACGGCAAGCAGGATTACGATGTACTTGGCTTTATTTACGAATATTTAATCAGCAACTTTGCTGCTAACGCAGGCAAAAAAGCTGGTGAATTTTACACTCCTCATGAAGTATCACTTTTAATGTCGGAACTTGTTGCGCATCACCTTAAAGACCGCGATAAAATTGAAATTTACGACCCTACCAGCGGTTCCGGTTCGCTGCTTATCAACATTGGCCAATGTGCTGCCAAATATATTGGCAGTGAGAACAACATAAAATATTATGCGCAGGAACTTAAAGAAAATACCTATAACCTTACGCGTATGAACCTTGTTATGCGCGGAATTTTGCCGGATAACATCGTTACCCGTAATGGCGATACTTTAGAGGACGACTGGCCTTATTTTGATGATAAAGACCCGGTTAATACTTATAATCCGCTTTATGTAGATGCCGTTGTATCTAATCCGCCATATTCCCAGGCATGGGACCCTACTGATAAAGAAATGGACGCACGTTATTCGCGTTTTGGCCTTGCACCTAAAAGCAAAGCAGATTACGCCTTCCTTTTGCACGACTTGTTCCATTTAAAAGCAGACGGCATTATGGCTATTGTACTGCCGCATGGCGTACTGTTTCGTGGTGGCGAAGAAGGCAAAATTCGTAAAAACTTAATAGAATATAACCATATCGACGCTATTATTGGCCTTCCGGCAAATATTTTCTTTGGCACCGGCATACCCACTATTATTATGGTGCTTAAACAAAAACGTGATAACACCGATGTGCTTATAGTCGATGCTTCCAAAGGATTTGCCAAAGTAGGCAAAAATAATATGCTTCGCGCCTGTGATATTAAAAAAATTGTAGACGCTGTAACAACCCGCTCTGACATTGATAAATTCTCTAAAAAGGTAAGTCGCGATACCATCCGCGCTAATGATTATAACCTTAACATTCCCCGCTATGTTGATTCTTCCGAAAAAGCTGAAAGCTGGGACATTTATGCCTCTATGTTTGGTGGCATTCCCGAAAACGAATTAGCGGATTTACAAGCCTATTGGGACGCCTTCCCTACTCTTAAAACATCTCTGTTTAAACAATTAAACGCCGGTTATTGGCTGCTTAATACTGATGATTTAAAAACAGCAGTTAGCGACAACACAGATATAACCACTTTTAAAACTAATTACAACAACGCCTTTGGCGATTTTAACGCTTATCTTAATGCTGAACTTATAGATGATACCGTAAATGTTAATATCTCTAAAGAACTAAACACTATCAGCGATAATATTTTTGCACGCCTTCAAAACGTGCCGTTAATCGATAAATACGAAGCTTACCAGCTGCTTGCCGATAATTGGAATAACATTGCCGTTGATTTAGAAATACTGCAAACCGAAGGTATGGACGCTGTTAAAGTGGTAGACCCTAATTTTGTTGTAAAAAAGAAAAACGGCAAAGATGAAGAAGTGCAGGAAGGTTGGAAAGGTCATGTGCTACCGTTTGAATTGGTACAAAAAGTTATCTTAAACGAAGATGTTCAAGAATTGGATTCAAAGAACTCTATGTTAAATAACATTAAAGCAAAACTTGATGATATTATTGAAAACTTATCTGAGGAAGATAGAGAGTCTAATTTATTAAATGATGCAAATACTGCTTTCAATGAAAGTGAAGTAAAAAATAAAATTAAAATTATTTTAAACGATATAAAAACAACAGAAATTGAAGTATTGCAAGAATATTTATCTCTGAGCAAAAAGAAGGAAAAAATAGAATTTATAAAACAAAAAAACGATTATTTTCCAGATAAAATATTGATTGCAAATGATGGAACCTATAAAAAGAATGATATAAAAAATTATATTAATGAGTTGAAATTAACATATCAGTTTCCAGAGGGGTCTTGGGAAAACACATTAAAAGAGATATTAGACCTTTTAAATAATGAAAAAATATTAAAAGATGAAATAAAGAAAAAAACTATCGCTTTACACCTTAAAACTAAAGAAGTTATAGAACAACTTACTGATGAGCAAGTAAACACCTTACTTAAAGAAAAATGGATTACACCGTTTTTCAACAGCTTAAACGGTCTGCCTGATGCTGTTGTAAATACTTTAGTTAATAAACTGGAAACTATTTGCAAAAAATACGAAACCACTTTTGCTGATGTAGAAAAAGAGATTGCCGAAACCGAACAAAGTTTAATAGGTATGCTTGATGAGTTGGAAGGCAATGAGTTTGATATGCAGGGTATTGCTGAACTGAAAGCATTGTTAGGGGGTAAGTAAAATGCCTGAAAATGCTAAAAAACCGCAAATTAGATTCAAAGGATTTACGGACGATTGGGAACAGCGTAAGTTCTATTAGAAAAAGCGGAAAATATGAAATCCTTGGTTCTACTTCAGTTATTGGATATGATAATTCTTATGATTATGAAGGTGATTTTTTACTAACTGCTCGTGTAGGGGCAAATGCCGGAGAATTATATAGACATAATGGAAAAGTAAAAATCAGCGATAATACTGTATTTATTCAAGGAAAAGCATTAGATTTTATATATTATGCTTTATTAAATTTTGATATAAAACGTCTTTCGTTTGGAACCGGCCAACCTTTGGTGAAAGCCAGCGAATTAAAAGAATTATTACTTTATATGCCGAGCGAGTTAGAAAGAAAGTTTATAGGTAAGTATTTTATTTTTTTAGATAACCTTATCACCCTTCATCAGCGTAAGTTAGATAAGCTTAAAAATATTAAAAAATCTATGCTTGAAAAAATGTTTCCAAAAAATGGCAGCAATATTCCGGAAATTCGTTTTAAAGGATTTACTGACGCTTGGGAACAGCGTAAGTTGGACGAAATTGCAATTTTTAATCCTAAAGCTGAATTGCCAAATGTTTTTGAATATGTGGACCTTGAATCTGTAATCGGAACCGAAATGGTATCTCATAGAACAGAAACTAAATATACTGCACCTTCTAGAGCACAACGTTTAGCTTATGCAGGAGATTTGTTTTACCAAACAGTAAGACCATATCAAAAAAATAACTATCTTTTTGAAAAAGCAGATAAATTCTATGTTTTTTCAACAGGCTATGCACAACTACGTCCATTAACAGATGGTTATTTTCTGCTTTCTATTATCCAAAATTCAAATTTCGTAAAAACTGTTTTAGATAATTGTACTGGTACAAGTTATCCTGCTATTAATTCTAATGACCTCTCACAAATCTACGTATCAACTTCTTTAGATATGGAAGAATGTAAACAAATAGGATATTTCTTTCGTAAACTTGACAACCTTATCACCCTTCATCAGCGTAAGCTGGAGAAGTTACAGAACATAAAAAAAGCTTGCTTAGAAAAGATGTTTGTATAAGCAGAAAGGAAAAAGTCATGGCTTTTACATCGGAAGCAGAATTTGAAAAAGCATTAGTTGATTTATTGCCGTCTAAAGGTTGGGAAAAGACTGTTTTAAAAAATCCTACCGAAGAACAGCTTATTCAAAACTGGGCTGATATTTTATTTGAAAACAACCGCAGCATTGACCGTTTAAACGATTATCCGCTTACTAAAGGAGAAATGGCTCAAATTTTAGAGCAAATTAAAAACTTAAGAACGCCACTGATGCTGAATGGTTTTATTAACGGCGGCAGTGTACAAATTACGCGCGATAATTCGCAGGACACTTTGCATTTTGGCAAAGAAGTTTCGCTTAAAATTTATGATCGCCGCGAAATTGCCGCAGGCCAAAGCCGTTACCAAATAGTTGAGCAGCCGCAGTTTAATACTAAATCACCCATACTTAACAATAGGCGTGGTGATGTAATGCTGCTTATTAACGGTATGCCGGTAATTCATATCGAACTTAAAAAGAGTGGCATCCCTGTAAGTCAGGCATATCACCAAATCGAAAAATATGCGCACGAAGGCGTATTTACCGGGCTGTTTTCATTAGTGCAAATTTTTGTAGCCATGAACCCTGAAGAAACCGTATATTTCGCTAACCCGGGACCTGATGGAACTTTTAACTCTGATTTTTACTTTCATTGGGCAGATTTTAACAATGAACCTATTAACGATTGGCAGCGCGTTGCCTCTACTCTGCTCTCTATACCAATGGCACATCAATTAATTGGCTTTTATACTGTTGCAGACGATTTAGACGGTATTTTGAAAGTTATGCGAAGCTATCAGTATTTTGCCGCCAGTGCTATTTCTGATAAAGTTGCTAAAACTAAATGGGAAGGCAATGAACAATTAGGCGGTTACATTTGGCATACTACCGGCAGCGGCAAAACTATGACTTCTTTTAAATCTGCACAACTTATTGCTGCCTCTAACGATGCTGATAAAGTAGTATTTTTAATGGACCGTATCGAACTTGGCACACAAAGTTTAAGGCAGTACCGTGGTTTTGCTGATAATGCCGATAATGTACAGGCAACGGAAAACACTGGTGTGTTGGTAAGTAAATTAAAAAGTAACGATGTAAAAAATACTCTGATAGTTACCTCAATACAAAAAATGAGTAACATTAAAGACGAAGCCGACGGTGGCATGACTTCTGTTGATGTCAAACTAATGCAATCTAAACGCATCGTTTTTATCGTTGATGAATGTCATCGTTCTACTTTCGGTGATATGCTGTATATAATTAAGCAAACTTTCCCTAAAGCCGTATTTTTCGGCTTTACCGGCACGCCTATTCACCTTGAAAACCAAAAGAAAAAATCTACGACAGCTATGGTTTTTGGTAATGAACTGCACCGTTACAGTATTGCAGACGGCATTCGTGATAAAAACGTACTTGGTTTTGACCCTTATAAGGTTTTAACCTATAAAGACCAGGATGTGCGCGAGCAAATTGGATTAGAAGCAGTTAAAGCACAAACACTTGAAGAAGTGTACGCCGATGAGAAAAAAACTAAAAAATTTAATGAATATATGAAAATGCCTATGGCTGGGTATTATGAAAATAATGAGTATATAAAAGGCATTGAGGATTATTTGCCTGATAGTCAGTACCGCACAGAAGAACACCAGAACAATGTTGTAAAAGATATCATAGATAACTGGGTATATCTTAGCCATAATAGTAAATTCCACGCTATTTTTGCCACATCAAGCATTAACGAAGCCATAGAATATTATAGACTGATGAAAAAAGCTGCACCGCAGCTTAAAATAACAGCACTTTTTGACTCCAGCATTGATAATAATGGCAAAGCAGAATTTAAAGAAGATGGTCTTGTAGAAGTTATCGAAGATTATAATGCACATTATAATCAGCATTTTACTATCCCTACATTTGCCGCTATGAAGAAGGATATTGCCGCAAGGCTGGCGCATAAAAAACCTTATCAACGGCTGAAGCCTGAAGAACAGGTTGATTTGTTGATAGTAGTTGACCAAATGCTTACCGGGTTCGATTCAAAATGGGTTAACACGCTTTATATGGATAAAGTGCTTAAATATGAGAATATCATTCAAGCGTTCTCGCGTACCAATCGCATTTTTGGACCGGAAAAACCGTTTGGCACAATTAAATATTACCGCAGGCCGCATACTATGGAAAAATTAGTAGCGGCAGCCTTTAAGCTTTACTCCGGCGATAAACCGTTTGGCTTATTTGTAAACAAGTTAAATAAAAACTTAGAAGATTTAAATTTTTATTATAAAAGCATTAAAGACCTCTTTGGACAAGCAGGCATAGCGGACTTTGCTAAACTGCCGGAGCAGCAAGCCGAATGTAAGGAGTTTGCACGTTTATTTAAACTATTAAACGAAGCTTTGGAAGCAGCTAAATTGCAAGGTTTTAACTGGAATAAATTAGAATATCAATTCGTAGACGAGAATAGCGGAGAAAAGTACAGCATTAAAGTAGCTTTAGATGAAAAGACTTATAAAATACTGGCCAAAAGGTATAAAGAATTATCCAAACCTGGCGGAAGCGGGCCTGGTGAAGAAATGCCTTATGATATTGATGGTTATTTAACAACTATTGATACCGATGATATTGATTCAGATTACATGAATTCCCGCTTTGTAAAGTATATTAAATTACTGCATACTGATGGTACATCGGCAGAGATTTTAGCTAAAGCCGCTGATGAGTTGCATAAAACTTTTGCTACTTTAACTCAGGAAGAACAAAAGTACGCAAATATTTTATTACACGATATTCAGCGTGGCGATGTAATACCGGAAGCTGGTAAAACCTTTAGAGATTACATAACAGAGTATTTAGCCAATGCCAAAAACACGCAGGTACATAAAGTGGCGCAAATTTTAGGTTTAGACGAAGCCAAATTGCTGAAAATGATGGCGTTAGGTGTGACAGATGCCAATATTAATGCTTTTGGACGTTTTGATGAATTAAAGACAACGGTCGATAAGCAAAAAGCGAAGGCTTATTTTGAAAAAGTTGAAGGCAAAAAAATTATACTGCCTAAAGTAAATAACAAAATTGACCTGTTTTTAAGAAATTTTATTATAAGTGGAGGATTTGATATCGAGCAATAAAAAACTTTCGCTTATATACGGCGCAAAGATAAAAGAGTCAAGGATTTTCCTTGGCTCTTTTGCTATGTTTGGGAACAGCGTAAGTTGGGAGAGATAGCAGAAACTTATTCCGGTGGCACGCCTTCAGTAAGTATAAAAAAATATTATATTGGAAATATTCCTTTTATTCGTTCAGCAGAAATAAATAGTAAAAGCACAGAATTATTTATCAATGAGGAAGCTTTACTATATTCATCTGCTAAACGTGTTTCAACTGGCGATATTTTATATGCGCTATACGGGGCTACTAGCGGAGAAGTAGGGAGAGCAGCTTTAAATGGAGCAATAAATCAAGCTGTATTAGCTATTTTACCACAGAAAAAATATGATTCTGAATATTTAATGCAATGGCTACGTAAAAGTAAATTTAAAATAATAGGAACATTCTTACAAGGTGGTCAAGGTAATTTATCAGCAGAAATAGTCAAAAATTTAAATATTGATTTGCCAAACAAAGTAGAACAAGAGAAAATAGGAAATTATTTCTTAAATCTTGATAACCTTATCACCCTTCATCAGCGTAAATATTTTTGCAGTAATAACCTAATATTTACTATAACAACCGCTTGGGAACAGCGTAAGTTGGGAAAATTTGGATATACTTATACTGGTCTTTCTGGAAAAATCAAAGAAGATTTCGGCCATGGGCAAGCTCGCTTTATTACTTACAACATCGTCAGAGACGCCTGAAGAAGTTGGGATGTCCTCGGTTTTACTTGAAAAATATAATATAACTTATTTAAATAGCTTTTGTTTTGGATTTAGGCCAACTGAAAAATTTAATAATCACTTTATCGCATATATGCTCCGTTCCAAAACAGTGAGAGAAAAAATTATTCTTCTTGCACAGGGGATATCAAGATATAACATATCAAAAAATAAAGTGATGGAAATAGATATTTCTTTGCCGACGCTTAAAGAGCAAAAATTTGTTGGTCAATATTTTAAGTCTCTCGACAACCTTATCACCCTTCATCAGCGTGAGTGTTTTTATTAAAAAAGGAGGTGCAAAATGTTAAGTTTAATTAAAAATGTAGACCTTTTTCATCAGTATTATCATTCATGGATAAAGGTTTACAAAGAAGGGGCTGTACGAAAAGTAACTATGGATAAATATTATATGACATATTCATGGTTAATAAGATTAGCGCCCAAATTGCGTTTATGTGATGTTACCAGAATTACTTATCAGCAGTTGCTTAATGATTATGCCATATATCACGAAAGGCAAACTACCATGGATTTTCACCATCAACTGAAAGGTGCAATAATGGACGCTGTTGATGAAGGACTTATTGAGCGTGACCCTACACGAAAAGCGATAATTAAAGGCAAAACACCGGCAATAAAAAAGAAAAAGTATCTTAACCAATTTGAACTGCATACTTTGCTCATCAATTTAGATTTGCAAAACAGAATTAACTGGGATTGGCTGATTATGTTAATAGCCAAAACAGGCATCAGGTTTTCGGAAGCATTAGCTATTACGCCTAAAGATTTTGACTTTTCTCACCAAATGCTTTCTATTAGCAAAACTTGGGATTATAAGGGGAGCGGCGGTTTTTTGCCAACAAAAAATGCGTCTTCAGTGCGGAAAATTCAAATTGATTGGCAAACAGTAATTCAGTTTGCAGAACTGGTAAAAAATTTGCCTAACGATAAACCTATATTTTTGTTAAAAGAAAAAATATATAATTCTACTATAAATGATATTTTAGAAAGGCGTTGCCGCAAAGCTAATTTGCCTGTTATTTCTGTACACGGGCTTAGGCATACGCACGCATCATTGCTACTTTTTGCTGGTGTTTCCATTGCCAGTGTTGCCAGACGGCTCGGCCACGCCAGCATGACAACAACACAAAAAACTTATCTGCATATTATACAAGAGTTGGAAAATAAAGATGTTGATTTAGTTATGCGCTCCATAGCCGGACTAAGTTAAAAGCAAATGCTCTCGCTGATGATAATTATAATTTTAAGCTTTTATATATTGAACTTTGACCGGATTATGCTGTATTTATGGTATAATATTTAAAAATGATTTAATGAGGAACACAAAATGGATAATTTAAAATATAAATACGAACTTCTAATAAACTGGTGGCGTTCACTTAATATTACTGATGATGCTGCACTTGCAGAAGCTTTTAACGAGCATATCATTAATTTTGCATATAATTCCGGCAACATTGAAAATCCTAATGTTACCTACCACGATACCCGTGAAATTTTTGAACATGACAGTGTTACCGGCTACACAGGCAATTTATGCACGCTGTTTGAAATTCGTAATGCTAAAGTTGCTATGGAATACTTCTTTAAAGCCTTTAGGGATAAAATGCCTTTGAATGAAACCTTCATCAAAGAATTGCAGCGGCGTTTGACACTTAACACTTACGATGAACGCCGCTGGCAGTGCTGTGAGTGCCCGGGAGAATACAAGAAATGCGATTATGTTACCGGCAGAAATGAAACCGGCGCATCTGCCGAAGATGTTCCGGATGAAATGCAGGAGCTGTTAGAGGATTTAGAGGTACTGCCGAAAGAACCTGAAAAAGTTTTGATGGCAGCTGCTTTCTTCCACGCAAAGTTTGAAAATATCCATCCTTTTGCCGACGGAAATGGGCGTACCGGCCGCCTTGCCATGAATTACCTGCTTGCCATAAATAATCATCCGCCACTTGTAATTCATCAAGAGGATAGAAAAGCGTACTTTGAAGCCCTTGAAGCGTGGGACACGGAGCAGAACCTTAAACCGTTAAAAGCCTTTTTGTTGAAACAGATTATAAAAACGTGGGCAAAAAGGATTACTGTTTTAGAAAAAGCGGAAAATGAGGAAGATTTAAAAGATTTTAAGCAGGCAATGGATGAATTTAAGAAAAATCCTAAAACCTATACCCACGAAGAAATGAAGAAAATGTTTGATTTAAAATAAAAATGCAAAAGGAGTTGATAACATGGGGTTAGAAAAAGCTATTGCCCATGGTAAAGAGCACCGTAAACCTTATCATGATTCAAGGGCTATCGCAGGAGAATGCAGAAATCACGGCGGCTGCCCATACTGCACCGGCAATAGATTGTATAGTTTTGAAAAACAAAAACAATCAGCTATTCAAAAGCTAAAAGAATATTACTCAAATGACGGGCAAAATTTCAGCAATGATAAAATGCCCGTTATTTTTTATTCCAGAAACGATAAAATCATCTTAAAAAGTGCTGTTTAAGGCTTTAAAAAAATGAGTGGCATATAAATGTTCGCGATTTAACATAAAATGTTTTTAAAGGCATTTATGACGATTTTAGAGGCAAGTTAAGTGAACTCTATTATCCTATGAAAATATTAGCTTTTCAAAAATTAAACATATATGACTTATTGAACAGATTGAACATATAAGAAAAACCGCGAAGCAACTTAAACTTCGCGGTTTTAGTATAAATAAAAAATGTTAATTATTTTCTAACAGCCAATCAATTATGTTTAATGATTTAATGCCATTATAATCAGCGTCGTTGTTTAAATCCATAGATAGCACAATCTTTTCGTAATTATCACGTATTTTCTGCAACGGTGCTAATTCACGCTTGCGTACTTCTTCTCCTTGCAAGCTTTCCGTTACCTGAATATACAATTTTTCGTTATATTTTGTTGCTATAAAATCAACTTCGGTATTATCAACCTTGCCAACGGCTAAATCGTAACCACGCCGCAAAAGTTCAAGGTAAATAACATTTTCTAAAATGTGTCCTCTATCACGGTCGCGGTTGCCAAGCAAATAGGTTCTAAGCCCAGTATCGACAATATAATATTTGCCAAGGGTTCTTAAAAATTCTTTGCCTTTTATATCAAATCGTTTAATTTCATAAAAAAAGTAACTTTCAGTTAAAGTGTTTACATAAGACTGGACAGTATGCGTACTGGGCTTGCCTTTACGTGTTTCTATATCTATTAATCCTTCATTGCTAAGCGTACCTGCCATTGATGTAGCAGAAATACTGCTGCCAATATTATCTGCAAGGAAAAGGATTATTTTACGTAATAACGCAGCATCAGTAATACGTTTTTGACCCCTGCGCTTTTCCCTTTCCAGTATATCTCTTATTACTACTGTTGAATAAATTCCGTCCAATAGTGCCATAGCCTTGTCCATTTCAAGACCTATATCGGCAATGCCAGGCATACCGCCAAAAAGCAAGTAAGCATTAAAGGCTTCTGCCGGTTCATAACTAATACCGTTTTTGTCTTTAATAATTTTACGCTTGCCTCCAAAGGCACTGGTAGCTTCTTCTATCTTAAACTCGTGGAAATCAAGAAATTCTGCAAAAGAGAGCGGCAACATTTTAATTTCAACGCTGCGTCCGGAAAGATATGTGGCATATTCTGACGATAGCAAATAGGCATTAGAACCGGTTATATAAATATCGCAGTCAAAATCAACACGGAAAGAATTAACAGCATCTTCCCAACCTTCTATGCGTTGAAGTTCATCAAAAAAGAGATACGAGCGTTTTTCTGTATTGATATGCTCTTTAACATAACTGTAAAACTCCTGCGCTGTCATATTCCTAAAAGCCATAGATTCAAAATTCATTGACAGTATTTGGTTATCTGCAACGCCTTGTTCCTGTAAATATTTAATCATCAGCTTTAGCAAACTGGATTTACCACAGCGGCGGATGCCGGTAATTATTTTTACAGGCTCTGTATCTTTAAAAGCGATCAATTTATTTAAATAACCGTTTCTTGATTTTAAAATTTGGTTGCTAATCATTTTTAACACCTGCCTTATGTAAATTATAGCACAAACTCTAAAAAAAACAAAGTTTATGCTATGAAATGCACAAACTTTTGAAATATTAACGAATTTGAATTGTTGAAAACATATGAAATTATAAACAAATAGTAAGACAAAATAGTGACTAATTCTAATTTAACTGCTTTGAAACATAATAAAAAGTTTACACAAATTATGGTTTAAACTGATATTTTTATAATAAAAAAGTAAAATATTACACATGAATTATATAATTCTTTCATATTGAAAATTCCCAAGCTATGTGTCGCGAGTTCGAGTCTCGTCACCCGCTCCAGCATTTATGCTGCTTTCCGGATTTGGGAAGCGGCTTTTTTATTTGCTTTGGTGCTTGTCAGGTGCTTATTTTATAACAGAAGCACTACATACGCTATACCGGTATGGGTATTATATTTTATTAGCAAAAATATTTTAAATAATATCTATTTGCAATAAGTGCTAAAACAATGTATAATAATCAGGAAAGTTTAAACATTTATGCAAAGGAGCTGATTTTATGAATGATACTTTAACTGTCTGCGGGCTGACGGTTGAGCGCGGCGCCAAGCTGCGCACGATGCTGCCCGTTCCCGGTACGGATATAGAAATTCCTTTGACAATCATTAACGGCGCACATGACGGAGCAACGCTTTTGGTAACGGCAGGCATCCACGGCGGCGAATACCCCGGCATTGCCGCTGCCATGGAGCTGGGGCGCGAACTTGAGCCGCAGGATATCTGCGGCAGTCTGATTATGCTGCACCCGGTTAACATACAGGGCTTTTGGGCGCGCCGCGAATTTATTGTGCCGGAGGACGGTAAAAATTTAAACCGCGTATTCCCCGGCAATCCGCAGGGCACGCTGTCCGAAAAAATTGCGTATTTAATCAGCAGCGAGCTGTTACCGCTGGCGGATTTTTACGTGGACCTGCACAGCGGCGATATTCACGAAAGCCTGCACCCCTATGTTTATTACCCCGGCCAGCCGACGGAGGAACTAGCAGCCAAAGCGCGCAGCGTTGCCAAAGTGCTGAACGTGGAATATATGGTGCGTTCCATGGCGACGGGCGGAGCTTACAACTACGCCGCTTCTACCGGGCTGCCTTCCATTTTGATCGAACGCGGCGGCGCAGGTCTGTGCCTGCACGAAGATATCGAAGAATACAAGTCTGATTTAAGGAATATCCTGCGCAAGCTGAAACTGCTGGACGAACCGGTTAAGCCGCGCCGCTACATTCCGCGCGACGTGACGGACATTATTTACCTTGAAGCGATGGAAACAGGCTGCTGGCTGCACCACATCCACAGCGGCGATTTTGTGCACGAAGGTCAGATTTTAGGACGAACTACCGATTTGTTCGGCGAAACTCTTACGACCTATTACGCACAGCAGAGCGGCATTGTGCTGTATGTCTGCCCGGCGCTGGCCGCACCCAAAGGCACAGTGCTTTTAGCTTACGGCAAAATCCATAACGACGATTAACTTATAAAGCAAAGAAGCAATCCTATAAGGATTGCTTCTTTTTTATTTTCCTTATTTAATTTTAATCAGCTCGTAGCTGCGGGTGCCCATGCCGATTTTTTCAGCATGTTCAAGGCAGGCTTTCCATTCGGATTCCGGCGTGATGTTGTGGAAATGGTCGTGTTTGGCTGCTTCTTCCGGGTCTTTGGCAATGTGCTCGCCCAGTACGGAATCGGCCACAGGCGTTGCTGCATTAACAAGGTCGGCGCAGGCCTGGTCCAGCGCAACCGGGTCGAAGGAAGCCAGCATGCCGATATCCGGCACAACCGGCGCATCGTTCTCGGCGTGGCAGTCGCAGTAAGGCGATACATCGACAATAAGGCTGATGTGGAAGTTCGGCCTGCCTGCCAGAATAGCCCATGCGTATTCAGCCATGCGTTTATTAAGGCGTTCACTGCTGCTGTATGCTTCCGGCGGGCAAACGGCATCCATCGGGCACGCGCCGATGCAGCGCCCACAGCCCACGCATTTATCCTGGTCGATATGCGCTTTTTTGTTTTCGATAACCGGTGCATTGTGCGCGCAGATTCTCTGGCAAGCTCCGCAACCAATGCACTTTTCGGTAATAACATGCGGTTTGCCGTCGTGGTGCATTTCCATCTTGCCTGCGCGGGAACCGCCGCCCATGCCGATATTTTTAATGGCACCGCCAAAGCCGGTCATTTCATGTCCTTTAAAATGGGTCAGGCTGATAATAATGTCGGCGTCCATCAGCGCCTTGCCTATTTTCGCTTCTTTAACCAGTTCACCGTTAGGCACCGGCACATACGCCTCATCCGTGCCCTTCAAGCCGTCAGCAATGATAACGTGGCAGCCGGTGGAAAAGGGGCTGAAGCCATTTTCGTAAGCAGAAGTGATATGTTCCAGCGCGTGTTTGCGGCGGCCAACGTACAAAGTGTTGCAGTCCGTCAAAAACGGCATGCCGCCAAGCTCCTTCACAACGTCCGCCACAGCCTTGGCGTAGTTGGGGCGCAAGTAAGAAACATTGCCCGATTCGCCAAAGTGAATTTTAATGGCGGCAAACTTTTTATTAAAATCAATGTTGCCGATACCGGCAGCCTTAATCAGCTTAGCCAGCTTGCCGGGCAGGCTCAGTCCGCCGTAGCCGGTGCGCATGTCAGTAAAATAAACCTTTGCTTTCTCCATAAAATCATCCCTCCATGATTATGTAAAAGTAAATATTTGCTGTGCATGTGCTGCACTTATTAATTTAATTATATCAGCCCCGGCAAAAATATGCCATCCTCGTAAACATCGGGCTTACCCAGATGGCGGCTTGGCACAAAGCTGCCGTGGCAGTCGCTGCCGCCGCTGATAAGCATGCCCTCCGTGCGGCAGTGCGTTAATAAAAGCTGCGTGTCCTGTTCGCTGTGTCCGGAATGGTAACATTCAAAACCGTCGAACGGTTCTTCAATCAGCTCCACCAAAGTCTGCGCCAGCCCCGGGCCGTGGAAGCTGCTTGCCGCATGGGCGCATAAAGCAACGCCGCCCGCGCCGTGGATAGCGTTAATAACTTCGCGGATAGTCGGAAAGGTCGGAAAGCCCAAATCATGTTCTTTGGTAAAAATGCGTTTAAAAAAGTCGTCAACGCCGGTGCATAAGCCCTTATCTATTAAATACGCCAGCGATTTCCAACCGCCGCGCCTGCGGTCGTAGGTGTAATTTTTAAATTCCTTAAAATCCAGCGGCCAGCCCTGTTTGATTAAAAGCTGCACGCTGTCGTCATCCTTCTGCTCCAGCAGATGCGTGTTATGCGCTAGAAGTTCCTGCAAAGGCTTATTGGCAAGGTCAATGCCGTAACCCAAAATATGGAAGGAAATATCGTCCTTCGTTGAGCAGACCTCCACGCCCGGCACGCACTTTATGCCGCGCTCACCTGCAAGGCGCACGGTTTCCGCCACGTTGGCGGTGCTGTCGTGATCGGTAACGGCAATAATGCCCAGCCCCGCGCCCACCGCCGCGTCCACCAAATCCTGCGGCGTCCACGTGCCGTCGCTGGCCGTGCTGTGGATATGCAAATCAACCTTTCTCATGTTCTTTCACCTCGTGGTGATGGCAGCACGCAGCAGGCGGCGCTGCCTCCTCTTTTGCAAAGCTCTGCCTTAAGCAGCTTAAAATAAACAGCACCGTGCCGGTCAGCACAATCGTGCCGCCGGGGGCAAGGTCGGCGTAATAGGACACCGTCAGCCCCACCGTTACGGTGATAATGCCGTAAACAATACCGCCGATAATTGTACCGGCAAAGCTGCGTGCCGACTGCAAGGCACAGGCGACGGGGATAACCATCATTGCCGATACCAGAAGCAGCCCGACGATGCGCATGGAAAGCGCCACCGTCAGCGCCGTTAAAACAGCCAGCCATACGTTCAGCTTACCCGCGGGCAGCCCCGCCACGCGCGCCGATGTTTCATCAAAAGTAATGTATTGCAGCGGGCGGTAAAACATCACCGTAAAGGCGCAGGCAAACAGCCACAGCACCGCCACTACCCACAAATCGCTTGCGCTGATGGTCATTAAACTGCCGAACAGGATGCTGCTTAAATTAAAGCCGCCCGTGCGGTTCATACTGCTGAAAATTACCGCCAGCCCGATGCCGCTGTAAAAGAAAATCGCCAGCACCATTTCGGAAAAAGTATCCAGCCTGCTGCGTACCTTTTCAATTACCAGCGCGCCCAGAACGGTTGCCAGCGCCGCGCTCAGCACCGGCTGCGCACCCAACAGCGCGCCGCCTGCCACACCGGCAAAGGCAATATGCCCCAAGCCGTCGCCAATCATCGACTGGCGGCGCAGCACCAGAAAGCTGCCTATAAGCGGGCAGATGACGGCGACAATCAGCCCCGCCAGCCAAGCCCTTTGCATAAATCCTGCGGAAAACATCTCTAACATTCAGCTTACCTCTATCTGTAAAAATAACCGTGCTTGTGCCTGTGCACCAACGCCTGCTGCACCCCGCCCCAAAAACAGATATTGTGGTCAAGGCACAGCGCGTTTTTGCACACCTTCGCCGCCAGTTCCAAATCATGCGACACCATTACAATCGTCACGCCCTGTTTGCGGTTAATCTCGCCCAACATCGTGTACAGTTCTTCCTTCGCGTCCGGGTCAACGCCGGTTGCCGGTTCGTCCAGCAGCAAAAGCTCCGGGCTGCGCACCATGGCTCGCGCCAGATATACACGCTGCTGCTGCCCGCCGGACAGTTCGCCTATTTTGCGGTGCGCCAGCTCCTTCAGCGAAAAGCGTTCCATAATATCGTCAACAGCTGCTTTATCATCACGCGAGTAATGCTGAAACATACTGCCGCCGCTTAACCGCCCCAGCGAAACCACTTCGCGCACGCTGATGGGAAACGCCCTATGCTGGCGTGCCGGGTTCTGCGGTACATAGCCGATTTTATCCCACGCCGTGAAATGCTCGCGGTCCTGCCCAAAGATACTAATACTGCCCTGCATGGGTTTTAAAATGCCTGCAAGCAGGCGCAGCAGCGTACTTTTACCCGCGCCGTTCGGGCCGATGACGGCGACAAAATCACCCTTTTCAATTTGCAGCGACAGGTCGTTTAAAATCCAGCCTTCGCCGTAGCTGTAACCAAGTCTGTCTATTTCAATTACCGTTTTCATTTTATTTACCGTTCAGCGCAATGTTAAGGTTTTCAATATTGCGCTCCATAATTTTTAAATAATCATCGCCGTTTTGGCGGCCTGCTTCGCTCAAACCCTCCAGCGGGTCCAGCACTAAGGTTTCCGCACCGGCTGCCTGCGCTATCGTTTCGGCAATGCGCGGGCTGACCAGCGTTTCAAAAAACACGTATTTAATGCCGTCCGCCTGCATAACGCCCAGCAGTTTGTTCAGCGCTGCGGGTGACGGCTCTGCCTGCGGCGATAAACCCATAATTGATTCCTGCTTCAAACCGTAATCCTCCGCTAAATGCCCGAAGGCCGCATGCGTGGTGATGAAGGTTTTTATTTTGGCGTTTTGCGCCACTGCCGTAAGTTTTTCGTCCAGCGCATTTATTTTGACGATATACGCCGCCGCGTTCTGCTCGTATTCTGCCGCGTGTTCCGGGTCGGCCTTTACAAAAGCGTCGCGCACTGCCGCAACTTCAACCGCTGCCTTACGCGGGCTTAACCAAAAATGCGGGTCGGTTTTATCAAGCTGCTGCATAAAGGCCTGCCCCGCTTCTACCGCCTGCACGCCGTCATCAGCAACGGCTGCAACGGCAGGTTGCGCCCACGGCTCAACGCCGCCGTTATACACAAACACTTTTGCCTTTGCCAGCCGCGTCAAATCACGCGCACTCGGTTCCCAGTCGTGCGGCTCAATGCCGTCGCCAATCATGGTGTAAACCGTCACTCTGTCGCCGCCGACGGCACGCGCAAATTCCGCCATCGGGTAAAAGCTGGCCGCCACCTGCATTTTGCCATCTGCGGAAGCGCCCTGCTGCCCGCCGCAGCCAAAACACAGCAGCGCCAGCGCAAGCAAAAGCGCCGTTAAAAATTTATTCATTGCAAGCTCCTTCAATAATATTGCCGCAAATTTATTGCAACTTAATGTACATCATGCGGCAATAGGTATATAATAAACCTATATAACTAAAATAGGAAGTGTTTTTTATGAAACTGAACCTGAACAAAAACCAGATTGCAGCTTTTGACATAGATGCACAGCAGACTTTTACGCCGCTGTGCCCGGACGAACTGCCCGTTGCCGGCGGTGACGGAATTGCCGCCGAGCTTAACGCGCAGGCGCAGTTCGCTTCGCTGCGTGTTGCCTCGCGTGATGCGCACAGCCCCAAAGCCGTGTGGATTGCAAACGCCGAACACGCGCCGCTGACGCCTGTTACGGGTTACACCGACAGCGATTTGTACTGGCCGAGCCACGCCATTGTCGGCACTAAAGGTTTTGAATTTATACCGGGGCTTGACCCCAAAGCCTATGCCTTTCAGGTTTACAAGGGCATCGAGCCGGACAAGCACCCTTACGGTGCGTGCTACCACGATTTAAAGGACACGCTTTCGACAGGCGTAATTGAATTTTTGCAGAGCCGCGGCATTAAAGCCGTTATCTGCGGCGGGCTTGCCACCGATTACTGCGTTAAAAACACGGTGCTGCAATTAGTGCGCGCCGGTTTTACGGTTATCCTTAACCTTGCTGCCTGCCGCGGCATTGCGCCGGATACCGTTGCCGCCGCTCTTGACGAGATGCGCGGCGCAGGCGTTATTATTGTTAATAACAGCGCAGAGCTTAAAGAGCTGCTGTAATTAAACCGGCACTTCCACAAATTCGGTGCTGACTTCGTCAAGCTCTACCGTGCGGTTCAGCGCCGCAGTCAGCCATTCTTCGGCTTCGGCTTTCTGCTCACGCTTCATGTACAGCAAAATCTGCACGCGCTCGCCGTATTCCGCACCGCTGACAGTAAAAATGCTTTGGTTGTACAGCTTGTTCATAATGCGTCCGGCTTCACCCGGAGGCGCGCTTAAACTGAACACAGTCATTTCCACACGGCGCGCAAGGCCTGTTGCTTCCACGGCGCTGACAACGCTGTTTGTGTAGGCACGTACCAAACCGCCCGCACCCAGCTTAATGCCGCCGAAGTAGCGCGTTACCACCGCCGCCACGCCGGTTAAGTTCTTTTTGCGCAGAACCTCCAGCATCGGCACACCGGCCGTTCCGCTCGGCTCGCCGTCGTCGCTGGACCTTTGCTGCATATCGTTTATAATATAGGCAGAGCAGTTATGCGTTGCATCCCAAAATTCTTTTTTGGTGCTTTTGATAAATTCCTGCGCTTCCGCTTCGCTGCTTACCTTTTTCAGCGTACAGATGAACCGCGATTTTTCAATCACGATTTCCGTACGGCAATCCTTCTGTATCGTTTGCATAACAAACTCCTTTCCTAAATAATTATATCATAACGGCAAAGCTTTTATTAACATTGCCGCAAAACTTCTTCCTCGCTTTACGGAGGTGAAGCACTTGACTCATTTAGTTCCGCTCATCAGCGACCTGGCCCTGATTCTGACACTGGCGGGCCTTGCGACAATTTTATGTAAAAAATTCAACCAGCCGCTTATTTTAGGTTACATGCTGGCAGGCTTTTTAGCCAGCCCGCACTTTACGCTATTGCCCAACGTCATCGACGGCGACAGCATCACCATCTGGGCGGATATCGGCGTTATCTTTATTTTGTTCGACCTGGGGCTGGATTACAACTTCAATAAAATAAAAAGCACCGCCAACACAGCCATTATCGCCGCCGTGGCGGAATTTACCGGCATTGCCTGCCTGGGTTTTGCCTGCGCGCAGCTTTTGGGCTGGAGCGTTACCGACAGTATTTTTACCGGCTGCATGCTGACGATGAGCAGCACCGCAGTGGTAAGCAAAACGCTGGGCGAGCTGAACCTTTTGAAAAAAGCCTTTGCACCGATTGCTTTCGGCATTCTGGTGCTGGAGGATATCTCCGGCATTATCATGATGGTTGTGCTCTCCACCGTCGCTGCCGCGGGCAGCGCTATTTCCGCAGCGTCCATGCTGCAAAGTATCGGGCTGTTGGTGTTCTTTTTAATCATCTGCTTCATCATCGGTATTTACTTTTTACCCAGCTTTTTTAAAAAGACCCGCAAATATTTTAACGATGAAATGCTGCTTACCGTTTCGCTGGGCCTTTGCCTCAGCATGGTGGTGCTTGCCTCGCACATGGGGTTCAGTTCTGCGCTGGGCGCGTTTTTAATGGGCACGCTGCTTTCGGGCACGGTGTACACCAAACGCACCAAGGTTTTGCTGGAGCCTGTTAAAAATCTGTTCTCCGGCATTTTCTTCGTATCAGTCGGCATGATGGTTGACCCCACCGTCGTCAGCGGCAACCTGCTCACCATCATCGCGCTTTCCGTTACGCTGATTTTCGGCAAATGCCTTTTTACGTCGCTCGGCGTCATGTTATCCGGCCAGCCGCTTAAAACCAGTATGCAGTGCGGCTTTGCGCTGACGCAGCTGGGCGAATTCGCCTTCATCGTTGCCAGCATCGGCGCGGGCTATGGCTTAACCAGCAGCTTTTTGTACCCGGTGTTCGTCGCTGTTTCCGTCGTTACTATTTTCTTTACGCCGCATGTGCTGCTTAACGCGGGCAAGGCTTACCGCCGACTGCTGCGCAGCCTGCCTAAAAAAACTGCCGTGATGCTGATTGAGGCGCACCGCGATAACAAAGGCAACGAAAAGCAATCCGAATGGACTAATTTTTTACAGATTTACTTTACGCGCATTGTTGTTTACGCCGTAATTTTGATTTTTATTTCTTACATGGGCACGAATATGATTCTGCCCTACTGTCAAAACTATTTGCAGGCACCGGTGAGCAATTTTACCGCTGCCGCCCTGACGCTGCTGCTGATGCTGCCGTTTTTGACGGCGCTTATGGTAAGCCGACTCGGCAGGCGCGACCTTGTTGCCGGTCTGTGGTTCCAAAAACGCAGCAACCGCCCGTTGATTCTTGTTTTGATGTTCGTTAAGGTTGCCATCGGCATGTTCTTCATCATGCAGGTGTTTACCTCCATGCTGGGGCTGCACACCATCGTCGCCATCATCGCCGCACTGGTGCTGGCAAAATTCATCTACTCGTCCGATTACCTCGTCAGCCGCTACCTGCAAATCGAATCGCAGTTTTTAATTAACCTCAACGCCGAAAATCTGGCGGCAGCCGCACAAAAACGCGCGTCGGCAAGGCACGGCATGTGGCTGGACGAACAGCTTTACACCTGCGGCTACGAAATTACCGAAAGCTCGCCGTGGGTTGGCTGGAGCATAAGGCGGCTTGACGTGCACCGCATTTATAAAATTTTCGTTATCGAAATTCACAACAGCCACGGCTATATGCCGATACCTTCCGGGCATACGGTACTGCGCGCGGGTGACAGGCTTTTGATTACCGCGCCGCTGAACGTACTGCGTACCTTTGACGCCGCCATTAAAAACATGGGGCTGGGGCTGAATAAAGCCAGTGAAACGGTAACGCTGCACCGGTTTTTGCAGCAGGAAACCGCCAACCGCAAAGAGCACGACCAGCTTTTGTGCTATGCGATGCCGATAACATCGGCGTCGCCGCTGGCACGCAGCACGCTTAAAAAATCCGACACCTTCTCCAAAGGCAAATGGCTGGCGCTGGGGTTGGAACGCGGCAATTACACCATCCTCGACCCGGACGCATCGTTCGTCATCAATAACGGCGACATCCTCTGGATTATCGGCAGCAGACAAATGATAAGCCAGTTGTTTAAAAATGATACACTGTAAACTTAAAAATCCCCCGCCAAAAGCGGGGGATTTTATTTTTAAAACGCATAACTTGCCTGTAAGCTTACGCTTGCGCCTTCGCGCTCACCGGCATAGCCGCGCAGGTTCAGGTCAATGCTCCACGGGCTCTCCGGCGAAGGTTTGTAATTTACGCCTGCTTCCGCCATGTAGCTGCTGCCTTTCAGGTTCTGCTCCGGTGCGTCCAGCCCTGCCGCACGCATTTTGGCCTCACCGTTAAACTCATATTCGTAAGCCAGTCCGTAATAAGCGCTGAACTTATCCGCTTCATTGGCGTTTACCCTCGCGCCTATGCGCAGACGATCACTGGTAATGCCGTCAAAGCTGAATTCATCACCGGCAACGGTAAAGCTGTCGCCTTCGGTATAAGTATGGAAGAACTTACCATACACATCAAGGTTGCTGCCTTTGCCCAGCGGTATAATCTGCCCCACGCCGATATGCGCGCCGTAATAGTTAGCGTCGCTTTCATAGCCGTAGGTATCCGTGCCGTCGCTTAAAGCATTGCTCATTTCGCTTTTCAGCATACCTGCACGCAGGCTTGCTTCGGTATAAACGCCATGCGCATTTTGGTAACGCGCCGCCGCACCTCCGCCGTTATAAACAAGGCTGCCGTCGCCGCGGAAAAACTCATCGTTAAAGCTGTTGTAAGTACGGTAGTTGCCGCTGCCGTTTTCGTAAAACACGCCCCAGCTGAACTCATTACCGTTGTTAAACTGCGCCGCGTTGCCGACACCTGCAATCGTGCTCCAGCCGTTGATTTTGATATCGCTGTTCACGTCATATTTGCCGGCGTTGCCGTGTACGGCTGCAAAGGTTTTAACACCGTAGCTACCGTCGCGGCTTAAAGCGTCAAGGCTGTCGCTGATTAAATCCGTGCCCTGGTTGACAAACGCTGCCGCAACAGCGCGGTTTTCGGCAACAAGTCTGGTTTGCTTTGCCGTATGCAGACCGGTGATTTTATAAACAAGCCGGCCGTTTTCCATAACGGCTTCGCCGTCGCCTTCCGCCGCCACGCCTGCCGTAAAGCCAGCGGAGCGGATTTCGGAAGCGTTAACGTCCAACTTGTTATCGTCAGCTTTGATTAAAGTAATTTCGTCATTAACGTCGATACCGTCGCTTCCATTAAAATGAATATGATCGGCTTCGACATGCGACGCATTTAATTTGCTGTGTTCACCGTCGGCGATATCCATAATGATTTCATTATCCTGCCAGTCAAGGTTTTCAAATTTTACAGTATCAAAATTGTTGATGCTCTGCACATTACCTCGCCAGCCGTCAATTGTAAGGGTATTGCCGATGCTGTTGATATTGGAACCTGACAGTTTAGCATTGCTGATATCGGCATTGCCGCTGATATTTATGCTGTTATCATGCACTTCCATATCTTTTACATCGGTCGCATTCCAGATAAACGCACCGTAAACATCACCGCTTACTTTAGCTTCGCCGCCGATACTGATGGTATTACCAACTGCCTGCGCCGAAGCAGATTTTTTAGCTTCTACCGAAGCGCCGTAAATACCGCTGGCTAAAGTGCCGCCTGTTACCGTAATTTTATTATCATTTGCAATTGCACTTGTGCCGTCGCCCGAGCTGCTTGCCAGCCCGCCAACAACAGAATAAGTAGAATATCCGCCGCCAAGATTGCCGCCGCTGATAACTATTTCATTGCCGCTTGCCTTTGCCCCGTGCCCATGCGCCACGCCGCCAAACACTGTTGAATAAACCGTGCCGCCCGTAATATTTACATTGTTGGCGGAAGCATCGGCACTGAGGTTTTTGCTGATAAACGTATAAGCCGAACCGCCGTAAATATTAAATACTTCGCCGCCGGTCATTGTTGCCTGCCCGCCCGAAACCGCAGCATTATGGTCCTGCGCCCAGCTGTCAACATCAACAGTACCGTCCGCCGCAGCGTAAACCATGCCGTAAGCTTCGCCTGCATGCACTTCGGCCGTTTTGCCGTTATCCGTGCCGTCTAAATTCAAATCCTGCGCCTGTGCCTGCAGCATTACGCCGGTTAAAAGTAAGCCCATCAGCGCGCCCATCGTTAAAAATCTATATTGTTTTTTCATTTTAACACCTCTTTTCCGGTAAAAAAGAAAACATCCCCTTCAATAACGTAACTTTGAAGGAGATGTCTTAGTTATAAAATATATCCGACTAAGTTTGTATTTAGTTGTTTCCCTGTCTATGATTTAATTATACGCTATCTCAAAGCAAATAGCAAATTTCTACCAATTTTATAGGAATTATTTTTGTAAAGGTAGTTACACAATCGGTGCTATTTCACAAAGAAATCACTTCTGACCCTGCCAAAACGATTTTTTATCCGCTTTTTGGCGTTTTAAAATGCCGTTCACAAAATGTATACATTTTAAGAGGATATAAATTTTGTTACAACTCTTGCTATGTAAAGAACATAAGTATATAATATTTTTATAGTTATTCCGCTTAGTTTGAAAGGAGCAACAAAATTTATGGAAAAAATTTACGAAGGCAAAACCAAAACCGTTTTCCAGCTTGAAAACGGCAACGTACTGTTAAAATTTAAAGATGACTGCACCGGTAAAGACGGCGTGTTCGACCCGGGTGAAAACAGCATCGGCCTGACCATCGACGGCATTGGCAAAGCTAACCTCGAAACCTCTATCCACTTCTTTGAAATCCTTAAAAAAGAAGGCATTAAAACCCATTATGTAAGCGCTGATATCGACAACGCTACCATGGAAGTTCTGCCCTGCAAAGTATTCGGCAAAGGCCTTGAAGTTATCTGCCGCTTAAAAGCAACCGGCAGCTTCATCCGCCGTTACGGCGATTATATTGGCGACGGCACCGCTATTGAAGGCGGCTATGTTGAAACCACCTTCAAGGACGACGCTAAAGGCGATCCGCTGGTTACCGAAGACGCTCTCGTTGTACTTGGCGTTATGAGCCACGAAGACTACAAGAGCCTGAAAGAACAGACCCTGAAAATCACCAAAATCGTTGCTGCAGACCTGGCTAAACTCGGCCTTGATCTGTACGACATCAAATTTGAATTTGGTTACCACAACGGCGAAGTAATCCTCATTGACGAAATCGCCAGCGGCAACATGCGCGTTTACAAAGACGGCAAATATGTTGACCCTGTAACCTTAACTTCCATCATCCTCGGCAAATAATTAACGCCAAAAATTTAACGGCAGCTTTACGGCTGCCGTTTTTTATATCTGCCAAAGCAAAAGTAAAGCCTGCACAGTGCGTGCAGGCTTTTGTTATTTACTTAGCGTACGTTGTAGCGGAGTTCTTTTTCAAGTACTGCGCCGGTTTCGGGGTTCAGTACCATTTCGCCGCGGAGTTCCGGGGTCACGAATTTCAGTTCGTATTCGTACAGGCCGTCGTCCATATCAAGTTTTACTTTGTGGAAGCTTGCGTTGGGGTATTCGCTGGTTACAACTGCCTGCGCATCTGCTGCGGAGAGTACGATGTTGCGGCTGCCCATTGCCATTTCGGCTTCCATTTTATATTCTTTAACCGCCTGGGTGAATTTGCTTACTTCAACTTCGTAGCTGGTTACGGTAGTGCTGTCGAAAAATTTGAATTCGTATTCGTCAAAGTCTTCCTGAGTGCCTACGTGGGTTGCGCTGGTCGGTACAAGTTTAGCTGCCATGCTTTGAGCATCTGCCATGGTGAAGCCTGCTGCGAAAGCGGTTGCGCTGATGGTTAAGGTAGAGATTGCTGCTACTGCGAGAGCGGTTAATTTTTTGCCGGTGAATTTTAACATTTTGTGTTCCTCCTTTTATTTTAAGGTCTGTCCTTATTGCTTTTTTAAGGTGTTCCCTTATCTTTGTCTTAATTATATCTGAGAAAGATTAAAGAAAAATTAAAAGAAAAAAGTTTTTAAAAATTATTTTAAAAATTCCGGTATGTTATAATAATGCTATAAGGAGGTGCCTTATGAGGATTTTAATTGTTGAAGACGAGCCGGATTTACTGGACGCCTTAAAAAAACAGCTGCAAAGCAGCGGTTATAGTGTAGATGCCTGCGGCGACGGGCTTGATGCGGAGCATTACCTGCAAATGGCAAGCTACGACGCCGTGGTGCTTGATATTATGCTGCCCGGCATCGACGGGCTGGAACTTTTAAAAAGAATGCGTGCCAAGGGTGACAGCACCCATGTTTTGCTGCTGACGGCTCTGGACAGTTTGGAAAATAAAGTGCGCGGGCTGGACGCCGGTGCGGATGATTACCTTGTTAAACCATTTGCCTTTGACGAACTTCTGGCACGCCTGCGCGTGCTGGTACGCCGCCGCACAGGGCAGACCACCAACGTGCTGGAATACGCCGGTTTAACCATGGATTTAAACAGCCGCACCGTTATCCGCGAAGGAAAGGAAATTACCCTGTCCTCCAAGGAGTTCGCAGTACTGGAATATCTTTTACGCAATCAGGGGCGCGTCCTCTCGCGCGAAAAAATAGAAAACCATGTCTGGAATTACGATTTCGAGGGCGGCTCCAACGTCGTCGATGTCTACATCCGCTACCTGCGCAAAAAAATTGACGCGGGCTTTGATAAAAAACTGCTGCATACCATCCGCGGCGCAGGTTACGTTCTGAAGGAGGAAAAATGAAAGCTCTTTCCGTAAAAATGAAGGTAACGCTTTGGTACACCGGGCTGATAATGGCGGTTTTAAGCGTTATTTTTGCCGCCGTGCTGTACGCTGCCGACGACGTGCTGCTGCTTAATTTGCAGGACGACCTTGAAAACGAGGTTTATGGCAACGCCAGCAGCCTTGAACTGCGGCGCGACGGCAGCCTGCGCCTTGACGACCTGGACTTTCTGCACGACGGCGTAATGCTGGCCGTGTATGACGCAGGTGGAAGTTTAATTGCCGGGCTTACGCCAATGCAGCTGCCGCAGACGGAATTTAAATCCGAACTTTTGCAGACCGTCACCAGCGGCAGCCAGACCTGGTACGTGTTTGACCTTTATATGAAGCTTGCCGGTATGCCGGGCGGCGTGTGGCTGCGCGGCACCACATCATTAAGCAGCATTTACGCCACACGCGATGAAATTTTGCTGCAATGCGCGCTGCTGTTCCCGTTTTTAATCCTGCTTTCCGGCTTCGGCGGTTACCTGCTCACAAAAAAAGCACTCAAGCCCGTGCGGCAGATAACGGCGGCGGCTGAACGCATCGGCAGCGGCAGCGACTTGTCGCAGCGCATTGACCTGCACAACGCCGACCGTGAAATGATGGAACTTTCGCAAACTTTTGACAGCATGTTCTCGCGTCTGGAAAAATCCTTCGACGCCGAGCGCCAGTTTACCGCCGACGCATCGCACGAGCTGCGCACACCGACGGCCGTCATCATCGCACAGGCGGAATATGCCTTGCAGCACGCCAAAGCGGATGAAAAGGACGAAGCGCTGCAAAAAATTCTGGCGCAGGCCAAAAAAATGTCGCGCCTGTTGGCGCAGCTGTTAATGCTGGCACGCGCCGACGCAAACAAAATACAGTTTGAAATTGAAAAATTTGATTTCAGCGAGCTGGCGGAAATTGTGCTGGAAGAAACCGAACAGCTTGCCGCGGACAAAAACATTACCGTTAAAAGCAATATTGAGCCGGGCGTTGAAGTTGAAGGCGACCAGACGCTTTTAATGCGTCTGCTTCTGAACCTTTTGGACAACGCCGTTAAATACACCGGCGAGGGCGGCGAAGTTGCCTTTACCCTGCGCAAAACGGCCGACAGCGTTATCTGCGCCGTGCGCGATACGGGCTGCGGCATTGCGCCGGAAGAACTGCCGAAAATCTGGCGGCGTTTCTACCAGTCGGACGGCAACCGCGGGCAAAGCGGCGCAGGCCTGGGCCTCAGCATGGTGCAGTGGATTGCAAACCTGCACAGCGGTACGGTCAGTGTAGAAAGCACCCCCGGCGAAGGCAGCACCTTTACCTTCAGCATGCCGCTGAAACCTGACTGCAAAGCATAAACACAAACTAAAACGGACAGAAAGCGTTAAGCTCTCTGCCCGTTTTTTATTGCCTTTTTATTTTTGTTCCTGTCCGGCGTTTTGCCAGCGCGCAATAACTTCAGCCTTCTGCCCCGCTGTCCAGCTTAAATCGTCCACCGGCGTCAGCAGCTTGCCCGTGTATTTGTCACGTAAATCGTCATCAGCTGCGGAACTGATGCTCCAGATAAGCTGGTGTCCGGTTGCGCCAACAATTTCCGCCGCGCGCCGCGATAACAGGTAATCAATAAACTTACCTGCCGCCGCCTGATTTTTGCCGTTCAGCACCGCCGCACCGCTGATAAGGTTTTTATTGCCGTCATTCGGCAGCGTAGCAAACAGGTTCTGCTCACTGCGCTCCAAAAGCAGCGCCAGTGAAAGAGGCACTACCGCCACCGTTTTATAGCCCATGCGCACTTCGTCAATGGTTTCCTGCAAGTTGACGAAATATTCCGGGCGCTGGCTGTTCAGCACCGACGCATATTCCATAGCTGCCTTTTCGCCCTTTAACTGCCACAGCGCCGTCATCATGCCGTAGCCTGCCCCGCCGTTTTTCGGGTCTGGCAACGCCAGTTCAAATTTTAATTCATCCGCCAGCAAATCCTGCCAGCTTTCCGGTGCATACAAACCAAAGTAATGCAGGTTCTGCTTGTTGCTTAAAAAGCCGATGTGGTCAATATAAAGTGCCGTCCACAGCCAGTTGTTCTGGCGGAACTCCGCCGGTACGGCATACGCTTCCTCCGGCTGGTAGCTTACCAGTAAGCCGCGCTCCGCCGCCAGATAAAACTCCTCAACCGTGCCGCCCAGCCACACATCGCTGCCGCTGTTTGCCAAAAACTTAAAGCGGTTATCCACACTGCCCGGCGGCAATGGCACAACCTCCGCCTCAATCCCGCTGGCAGCGGTAAAATCATCCGCCAATGCGCGCGCCAAATGCGGCGGCATGCTGATACAGATTTTTACCTTTTCTTTATTTTTAACTTCGTTTTCCGCTGCTGCCGGCTGTTTTTGCCACACCGCCAGCACGCACAGCGCTGCACACAGCAGCGCCAGGATTTTTTTCATCGCGTACCTCACATGGGTAATTTTCTTCTATTATACCACAGCCGCCGCTTAAACAAAAATCCCGGGCATTTTACTTGCCCGGGAAATAATTTTGCAATTTTACTCGCGGTCAAAAACCATAATCTTGTCAAAGTCAAGGTAAACGGTTTCGCCGTCGTTAAATTCTTTCAGGTCAGCGCCCTTAACGATAACACGGATTTCATGGTGCTTGCACTGCACACGGTAATCCACGGCGTCGCCAAGATAGAAGCGGTGCGTCAGCTTGCCTTCAATGGTGCCGCCGCTGCGGGACATCCTGATGTTCTCCGGACGTACGGCAATGGTAGCGCTGCCGGTAACGCCGCTGGTGTTCGGGAAGGATACGCCGGTACCGCTGATGTAAACGCGGTCGCCCTGCACTTCGCCTTCCACAAAGTTTACCAGGCCGATGAAGTCGGCAACCATCTTGTTGGCCGGGTTGCGGTAAATATCGTACGGCGTGCCGATTTGCTGGATAACGCCGCGGCTCATAACAACAACACGGTCACTCATGGTCATCGCTTCGGACTGGTCGTGCGTTACATAAATAACGGTGATGCCCAGTTCCTTCTGAATCGAAGAAATTTCAAAACGCATGCTCTCGCGCAGCTTGGCGTCAAGGTTGGACAAAGGCTCGTCGAGAAGCAGCAGGCCCGGACGCATTACCAGTGCGCGCGCCAGAGCAACACGCTGCTGCTGGCCGCCGGAAAGCTGATGCGGATAACGGCTGGCGTATTCATCAAGGTGCACCATTTTCAGCATTTCCGCAACGCGTGCGGCGCGTTCTTCTTTGGGCACCTTCTGGATTTTCAGCGGATAAGCCACGTTTTCGGTAACAGTCATGTGCGGCCATACCGCATAAGACTGGAATACCATGCCGATATCGCGTTTTTCGGGCGGCACAAAAGTATTTTTGGTTGACGAGCTTACGCAATGGTCGCCGATATAAATTTCGCCTTCGGTTGCCCTTTCAAAACCGGCAATCATACGCAGCGACGTAGTTTTGCCGCAGCCGGAAGGCCCGAGGAGCGAAACAAATTCGCCGTCCTTTACGGTAAGGTCAAAATCGTTGACGGCCGTAACATCGCCGAACCGTTTAAAAACATGCTCTATACGTACTTCAGACAATTCATTCCACTCCTTTTAAATACCAACATTACCCTTAGTAAGCTTGTTTAAAATAACATTGCCCACCAGAACTATCAGCAAAATAATTACCGAAAGCACGGAAGCATTCTGCGTATCGGCGTAGGTCTGCAAATCGTACAGCAGTACGCCGATGGTTTTGGTGTCACTGCCGTAAAGCAGCAGCGACATCGTCAGTTCGTAGAACGACGGCATAAAGATCAAGAACCAGCCCGCGATTACGGAAGGCGCAATCAGCGGCATGATGATGTCCTTACAGGTACGCAGCCAGCTTGCGCCGGAGTTCAAAGCCGCTTCTTCCAGCGAAATGTGAACCTGGCTTAAGGAAGCCGCAATCGTGCGGACGGACATCGTCATATATTTAACAAGGTAGCTGACAACCAGAATCCACATCGTGGAATACAGGTTCAGGCCAAAGTTGCCGGAGAAGGTAATAACCAAAGCCAGCGCGATAACGATACTCGGGGTAGAACCGCCGACAATCGTCAGCAAATCCGGGAAGTTGCGCCCCTTAACCTTAGTTTTAACGGCAAGGTAAGCGATAAAGATGGACAGCGCCGTACCGATGGTTGCAGCAATTACACCGTATACAACGGAGTTCCATACGCTTTCCATGTACTGGGAACTGGTAATAACCGGAATCCAGGCGTCAAAGCCGAGGTTGGAAAGCTCAATGCCCTTGGACATGCTCTTGAGCAGCGAAGTTAAGAGGATGGAGCCCAGCGGCAGGATAACGGCGATAAAGCCGTACAGGCCGACAGCAATAAACGCAGGCCATTTCCACTTGCCAAGCTCAACTATGTTCGGGCGCGTGCTCTTGCCGCTGATAGTGGTGTAATCCTTGCGGCCCAGCATCCACGTCATGCCGAACAGCAGCGCGTTGGCGATAAACATCAAGGATGCAGCCAGACTCGTCGCATCGCGGATACCGGCTTCATCGCCCATGTAAACGTAAGTAACGATACGGGTCGTCATAACTTCAATGTTGCCCGGCATACCGACGATTGCCGGAATACCGAAGCAGGAGCCTGCGGCGATGAATACGAGCAAACCGCCGGCTAAAATGGAAGGCGCCATCAAAGGCAGCGTAACGTCAACAAGCGTACGCAGCGGCGATGAACCGGAAACCCTTGCCGCTTCCTCCAGCGTCGGGTCCATTTTTTCCATCGCACGCGAAATAGTAATAAAAGCAAATGGAGAATAGAATAAAGTCAAAACCCATGCCAGGCCACCCGTGGTGTAAATATCAAACGGGGCCTGCTGTAAATTGAACATCCATTTAAAAATGTTGTTCAGATAACCAACGCTCGGGTTCAGCAGCTGTACCCAGGCAATAGCGCCTACATACGGCGGAATCATGTAACTGGCAACCAAAAGCGTGCGGTAGCCTTTTTTCCACGGCAAATCGGTACGGCCAACCAGCCACGCCAGCGGGAAGGTAATGATAACGCTCGCCACCATAACTATCAGCGAAAGCTCAACCGTATTGGCAAGCGCGCGCCAGTTAACATCCTTGCTGTAAACCTCGCGGTAGTTTTCCAGCGTAAACGCGCCGTCAACCAGCACGCTGTCATACAACAGTATGGCAAGCGGGAAAACCACAAAATATAAAAGTAATAATACCGACAGCGAAATTACCAGGAATTTGCTGTTTATTCTTTGTAAAAAGCCCACCATAACTCCTTTCTACGGCATAACGGCCGCCCTAAAGCGTAATTTAAGGTCGCTATTTATAAAACGGGAAAAAGGGATCGCCCCAACAGCGACCCCTAAAATCCCTCACTTAATTATTTCATGCCGGATTTAGAAAGAACCGTTATTCCATAACCCTTACGCGGAATTCTTCTTTGATTTCAGCTTTGTTATCAGCAAGTTTCTGCCAATCAACAGGTACTGCGTTTTCAGAGAAGGTTTTGAGTGCCGGAGCGCCTTTAGGCGGCTCTACGTCGCCGCGGACGGAATGCATCCAGCCTTGTACAACTGCCTGCTGGCCTTCTTTGGAGAGCCACCAGTCAACCATAGCTTTTGCGCCGTCAGCATTTTTGGTAGTGTTGAAAATAGCAATCGGGGAAGGAATGATAACTACGCCGTCTTCAGGATATACAACTTTCAAAGGCTCGTTTTTGGTTGCAGCCAGTTTCAGGATGTTTTCTTCCAGAATCATTGCTGCAGCATATTCGCCGGTCAAAAGTTTGTTCTGAATAGCGGAGTTGCCTTCTTCAACGCGCATGCCGTTAGCTTTCAGCTGATCGAAATATTCCCAGCCGTATTTGTCTGCCAGTGCTGCAACCGCAACAAAAGCAGTACCGGAAAGCATCGGGTTAGGCATTGCGATTTTGCCCTGCCATTTCGGATCGGTCAAATCTTTCCAGGATTTCGGTGCTTCTTCAGCAGACAGTTTATCGGAGTTGTAAGCGATAATCATGTTGCTGATACGAACGGAAGACCATGCACCTTTTTCGTCCTTATCGGTGATAACGTCTTTCAGGTTCGGGGATACATAATCCAAAAGCAGCCCATCGTTTTTAAGGGACAGATAGTAAGAAGGTTCAGCAACCATCAAAACATCTGCGCCGATTTTTTTAGCTTTGATTTCGCCGGCCATTTTGGTCATAACTTTTTCGGTACCGCCCTGGAACCAGTCAACCTTCATATCCGGGAAAACTTTGCTCATTGCCGGTTTGCAAACATTGTCAATAATATCCGGGTAAATGGAGGTATAAACCATTACCTCACCGCTCGGACCGCCGGTTTTGGCAGCTTCTTTTTTCTCATCACCGCCGCAGCCTGCAACAACTGCCGATAATGCCAGAACTGCCGCAGCAGTACAGAGCCATTTTGCTTTTTTCATGAGTCTCCACTCCTTTTATGCTTTTTGGGATACTATAAATAAATTTCTCTCGGAATTGTAAAATTCCTGCTTACATTAGGTAAAATATTTTACATAATTTTAACAATTTTGTTACCTTTTGCTGCACTTGTCAAATATTTCCACCACAAATGCACAATACTTCATTTTTGGCCCACAGGGACTTTTTGTGTCCCTTGTTATAACACTATAAAATTCATTTCCCACGCCGGTACATAAGGGTGCTTGCGCAGATAAATTTTATAATCCGTCCGCAGCTGCCAGATAAGCTCCGGCAGTTCAAAAAAGTCGTTGTCATAATGATAGGCGGCGATAAACATTTTCGGCCTGTCGCGCAGGATATGTTCTTTTAAACCGAGCAGCGCCTGTTTTTCCGCGCCCTCCACATCCATTTTAATGTAAGTAACAGGCTCGCCGCCCAAAAAGCTGTCCATTTTAAGGGCCTGCACCTGCCGTTTATGCGCGTTGATAAGTGTGGACTGCCTGCCGCCGCTGTCTGAAAATTCCAGCACCGTATCCTCGTCCCACACTGCTGCTTCCACAGTGCGCAGGTTGGCAAGCCCTTCCGTTTTGGCACACAATTTGCGGTAATTGCGGCGGTCAGCTTCCACAGCCGTAATGCGCGCGTACTTACCGCCAGTCAGCGCTAAAAATTCGCGCACCGTATCGCCGTCGTAAGCTCCTAAATCAAGGTAGCTTTCGTCATCCGTAAAAGCAAAAAGCTGCCGTAAATCCCCGCGGCGGTTCGTTTCGCACTGCCACAGGTATTGAGGTTTACCGCTTAATTTATAGTTCAGCACATTGGCAAACACAAGGCGGGATTCATCATCCGCCAAATTGTCATATACATTTTGCAGGCGGCCAGCGTACCTTGTAAGCCACGCATTGTCCACCGCTTCGCTGCCTGCATACAACGGCAAATGCGGCGCAAAAACAATATGCTCCGCCGCCAAAGCCTTAAAGCGTGCCAGCACCTCCGGCAATTCGCTGGCAAAAGCAATAACAACGGCAAAATCACCCAAACGCGCTTTAATATCGGCGTAATGCTCCACCGTAAATCCGCGGAAGTTTTGCCCGCGCACAAATTCATCACTGGCAAACAGCGCCGCTGCCGTTAAACCTTCTGCCTCCATGCGGTCCAAAATAGCGTCCGCACCATTGCCCATGCCGTACAGCACCAAAGGCCTGCCGCAGCTTCCCATATTCTGCCATACGTCATTAGTTTCCGTTATAAAATCTAACATTTTATACCTCGTGGATTTCATAAATTATTCTGTTTTTATTGTACAACAAAATGGCAAAAAGTAAATCAGTGTATACAACCATACATAATATTTGCTTCTTGCCCCGTGCCGTTTATAATGTTACAATATATAAGTATAGTAATATTTAACGGCACGGAGGTCTTAATTATGATTTTGCAGGAATCCGGCGAAATGTATTTGGAAACGATTCTGCAATTACAGCAGAAAAAGGATAAGGTGCGCGCCATTGACGTGGCCGAAGAAATGAATTTTACCAAGGCCAGCGTAAGCCGTGCCATGAGCATTTTAAAACGCGAAAACTTTATTTTGGTAGAAGCCGGCGGCAACATTGTGCTGACGGAAGCAGGCCTTGCCAAAGCCAAAGCCGTGCTGGAACGCCACAAAGTACTTACCAGATGCCTTGTTGAACATTTCGGCGTGCCTGCCGATATTGCCGAACACGACGCCTGCCGTATTGAGCATGTCATCAGTGCGCAGACCTTTGAGGCTATCAAAAAACATCTGGCGAACGGCAAATAACCAAATACCAAATTATAACGGGCGGATACTGAAACCTTTCTGTCTTGGGCAGAAAGGTTTTTTTTATAAATTTTTAAGGAGCTGATATTTTTGCTGAAAACTTTTCTGCCGCTGTTTGCAGCGGATGCCGGTGCAAGCGCCGGTTATAAACTGAGTGAGGAAGTAAAAACCGCAACCCCCTCACTTTTAAACGCCGCACAGATTGGCGTTTGCGTATACGAAAACCCGCAGCTTGCCGATTTGCCGGATAAGGACGCCATCCTTGTGATGAGCTTCGGCACTACCTATAAGGAAACGCGCTCCAAAACCATCGACGCCGTTTTTGCGGAAATTAAGGAAGCCTGCCCCGGCGTAAAAGCGGAACTTGCCTTTACCTCGCACATTGTTATCGAACGCATTAAAAAGAACGAAGGCATTGCCTACTCCACGCCGGAAGAAGCACTGGAAAAGCTGCACAGCGAAGGTTATACGCGCGTGGCGCTCTGCTCGCTGGATATCATCCCCGGCATTGAATACACCTACAAAACCTATGTGTTCAACCATTACAAAACCTTCTTCAAAAAAATGTCCATCGGCACGCCGCTGATGTACTGGATGGGACAGGAAGGCCAGCGCGACGATATCAAAGACACCATGCAGGCTTTAAGCACGCAGTTCCCGCCTAAGGCGGAAGGCAGCGCCGTGCTGCTTCTGGCACATGGCACGCCGCACCCTGCAAACGCTTACTACGCCGTTATGCAGCACCGCCTGTTTGAGCTTGGCTTTGACAACGCCTATATTTATTCGGTAGAGGGCTGGCCGCATCTTGATACCGTCATCCCGCTGCTGCAAGCCAAAAACATTAAGGACATTACCATTATGCCCGCCATGATGGTGGCAGGCGACCATGCCAACAACGATATGGCAGGCGACGACGAAGATTCGCATAAAACAATTCTGGAAGGTTACGGATTTAAAGTTACGCCCTATCTGCATGGCATGGGTGAAAACGAAGGCATCCGCCGTTTGTTTGTAGCGCGCGCGTTGGAAGCATGGCAGTCTTTACAGAACGGTTAAAAAATCAGCGTAAGCTGCATTAAGCCTGTTTTAACTTATAAGTTTTGCTTATAAACTTAACAATTTAATAATATTTTAAAAATTTTCTGTAAATTTCAGACAATTTTGCTTGCTATTAACCTGCGTTTTAGCTTATACTGTAATTAGTTTTAACTATAAAAAAGAGAGGATGATTAGATGGGTATTGTAATTTCCGCACTTGTAACGTTCTGGGTAGGCTATCTTATCTATAAAAAATATAAGCCGCAGCCCGTACTCTTTTTAGGCGGCATGATTTTAATGTACATCGCAGTTGTCTGCGGTTACGGCGTAATCCTGCCGGAGAAAGCCTCTACCGGCTCCTGGTTCTTTGACGCTTTTGAATTCATGCGCAAAACGATGAGCAGTAACGCCGCAGGCCTTGGCCTGAACATTATGTCCGTAGGCGCGTTTGCACGTTATATGGACCGCATCGGCGCTTCCCGCTCTCTGGTTCGCCTGACTATTAAACCGCTGCTGGCGCTGAAATCCCCTTACCTTGTACTTTCCGGTACCTGGATTGTCGGCATGCTGATCGGCCTTTGCATCAACAGTGCTTCCGGCCTTGCAATGCTTTTAATGGTAACCATGTTTCCGATTCTTATCGGCCTCGGCGTAAGCCGCCTGTCCGCAACCGCGGCTGTTGCTTCCACCCTGTGCTTTGACTGGAGCCCGAGCGACACCGGTACCATTCTTTCCGCAACCACCGCCGGCGTTGACCCGGTTCTGTACTGGACCAACTATCAGGTGCCTATCGTTATGGTAGCATTTGTGGTTGTAGGCACTTTGCATTACTTCACCCAGAAATACATGGATAAGAAAATGGGCCATGTAGTTCAGCCGATGGAAGTTGAAAAAGCTGAAGAAAACCCGGCCGACAACGCTCCGTTATGGTACGCAATCCTGCCGGTTATTCCTTTGAGCCTGATTCTTTCCTTCAGTTCCCTGTGGATTACCACCATTAAAATGAACATCGTTATGGCTATGTTCATCGGTTTGTTCATCGGCGCATGCTGCGAATTTGCACGCTGGCGCGACGGCAAAAAAGTTTTTGCCGATATTCAGACCTTCTTTGACGGCTTAGGCATGCAGATGGCTAACGTAATTACCCTTATCATCGCCGGCCAGACCTTTGCTCAGGGCCTGCTCTCCATGGGCACCATCGACAGCCTGATTGAAGGCAGTAAAACCCTCGGCTTCGGCCCGATGGCAATGATGCTGGTAATGGTAAGCATTATCGTGTTCAGCTCCATCGTTATGGGCAGCGGCAACGCACCGTTCTTCGCGTTTGCTGCACTTACCCCGGCGGTTGCTGCCCACACCGGCCTGCACCCCGTGCTGATGCTTCTGCCGATGCACTTTGCGGCATCCATCGCACGTACCTGCTCCCCGATTACGGCGGTTATCGTTGTATCCTCCGGCATGGGCAACGTTTCCAGCTTTGACCTGGTAAAACGTACCTTTATCCCGATGTGCGGCGCTTTGGCTGTAACCCTTGCCATGACTTTCTACTATTACTACGCAGGAGTTTAATAACTAAGTTTTTTGATAGCTGCCGTACATTGCGGCAGCTATTTGTTTTTAAGAAAGGACTGATACCATGTATATCTGCGACTGCCACTGCGACACTTTAACCGAGCTGTACAACAAAAACGCTTCGCTGTACGAAAACGAGCAGCACTTTGATATTAAGCGCCAGATTGCAAACGGCGGCGGCTTACAGTTCTGCGCTATTTACGTGCCGACCGATGTTTTCCGCTATCAGGGCGGGTTGCGCTACACCCTGTGCCTGCTGGATAAATATAAAACCGAACTGAAAAAAATGCGCGCCGACGGCGTTGACGTGCTGGAAATTTTAACTCCCGCTGATGCGGCCGACGCTTTGAACCACAAGGCAGCAACGCTGCTGGCGATTGAAGAAGGCGGCGCTATTGACGGCAGCCTTGAGGCGCTGCGCATGCTGTACGAGCTGGGCCTGCGCGCCATGACGCTGACGTGGAGCAACCGCAACGACATTGCCGACGGCATTAACGAAGAAGCAACCGGCAGCGGGCTAACCGCTTTCGGCAAACAGGTTGTGGCGGAGATGAACCGCCTCGGCATTCTGGTAGACGTTTCCCATATCTCTACCGCAGGCTTCTGGAGCGTTCTGGAAACCAGCACCAAGCCGATTATCGCCACCCACAGCAACGCCAAAGCGCTATGCAGCCATCCGCGCAATCTTAATGACGACCAGTTAAAAGCGCTGGCGCAGAATGGCGGCCTTGCAGGCATTACCTTTGCCGGTCAGTTCCTTGAAGAAGACTGGCGCGACGCCTGCATTGAAAGTGTGTACAAGCACATTGATTATATGCTGAACCTTATCGGCAACGACGACCACATCGGCTTCGGCAGCGATTTTGACGGCATCAGCCACCCGCCCTACAATATTCAGGGCGTACAGGATTACAAACCGCTGGTTGAGTTTTTAAGCAAACATTACAGCGATGAAACCATCAACAAAATTACGCACCAAAACGTACTGAACCTTTTGCAGAAGGTACTGTAAAGCACAAACGCACGGGCAAAACCGTGCGTTTTATTTTTTGACAGAAGCAAACTCCATAGTGGTATAATAAAATTATAGTTATGTAAGCAGCAAACCAAAGGAGGATTTATAATGAAGGTTTTATTATTAAACGGAAGCCCCAAGGCTGACCAGTGCATTTATACCGCTTTAAGCGAAGTTGCCAAAACATTAAACGAAGAAGGCATTGAAACGGAAATCATCCATATCTGCGCCAAACCGGTGGGCGGCTGCATTGCCTGCTATGCCTGCAAAAAACTCGGCAAATGCGTGTTTAACGACATCGTTAACGAAGTTGCAGAAAAATTTAAAGACGCCGACGGAATTGTTGTCGGCAGCCCGGTTTATTATGCCTCTGCCAACGGCAATTTAACCAGCTTTTTAGACCGCCTGTTCTTCAGCAGCGGCTTTGATAAAACCATGAAGGTCGGCGCTGCCGTTGTATCCGCACGCCGCGGCGGCTGCTCTGCCACCTTTGACCAGATTAACAAATACTTTACCATTTGCGGCATGCCCGTTGCCGGCAGCCAGTACTGGAACAGCGTACACGGCAATACCGCCGAAGAAGTTTTGCATGACGCCGAAGGGCTGCAAACCATGCGCACTTTAGGCCGCAACATGGCGTTTTTAATCAAAAGCATTGCCCTCGGCAAGGAAAAATACGGCCTGCCTGCCAAAGAAGAAGCCGTTAAAACCAATTTTATCCGTTAGGAGGTAGCCATGCAGTACATTACACACTACCAATCGCCGCTGGGCGGCATAACCATAAGCAGCGACGGCAGCACCCTTACAGGCTTGTGGTTTGACGGGCAAAAATACTTTGCTTCCACGCTTGGCGCGGATTATGAAGAAAAAGATTTGCCGATATTTACCGAAACAAAACGCTGGCTGGATATTTATTTCAGCGGCAGAGAGCCGGATTTTACGCCGCCTCTCTCGCTTAACGGCTCGCCCTTCCGCATAGCGGTATGGCAAATACTGCAAAACATACCTTACGGCCAAACCATTACTTACGGCGATATCGCAAGGCAGCTTGCCGCGCAGCAAGGCAAAACAAAAATGTCGGCGCAGGCAGTTGGCGGCGCTGTTGGTCACAACCCCATCAGCATTATCGTGCCCTGCCACAGAGTTGTCGGCGCGGGCGGCAGCTTAACCGGCTATGCAGGCGGCATTGATAAAAAAGTACAGCTGCTTGAGCTGGAAGGTATTGATATAACTAAATTTACCATACCAACTAAAGGCACGGCGTTATAAACATACAAAAACGGCACAGAACAATCTGTGCCGTTTATTTTTTTCTGCTATTTTATTTTTCCGCTGCCAGCCAGGCAATTTCCGCAGCCATTTCGCCGCATTTGTAAAAGTCCTGCAAATCCAGGTATTCTTCACCGGTATGGCAGTTAAAATAACCAACCGTAATGCCTACAGTGGCAATGCCGTTGGCGTTAAAGTGGTTGGCGTCCATACCGCCGCCGCTCTTTTCCAGCTTCGGCTCAACGCCCACTTTTTTCAGCGCAGCCGCCGTCAGGCTTACCGCCGGGCAGTCCTCGCTCAGTTTAAACGCCTTATACAAAACATCATAGCTGTAATCAATTTTCACCTTGTATTCTTCTTCAATCTTCAGTACAGCGTCGGCGTATTTTTGCAGCAGCGCGTCAAATTCGGCAGAATCGGTGCTGCGCATTTCGCCGTTCACCTCGGCGTAATCGCACACAATGTTCAGCGCCGGGCCGCCCGCATGTACGGAAGCAATGTTGGCCGTGGAATTAGCGCTCTGCCTGTTGTCAGGGATTGCCAGAATCAATCCCGCCGCCGCACGGATAGCGTTAATGCCTTTTTCCGGCGCTTCACCGGCGTGGGATGCCTTGCCGTGGATTTTATAGCAGTAGCTGCATTTTGCCGGAGCTTCTACGGCAATGCCGCCGATATGCCCTTCGGCATCGAACACAAAACCGTTTTTGGAACGGAATTTATCAAACTCAAAATAGCGTCCGCCCAGAATGCCGAATTCCTCGCAGACAGAGAAAGCTACTTCGATATCGCCGTGAGGCCTGTCGGAAGCTTTTAAACGGCGCAGCGCGTCCAGAATAATGCAGATGCCTGCCACGTCGTCAGAAGCCAGAATCGTGCTGCCGTCGGTATGCACAATGCCTTTTTCCTCGTCCACAATCGGCTTAATGGCGCCGTTATTGGCAACGCGGTCCATGTGTGCAGAAAACAGCAGTGGTTCGCAGTCCGCCGTGCCGCGAAGAATAGCACGGATATTACCGGCATTGCCGCCGATTTTAGCGCCTGTATCTTCTTCCACAACCTCAAGCCCCAGCGCTTCCAGCTTGGCTTTCAGCACATCGGCAATCTGTCTTTCGCTGCGGGACTGGACGGGAATCTGCACCAGTTCCAAAAATTCTTCCAACATTTGTTTATTTTCCATTTTGCACCTCCGCAAATTATTTTAAACCTACATGCTTGCGCGCCAGCAACCGCAAAAAGTAATGGTAGCTGGCAAACAAAAAGATTGACGAGCCTACCCACGCAATCGGGCTGGCATAGCACACGCCGGTATAGCCGTAATCAACGGTTAAATACAGCGCGGCCGCCGTGCGCAGCACCAGCTCCACAATGCCCGAAATCATCGGTATCATGGCAATGCCCATGCCCTGCACGGAGTTTCTGTAAATAAAAATCTGGCTTAAAAAGAAGTAAAACGGCACGCTTAAATGCAGGTACAGTTTTGCCTCGTCCATAACCTTCGGGCTTGGGTTATCCAAAAAGACGCCAATCATTTCCTGCCCGAAGAAATACATCAGCACCGCCGCAAACACGCTGAAGCCGATGGACAGCAGCGAGCATTTTTTTACGCCGCGGCTGATGCGGGCAAATTTACGTGCGCCGAAGTTCTGCGCCGTATATACCGCCATGGCAAGGCCGAAGGAAATCATCGGCTGCAAAGCCAGCTGCTCGATACGCATGGCTGCGGTAAAACCGGCAATTGTTTCCGTACCGAACCGGTTGCACACAGCCTGAATGATTATCATGCCCATGCCCAGGACGGAAAACTGCACCGCCATCGGCATGCCCATGCGGATATGTTCCCACGCAAGCCGGTTATCCCATTTAAAATCGCTCAGCTTTAAGTGCAGCACCGGGAACTTACGCGCGATGTAGATAATGCACAAAAGCCCCGATACGCCCTGCGCGATAACCAGCGCCAACGCGCTGCCCGGCACGCCCCATCCGAAGTTGATGATAAACACCAGCGCCAGCACAATGTTTAACAGCGTGGCGATTATCAGAAAGTACAGCGGCGTTTTGCTGTCGCCCAGCGAGCGCAGGATGTTGGACAGCATGTTGTATGCCATCATAAAAATCAGCCCGTAAACGATTATCATTACATAGGCTTTGGCATCGGCGTACAGCTTATCCGGTATGTTCATCGCCGCCAGTGCCGGGTCGATAAAGATTACCGCCAGCGCCATGACGATTACCACAAAAATCGTACACAGCATCGTCGTCATGGCTGCGCTGCGCCTTACGCCTTCCAAATCGCCCGCGCCAAAACGCTGGCCCGTAACGACACTGAAGCCGCCGCTCATGCCAAGCGTAAGCACTACCAGCATCATAAACAGCGGCGCCGTCGCGCCTACTGCCGCCAGCGCGTCCACGCCAATCGTCCTGCCGACGATGATGATATCGGCGATGTTGTATAACTGCTGAAACACATTGCCGATTAACAGCGGCACCATAAAGGGTATGATTAGTTTCAGCGGTTCACCTTCCGTCATATTTTTCATAAGTATCACTGCCTGTATTTATTAGATTGACTTATAAGTCAGCAATTTCATTTTAACATTTTTCCATATAATAAACAATCTATTTTATAATTCGACCGTGTTTACGCTTTTACCTTCCAGCGGTCGAAAAAATGCAGGTATTTTTCGTACAGGTAAATCATCCTGCCCCCCAGCACAGCCGCCGCAATGGTACCCAACCCTACTCCGCGCAGCGTGCTGAATTCCAGCAGCGAAATTACAATGCTGATTACAACCAAGGTAATATCAAAACCGTTTTTAACCATGCTGAAATTCTTTCTGGAGATAAAGGTCAGCACATTAACCATCCCTTCACCGGCAGCAAAAAAGATTTTGGCGCGCACTTCCAGAAACACGCCAAACGCCAGCACCACAATGCTTATCAGGCAGGCCGCCCATTTTTCAAGCTGCGTTTCCGGGTTCACATCCTGCAAAACCCACATAAACAGGTCAATGCCGTAACCAAACGGCACGGTTAAAATTACCTGCCCTATCAGCTCGCGCCAGTAAAAAGCGCGCAAAAGCAGCGGCTGCACCGCGATAAAGGCAAAATTCATTATAATTGTAATAATGCCGACGCTGAACGGCGTGCACATGCTTAACACCCACGGCACGCTGGATATCGGCGACGTGCCCAAATCTGCCTTGCACGACAGTGCTATGCCGAAGGTCATGCAGGCAATGCCGCAGATAAACATCATAATGCGCGGCCCGAAATGCTGATTGGTATTCATAAAAATCATCCCTTCTCAAAACAATAAATTTGCAAATAGCGGCAATGCTGCCAAATAAAAAAAGACGATAGCTCGTCTTTTTTTACAGCCGTTTATTTTAGCCTTTTACTACGGTATTGGTCAGCTTGCCGATGCCTTCAATCTCTACCGTTACCACGTCGCCGGGCACCATCGGGCCACAGCCCATCGGTGTGCCGGTCAGCACCAGATCGCCTGCATCCAGCGTCATGCTTTCGGAGATATAGCTTAAAATTTCATACGGGTTGTAAACCATGTCGCTCGTGCGCCCGTTCTGTTTCAGCTCGCCGTTAAGGTAAGTTTTAATAGCAAGGTCGGTCGGGTCAAGGTCTGTTTCCAGCCACGGCCCCAGCGGGCAAAAGGTATCGAACGATTTGCTGCGCAGCCATTGCACGTCGTCCAGCTGCAAATCGCGCGCCGTTACATCGTTGGCGCAGGTATAACCCAAAATATAATCCTTTACTTCTTCCGGTTTTACGTTGCGCATGCGCTTTTTAATTACCACGCCCAGCTCAGCTTCGTAAACAACCTCTTTGCTCTGCCACGGGTACACAATCGCTTCCCCGTCGCCGATAATCGTATGCGCCGCCTTACTGAACAGCATGGGTTCCTTCGGCACTTCCGCATGAAATTCCTCCGCATGCTGGCGATAATTAAAGCCAACGCAGATAATCTGCTTGGGCACGCACGGCGCCAGTAATTTAATCTCGGACAGCTTAAATTCCTCGTCGGTAATGCGCCAGAAGGTATCAAGGCTGCCGTATACGGTTCTTACAACGTCGCCGTCGATAAAACCGATTCTTTTATTGCCGTTAGGTTCTTCAAAACGTATACATCTCATTTTAAAGCATCATCCTTTGCATTTTTCGTTGTTCAAAATACACCGGCACCAGTCCGGCTGCCTCTGCCATTTCCCGGGCAATATCCAATCGCCGCCCCACATGTTCCTGATAGTGCGCGTCGCTGCCCAGCGTTGCGTAACGCCCGCCCAGTTCGCGGTAACGCTTGTATAAAACCAGCAAATGCTCAACAGCTGCCGGGTTATCCAGACGCCGCGTGTTAATTTCAATTGCCTTATCCTTTTCAACCAGCAGCTTGAACACCGCGTCAAAAAGCTCCGGCGCTTCGGCGTAAACCAGTTCCTTATCCTCGTAAGGCATATAGCGGCACATATAATCGATATGCGCAAAGCTGTCAAAATTATCATGCAGCTTTAAGTTCTCCGCCGTTGCCAGCAAAAACTCCCTCACGGCTTCCTGCTTTGTTTTGCCGTTATAGGTTTTCGCCTCGTACATATCGCGCCCATTCATGCAATGCATGGAACCAAGAATAAAATCAAACGGGTATTTTTTCCCGAGCGCGTCGTCATTGGCAGCCGTGCTTTCCTGCATGCCTACTTCAATGCCCAGCAGCAGTTTTTTGCTGCGGTACGGCCCGCACCTGGCAAAATAATCGGCAATGTCAAAAACAAAGGCTTCCGGGTTCGTCGGGTAATCCTCGTCCCAGTGTTCCGTTATAATCATGCCTATGCCAAGTTTTTCCGCCGCGGTTTTCGCCTCGTCAATATTCATTTTGGAATCAATGGAATACCGGCAGTGCATGTGTGTATCAAAAATCATTTTTACTACCTCGCATAGTCTATTATAACATATCTATGCAAAAAAGCTGCGCTTACTGAAGATTTTACAAAATCCGTTTATTTTTGCCGTTTTCTTTACACGCTTTCAAATTTCGCTTTTCAGCGGATTTTTGTGTTTTGGTATATCAAACTATTAATTTTGTATTTTCTCTGCCTTAACGGCGATTTAAACGCATGGATTTTTTCAGCGCATTACCTGTTCCAAAACATCTTTTTCCTCATCGGAAAGCTGATAAGTGGATTTTCCGTTTTCCACCGGTTTGGCATAGCTGCGGTTATCCTCACGTCCATACAGGCTGGAAAGAACAACGCCGTTATTGTTTTCATCCAGCACTGCCAGCGAATAGCTTAAATTGCTGCCGGTATCGCTGAAAGCGTTGTAGCGCATCAGCTTAACCTTCTGCACACAGCCCTTCATCTGTTCGCGCATTGCCTGATGACGCTGTTCCAGTTCATCCAGTTCTGCTTTTGCAGCACGCACTTCCGTCAGGGTCTGCGTTAAAATTTCATCCCAGTTTTTATCATCGCCCTGCGTAAAAAAGTCGTACTTTTTCTGCAAAGCTGCTAACTTTTTGCTCTGGCTGCTGTACATTTTAAACAGCACCAAAACCAAAACAACCAATACCAAAATTATCACAAACAAATAGTTCTGCATTATTAAATTTACGTTTTCCAAAGTTCTTCCTCCATTATATAAAATAATAAGCCAGCACTCCTGCAACAAGCACCGCAGGCAGCTGGTTGGAAATTCTGATTTCCAGCAGCTTCAGCGAATTGATGCCGATTGCCATAATCAGCACGCCGCCGCAGGCCGTTACTTCATTCAATACAGCTTCCGTCATTACCGGCTGCAAAAAGCCTGCCAGCATCGTCAGCGAACCTTGATAAAGAAATACGCTGACTGCCGAAAACGCCACGCCGATGCCAAGGTTGGCCGCCAGGATTACGGAAATAATGCCGTCCAGCGTTGCTTTGGCATATAATATGGTAGCGTCCTGCTTTAAACCGTCCTGCAACGCGCCGACTACAGCCATAGCGCCGATGCAGAAAATCAGCGTTGCCGATATAAAACCTTCGGCAATTTTAGCAGCCACGCTACCATCCGCACCGCGGTAAAATTTGTTGGCTAAATAATTGCCAAGCCTTTGCAGATGCCCGTCAATATCCAGCGCCTCGCCGATGATGGAACCGATAACAAGGCTGACAACGCAGATAACGATGTTGCCTGTTTTCAGCGCCATCTGCAAGCCGATAACGAAAATACACAGCGCCACGCCCTGCATAATCGTCTGCTGCCATTTCTTCGGCAGCCCGCGCCGCAGCACAACGCCTATCAAAGTGCCGCCGATAATCGCCAGCGCGTTGGCAATTGTACCCAGACCGCTCATAACTGCATCACCGGCACAAAATAGTTTTTCATTTGTCTTCCCTCATTTACAATAAGTTAAACGGTCAGTTTCTGTTTTTTCTTTTCCGTTTGTTTCGGTCGCTGTTCCAGCAGTTCGTAAATTCTTTCCAAATCCTCTGCCGAATAATATTCTATCTCTATCTTGCCCTGCTTTTCGTTTTTCGGCACAATTTTAACCTTCGTACCCAAAAGTTCAATCAAACGGTTCTGGAAATCACGGCAGTAAACGCTGATTTCTTTAGCCCTGCGTTTTTTGGCAGGCTTTTCTTTTTTATCATCGTAAAACGGAATGTTCTCGCCGTTTTTAATCTTCTTTACAAGTTCTTCCACGGCGCGTGCCGATAAGCCCTGTTCGATAATGAATAGCGCCAGCTGCTCCTGTTCTTCCTGATTGTCCAGTGACAGCAGCGGCCTTACCTGACCCATCGTTAATGTTTCACGTGAAACAGCGTCGCGCACATCCTGCGGTAAATTTAACAGGCGCAGAATGTTGGTAACAGCAGTACGGCTGCGGCCGATTTTCTGCGCCGCCTGTTCCTGATTGAAACCAAACTCGCTCATAAGGCGTTTAATGCCTTCCGCTTCTTCAATCGGGTTCAGGTCATGGCGCTGAATATTTTCCACCAGAGCAATCTCTGCCATCTTGGCGTTGTCATAATCACGCACAATAACAGGCACGGTTTTTAATTTGGCATTTTTGGCCGCACGCCAGCGCCTTTCACCGGCAACAATTTCATATTTGCGTCCGTTTTTACGGACAATTAATGGCTGAATAACGCCGTGTTCCTTAATGCTTTCGGTTAATTCTTCCAGCTTGTCCGCGTCAAAAGTTTTGCGCGGCTGCTGTGGGTTCGGCGTAATATCGCCGACAGCAATTTCTATTTCCTTTTCATGGGGCTGTACTTCTTCAACCGGCGCTACTGTTTCGTTATCAGTAAAAATTGCGCCCAAGCCTTTGCCCAATCCGCCTTTTTTATTCATCGCCAAGAACCTCCTGCGCCAGTTCCGAATATACCTGCGCGCCTTTGGATTTAGGGTCGTACACAATTACCGGCTGCCCGTGGCTCGGTGCTTCGCTTAAGCGCACATTGCGCGGGATAATGGTATTGTACATTTTGGTGTTAAAATATTTGCGCACTTCGCCGACAACATCACTGGATAAATTGGTGCGTTGGTCAAACATCGTCATCAAAACGCCTTCCAGTTTCAGCGCCGGATTCAGGTTGCGCTGCACAAGTTTAATAGTGTTCATCAGCTGGCTCACGCCTTCTAAAGCGTAAAATTCGCACTGAATAGGCACCAGTACGGAATTAGCGGCGGTCAGTGCATTGATGGTCAAAAGGCCCAGAGAAGGCGGGCAGTCAATCAGCACATAATCGTAATCGTGTTTTACACGTTCCAGCGCATTTTTCAAACGCCCTTCCCTGTTCATCAGGCTGACAAGTTCAATTTCCGCGCCTGCCAGCTGAATCGTTGCCGGAATTACGTCCAGATTTTCATAATCGCTGTGCAGTAATACGTCCTTCATCGGCACGTCGTTGATTAAGGTATCGTAAACACATTTTTTTATATCGCGCTTATCAAAACCAAGGCCGCTGGTGGCATTGCCCTGCGGGTCTTCGTCCAGCATCAGCACCTTGCGCCCCTTCTGTGCAAGGCAGGCGGCAAGGTTTACAGCCGTCGTCGTTTTGCCAACGCCGCCTTTTTGGTTTGCAATTGCAATTACCTTTACCAAATTTCTCACCTCATAAAATCATTAAAACTTTCTTAATAATTTTATCACATTTTGCAATTTAAAAATATAGAAAAACTAAAACTTTTTTACGTTTCACGTGAAACATTTTAAAATTTTACAGAGCATTTTTGTTTAAAACACATCACCAAAAGTTCTGCAAAATAAAAAACGCGGCGCAAGGCCGCATCTTTTACTTTAACTTACAAACATCAACCCAACCAGTAAAATGGTCGGCGTATTTTTCCAAATCAGGTATCGTCAGCTTAATGGCGCTGTTGCTATTGCCGCAAGCCGGATACACATATTCAAAGCGTTTCAGCGATTCATCCAGAAACACCTGCACGCCATTGTTAACGGCAAACGGGCAAACACCGCCGACCGCGTGGCCGATTAAATTTTCGGCGTCTTCAGCCGAAAGCATTTTAGCCTTCACGCCGAAACGCATCTTATATTTATGGTTGTCAATCTTCACATCGCCGGGCGCAACAATTAAAACAACATCGTCATGCACCGCAAAAGATAAAGTTTTGGCAATCAGGCTGCCGTCGCAGTTCAGCGCTTTTGCCGCCAGCTCCACCGTCGCACTCGAAACGTCAAACTCCAGAATCCGGTCTTCCATATTGCGGGCTCTGAAATAAGCCCTTACTTTTTCAATCGACAAGTTCTACCCCTCCATTAAATGCGCACCATATCGCGCGTAATATCACTGAGTTTTTCCGCGCCGCACATCTTCATCGTATCTTCCAGCTCACCGGCCAGTTTTTCAATGTAAACCTTTACACCTTCTTCCGCGCCGCCATACACAGCCGTTACAAACGGACGCGCAATTACAACGCCGTCAGCACCCAAAGCCAGTGCTTTAAAAATGTCAACGCCGCTGCGGATACCGCCGTCAACCAGCACCTTCATACCGCCGCCAACAGCATGGCAGATTTCCTCCAGGACTTCGGCAGTTGCACTGCACTGGTCAAGCACACGCCCGCCGTGATTGGAAACGATGATTGCCGCAGCGCCGGCAGCATGGGCCTTCAACGCGCCGCGCACCGTCATCACACCTTTAACAATAAAGGGAATGCCCGCTTCCTTCACAATTTCTGTCAGTTCCTCCACGGATTTGCTGCCCGCGGGAGGCTGCATGTTTTTCAAAAACGGCAGGCCTGCGGCATCGACGTCCATTGCCACGGCAAAAGCGCCGCTCTTTTTCACAAGCTCCAGTTTTTCCTTAATCAGCGGCAGGTTCCACGGCTTAACGGTCGGTATGCCCACGCCGCCCGCAGCTGCCACAGCATCGGTTGCGCCAACCATTACCTGCGGGTTCAGCCCATCGCCTGTAAAGGCGGCAATACCGTTATCCGCACAGGCGGATACTAAAATTTTATTGTAAGTAAGTTCATCATAAGCGTCGCTGTAGTGCAGTTCCACCGCACCGACCGGACCTGCGAAAAACGGATAGCTGAATTTACAGCCGAATAATTCGACAGCCATATTAACCGGCACACTTTCATGCAGCGTATCCATCTGCACGCGGATTTCCTGCCATTTCTGATAGTTGCGGATGGCGGTATCGCCCACGCCCTTCGCCCCCGGCCCGGGAATTGTATTGCGGCAGGCCAGCCCGTTGCAGACCGGACAGGCTTTGCACTTGGAACTATCTATGCACTTTCTGGCATTTTGCAAAACTTCGTTGTAATTCATAAGATGACCTCCATAAAACCAACTTCGCTTATTATTTTACTATATTTATAAACAAAAAGCATTAAGAAAATAAAAACTCCGGCATAAAAATACCGGAGTTGTAATTTATTTCTTTTTAACTTCGCCTTTGTTCCATGCCTCAGCAGCTTTTTTATAGGAAGTGAAATCATCGGTCGTTGCGCCGCAGTTGGTGCAGACAACTTTATTGAGCGTATCGTGTTTGAAAGTGCCCATCGTCACAAATTTGGCGGTTTTCTGTCCGCACAGCGGGCAGTTTTTTAATTCAATGGGTTTATAATCGCCGCCGCTGGCTTTTTTGAACATGTAATAAAACACACCGGCAGCCGCACCGGCCAAAGCCGCATACAAAATCGTATCACTCATACAAATCACCCCTTCAAATTATGAGCTTTTCCTTATTTTTATTGTAACATATCTTTGCCCAGCAGCAAAATAAATTTTGTAAAATTTACAGACAAAAAGAAAAACAGAAGCAAAATTTGCTCCTGTTTTCAACATAACCAACAGTTTTATCCACATCAATTTTTTTGATTGCTGGCAATCTGCGGTTTTTTGGTATTTTTAATGCGCAGCGTTACCACAACGTCGTCGCCGTCCAGCTCCTGCTTAATCTGCGCGGGGATACCGGCGTCGTTAATAGTGCTGACAATTTTCTTAACGCTGTTTAAGTAAATGCGCACATCGTTAACAATTACCAGGCGTTTTTTCTGCTTCGGCGCTGCCTCATCCAAAAGTTTGGCAATATGTTCTTCCGTTTGCTTTACATTCCAGCCGTTTTTTATAATCTGTTTTAAAACCTGCTCCTGCAATTCGCTGTTTTTCAGTTTCAGTAAAGCCCTGCCATGGCGCTCGGTCAGCTGCGCTTCTTTCAGCGCATTGCGGATTTCCAGCGGCAGGTTCAGCAGGCGCAGCTTGTTGGCAATAGTAGATTGCTTTTTGCCGACGCGCACTGCCATAGCCTCCTGCGTCAGGTTAAACTGCGTCATCAGTTTTTCGTAGCCTTCGGCTTCTTCCAAAAAGTGCAGGTCTTCACGCTGCAAATTTTCAATCAGCGCAATCTCGGCAATCTGCTGTTCGGTATAGCTGCTGACGATAACCGGAACGTCCAATAAACCGGCCATCTTGCTGGCGCGCAAACGGCGTTCACCGGCAATCAGCAAAAAGTTGTCATCATTGCCGCGCGCAACCAACAGCGGCTGCAAAACTCCGTATTCGGCAATCGAAGCCGCCAGATCTTCCAGCGCTTCCGGCTCAAAATCCTTGCGGGGCTGGTACGGATTGGCCTGTATTTTTTCTACCGGCACGCGGATTACGTTAATTTCACCGCTGAAATGCTTGATAACAGAACCACCTTCCTGTTCTGTCTGTAAAATTTTGAAACCGTCCTCAACCATGTCGTACCTCCATCATTCCAAAGGATTTTTTTCCGGTAAGCCCGCCTTGCGCGGATAAGCCTTAGGCGAAGCCTTTACTTTTTTAATGGTAACAACCGCCCTGCCATCGTCAAGTCCAGGCAGTTCAACCTGCTGTGCTCTGACAAGTTTGCCGCCCAACACATTCAGCGCCTTACCGGCAGCGGCAATTTCTTCTTTATATTTTGCGCCTTTCAGCGCGACAAACATGCCGCCGACTTTTACCAGCGGCAGGCAATATTCGGAAAGCACCGATAACCTTGCCACGGCACGCGCCGTAACAATATCGTATTTTTCGCGGTGTGCCGCATTTTTACCGGCGTCCTCCGCACGCAAATGCATACATTCAATATCTGTTAAATCAAGCTCGTCAATGACGCGCTGCAAAAAATTCAAACGCTTGGCCAGCGAATCAATCAGCACTACCTTCAGCGCCGGGCAGTAAATCTTCAGCGGTATGCCTGGAAAGCCTGCCCCGGTGCCGACATCTGCCAGAACTTTTCCCGGGAAATAATCGGCGTAAGCCATAAGCGAATCGACGATATGCTTTACCGCCACGTCCTGCGGCTCGGTTAGCGCCGTCAGGTTCATTACTTTGTTGGTTTCCACCAGCATTTCATAATATTTTTCAAACTGCTGCAGCTGCAAATCAGTCAGTTCAAAGCCTGCCTGTCTAGCACTGTCAGCCAGTATTTTCTGAAATTCAGTCATGCTCCTGCTCCTTGCGGCGCTTAACCTCCAGCACAATCATCAAAACATTGATGTCGGCGGGTGAAACGCCGGAAATACGTGACGCCTGCCCGATGGAAACCGGACGGATTTTATCCAGTTTTTCCGCCGCCTCGGACGAAAGTTCCTTAATGGCGTGGTAGTCAATGTTCTGCGGAATCAGCTTGTTTTCCAGTTTCAGCGCGCGCTCAACTTCCTGTTTCTGTTTATTGATATAGCCTTCGTACTTGGCAAAAATTTCCGTCTGCTCTGCCACAACCTCAGGCAGCTCCGGCAAATCAAATTCCGCTGCCAGTTTGGCATAAGTAATTTCGCCGCGGCGCAGCAAATCAAGCAGCGTCATGCCCGGCCTTACCGGCGTAGTGCCCATGTTTTGCAGCTTCTGCTCCGTTTCGGCATTGGGCGGCACATTGGTTGTTCCCAGCTGATGAATGGTGCGCTCCAATAAAGTGCGTTTTGCCGTAAATTTTTCGTAACGTTCGTCATCAACAAGGCCAACCTGCCTGCCCTTTTCCGTCAGGCGTAAATCGGCGTTATCCTGCCTTAAAAGCAAACGGTATTCCGCACGCGAGGTCATCATTCTGTAAGGTTCGTTAGTGCCCTTTGTTACCAGATCATCAATCAGCACGCCGATATAAGCATCGTTCCTGCCCAGAATAAACGGCGGCTGACCGTTAATCTTGCGCATGGCGTTAATGCCTGCCATAAGTCCCTGCGCCGCTGCTTCTTCGTAACCGCTGGTACCGTTGGACTGGCCTGCCGAAAACAGGCCGCTGATACCTTTGTGCTCAAGCGACGCTTTCAGCTGCAATGGGTCAAGGCAATCGTAATCAATCGCGTAACCGGCGCGCATCATGCGGCAATGCTCAAGCCCCGGTATCGTCTGCATAAATTTCAGCTGCACATCAGCAGGCAGCGAGCTGGACATGCCCTGCACATACATTTCGTTGGTGCGCAGCCCCTCCGGCTCAATAAAAAGCTGATGGCGCTCCTTGTTAGCGAAACGTACAATTTTTGACTCAATTGACGGGCAGTAACGCGGTCCGACACCTTCAATCATACCGTTGAACATACCCGATAAATGCAGGTTGTCGCGGATAATCTGATGTGTTTTTTCATTGGTATAAGTAAGCCAGCACGGCACCTGACTGCGCTCCGTCACTTCGCTGATGAACGAAAAATTACGCAGCGCGGCGTCGCCGTTCTGGATTTCCATTTTGTCATAATCAAGGCTGCGGGCATCAATACGCGCCGGCGTACCTGTTTTAAAACGCATCAATTCCAGTCCGTTTTCCAGCAGCGACAGCGATAATTTATTGGCGCTGCGCAAACCGTTCGGGCCTGATTCATAATTAACCTGCCCGTAAACAATGCGCGCACGCAGATAAGTACCCGTTGCCAGAATCACGCACTTGGCTTCAAATACTTCGCCGGTTTCTGCCTCTACCCCGACAACTTCTCCGTTGCTGACGATAAGCTTGTCAATCATCAGCTGCTTAACGTCAAGGCGCTCCTGATTCTCCACAGTCTGCTTCATAATGGTGTGGTAAAAAGGCTTATCCTCCTGCGCTCGCAAAGCCTGCACGGCATAGCCCTTGCCGGTATTCAGCAGGCGCATCTGAATACACGCCTTATCGGCAGCAAGGCCCATCTCGCCGCCCAAAGCGTCAATTTCACGTACCAGATGACCCTTGGCAGGGCCGCCAACCGAAGGGTTGCACGGCATTAAGGCAATATTATCCATGGAAAGCGTTGCCAGCAGCGTTTTTCCGCCCAGGCGTGCCGCCGCAAGTGCAGCTTCCACACCGGCATGGCCCGCACCGACAACGATAACGTCATAACTGTCAGTAATATACATAATTTCACCCGTAAAAATTACTTACCGATACAGAATTTAGAGAAAATCTCATTGATTATTTCGTCACGCACAGCGTCGCCGGTGATTTCACCAAGATATTCCGCCGCGTTGCGCAAATCAATCATAATGCAGTCATAGGGCAAATGCGCTTCTGCCGCTGCCAGAGCATCGTTCATGCTTGTAAGCGCATTTTGCAGCAGGCGTTCATGACGTGCGTTCTGCACATAAATGCCGTCGCCCAGATGCCTGTCATCGCCGTAAACAAATTTTTGCAGCCATTCCGTAAAAGCTTCAAAGCCCTCGCCCGTTTTGGCGGAAAGCTCAATCACCGGCGCTGTTTTAAATTCTTCCGGCAAATCCGCTTTAACATCGGCACTGCCCAAATCACTCTTATTTATTATTATAACATACCAGCGCCCTTTAACGAGTTCCAGTATCTCCCTGTCTTCATCAGCAAGCGGCTGCGAACCGTCCAGTACCACAATAGCCAGTTCCGCTTCGCTTAAAATGCGGCGGCTTTTTTCCACGCCGATGCGTTCCACATAATCTTCCGTATCCCTGATGCCTGCCGTATCGGCCAGCACCAGCGGTACGCCGCCCAGCAAAAACTGTTCTTCGATAACGTCGCGCGTCGTACCGGCAAACTCCGAAACAATCGCCCTGTCCTCTTTCAGCAAAAAGTTTAAAAAACTGGATTTGCCGACATTCGGCTTGCCGATAATTGCCACCTTCAAACCTTCGCGCAAAATTTTACCTGTATGCGCATTTTCCAAAAGTTTATTTACGCCGCCAACAGTTTTATTAACTTCCGTCAGAACATTACCGAAAGTAATTTCTTCAATATCATCCTCCGGATAATCAATTACCGCTTCCAGATTGACAATTACGTCCAGAAGTTCACGGCGCAAACCGCGTACCTGTTTGGAAAGCTGCCCTTCCTGCTGGCGTACGGCAACCTTTAAAGCTGCGTCGCTGCGGGATTTAATAATATCCATTACGGCTTCGGCCTGCACCAAGTCAATGCGGCCATTCAAAAAAGCACGCTTGGTAAATTCACCCGGCTCAGCCGGACGCGCACCGGCAGCATAACTCAGTGTCAAAATTTTCTGCAACGACCTCACGCCACCGTGACACTGAATTTCCACCACATCTTCCGCCGTATAGGAATGGGGCGATTTCATATAAACAGCCATTACCTCATCGACAACGCTGCCGTCGGTATCAAGCACATGCCCGTAAACCAAAGTATTCGGCGCATAAGCCGCCAGCTTTTTGCCGGAAGCCGCCTTAAAAATCTGTTCGCCAACTGCCAGCGCTTTTTCGCCGCTTACGCGGATAATGCCGATAGCGCCTTCACCCAGCGCAGTACAGACGGCACTGATGGTTTCTTCCTGCTCCTGTTTAATCAATTCTTTCTGCATAATCTGTTCTCCAAAAGAAAAACCCAGTACAAACGACTGGGTCTGAAATTAAGAAAATTATTTTTTTAATTCGATTACCACGCGGCGGTACGGTTCTTCACCTTCGCTCAGCGTAGTAATACGGCGGTCGTTTTGCAGTGCAACATGAATAATTTTTCTTTCATGGGGATTCATCGGCTCAAGCACAACACGCTCACCGGTGCGTTTTACCTTGTCAGCCAGGCGCTGTGCCAGGCGGTTTAAGGTTTCCACACGGCGTTCGCGGTAATCTTCAATATCAATTACGATTCTGATGCGCTCGGCGGAATTTTTATTGGCAACCAAATTGGTCAGATACTGCAAGGAATCAAGCGTCTGTCCGTGTTTGCCGATTAAAATGCCCATATCGGAACCGTGCAGCTTGAAGGTAACAACGCCTTCGTTTTTATTGATGAATTTTTCCATTACAACTTCAATGCGCATGGCATTAAAGATTTTCTGCAAAAATTCTTTGGCAGCGTCAACCGCAGCTTCTTCAATCACATATTCGCGTACTACTGCCGGTTTAGCTTCTTCTTTTTTGGCGTTTTCGCGGGCAGCGGCTGCTTCCTGCTTGCCTGCCTTATAATCTTCCTTAATGCTGTCTACGGTTTCATCAACAATATCGCCGATTTTTTTGGCAGCATCTTTTAAAGTAACCCTGATTTTTGCTTTTTTGGCAAACAAACCAAAAATACCGTTTTTAGCTTCTTCAATAACTTCAACGTTAACTTTATCGGCAGTAGTTTTTAATTCTGCCAGAGCATCGTTCAATGCTTCTTCAACGTTTTTACCGGTTTTTTCAATAAAATCCATCTTCAAAATCTCCCTTTATTTCTGCCCGCGTTCCATAAAGAACTGCTGGCCAATCTGCATAATGTTCATTACAACCCAATACAGCACAAGGCCGGTCGGGAAGCTGATGCTGAGATAACCGATAAACAGCGGCATACCGTACAGCATTACCTGGTTCTGCGTGGTAGAAGTATCCGGCATCGTCATTTTGGACTGAATAAAAGTAGTCAGCGCAGACAGAACTGGCAGTACGGCATAAGCGTACATTTCCGGGCTACCAGCATCAATAAAATGTTTTAAGCTTTTAGAAATATCAAGGCCCATAAACAACGGTGAACCTACATACTGATATTCTTGAATACCATAAAAAATGCCAATCAAAATCGGCATTTGAATTAATAACGGTAAACAACCAGATAACGGATTAACACCTTCGGATTTATAAAGCTGCGCCAGTGCTTCGTTGGCTTTCATCTTGTCGCCTTTATATTTTTCCTGAATTGCTTTCATTTTCGGCTGCAAACGCTGCATGGCCTTCATCGACTGAATTTGTTTTTTCGTCAGCGGATAAGTAGCCATTTTAACGATAACAGTTAAAAGAATAATGGCAAAGCCGTAGTTGGCAAAGCCGAAGGATGCACCGATATTATAAAGAATAGTAATTGCTTCCTGTACGATACTGCTCAAAAAATCCAAATTTTTCAACTCCCTGGTCAAGTATATGTATTTTAAAATACATAAATTTCAAGTTTAATCAACTGGGTCATATCCCCCGGGATGGAACGGATGGCATTTTAAAATGCGCTTTAACGCCATCCAGCTGCCCTTAACGGTACCTTTTTTCTGAACCGCTTCCAGCGCATACTGGGAACAAGTCGGATAAAAACGGCACCGCGGAGGAAACATCGGCGAAATACATATCTGATAAAAACGGATTAATAAAATAATAACCGTTTTCATATTCTCACCTTTACTTTAATAAACCAGCCCTTTTGGCTAAACGCATAAAAATCCTGTCATAAGTATAAATATCAGCTTCCACCAGTTTTTTGCGGGCTACCCAGATAATCTGCACCGAATCTTTAAGCTCCGCCTTTCTGTGGCGGAAAACTTCGCGCATCAGGCGTTTAACCCTGTTGCGCGTTACGGCGCTGCCCATTTTTTTACCGACGGCAAAACCGATTTTTATATTTTTTTCTTCATTAGGCAATACATACATCACAGACATCGAATCGACAACCGACCGGCCTGTTTTGTAAACAATCTGAAAAGCATTTTTCGATTTAATTCTGTTTTCTTTTCGGAAAGAAAAGTCCCTGTCTGTTTTCAAATTATGCATACACACCTGCCCGCATTGAAAAAATAGGCCGTTTGAGCGGCCTATTTATAATATTATGCAGACAATTTCTTTCTGCCTCTTGCACGTCTTCTTTTTAAAACCTGACGCCCGCCCAAAGTTTTCATTCTTTCTCTGAAACCATGGGTTCTTTTCCTTCTAAGGTTATTCGGTTGAAAAGTACGCTTCATGAACTGCTACCTCCTTACTCTTGACAGTTTTATCAAATTCTCTATTTTAATTGAATTGATAGCTGATAAAATTATATTAGATACTCCGTTAAGTGTCAAGGATTAAGAATACTTTAAATACAGGTTTTTTCAATAAATTTCCGTTTAAAACGGATTTTAGCTTAAAAATTCTTCAAAAAAACAAAGCGATTGATAATAAATGGCAATTTTGTTAAAATATATTGATAGACAAATTATAAAAATCAGCAGCGTTTAAAATAAATTCAAGCGGAAAGGACTATGCTAATGAATTCCTATAATGTTTCGGAAATATGGGAACAACTGCTTCAGCGGCTGCAAAATTCCGTCAGCGAAACGGTTTATAACACGATTATCAGCCCGGCAGTACCTTTATCGGCGGCAGGCACGGTTTTTACAATCGGCGTCAACAACAATTTTTTAAAAAAATGGCTGGAAGAAAATTACAAAAGCATTATTGAAAATCTGCTGGCCGAAATTACCGGGCAGGAATTCAGCCTACGGATAGAAAACCTTGACTTTAATGCGGCACCGCCGGTTAAAAATTTTACGGTTAAAGAAGAAACATCCTTTGAAAAACCGGCCAGACAGGAAATTATCCATGAAATAAAACCTGTATCCGTTACTGAAAACATCAATACTTACGAACAACCGGCACTTTTTGAAGAACAGATGCCCAGCAACCTCAACGTCAAATATACTTTTGATACCTTTGTCATCGGCAATTCTAACCGTTTTGCCTATGCAGCGGCGCAGGCAGTTGCCGCCAAACCCGGTATTGCCTATAATCCTCTTTTTATTTACGGCGGCGTCGGCCTTGGCAAAACACATTTAATGCATGCCATCGGCAACCAAATCAAAAAAAATCAGCCCAATGCCAAGGTTCTTTATATTTCTAGCGAAAAATTTCTGAATGAAATTGTTACTTCCATTGAAAAAAGAACCATGGAAAACTTTAAAAACAAATACCGCAAAATTGACTGCCTTATTATTGACGATATTCAGTTTTTAGAAAAAAGGGAGCGTACACTGGAAGAATTTTTCCATACATTCAACGCCCTTTATGAAGAAAATAAGCAGATTATCATTTCCAGCGACAGGTTGCCGAAGCATATCAAAAATATCGAAGACCGCCTGCGTTCCCGCTTTGAATGCGGCTTAATGGCCGATATTCAGTCACCTGACCTGGAAACGAGAATTGCTATCTTGCGTAAAAAAGCAGAACTGGAAGGCATTGAAATCCCCCACGATGTTATTGCGCTGGTTGCTTCAAGCATTACCACTAATATCAGGGAAATTGAAGGTGCCTATACCAAAATAGTTGCTTACGCAGGATTGATGAACATGCCCATTACCGTCGAGCTTGCCAAAAACATTCTTGACGAAATGGGAGCTACAGTCCAAAGCAGGCAGATTACCTTTGAAGATATCAATGAAGTAACGGCAAATTATTTTAAAATTAAGCCTGAAGAACTGCTTACTAAAAAACGTACGCAAAATATTGCCACGGCAAGGCATATTGCCATGTATCTCTGCCGTGAGCTGATTGACCTTTCTTATCCGCGCATCGGTGAAATTTACGGCGGACGTGACCATAGCACCGTTATCCACGCTTATGATAAAATTAACGCCCAGCGGAAAAAAGACCCTTCTATTGAAAAAGCCATTGTTTTACTGACAGAACAGCTTAATCAGTAACTTATCAACAATTTTCTGTGGAAAATGTGTTTAAAGCTGTTGATAACATGTTAAAATAATTTAAAGAAACTTCATCAGTTGAAAATGTTTAAAGTTATTAACAGTTTTCAACACATTATCAACATGCCATCAAAATAGATTTTACAGCGTCTTTATCTGTTTTCAACATTTCCACACTTACTACTATAACTACTACTAATTATTTTAAATCTATATAGTTATTATAAATTAACGGAGGTCTGCATAACATGAAATTTACCTGCTCAACCACAAGCCTTAACAAAGCCATCCAAACTGTACAGCGCGCCATTTCTTCCAAACCGACGGCGCCGATTTTTTCCGGTATTCACATCATTGCCGCCGAAAATATTCTGTACGTACAGGCCATGGACTTAAACATGGCTATTTCCTGCACGGTAGAAAGCAATACGGAAGCCAATGGTGAAATCGTCGTATCGGCCAAACATTTTGCCGAACTGATGCGCAAACTGCCGGGCGAAACCGTTACCATTACCAAAAACAAAGAAGAAAGAACCATTACTGTTCAGTCTGCTAAATCTGATTTTCAGCTGCTTTTAATGAACGAAGATGATTATCCGAAATTCCCGGAATTTAATCCTGAAAAACAGATTGTACTGGAAGACGAAAAAATTAAGGAACTTATTAAAAAGACTATTTTCTCCTGTTCTACCGATGAAGCAAGGCCGTTATTTACCGGTATTCTTGTAGAAATCGGCGAAGGCAAAATTACTTTTGTCGGTACTAACACGCACAGGCTGGCCATTAAAAGCATGCCTTATGAAGCAGGCGAAGAAATGTCGATAATTATTCCTGCGCGCGTACTGGCAGAAATTGCCCGCAATTTAAACAGCGATCTGCCGCAGGAAATTAAAATTTCGCTTTTGAATAACCAGATTATGGTGGTTATTGATCAGATAATAATTGTTTCCAGACTTATTGAAGGTAAGTTTCCTGATTACCGCCGCGTTATTCCTCCTTCTTTCAACACCAAAACCAGATTTAATGTTAAAGAGTTGGCAGGTGCCGTTGAAAGGGTGGCACTGTTCTCCAGCGACGGTGATTACAGCATTATCAAAGTAAGCGTTGGTGATACGGAAATTGTTGTTACTTCCAGCAGCCCGGATGTTGGTAAGGGCCGTGAAGACATTCAGTGCCGCACGGAAGGTGAAACTTTGAACGTAGCCTTTAATTCCAAATATATTCTGGATATTTTGAAGAACCTTTCCGATGAAGAAGCTGTTATGGAGCTGAATAATTCGCTGAGCCCGGTTTGCATTAAGCCTGTTGGCGAAGAAAATTATATTTACATTGTAACTCCGGTAAGGGTTGTGTTCTAAAATGCAAAAATTAAAAGTACAGATTGAAACCGAATTTATTACTTTAACCAATCTTTTAAAATTTGCCGGTGTGGTAATGAGCGGCGGGCAGGCGCATGAGCTGATTGAAGAAGGGCTTGTGAGCCTGAATGGGCAGCCTGTCAGCGAAAAGCGCAAAAAAATCCGCGCCGGCGATGTAGTTAAAGTTAAGGATTTGGCCGAAATTACTGTAGAAAATGAAAATTAACGGCCTTTATCTGCATAATTTCAGAAATTACAGCCAGTGTGCTTTGCAGTTTCCGGCGATGGTGAATATTTTTTACGGCAAAAATGCGCAGGGAAAAACTAATCTGCTGGAGGCTTTGTTTTATGCTGCTTTCGGCATGTCGCACAGAACTTCGCAGGAGGATGACCTGTTTGGCGAAGGCAGGCGTGAGCTGGCGGTAAAAGTAGATTTTACGAGTTTTGACGCTGATTATGATATAAAAATCAAGCGTTATGAGCAGCACGGGCGGATAAAAAAAGAGCTGCTGCTTGATAATGTCAGCATTAAAGCTAAGGAACATTACGGTACGCTAAATACGGTGATGTTTTCACCGGAAGATTTGCAGCTGATTAAGGGTGAACCTCAGCTGCGCCGCCGCTTTTTTGATATGCAGATTGCGCAGACCGATAAGGCTTATTATGAGCTGTTGGTAAAGTATAACCGTCTGCTTTTGCAGCGCAACAAGCTGTTAAAAGCTATCCGCGATGAAGGCAGCGGCAAGGAGCAGCTTGGCTTATGGGATAATGAGCTTTGTACTTCGGCGGCGTTAATTGTGCGTAAAAGACTGGCAGCATTAGATAAATTAAGAGCTATTGCCAGTGGTATTTATGCTTCTATTGCCGGTAGCGGCGAAGAACTTGAAATAAAATACGGCTTAAAAATCAGCGGCGATTTTATTTTAGAGCAGGAAGATAAAAGCGAAGCTGATTGGAAAGATTTTTATTTACAGGAACTTAAAGCGCGCCAGTCTTTGGATATTCTGCGCGGTAATACCAGTATCGGACCGCACCGTGATGATTTATTTTTTTATGTCAACGGCAGGCTGTTAAAGGCCTTTGGTTCGCAGGGTCAGCAGCGCAGTGCGGCACTGGCCTTAAAACTGGCGCAGCTGGAATATGTAAAAAATGCCGTGGGAGAATATCCTGTTTTGCTGCTAGATGACGTTATGAGCGAGCTTGATGCCGACCGCCGCACGCATTTGCTGAAATTTATCGACGGCAGGGTGCAGACTTTTATTACGGTTAACGATAAGCATTTGATTCCTGATTTGAATGATAACGCTTATTTTTATATTGAGAACGGAAAGGTAAAGCAGGGCTGATGGAAAATGTTGAGCAGATTTTACTGAATATGCTGCCGGGTAAGGAAGAAAAAGAATCTTACCTTGTTTTTTATCTGCAAAGCCGCTGGAGCAATATCTGCGGTGAAAACGTCGCTAAACATTCCAAACCTGTGCAGTTGGAAAATAAAGTCCTGTATATCAATACCGACAGTTCGGTGTGGTCTAATCATTTGCTGCTGATGAAAAAGCAGTTTTTAAAAAATATAAACGGCGCGTTAAAAAAACGTGCAGTAAGCGATTTAAAATTTTTTAACGGCAGCGTTGATAATTTATTTTTAAAAACTACCGGCGCTGATGAAAACCCTGCAAAGGTTATTTTGGATAAAGATGAGCTTGCGGAGATAAAAAATATTACCAGTATTATAAAAAATGAAGGTTTACAGCAAAGTTTGATTTCTTTTAAAGCTGCTTCCGCCAAAAGAGAAAAGTTTTTAACGCAGCATGGTGCGGAAAAATGCAGTAAATGCGGCGCTGTTATTAACGGCAGCGGCAATTTATGCAATGTCTGCGCGCGTTACGAAAGAGAAAAGCAGCATGACGCTGTGGTTAAATTTTTGTTGACGGAGCCGTGGTCAGATTACGAAAACTGTAAAAAAACGCTGAATTGTGATAAAATATTATACGATAGCGTTAAAAATAACTTAAAACAGCATTATTACTCCAAAGTTGCCAATAATACGGCGACAACGGCTGATGAGATGCTGGCAGTAATGTTAAAAACAGGCAAAACGCCTGCGTTGATTGATGATAAAAACTATCAGAATGTTTTAGCCAATTTGCGGAGGAAGTAAGATGTATTTGCATTTGGGCTCTGATTTTGTTATTAAAAATACCGATATCATCGCTATCTTTAATATCAGAAACCAGAAAAACAACGTGTTTAAAAATTACCTGCAAAAGCAGTGTGATAACCATAAATACGAAGTAATCGATTTATCGGAAAATGGTGAATATTCCAGTTGTATTCTGACTGATGATAAAATTTACCTTTCGGGCATTTCGGCGCTGACACTGAAAAAACGCGCGGAAGATGATTTTGGCATTGAGGTTTACAACAGGGACAGAGATAATTGATGGAGGTAAAGATGTCGACTTTAGAAGAAGCAACAGAAGTAAAAGGGCAGTATGGCGCGGGGCAGATTCAGGTTCTGGAAGGGCTTGAAGCCGTACGTAAACGCCCAAGTATGTATATTGGAAGCATTTCCGGCAGAGGCCTGCACCACCTGGTGTACGAGGTTATCGATAACAGTATCGACGAGGCTCTGGCCGGTTATTGTTCTTTGATTGAAGTAATAATTCATAACGACAACAGCATTACCGTTAAGGATAATGGACGCGGAATTCCGGTTGATATGCACAAAGTCGGCAAGCCTGCGGTAGAAGTTGTTATGACGATTCTGCATGCCGGCGGTAAATTCGGTGACGGCGGCTATAAGGTTTCCGGCGGTTTGCACGGCGTTGGCGTATCCTGCGTTAACGCATTGAGCGAGCATATGGAAGTTGAAGTACGCCGTGGCGGCAAGGTTTACGGCATTGAATTTGCACGAGGCAAAACAGTTGTGCCGTTGTACGAAAAAGGTACGACTGAAGAAACAGGTACAACCGTACATTTTAAACCTGACGCTGAGATTTTTACGGAACTGGTTTACAGCTATGAAACCCTGCGCCTGCGCATCCGTGAGCTGGCCTTTTTGAATAAGGGCATTAAAATTACGATGACCGACGAGCGCAGCGGCAAATCCGAAACCTTCCATTACGAAGGCGGCATTATTGAATTTGTAAAATACGTTGACGAAAATAAAGATAAAATCAACGAAGAACCGATTTACATCGAAGGCATCAAAGACGATAACATCGTGGAAGTTGCGATGCAGTACTGCGATACCTATAACGAAAATATCTTTACCTTTGTCAATAATATTAACACCGAAGAAGGCGGCACGCATTTAAGCGGTTTTAAACAGGCTTTAACGCGTACGATTAACGATTATGCCCGTAAAATCGGCACGCTGAAGGACAACGACGACAATTTAAGCGGCGACGATGTGCGCGAAGGCATTACCGCCGTTATCAGTATTAAAGTGCGCGAACCGCAGTTTGAAGGCCAGACCAAAACCAAACTCGGCAACAGCGAAATCCGTCCGATTGTTGATAATCTGGTCAGCGAAGGGCTGGAAGAATTTTTTGAAGAAAACCCTGCCATCGCCAAAAAAATTGTGGATAAATCCATTATTTCCGCACGCGCAAGAATGGCGGCACGTAAAGCAAGGGAACTGACCCGCCGCAAAAATGCTCTGGAAATCAGCAGCCTGCCGGGCAAATTGGCCGACTGCCAGAGCAAGGACGCTGCCGAAACGGAAATTTACCTCGTCGAAGGCGATTCCGCAGGCGGCAGTGCCAAACAGGGCAGGGACAGACGCTTCCAGGCCATTTTGCCATTGCGCGGTAAAATTCTGAACGTTGAAAAAGCACGTCTTGATAAAATTTTGAGCAGTGAAGAAATACGTAACATGATTACCGCTTTCGGCTGCGGTATCGGAGAAGAATTTGATATAAATAAAGCGCGTTACGGAAAAATCATCATTATGACGGATGCCGATGTTGACGGTGCCCATATCCGTACTTTGCTGCTTACTTTCTTCTATCGCTATATGCAGCCGCTGATTAAGGAAGGCCATGTTTTCATCGCGCAGCCGCCGCTGTATTTGGTACGCAAAGGGCAGCGCCACATGTATGCTTACAGTGATGACGAACTGCAAAAAGTGCTGGACGAAGTTGGCCGCGATAATAACCCTTATGTACAGCGTTATAAAGGCCTTGGCGAAATGAACCCGGAACAGCTGTGGGAAACTACGATGAACCCGGAAGCGCGTACCGTTTTGCAGGTACATCTGGAAGATGCTGCCGAAGCGGACGCTATTTTCTCCGTGCTGATGGGCGATAAGGTTGAACCGCGCCGTCAGTTTATCGAGCAGAATGCCGGTAAGGTACGCAATCTTGATTTGTAATTGGGTGAAAAAATGAAAATCAGAAAAAATCTATCCGATGAGGATATGTTAAAGGGCTATGAAGAAGAAGTAAGCTTCGAAAACGCTATTTATGGCGATGAGCCCGTTAAAAATAAAAAATTAAAAACCGCTAAAAAAGCGGAAAGCAAAGAAATTTTACTGCCGGACGAAGCTTTGGCAAAATTAAACCGTTATCTGCTGGAAATCAGTATGGACTGGTTTAAAAATACCAAGGGTGAAGCCGACTGGAAAGTTTATAAAGAGGACGGGCAGATTATTATTAAACCTGCCGCCGTTAAAAAGAAAGCCTGATGGAAATTGCATTAAGTCTGCCGCAGGGCAGGTTTGTTATAAAAAATTGTGAAGAATGCGGCAATGATTTTATTGTTGCCTCTGCCGGTGGGCGCAAGCCTGATTTAAATTGGTTTAAAGCTGCCGCTGCCGGTAAAAAAGTTTACTGCGCCGATAAGGGTATTGAAATCTGCCTTGATGCAGGCATGAAGCCTGAACTGTTATGCGGCGATGCCGACAGTGCAGGTAAGGATTATTTACAGCAGGCGCAGCAGCAAAATATTAAAACAGTTCAATTCAATCCTGCAAAGGATGATACGGATTTGCAGCTTTTACTGACTATGCTGTCGCAAAAAGCTCCTCTTTTAATAACAGGCATCTGGGGCGGCAGGTTCGACCATCTTTACAGCAATGTGTTTTCGCTGCTGGCGTATAAACAAAAAAGCTGCGTGCCGGTAATAATGGCTGACGAAGCAGAAGTTATGGTGCTGCTTACATCTGGCGAAAGCCTTGAATTTATACCGCAGCAGAATTTTACGGCACTTTCATTACTGCCGCTTACCGACACTGAAGTAAGCATCAGCGGCGTAAGGTGGCCTTTGGAAAAAGCACCGCTTTTACAGAATAACCCCTATGCCGTCAGCAATGAAATTACGGCAGAAGTTGTAAAAGTAAAATGCCACGGCGGCTGCACCGGTTTTTATTTAAAAACGGCCGGTTATGAACTGCCGTAAGAGGTATTTATAAAAAATGGAAAGTCTTGATTTATTCAATATAGTTTTGTTTGTGATTACCGGTTTTGTCGCCGCATTTATCGATTCCACGGTCGGCGGCGGCGGGCTGATTTCCGTACCGGCGCTGCTAAGCTCGGGGCTTCCGGTAAGCATGGTGCTTGGCACCAACAAACTGGCGGCAAGCATGGGCGCGGTTACAAGCGTAATTTCCTTCTGGCGTTCCGGCCATATCAACAAAAAGCTGGTTATTTCGCTGGTGCCGCTGTCGGTTATCGGTTCTGTGTGCGGCGCTTATACGGTTCATCTGCTGCCGCAGGATTTTATGCGCAAGCTGGTAGTTGCCATGCTGGTGCTGATTGCCCTTTATACTTACCAACATAAGGATTGGGGTAGCGTTAAGGGCAAAACCGAGTTCAGCAAATTATCGCTGGCAGGTGCTTTTGTGCTGGCGCTTGTGATGGGTTTTTACGATGGTTTTTTCGGGCCGGGCACAGGCACATTTTTAATTTTCGGTTTTTTATTTCTGGGCTGTGATTTTGTTACGGCGGCAGGCAACGGCAAGGCGCTGAACACAGCCAGTAATTTAAGCGCGCTGGCGACTTTTATTTATAACGGGTCGGTAGTGTGGCTGTACGGCATCATCATGGGCATAAGCATGATGGTTGGCGCTTATTTTGGCACGCGCATGGCGATAAAGCACGGCGCTGCTTATGTAAGGCCGCTGTTTTTAACGGTTACAACGCTTTTAATAGGCAAACAGATATATGATATTTTCTTTAATTAAGGGTTGAGGTGATATTGTGGATTTAGAGACAGGAGCAGGCAAGGTCTTACCGGTCTATATCGAAGAAGAAATGCAGAAATCGTATATTGACTATGCGATGAGCGTTATTGTGCAAAGGGCGCTGCCCGATGTGCGCGACGGTTTAAAACCTGTACACAGGCGTATTCTTTACGCCATGCAGGAAGCGGGCATGGCTTCCAACAAGCCGTATAAAAAATCTGCCCGTATCGTCGGCGAAGTTTTAGGTAAATATCATCCTCACGGTGATACTGCCGTTTATGACGCTATTGTACGTCTGGCACAGGATTTTTCCACCCGTTACCTGATGGTTGACGGCCACGGCAACTTCGGTAGTGTGGACGGTGACAGCGCGGCAGCAATGCGTTACACCGAAGTGCGCATGACCAAAATTGCCGAGGTTATGCTGGAAGACATTGAAAAAGAAACCGTCGATTTTGTACCGAACTATGACGAATCGTTAAAAGAGCCGAGCGTACTGCCTTCTAAAGTACCGGCGCTTTTAATCAACGGCAGTGCCGGTATCGCCGTCGGCATGGCAACAAACATTCCGCCGCATAATTTGGGCGAAGTTGTGGACGGCCTGGTAATGCTGATTGATAATCCCGATGTGGAAATTCCTCAGCTGATGGCTGCCATTAAAGGTCCGGACTTCCCGACCGGCGCTATTATCCTTGGCACGGAAGGCATTAAAAACGCTTATAATACCGGCCGCGGCATTGTTAAAATCCGCGCGCGCGCAGAAATTGAACCGATGCAGAAGGGCAAGCACCGCATTGTGGTCAGTGAAATTCCGTATCAGGTCAATAAAGCACGCCTGATTGAAAGCATTGCGCAGTTAGTTAAAGACGGCGTTATTGAAGGCATTACCGATTTGCGCGACGAATCGGATCGCCGCGGTATGCGCGTTGTTATCGAGCTTAAGAGCGACGCCGTGCCGGACGTTGTTTTGAACCAGCTTTACAAGCATACGCAGCTGCAGACCAGCTTCGGCATTATTATGCTGGCACTGGTTAACGGGCATCCGCGCGTGCTGAATTTAAAACAGATTTTAAATTATTACCTTGACCACCAGAAGGATGTTATTACCCGCCGTACCCGTTATGAACTGGGCAAGGCGAAAGAGCGCGCCCACATTTTGGAGGGTTTGAAGATTGCGCTTGACCATCTGGACGAGGTAATCAGCACTATCCGCAACAGCGCCAACGCCGATACGGCAAGAGCCGCTTTGATGGAAAAATTTGCGCTGAGCCAGCGTCAGGCACAGGCTATTCTGGATATGCGCCTGCAGCGCCTGACCGGTTTGGAACGCAAAAAGATTGACGATGAATACATCGACGTTTTGGAAACGATTGACTGGCTGGAGAGCGTTTTGGCAGACGAACACAAAGTTTTGGGCATTATCAAGGAAGACCTGCTGGAAATGAAGAAGAAGTTCGGCGACGTACGCCGTACGGAACTTTCGGTAGATACTTCCGATATGGATATCGAAGATCTGATTGCCGAGGAAGATATTGTTATCACTATCAGCCATCAGGGCTATATCAAACGCCAGACGCTGGATAACTTCCGCAGCCAGAAGCGCGGCGGCATGGGCAAAACCGGCGGCAGCGGCAAAAAGAACGACGACTGCGCCGAGCATTTGTTCCTTTCCACTACGCACCATAATATTCTGTTCTTTACCAATAAGGGTAGGGTTTACCGCCAGAAGGGCTACGAAATCCCCGAAGCAGGCCGCACTGCTAAAGGCACGGCAATTATCAACCTGCTGCCGATTGAACAGGGCGAAAAGATAACGGCGGTTATCCCGGTTAAGGAATTTAAAGAAGACCAGTTCATGTTTATGGCAACCAACAAGGGCACGGTTAAAAAGACCAACCTGAACGACTTTAACAGTGCGCGTAAAGCCGGGCTGATTGCCATGACGCTGGACGACAACGAAGAACTTATCGGCGTTGAGCTGACCGACGGCAACAGCGAGATTGTACTTGCAACGCGCCGCGGACTTGCCATCCGCTTTGACGAGCAGGATGTGCGCCCGATGGGACGTACTGCACACGGCGTACGCGGCATCCAGCTGGGCTTTGACGACGAGGTTGTTGCTATGGACAGCGTTACCGGCGAAAACGAAGAAGTTTTGACGGCTACCGAAGAAGGCCTTGGCAAACGCACGGCTGTAAGCGAATACCGCAAGCAGACCCGTGGCGGCAAGGGCGTTATCAACATTAAGGTAACGGAAAAAACCGGCGCCGTTGTAGGCATGAAGGTTATCAACCCCGAACAGGAAATTTTGCTGATTACCGCAGCGGGTATCATCATTCGCATCGACGGTGAAGGCATCAGCCAGTTTGGGCGCAACGCGCAGGGCGTTAAGCTGATGACACTGAGCGAAGGCGATAAGGTTGTTTCGCTGGCGGCTGTACAGCACGAAGACGAAGAAGAATAAAAGTTAAATAAAAAATCCGCATTGGTTTTCAATGCGGATTTTTGTTTGCAGTTTTTTAAATTTTACCAGCCGATGCCAACCCACGGGCCGTGGTGATGGCCGCCGCCAATGCCGATACCGATGCCGATCGGGATGCGCCAGCCGCCGCTGCCGTCATCTTCGTCCAGCTTCATGAACCAGAATTTGTAAGCTGTGCTGCCGTCGGGCAAGGTGGCGTTTTCTTCAATGCCGCCGGTAATGCGGTAGCCGTAATATTTGCGTCCGGATTTTTCGCGGCTCTGAATAAATTTGGTCAGGTAGTTGTAAATTTCTTCGTTGTTGGTGGTAAGGTGGTTAACGCGCTCGGCCGGTGCTTTTTTAAACAAATCGCGGCGCGTGTCGTCGTCTTTTACGTCAATTTTATAGGCAATGTACTTGCCTTCTTCAATTTCCAGATAGCAGTTATCGTTAACGCCAGCCAGCAAAGCCTGTTCTACGTCTTCGGCGTCAAGCAGCACTTTAATGTCGTTTTGTTTTTCGTCCTGCTGTTCTTCCGCTGCGGCTGGTGCTTCAGTTCCGGCAGCTTCTTTTGCTTCTTCCGCAAAGGCGGTATTAAAAAGGCACAGTGTTAAGCAGAAAATTAAAAAGATTTTTTTCATAGGCGCACCTTCTTTCTTAATTTAATTTTAAAATATGCCAGACAGGGTGTCAAATAATAAAAAAGCAGGTAATTTTAAACGGAGCAAGAAATAAATAGGAAAATGGTGGTGAGAAAATGTATTATTGTGGACTTTCAATTACAAATAAAGGTAATGCTGCCGTTGTTGTAAATGATGTAAACGAAAATTACAGATTGGTATTAGATTTTACATGTGACCAAAACGGCATTAACAAACTTGTTAATGATTTGTATTATAACGGTATAAATAACCAAAATACCATATTTTGTTTACGATTTTTCTATAAGGATACAGAAGAAAAAGAAGATTATCAAAAAATCTTTTTTGTTTATAGTAGTTTGAAAAACTTTTATTTAAATATTTATTTTTTGAAATTTAATGCAAATTTAAACACGATTGAATTAAAACAAAAAAATGTATATGAATATTACAATACTGCCTTTAAAATAGCTTTATATATAAAGAAAAATATATCAAAAAATATATTGGTGGATAATAATTTTAGTATAAATATAAAAGCGCATAAACCATTTGAAGAAACAAATTATTTATCAATCTATGGTTTTTCATTTTTAGTTTTTAGTATTTATCTATTATTTAAAGAAGATTATGAAATGTGTATTTTGAGTTTAGTAATTTCAATTGTATTTTTACTATCAAACGGAAATCTTTTTGCCGAACAAGTAAAATTAAAAAAGAAAGAGTATGATTATATTTATTTTGACAGTAAAGTTATTAAAGTATTTGATTTAGACTACAATGATAAATATTGGCAAAATAGTTGGGAAAATATTAAATCTGTTAATTATGTAATACCTACCCGTTATAGTAGTGATAAAATTATAATTAAAAGTTTTAAAGGAAGTTCAAAAACTATACGTCAGTATTTTGGTAGTGTCGTTGTAATGAAAAAATTAAATAAAACTCTTAATTTTTATATGTACAATTTTGTAAACAATAAATAATAAAAATCGGGACAAGTTTCATCCCGCTGCGGTTTTACTTAAATTTTTCTGATAACTTGGCGCGGAAAATATTCAATTTCTGTAACAAATGTGTTAAAATTACTTTAAATACTGATTAAGTTTAGGATGTGACGAAATGGATTTTATCAAAGAGGCGGACGTCGTTGTTGTTGGCGGCGGCGTTGTCGGCTGCGCTATTTTGCGCGAGCTGAGCAAGTATGATGTAAAATGCGTTTTGCTGGAAAAAGAGCCGGATGTTGCCTGCGGCACGACCAAGGCTAACAGTGCTATCCTGCATGCAGGTTTTGACGCACCGACCGGCAGCAACAAGGCGATTATGAATGTGTTGGGCAACCGTCTGTACCATCAGCTGGAGGACGAGCTGGACCTTGACATTAAATGGACCGGTTCGCTGGTTGTTGCAACTAACGATGAAGAAGTTGAAACTTTGAAAGAGCTGCTGGAACGCGGCAAAAACAACGGTGTGCCTGATCTGGCAATTTTAAGCCGTGAAGAAGTATTGGCTAAAGAGCCGAACCTTACCACTGCCGTTGCAGCACTGTGGGCGCCGACTGCCGGTGTTTGCTGGCCGTTTGAGGCTGCGCTGCGTTTTGCCCAGTGCGCTGTGCAGAACGGTGCTGAAGTTATCCGCAACTGCCGCGTAACCGGTTTTGTTAAGGAAGACGGAAAAATTACCGCCGTTGAAACCAATCTCGGCGTTATTAAAACCAAATGCGTCGTTAACGCTGCCGGTGTTTATGCCGATGAAATAGCGCATCTTGCCGGTGACGACAGCTTTAAAATCCATCCCCGCAAGGGCGAATACATTTTGTTTGATAAAACTGCCTGCAACGATTTGGTGTACGGCGTTGTTTTCCCGACGCCTGCCAAAAATTCCAAGGGCATTCTGGTTTGCACCACTACACACGGCAATACCTTTATCGGGCCTAACGCCAACGATATGGACGATAAGGAAGATACCAGCGTTACCGCGCCGGGCATGGACCAGATTATTGCTTCGGCACGCAAGCTGATTCCAAACCTGCCTATGGGCGCTGCCATTACCGAATTTGCCGGTCTGCGCGCCGTATCGGACAACGGTGATTTTGTTCTGGGCGCTTCCTGCGTGGAAGGTTTGTTTAACGCTGCCGGCATGCAGTCCCCGGGCTTGACCGCTGCGCCTGCCGTTGCGGAAGAAATTGCCGAAGCTGTTAGCAAATACCTGCCGATGAATAAAAAGGCAGATTTTAAAGCTGCTTTGCCGAAACAAGTTCACTTTACAAGGCTTACCGACAGCGAAAAAGCTGATTTGATTGCGAAAGAGCCGCTGTTCGGGCGTGTTATCTGCCGCTGCGAAACCGTTACCGAAGGCGAAATTGTGGCTGCCATTAAAGCGCTGTGCGGAGCAACGACGGTTGACGCCGTTAAACGCCGTACCCGCGCCGGTATGGGTCGCTGCCAGGGCGGTTTCTGCGGCCCGCGCGTAACGCAGATTCTGGCGCGCGAGCTTGGCATTTCCGTAGCGGACGTGCTGAAGGAACGCAAGGATTCGCATTTATATTATGAAAAAACTGACGTGAAAGGCGGGCAGGAATAATGAAAGAGCTTAAAGACCTTTATGATATAGTAATTGTCGGCGGCGGTCCTGCCGGGCTTTCGGCTGCTTACAGCGCATGGCAGAACGGCGCGAAAAGCGTTTTGGTAATTGAGCGCGACCGCGAGCTGGGCGGCATTTTGCAGCAGTGCATCCACAACGGTTTCGGCCTGCATCATTTTAAAGAGGAGCTGACCGGACCGGGCTATGCGCACCGCTGCATTGAACTTGTAAAAGATAAACCGGAAATTGAGTGCCTGACCGACACGATGGTTTTGAGCGTGGAAAAAGATAAAACCGTCGTTGCTGTAAGCCCCGACCACGGTTTGATTAAAGTTAAAGGCAAAACCGTTATTTTAACAATGGGTTGCCGCGAACGTACCCGCGGCGCTATCCGTATCCCGGGCGAACGCCCAGCAGGCGTATTTACAGCCGGTGCGGCACAGCGCATGGTTAACATGGAAGGCTACATCCCCGGGCACAAAATTGTTATTTTAGGCAGCGGCGATATCGGCCTTATCATGGCGCGCCGCATGAGCCTTGAAGGCTGCAAGGTGCAGGCAGTGCTGGAAATCTGCCCGTTCTCCAACGGCTTGACCCGTAATATTGTACAGTGCCTGAACGATTATAATATTCCTTTGTATCTTTCCCATACGATTGTAAAAATCCACGGCAAAGACCGCGTTAACGGCATTACCGTTGCCAAGGTTGATGAAAAAATGCGCCCGATTCCGGGTACGGAATTTGACATCGACTGCGATACTGTATTGCTTTCCGTCGGCCTGATTCCGGAAAACGAACTCAGCCGCGGGCTGGATTTAAAAATGCACCCGCTGACCAACGGCCCGGTTGTGGACCAGCACCGACAGACCAGCCTTCCCGGTTTTTATGCCGCAGGCAATGTTGTGCATGTGCATGACCTGGTTGACTTTGTATCCGAGGAAGCGGAGATTGCCGGTAAATTTGCTGCGCTTGAAGCACAGGGCAAGCTGGACGGCAACACCAAATTTGTTACCGTAACCGCTGAAAAAGGCGTGCGTACCTGTGTGCCGCAGTGCCTGAACCTGCCGGAAGCTGGCGAACAGGTGCGCCTGTTCATGCGTGTGGCTAACCCCGAGCGCAAGGTGAAACTGGTGGTAAAAAGCGGCGATAACGTAATCCTGCAAAGAATGCTGCCGGTTGCCAAACCGAGCGAGATGATTGCGGTGGATATCCCTGCTGCCAAAACTGAGCTTATCGGCAGCAGCCTGACGGTATTTTTAGATAAGGAGGCGTAAGGCTGATGTCTGAAACTCGTGTAATGAACTGCATTATGTGCCCGATGGGCTGCGAAATGACTGTTATCATAGAAGACGGCAAGGTTGTTGACGTTAAGGGCAACACCTGCCCGCGCGGCGCTAAATACGCGCACGACGAAGTGACGGCGCCGAAAAGAATGCTGACGACGACCGTGCGTGTTGAAGGCGGCATGCTGCCGCTTTTGCCTGTAGTATCCGAAACCGTATTGCCGAAGGAGAAAGTGCTGGATTGCGCTGCTTACCTGCGCGGCGTAACCGTTAAAGCGCCGGTAAAAACAGGCGACGTGATTGTTGAAGATATTCTGGGGCTGGGCGTAAATATTATCGCCAGCCGCGATATGCTGTAAACATTACTAAAGAGGTGCGGAAATGGATTTTCTTGATAATTTAGTTCTTTCGGTTAACGATGTTTTATATGCCTATGTGCTGATAATCCTTTTGGTTGGCCTTGGCATCTGGTTTACGTTAAAAACCGGCTTTGTACAGCTGCGCTGCATTAAGGAAATGGTACGCCTGCTGTGCAGTAATGCCGGTGCTTCAATGGAGAAAAACCATATTTCTCCGTTCCAGGCATTTTGCATCAGTACCGCGTCGCGCGTAGGTGTCGGCAATATCGCCGGTATCGCTATCGCCATTATCGTCGGCGGCCCGGGCGCAATTTTCTGGATGTGGGTTATGGCGCTGATTGGCAGTGCTACCGGTTTTGTGGAAAGCACGCTGGCGCAGATTTATAAAGTGCCCCGTGCCGAAGGCGGTTACCGCGGCGGCCCGGCGTACTACATTAAAAACGCGCTGCACAATAATTTTATGGCTGTGCTGTTTGTAGTGCTTATTTGCAGCACTTACGGTCTTATTTTCAACTCCGTACAGGCCAACACCATTACGCTGTCCCTGCAGGGCGCGTTCGGTTTTGACAGAACTACCGTCGGCATCATTGTTTCCGTTATGACGGCGATGGTAATTTTCGGCGGCATCAACCGTATTGCCAAGGTATCCGAATGGATGGTGCCGGTAATGGCCGGTATTTACCTGTTGATTGCTTTGTTTGTAGTTGTTAAGAACATTGCCTTAATGCCGCAGGTTCTTTATGACATTGTTACTTCGGCCTTCAGCCTGAACGCTGCTTTTGGCGGCGGCATGGGCCTTGCCATGATGACCGGTATCAAGCGCGGCCTGTTCTCCAACGAAGCAGGCATGGGCTCTGTGCCTAACGCAGCGGCGACTGCTACTACCACGCACCCTGTAACGCAGGGTTTGATTCAGGCTCTGGGCGTATTTGTTGATACGTTGCTGGTCTGCACCGCATCGGCGTTCATCGTAATGCTGTCCAAGGATTACATGGGCGTTGGTTTAAGCGGCATCGAACTTGTGCAGTACGCATTGGTGGAACACATCGGCAGTTGGGCTTCTATCTTCCTTGCCGTTATGATTTTCCTCTTTGCGTTCAGCTCCATCATCGGCAACTATTACTATGGTGAAATCAACATCGCCTTTTTGGGCGAAAACAAAACCGCGCTGAACATTTTCCGCGTGTTTGTAGTGCTGATGGTTATGTTCGGCTCTATCGCCAAAGTAAGCCTGGTATGGAACCTCGCCGACCTGTTCATGGCGCTGATGGCAATTACCAACCTTGTCGCTATCAGCAGGCTGGCTCCTAACGCTTATCTGGCGCTGAAAGACTACCTGGCGCAGAAAAAAGCCGGTATCAAAGACCCTGTTTTTAAAGCATCCGTGTTGGAAAACAAAGACGGCGTTGAAGTCTGGAAGGACTAACCTTATTTAAACAAGCCTGTGCGTTTGTATTGTAAAATTTGCGGTACAAGCGGCGCAGGCTTTTATTTTGCTTGAAATTGACTGTAAAGTCATTGTATAATAAATGTAAATTTTTATTAAAGCACATATAACTTAAATTATTATGAAAGATGGCTGATAAAATGAAATTTAAATTTTTACTGGCTCCGCAGGATATTTTAAGCATTGCGTTGCTGGCGGCGTGTTATCCGCTGGCGCAGATTCTGCCGCCGGAATGCGGCTGGGAAAACGGGCTTATCGAAAACACGCAGGCAGTGCTGCTTTTATTCGGCGCAATGTTTTGCTTTAATTGCGCGTACTATTCCGTTAAAGGGCTTGGTTATACGCTGGGCTGGCTGTATTTTATTATGTTCATGCGTGAACTGAGCTGGGGCAGGGTATTTTTCCCGACAGGGATAGACGAACTTGGGCCGAAGTTTATGAGCATGAGCAGTATACCGCATCATGATTTCATCAACGCCGCGATTGGCCTGGCAATTGTAATTTTGCTGTACGGCCTTTATAAATATATGCCGTGGAAGAAATTTATCTTTGAAGTGCCTTTCCCGGTAATTTCGGCAGCCGTTGGCATTGCTGCCCTTGTGCTGCAATACGGCGGCGAACATGTCTGGTTTACGGCGTTGTCGCATGCGCAGAACCAGCTGTTGGAAGAATTTGCGGAAATGATAGTTTATACCGAAATGCTTAATATGACACATTATTATGGCTTTCATTACTTGAAAGATGTAAAAAACTGAACATTTTTTAGAAAAAGGTGTTGACACCGTCACCTAAAAGTGCTAATATATACAAGTCGCCGGAAAACGGCAGCACCTTGAAAACTGAACAAGAACCAAGTAAAAGCGAATGTGCGGGC